>NZ_JANUEZ010000001.1:0-578838 GCF_024807925.1 Bacillus sp. JUb11 | reverse complement strand
TGTGTGGGAGGCCTTTTTCATTCAATCTCATCCATCATCATTACGATGAAAATAAAAAAGATTGTAGAAAAACATGAGTTTCTCTACAATCTGAGCCCCTTTAAAAGGGGCTTTTTTTTATATTAACTATTTTGAAGTCGGCGTTTATTTTCAAACCATGGACGCATTTTGACAAAAATGAAACTAAAGACGATGGTGATGATGATTCCTTTAATCAGGTTAAAAGGCAAGATCCCTGCTGTAATGGTTGCCTTTAGCACATGATCTGACAGGACGGGTGCATTCAAAAACCATGTATAAGCAGGAAGGAACAAGAAATAGTTTAAGATGCTCATCATGACTGTCATGAGTAATGTTCCGAGAATCATGGACCACGCTAACCCTCTTGCTGATTTAATCTTTTTAAAAATAAAAGCCACCGGTAAGATGAATAGTACACCTGCTGTAAAATTCGCTACTTGATCCACAGGAACACCGGACATGCTACCATGAATGAGGTAGTGCAATAGATTCTTTAAAGCTTCAACAGCAATCCCAGCACCTGGCCCATAAATTAAAATCGCAATAATCGCAGGAATGTCACTAAAATCAATTTTTAAATACCCAGGAAGCCCAGGGAAAGGGAAATTCAATAACATTAATACAAATGCGATACTGCTAAGCATGCTGATGACAACTAAACGTTTTACTTTACTTTGATTCAATATTCTCTCTCCTTTTCGATCAAATCTTTCGAAAAGAGGATTGTTCAATTTTAGCCACAAAAAAACCGCTCTGAATACATACACAGGAGCGGGAAATTTAGGCTACACAAATAAACGTATAAACAGACATGTTTTCAACGTTTACGAACCTCCATCTTCTCCCATCCAGACTATACTGTCGGCTTCGGAATCACACCGAATCCTGCCAAAAAAGGCTCGCGGGCTTAGAGACTATGCCTCATCACCGCCGGTAGGGAATTACACCCTGCCCCGAAGATTGATCATTATTCAATTCGACATCATTATATATGATATATGAGCATTTGTACAGATAAAAATCCTGAGCAAATTCATCAGTTTTAAGAAATCGTAAAAAACCTAAAATTTATAATGACAAATGCGTTAAAATTGGTTATCTTTTGTTTAAAGGTGTCCATTCTCGATCAAGACACTAAAAAATGTTCGTGTTTTCTTTTTCGCTTTACTGCTTTAATTTGATTGACACAGTGAAAAGGAATATGGTAAATTATCAGATATTTATGACGTTTATTTTAGGAGGAAATCTTACGATGTTTCGAGTATTAGTCTCAGATAAGATGAGCAATGATGGTCTTTTACCACTATTAGAATCAGATTTTGTTGAAATTGTTCAAAAAAATGTAACAGAAGCAGAAGATGAATTACACACGTTTGATGCCTTACTTGTCAGAAGTGCCACAAAAGTGACAAAAGAACTTTATGAAAAAATGACTTCATTAAAAATTGTTGGCCGTGCCGGTGTGGGAGTCGACAACATTGACATTGATGAAGCGACAAAACACGGTGTGATTGTCATCAATGCGCCAAATGGGAATACGATTTCAACGGCAGAGCATACGTTTGCGATGATCTCATCTCTCATGCGTCATATTCCTCAAGCCAATATTTCTGTGAAATCAAAAGAATGGAACAGAGGCGCATATGTTGGTGCTGAGCTTTACGGAAAATCTCTTGGGATTGTTGGCTTAGGCAGAATTGGAAGTGAAATCGCCCAGCGTGCAAGAGCATTTGGCATGACGGTCAACGTATTTGACCCTTTCCTCACAAAAGAACGTGCCGAAAAAATTGGTGTCAATGCAAAATCACTTGATGAAGTGCTTGAAGTATCAGATATTATTACGGTACATACACCTTTAACAAAAGAAACTAGAGGACTTCTCAATAAAGAAACAATCGCAAAAACGAAAAAAGGTGTTCGTCTAGTGAACTGTGCACGCGGCGGCATCATTGACGAACGAGACCTTCTTGAAGCACTTGAAAATGGTCATGTCGCAGGGGCTGCACTCGATGTATTTGAAGTAGAACCACCTACTGATAATCCACTTGTGGATCATCCAAACGTCATTGCCACTCCGCATCTTGGTGCATCTACAAAAGAAGCACAATTAAATGTGGCGGCACAAGTCTCTGAAGAAGTTCTTCAATTTGCAAAAGGACTCCCGGTCATGTCATCTATTAATCTACCAGCGATGACAAAAGACGAGTTCAAAAAAATCCAGCCTTATCATCAATTTGCGGGAAAACTTGGACGTCTTGTTTCTCAATCGATGAGAGAACCTGTAAAAGAAGTCAGCATTTCATATGAAGGATCTATCGCAAAACTCGAAACATCATTTATTACTAAAAGTCTGCTTTCTGGCTTTTTGAAAGAGCGCGTCGATTCGACTGTAAATGAAGTCAATGCAGGTATGGTGGCAAAAGAACGCGGCATTAGCTTTAGCGAGAAAATTTCTTCAAGCGAATCTGGCTATGAGAACAGCATTTCCATTGAAGTCAAAGGTGACCTTTCCACCTTTACATTAAAAGCAACGTATATCCCGCATCTAGGTGAACGTGTCGTTTCTATTAATGGTTTCAATATTGACTTTTACCCAGATGGGCACCTTGTCTATATTCAGCATACTGACGCACCTGGTGTGATCGGTCAAGTTGGAAAGATTTTAGGCGACCACGATGTGAACATTGCGACAATGCAAGTAGGCCGTAAAGAAAAAGGCGGCGAAGCCATCATGATGCTATCTTTTGACAAGCACCTTGAAGATGAAATTGTCCAAACGTTAACTGAAGTAAGCGATATTCTTTCTGTACGTCTGATTGACCTATAAAAAATGGTAAACCTCATGCAAAAGCATGAGGTTTATTTTGTTGAAACGATTAAACGTTCACCCGTACGTATGAGATGCGTTGTCAGTGCATTGATTTTCTTCAATTGATCAACGGTCATTTGATGTGCTTTAGCAATGGACCAGAGCGTGTCCCCTTGTTGTATGACATATGTATGTTTCTCATAGCCATCTACATGAAGGGCTGGCTCTTGGAAACGATCTCTTGCAATGATTGTGAGCGGATCTACTGCATCTTCTTTACTAACTGACCAATGACCCCTGTGCACCTCAAAATGCAAATGAGTGCCCCTAGAAGCGCCTGTGTTGCCTATGATGCCGATCGGCTGCCCTGTTTGTACATGGTCACCATTCTTCACAAAACGCGCATTTAAATGCGCATAGACGGTTTCATATCCATTTGGATGCCGAATAAATACAACTTCACCATATGTAGCAGATACATAGGAACGAGTGACCACACCTTCGCTAGCAGCCAAAATGGATTCTCCTTCCGGTGCAGCAATGTCTAACCCCTTATGCGAACCCCCTCTTGTCCCAAACAAATCAGTGACTTCACCTCTGATTGGTTCCACCCACTCGGTTGTTTTCTCTGCACGGGCAAACGGTGATAAGGTCAAGAACAAGAAACAGCTAGCACATATGTAGCAATACCTTTTCATCAGTGACTTCCCTTCTTTGAAGTTCTTTTCATGACAGCATAGTATACCTCAAGGAAGCCCTTTTCTATACATGAAAAAAGAACGCAATAAGTTGCGTCCTTTAGCGTTCTTTGATAACAACTGGGTTTGGCAGTGCCGGTACCTCTAGCGGTTCTTTTAATTCATATGGGCCTACTTGATCTGTTCCTGCATTTTGTATCGTGACATCTGTAAAACCGAAATCTTTCGCTGTGAGCAGCAGTCCTTCAATAAGTAAAATATGATCAATTGAGTCCGTTAATTGTGCTGATGCTCCAAACGTGATGGTTGCATGTTTTCCTTTTGATGTCACCTTTTGAATAGGCTCTTCTTTAATGAGTGGATCGAGTCCTGCATCATTCGCCCGCTTCATCGCCTCTACCGCATCTTTATAAGAAGGGTAATCATCTTTTGACGGCACCAAAAATGTCCCGCTCTTATTTTCTAAAACGTAGTAAGCGTGCTTTGTTTGTTTATTAATTGAAATGGTACCAAGACGGCCATTCGTCCCTAATTGAAGGTGCGAGCCATTGACAGACTTGACCTGTACTTGTTTATATTGGCTCCATTTTAACGTTTCTTTGACCATGTCTTTAAAACGATTGGCTTCTTTTAATGTATCAAGAGACAAATCATTTTTCAGCTGAAAAATCAGCGTGTCCCCTTTTTCACTCACATCCACCATATCCATATAGGCTTGAAGAGGTTTTGTCATTTCAGGCAGCTCCAGTTTTTCATATGTATCAAGAAGCGCCTGCACATCGTCATGCTTATTTTCTTTTTGAATACTGATTGGGACAACTTGAGAAGTCGATTCATCTATGTATGAAATCGTCATATACTTTTCTTTGTCAGATGCGTAAGCAACATGTGAAGGATCATTTGTGTTTTTTACCGCCTCTAATGTAGCATTCACCTGTCCTTTTTCAGCACTCGAGTCCATTTTCACTTTCTTTATATCTTGAGCAGCCGGCTGAAATAAATGAGGAGAAATCAAAAACGCCATAAATAAGACCACAACGGTTGCGACCGCTGGACCGATCCATCTGGCACTTTTCTTTTTCTTCCCGCTTGCCATCAGCATTTGCTGGTAAATCTGCTTAGATGAACGGTTGTCCTCCACCTTTGGAAGCTGACTGAGTAATACTTTAATTCGTTCTTCGCTCCAATTGGACCTGTTCGTTTTCATTCACTAGCTCCTCCTTCAAAAGCTCCATATGTTTTCGGAGCACTTTCAGGCCTCGGTGCTGCGTTGTTTTGACTTTGCTTTCCGAGAACTTTAGCGCCTTGGCCGTCTCCATGATTGAGTAGCCTTGGATAAACCTTAAAATGATGACGGCTCGTTGATCAATGGTGCAATGATCAAGTGCGGCATAAATTTCTTTGATATTTTCATCCTGTACAGCCAATTCATCTGGGAGCAGGTCTGGATCTTTTACATCCTGTTTATCCCAATCAAACGTGCCGAGCACCCGTTGTCTGATGGTTTGCTGTTTGCGAAACCAGTCAATTGCCACATGCCTTGCAATTGAAAACAGCCATGTTTTCTCGCTGCTTCTTCCTTCAAAAGTTTTATATGAGTGAAGTACCCGAATGTAAACCTCCTGCACGAGATCCTCTGCCTGATTTTTATCTTTTACCATATAAAATAAAAATTGGTACAAATCTTGATGGTACGAATCATATATTTTTTGAAAGGTTTCATGCATTGGAAACCCCTCCGTTCACTTATTTTTGTCGAGTGACTCTCACAAAACGTTACATTACAACTTTATGACAAATATATTACAAGATCGACAATTTGGAAAGGGCTTTTAGTTTAACTTCTCCTTAAAAATATGAAAATAGAAAAAACACTTCATTTTCTTTCGAAAAGAAGTGTTTCTCATGTAACAAGATTCTTCGTCAAGATTAGACGAGTTCCTGCTTTTTTTTCGGAATATAGAAAGTGAAGTGAGTACCTGTTCCAGCTTTACTATGTGCATGAATGGAGCCTTGATGCGCTTCTACGATGTTCTTCACAATCGCAAGGCCCAGCCCCGTACCGGAACGTCCTCTTGTTCTTGCTTTATCTGCTTTATAAAACCGTTCAAAAATAAACGGGAGATCCTCTTCAGGAATGCCGCTTCCCGAATCTTTCACATCCATCTTGAGCCCATTTTCCACCGATTGAACTGAGAAGTGAACTTCTCCGCCTTCTGGTGTATGACGAATGGCATTATCGATGAGATTTGTAAAAACCTGTTCTATTTTATCTGGATCAAATACAAAATACGGTTCTTCTACTTGAATTTCATACGTCAGGTTGATTTGTTTTTCTTTCGCAATTCCAAGGAATTTACGGTAGATTTTTTCAGTCAGCTCTTCTGTATCAGTTGATTCAAGATTCAGTGTAATATGACCAGCTTCCATACGTGCGAGATCGAGAAGATCATTCACAAGACGACCCATTCGAAGTGATTCATCATAGATAATTTGGGCAATCTCTTTCTTTTCCTCTTCTGATCCGGCAATGTCATCGACAATCGCTTCACTATAGCCCTGAAGCATAGCAATAGGTGTACGAAGTTCATGACTGACATTTGCAATGAAGTCTTTTCTTAGCTTATCCAGTCTTCTCTCTTCTGTCATATCGCGAAGTACCGCTACCGCCCCTCTGACATCTTGCTGGTTATAAAGCGGAGACATGAGAAGAACCCAAGTACGCCCTTGCAGCGTGACTTCGATCATTTGCTCTTTTTCCGTACTGACGGCAGTATGAAACAACTCACGTGCTTCTGGCGGCAGTTCATCCCCATCTTTGATCTTCATATTTTGCTCGTAATACCAAGCCTGCAAAAATCTTTCTGCAGGAGGGTTTGTCATGAGGATCGTTCCATCAATATTGATCGTGATGACACCGTCTGCCATACTGCTGAGAATGTTGGACAAATGTTCTTTTTCTTGATTTAAAGCGGTTATATGAAATTTAAGCTGCTTACCCATTTGATTAAAGGCGATCGCCAGTTCCCCAATTTCGTCTTGCGTTAAAATAGGAATCTTTGTATCAAATTTCCCTTTCGCCAAATCTTGTGCTCCCTCTCTCATCTTTCTGAGAGGATAGGTGACACGAGTGGATAAGAAGAAAGCGAAAATCGTGGTGAGCACAATCGCAATTCCGGCTGCGAGGAAGATATAACGCGTCGTATGTTTTGTTGTCTGCTCTACTGCGAGGAGGGATTGAGAAAGAAAGACCATCCCTTTCTTTCCGTTCGCCTCGTAAGGAACACCTACTACAATGCGCTCATCCTTCTGATTGCCTGTATCAGATTCAGCTCGTTTACTGATTTTTTTTCGTTCTGTCAGTGCCCTGTTCAAATCTTTGTCTGCTTCAATTTGTTCTTTTGTGATCGCAGGAAGCTTCCCGCCTTTTTCAGACGAATACCATTCTAGTCCATCCTCTTGAACAATCGCGATACTTGTCAATTTATCAGCTAGTTCTGATGTAATCGATCTTGCAAGCGATTGATCCTCATGGCTTTCTAAAATGACTGCTACTTTGTTGGCCATTTGTGTTAAATCAGACTTTGCTTCTTCCACATGGTAATTCTCAATGAACTCTAAAAGAAGCACAGTTAAAATCGATAAAACAATGAGCACGAGGAAAAGAATGGTTAACCATAGCTTTCCTACGACACTTTTCCACAGCTTCATTCAGCGCCGACCTCAAATTTGTACCCGACACCCCATACTGTCACGATTTTTTTCGCTGCTTCTGGTGACACTTTATTTAGTTTTTCGCGAAGCCTTTTGACGTGAGTATCCACTGTTCTCAGATCCCCAAAGAATTCATACTGCCACACTTCTTTGAGAAGCTTTTCCCTGTCATAGACCTTATCCGGCGTTTTTGCCAAGAAGTACAAAAGTTCGTATTCTTTCGGCGTGAGGCTGACTTCTTTTCCATCTGCTGTGACCCGGTGTGCATCATGATCAATAGATAGATGAGAAAACACGAGAACATCTTTTGTGGTTGTTCCAGTATTAAGGTATGACGTTTGAGACGATCTTCTTAGCAGTGCTTTCACACGAAGAACCACTTCACGCGGGCTGAAAGGTTTGACGATATAATCATCCGTTCCTGCCTCAAAGCCTTGCACACGGTTAGCTTCCTCACCTTTTGCTGTCAGCATAATAATTGGTGTGGCTTTTTTATCTCGGATTTGATTACACACTTCAATCCCATCTGTCCCAGGCATCATTAAATCAAGCAAAATGAGGTCATAATCGGTTTGAAGTCCTTTTTGAATGGCTTCATCCCCATTTTCCGCTTCATCAATTTCATAATTTTCCCGTTCTAAATACATTTTTAAAAGGCGACGAATTCTTGCCTCATCATCGACGACTAATATTTTCGTTTGAGTTGTGTGTTCCATTAGACAATCCTCCTGCTTTCTCCGTTGTTACATACATTTTAACAAAAAGCCGAATCGAATCATAAAAGTTGGCCTTTTTCATGCGATTACGCGTAAGAATGAAGCCCCGCAATCACTAGGTTGACAAAGATGAGGTTAAACATAATGATCGCAAATCCGATTACAGCAAGCCAAGCGGACTTTTCACCATGCCAGCCTCGTGATAACCGAAGGTGGAGATAGGCGGCGTAAAATAAAAATGTAATTAAAGCCCATACTTCCTTCGGGTCCCATCCCCAGAATCTCGTCCATGCAATTTGTGCCCAGATCATCGCAAAAATAAGACCGCCTAACGCAAATACAGGGAATCCTATGGAAACAGCCCTGTACCCAATTTCATCGACTAAATCGAGATTCACCTGTCTTACGAGCGGCTGAAGCAGCGCACTTAGTCGTTTGCGAATGATCAATCTTAGCAGTCCATAAATAATCAGCCCAACGCCAAATGACCACAGCACTGTATTCACCTTTCTACCTGAAAAAACAGGCGGCAGATCAACCGCAGGCTCTAAACGATCTTTTGTGATAAGTTCTCCTTTATGAGGTCCTACTAAGGCAGGAAGCTCATAGACCATGACGCTCTCTTCTTTATTTTTATCTACCCAATTAAATTTCGCTTCATACCCTGTCATTCTAAAAATGGACGTGACAGCGATAAATGCAAGGGTGACCACAATCATAAACATGACCAGCTCTAAGCCAAAGGTTTTCTTCCCCGGTTTTGTTTGATCGACATGCTTCAAAAGAAAAATCACACCTGCCACAAAACTGATCGCCAAAATGGCTTGACCAAGCGCTGCTGTCGTGACGTGAATATATAGCCAATTACTTTGAAGCGAAGGAATCAACGGTGAAATATCCGATGGAAACATGCTTGCATAAGCAATGATTAATAAAGCGATTGGAAGTGTGAATAAACCTAGCACAGACACTTGATAGACAAAATATAAAATAATAAATGCGAGCACCAGCATCATGCCAAAGGCTGTGGTGAATTCAAACAGATTACTGACTGGTGCGTGACCAGACGCGATCCACCTTGAAATAAAATAGCCAAATTGACTCAAAAAACCGATGATGGTGAGCGTTATGCCGATAAGTGCCGCCTTGTTTTTGCGCGGACCCTCTTCTTTCTTTTTTCCTTTAATGGCCCCTCCAAAAAAAGGAACTGCCGCTAAATACAATAGAAAAGCTGCAAATAACAGGTTTTCACTGACTGCCGCCATCTAATCCTTCCCCCTTGCTTTTGCTGATACTTGTTGTATCAGGCAGTTCTTTTTGATCCACTGGCTGTTTGATGCCACTGCCATGCAGTAACACCTTGAGATCAGACTTTAAGCCGAACCAGTTTTTGTTTGTATGTCCTGCCACAAACACTTTTCCACCCTTTGCCGACAGCCAGATTCTTCTATGCTGCCAGTACATCCCTTGTACGACACCAATCATAAAGATCATTCCGCCAACAATAAGTACCCAGAGTGTTAAGTCTTTTCGAACCGTTAAACCTGTCACGTTTTTTGTTTCAACCCGGTCAAATTTCATTTTATAAAGATTGTTATCAGAACCCTCTACTGTCTCTTGAATCGCGACAAAACTTTTTTCACCTTTTGGTTTTTCAGGAGAGATCATTTCAAATACGAACGCAGGATTATTCGGATTCCTCGTTTTCGTACTAGGTGTGCCATCTTCGTCAAAATAAAAATCAGGCAAATAACTCATCACCTTGACTTTGTAACCGCTACCAAGATCATATTCTGACTTAGGCTCCAGCAGATTAATCTTCACTGTTCCGAAAGATTTCTCAGTATCTTTTCGAATCAGTTGAAAGACCATTTGATCGAGTTCATTTTGTTTAAAATCCACTTGATATAATGAGAAATTGTCAAACTTAAGCGGTTCATTCACTTTAATATCGTGTTCTGTTACCTGCTTCAGCTTTGGCTTTTCACCAAAAACAACTTCCCCTTCACGTTTGTATAAAACGGCATCGGTTTTATAACTTTTGACGACTTGACCATCGCCAGCCTTTTCAATAGCATTTTCAAAGACTTCTTTTTCTTTTTCAGATTCATAGCGGTCAATTGAGAACGCATTATTCTTTAAGAAGTATTGGCCTCCCGTCCCTGGGATTGGTGCCGTTTCGCCTTCTCTTACCCATAATGTTTCATCCACGTACATTCCCGGGACAAACCGAAGCATGGATCCAATGAGAAATATAATTAATCCAATATGATTGACGTAAGGTCCCCAGCGGGAAAAGCGGCCTTTTTCAGCTAAAATATGTCCATCTTCTTCTCTTACGCGGTAACGCTTTTGTTTCATCTTACTAACGATGCCTTCATATGTATGTTGATCTAATGTTTGATTTGTTTCACTGAAAAGACGCTGCCTTCTCATAAAGCCTTCTTTTTTGACAACCCCTTGATTTTTGAGTGCACGATAAAGTGGAATCACTCGATCAAGGCTGCAAATCACAAGGGAAATTCCGATAGATGCGACAAGGGCTAAAAACCACCAAGAATTATAAAGATCATGGAATCCAAGGATGTAATATAACTTGCCAAACGACCCATATTGCTCCTCATAATAAGTGGAAGCTGATGCACCTGGCGGAATAAACCGCTCCTGCGGAAAAATAGTTCCTAGCGAAGAAGCTAACAGTGTGATGACAATGAGCCACACACCCACTTTTACGGAAGAAAAAAAGTTCCATACTTTATCAACAATCGTTTTGTTGTATGTTTGCGAGCGTCTTGCACTGCCGTCATATCTCATATCAAGCAGTTTTGATGAATTTTTCTCTTTTACTGAAATGGGATTCCCGCATGATTCACATAGAACAGTACCGATTGGATTAATATGTCCACACTCGCACTTTACCTCTTTCATTCTATGACCCCTTTGGTTTAATCAAATTCATATATTCATAGACATTACGTTCTGTCATCGTCCCCTTTATGACTTTGATTACTTTGCCTTCAGGATTAATTAAAAATGTGGTTGGCAGCGGCGTAATATCATATGCCTCTGTCACTTGACGATCTTTGTCCATGGCAACAGGAAAATTCACGCCATAAGCATCCATAAAGTTCTTCACAGCAATATTGGATTCCCCCACATTCACGGCAACAATTTCGACACCGCGATCCTTGAACACTTCATACTGATTTGCCATATAAGGGAATTCCTGCTTACATGGACCGCACCATGTACCCCAAAAATTGAGAAAGACGCCTTTGCCTTTTAAGTCCTTTAATTCAATCCGTTCCCCATCTACCGATTGAAGGACAAAGTTCGGCGCAATAGATCCTTCTTTGATTTGATCCTGTTTGGCAAATACTGAGTTATACATCGTATAACACAGTGCAGCAAGCATCACGAGGAGAATGCCCGTCCGTATGAAAAATCGTCTTTTCTTCATCTGAAGTACCCCTTCCCCATAGACATTCAGGTAAATTATAGCATTCTCCTTCTTTTGATGCTTCTTCATTTTTTGAAGTTTATGTGAAAATTAAAAAGCGCTTTTCCCATGATCCGCAATCGCTCTTAGGCGTTTCACTTCATGCGGCGTCAATTCTCTGCGATCTCCTGGTCTCATGCCTTCAATATGAAGGAAAGCATATTGCTCTCTTTTGAGTTTTAGAACGTCGTGGCCGATTGCTTCAAACATACGGCGAACCTGTCTGTTTCTGCCTTCATGAATGGTTAATTGCACAATACATGTTTGCTTTCGTTTATCAATCGAAAGCATTTTGGCACGGGCAGGTGCTGTTTTTTTATGGTCTAACATGATTCCTTTTTCTAACTTTCTAAGCAATTCTTTTGAAGGGATGCCTTTTAGTTTCGCTGCATACGTTTTATCAATTTGATATTTCGGATGCATAAGCTTATGGGCAAATTCGCCATCATTTGTAATCAAAATTAAACCGCTCGTATCATAATCCAACCGGCCGATTGGATACAGACGCTGCGGAACATCATCAAAGAAGTCTGTCACGACTTTGCGTCCTTTATCATCCTCGGCAGCTGAAATGACGCCGCGCGGTTTATAAAGCATAAAGTAAACCGGTTCTTCTCTTTCAAGCTTTAAGCCATTGACTTCAATTTTATCTGAAGAGCCCACCTTTACTCCGAGCTCTGTCACTGTTTCACCATTAACGGTAACTCGTCCTTCTTTAATTAATTCTTCAGCCTTTCGTCTAGAAGCGACGCCGGCATGGGCAATTACTTTCTGTAAACGTTCCATTTGTCTTTCACCTCATGTACTATCTTACTTGCTTGGCTTGAAACAAACAAGCATTCGTGGAAAAATAAGCGTTTCATCTGTCTAATTTCAACAAAAAAGCTGTTTTCCATCCACGAAATAAAAAAAGCACCTGATTAGGCGCCGCTAAATAACAAACTGACGATAATAATCGATGCAATGATCCCAATCAGGTCTGCAAGCAGCCCCACTTTCAGTGCATCTCCCATTTTTTTAATACCAACTGCTCCAAAATAGACGGTTAAAACATAAAGGGTCGTATCCGTTGACCCTTGCATAACGGCGGCAAGCTTGCCGATAAAAGAGTCTGGACCATAAGTCGCAATTAAGTCTGATGTCATACCAAGCGCCGCTGTTCCTGATATAGGACGAATAAGCGCAAGCGGCACCACTTCTGTAGGAACACCAATCGCTGTAAACACAGGTTTCAATAATTCCATGACAAAATCAAGGGCACCTGATGCTCGGAAAATCGTAATGGCGACAAGCATACCGACTAAATATGGAATGATTGAAAAGGCAATTTGAATGCCTTCTTTCCCGCCTTCTACAAATGTTTCGTACGTCGGTACTTTTTTAATCGTCCCTGCAATCAATATTCCTGCGATGATCAGTGGAATCAAAGCAAGTGACAGCCAGTTAATAAATGCCACAAGATCACCCCCGCCTGCTTCTGCGATAGTGGAAATAGCGATCAATCATAATCGCACCGATACCTGAAATAAGTGTCGCCAAAATGGTTGGGCCTACAATATCTGTTGGCTGATCTGCGCCATAGGTCATACGAATGGCAATGACAGTCGTTGGCACAAGTGTGATAGAAGATGTATTGACTGCTAAAAACGTAATCATAGACCGGCTCGCCTCATTTTTTCCGCCATTTAATGCTTTCATCTGCTCCATCGCCTTAATCCCAAGTGGAGTGGCAGCATTGCCAAGGCCAAAGAAATTTGCCATGAGATTGGACAGAATATACCCCATCGCTGGATGATTCGCAGGAATCTCAGGAAATAGTTTTGAGATAAAGGGCCGGCATAATTTACTAAAGAAATGTAACAACCCCGCTTCTTCTGCGATCTTCATCAATCCTAGCCAGAATACAAGAACACTAATCAACCCAATTGAAATGGTGACCGCTTCTTTTGATCCTTTAAAGACCGCTTCATTCACTTCATGCATCGTTCCGTTAAACATTGCATAGACAAGACCGATGACCGTGAGGAATACCCAAATCAGATTGACCATGAAGATCCGCCTATCGATGTCTGAAAGACAGACTTAAACATTTCTTGAAAGCTTTTTTGGGGCATTCGGTTGCGTTTGTTTTCATAAAAAATGGGGACTTGCTCAATTACCTGACCATCCAGTAAGAACGTCATTTTCCCTACTACATCTGGGATCGCTTCTTTGTTTTTCTCCCATTTCTTTTCAGGCGTCAGCATTTCCGTTTCGATTTCCACTAGTTTTTTCTCATCCTCATTTAGTAAATAGTCCACATCCCGCTTAATAAACGCTTTTTTTTCGTAAAAAGTCCCTTTTAACGAAGCGAGCCTGCCTTTTTCAGCAAGCACATACGTTTTATAGTGATCAAATGCATACTCAAACATTGAGATATGATCCTTCCAGTCATCCGGTGCATTAATCGTCACAGCAATGAGCGCAGCATCTCCTTTTGCAGCTGTGGAGACAAGTGTGCGTTTTGCAAGTTTTGTATATCCTGTCTTCCCTCCAGTCGAATATTGATACAAACCCGTGAGCAGCTTGTTTTTATTTTTCCAATAACCCTCGATTGTTTTTGCTTTATAAAAGGTGGTACCGGCAATTTTTTGATATTGCTGATGCTTCATGGCGTACTTCGTTAAGATCGCCATATCATAAGCTGATGAATAATGGTTTTTATGATCATCGAGTCCATGCGGATTTTGAAAATTCGTATTCTCCATGCCTAGTTCAGAGGCCTTTTGGTTCATCATAAAAATAAACCCTTCTAAGCTGCCGCCAACATGTTCTGCAATGGCAACAGCTGCATCATTTCCAGAGCGCAGCATGAGCCCGTATGTCAAGTCTTCTAAACTCACCTTCTGTCCTTCCTTTAAATAAATCGAAGAACCTTCCGCTTGAATCGCACGTTTTGACACTTTGACCATGTCGTTCATTTTTCCTGATTCAATGGCTAATACAGCCGTCATAATTTTTGTGATACTGGCGATTCTTCTTTTTTCGTGCTCGTCCTTTCCAAATAGGACTCTGCCTGACTGTCCATCTATTAAAATGGCGCTTCTCGCACTCACCGATAATGAGACGTCTGCTTGAGCGTGTGAGGAAAAAGGCAGTAAGAGTGTTAATAGAAGAAGGACTGCTGTTCCAATTTTTAAATAGGGCATGTTCATTCACGTCCTTGTCCGTTTTGTACAAGTGTATGCGCGGCTGAAAAAGTTATGATGCCTCGTCCATAAAAAAAAGCAACTCTCATGTGAGAGTTGCCTTGTCTTCTTTATACCATTTTCATTTGCTGATGAGATGTTGTATATTCCAGCTCTTCTCTCATCGTTAAAAAATCTTTTTCTAATGAAGAAAACAAACGTTTGACCTCAGCCGATACTTCATGATGGAAAACAATGCAGCTTTTTCCTGTGTAGGCTGAACGGCTATTTTCATACCATGTATCCTTTTTTGGTGTAAAAAATTCTTCAATACATTGATGATAAATACGATGAAGCGTCTGCTGTGCGGCTTGCTGCGGGAATGTCTGCTGCTGCCTGATTTTCCTACAAACCGCCGCGGCATCCTCGCTATAAACTGCAAGCTTCCGCAATGTACTTAATATGTCACAATAATAGGCTTCCGCTTCCGGGTTTAATCGTTTCAAGCTTGATAAGGTAGCTTCGTTCAGAAAATCATTCACTTCAACTGCAACCTTTGATAAAAAAACGCCTGCTTGATCAACTTGAGCCTTTACATTCATATGTGCCATTTGTTTCGTGTTTACCTTCCCCTCATGGCTTTGTCACCATTTTATCTTTCAAATAAAGATTTTAGACCTAAAATCTTTTTTATATTTTATCATACATTTTTCCTTATTTTGAACTATTTTATCTCTTCAAATGTTTGATTGAAGTTTTCAAAAAAGAGATCAGCCTCTTCTTGTACCCCATCTGCTTCCACATTCTCTGGAAGTGGCGGCAATTCATCTAAGGCTTTTAAACCAAATTGCTCTAAAAAGGTAGGTGTTGTCCCATAAAGGATCGCTCGTCCCGGTCCATCGGCACGTCCTACTTCACAGAGCAGTGCTTTGGCAACTAAACTATGCAGCACTCGTTCTGATTTAACGCCTCTGATCTCCTCGACTTCGCTGCGTGTAATCGGTTGTTTATACGAGACAATGGCGAGCACTTCTAGCGCTGCCTGTGACAAACCTTTCGATGGTGTCTCTACTAATTTTTTTAAATATACGCTGTATTCTTTTTTCGTCAGCAGCATATATGAATCTGCATATTCAATGAGCTCAATTCCTCGTTCTTGTTTTTGATATTCTTCCTTTACGGCAGACATAATATCAAGCAACGCTGCCTCATCAACTTCAAGAACAGACATGAGCTGTTTTCTTGTTAAGCCTTCGTCACCTGCTGCATAAAGCAGCGCTTCTAAGATGGCTTTCCAATTCACGATATCAAGCGTCATGAATCGTTTCACTCCCTATGATATAAATATCTTCAAAGTTTCCTTCTTGCTCCAGCATGATTTGATGGCTTTTCATCAATTCGAGAACAGCAAGAAACGTCACGACAAGGTGTTCCTTTTGATCATGTTGAAATAAAGTCATGAAATTGGTTCGCTTTTTTGTTTTTCTTAAATGGTTCATAATCTCATTCATTTTGTCTTCAATCGGGATTTCTTGTCTTGTAATCTTTGATGGTGCTGGTTTTGTTATTTTTTTGCGGTTCAATACCTTTTGGAACGCACCTAACATATCATACACCGTGACATGTAAGTTTGTGTCCTTCGCTTCTGCTTCTTTTGCAAATTCACTTAAATCACTTGGTGGTTTTGTGAAGGCGTTTTGCCGCTCTTCTTCACGTTCCTTCAGTTCTTGCGCTGCATTTTTATACTTGCGGTATTCAATTAATTTGCCAATCAGCTCATCACGAGGGTCCTCTTCTTCTTCCATCAGGTCTTCATCAAACAGCTCTTCCTCTTGTTTTGGAAGAAGCATTCTGCTTTTAATGCTGAGGAGAGTTGCAGCCATCACCAAATACTCACTTGCAACATCGAGTTCAAGCTCCCTCATCGTGTGGACATATAATAAATACTGCTCCGTAATTTTAGCGACGGGAATATCATAAATATCAATTTCCAAACGGTTAATTAAATGTAAAAGCAAGTCCAAAGGACCCTCAAACGAATCTATTTTCACCTGATATTCCAGCATTCTTTTCTCACCATTTCTACTGTCTTCTAAGTACCGTTTTCATCGGCTAACCTTTAGTATAAGACACGATAAAGCTCTCGTCCAATATAATTTCGACCATGAGGCAGCAGGCAAAAAAAGAAAAACAGTGGATTCGCCCATACCAATGAGGGCATTTATACATAGAATACCATTGTAATCAGAACTGATGAAAAAGGAGGCCGTAACATTATGGGAGATGGTTATTACTTCGGCGGAGGATTTGCGCTTATTGTTGTGCTGTTCATCTTGCTGATCATCGTTGGCGCGGCTTGGGTTTATTAAAGAAACAGAGCGTCCTTTCATAAAGGGGCGCTCTTTCTTCTTTTCTTTTCGGTATGTTAGACTGATAGTGGAAAAGGAGATGACCGCTGTGTATCCTAAAGCGTACGTGGCTTTTTTACATGAATTTCATACGACAAGAGATTATTTTGAGTGTCATGAAATTCTTGAAGAATTTTGGAAAGAAGATCCTCCTCATCAGCGCAAAAAGTACTGGGTGGGTCTCATTCAGCTTGCTGTTGCTTTGTATCATCAAAGACGAGGAAATGGAAAAGGAGCAAAACGGCTGATTTCAAACAGCCTTCATATATTAGATTCGGACCGGAACGTACTAACAGAATTAGGTCTTGATGAAGAGGCATTTCTTTTACTGCTGAGAACACTGAAAAAGAAAATCGATGAAGACACGCCCTACGAAAGTGTGATGCTGCCAATCCGAGATGATACGCTTCTTTCTTTATGCCAAGAGATGGCGGAAAAAGAAGGCTTAACCTTCGGACAGGAGAGCAACTTATCCCATACATTCTTAATTGAAAAGCATAGACTGCGTGATCGGACGGACGTATTGCTTGAACGTGAAAAGCAGATGGAACGTAAAAAAAGCAGAGGCATATAACCTCTGCTCTAGCGTGTAGACAAACCCTCGCATTCGGTGTCAGTCCTGCGTGCCGGTGCTCACGAATATCGAATTCGCTCCAGTACTCGTCCTTCCTAGACTGCAAAGGTTTTCTATCACGCTGAAAAGGAAGACAAAGGGCTAAAATCAAGTTCATTTTAGCCCTTTGTCAACAATCTAAAGCAGAGGCATATAACCTCTGCTTTTACATGTGTGATATTTAGTTTGTTTCATTGTGACACTTATGAAAGAAGCCTTGCGTTAATTCATTTGGAATGAGTGTTTTCGTTTTGAATACTTCTTCCACGGCTAATACCATTTCCTTGCCGATGCCTTGGTCACGATGGGACGGATTGACACTAATATGTTCGATTTGTACTTGGTCGTCTGTTTTCAGCACACCAATCGCACCGACGATATCCTCACCATCTTTCCAAAGGAACAGCTGCCGATCTTCATCCATTTCATACGACTTTATCGTCTGCTGAAGCTGTTTGACGTCTTTCTCACCCGGCATAAAGGACAGGAGTCCCATGGCAATTTTTTCAAAAGACCTCTTGTAACGAATTAACATATATACCCCTCAATATTAAAATTATCCTATTCTCCAGCAAATGTCTTATGAATCACTTGCTCATCACACATTATAAACACTTTTAGGTTGTTTTTAAACTCTTTTTCATCAAATTAACGAAACGTTCGATTTAGGTTGGCCATTTCAATAGCAGCTGCAGCCGATTCACTGCCTTTATTTCCAGCCTTTGTACCGGCTCTTTCAATGGCTTGTTCAATAGATTCTGTTGTCAGTACACCAAAGATAATCGGCACCCCTGTTGAGATGGCACTTTGTGCGATTCCTTTAGCCGCTTCATTACAAACATAATCGTAATGTGATGTTGCCCCGCGAATCACGGTTCCAAGTGTAATGACTGCATCATATTTTTTTGTTTCTGCTAGTTTTTTTGCCATATACGGAATTTCAAAAGCCCCCGGCACCCACACGACATCAATATCGTCACCGTTTGCTCCGTGTCTGAGCAATGTATCTTCTGCTCCATCTAGCAATTTGCTTGTAATAAAATCATTAAATCTAGCGACGACGATTCCAAACTTTAATCCTTCTGCTACTACATTACCTTGTATTGTATTCATATGTTCATCATCCTTTTTTGTGATTTTTATTTTGTTTTCATTGTCGTTGTTTGCTTGTTTATATATGCCTGCAATGCTTCAATCGTCAGCATCTTTAAATCGTGTTCTTTTTGAATTTTTTGTAGTTCGGGTACGCGGGCCATGGTTCCATCTGCATTCATAATTTCACATATGACACCCGCTGGCACTGAACCCGCAAGTTTGGCAAGATCAACGGCCGCTTCTGTATGACCTGGTCTTTCTACTACGCCCCCCTCTTTCGCAATAAGAGGGAAAACATGACCTGGGCGGGCAAAATCTTCTGGTTTTGACTCTTTATTTAACATGGCCAAAATGGTCGTTGAGCGTTCAAAAGCACTTATACCAGTTGTCGTTGACGTATGGTCGATGCTCACTGTAAATGCTGTATGATGTGCATCCGTATTTCGCTCGACCATGGGATGCAGATCCAAGTGTTTCGCAATCGAGGCATGAACTGGTGTGCAAATAAGACCTCTTCCATGTAAAGCCATGAAGTTAATGACTTCCGGCGTTGCATGCTCAGCAAGTGCCACAAAGTCTCCTTCATTTTCTCTGTCTTCATCATCTACTACGATAATGATTTCTCCTCGTTTCAGGGCATTTACTGCCTCATCAACTGAATGATACATACAATCGCCTCCTAGAATCCGTGCTCTTTTAAAAATGATGGGGTTAATCGTGATGGCTGCTTTTCATTTTGCTCTTTTGTTAAAAAGCGATAAATGTATTTACCGATCATGTCACATTCAATATTTACTACATCCCCCATAGTTTTAGTCGGGAAAATAGTTCCTTCAAGCGTATGTGGAATGATAGAAACTGTCACATGAGCATCTCGCAAATCGAAAATAGTCAAGCTGACGCCGTCTATTGCGATCGATCCCTTTTTTGTGAGCATATCTGTGAGGGTCTTGTCCATTTTCAAATCATAGTAAATGGCATTACTCTTCTTTTCTACACGGGTAATCACAGCCGTTCCATCAACATGGCCTGAAACAAAATGACCGCCGAATCGTCCATTTGATGACATCGCTCGCTCTAAATTCACTTGGCTACCTGGTGCAAGCTGATCAAGTGATGTCGCTTTGACCGTCTCAGGCATCACATCTGCCGCAAACTGTTCTTTTGTGAAGCTTGTGACAGTGAGACAAACGCCATTGATGGCGATACTATCGCCTAGGTGAACATCTTCTAGTACACGACTGCACTTGATGATAATTTCCATGGCATCTGCGGATCTTTTGCTCAATGACTGGACTGTACCCACTTCTTCAATAATCCCCGTAAACATGTGATCCTCCCTTTCTCTTTCTTTTGTATTTCTCACTTTATGAAAAAGCGATGTTTGGGACATGTGATCGATTGAACACCTTCGTCGCTTTTTATGGTCCATACAAGGTAAATGAGGGATCACCTAATAAACACTGCATGCGATGACTATATTGACATACAGAAAGCCCCGGAAAAATTCCGGGGCTGTGGTTTTTTTGCATTAGAAATAAAACTATGATCAACACATATTTTTTGTTCATACATAGCTTTCGTTATCCTTCTCCCATCCAGACTTTCACTGTCGGCTTCAGCTTCTCACTGAATCAACCGTTAATAAATTAACGGGTCACGGGCTGTAAAGCATTTGCTTTATTACCGTCGGTCGGGATTTTCACCCTGCCCCGAAGGATACAATCGATATTTAGCTGTCCTTAGGGGCTATTATAGCGATCCTTGTGGTCAAATGCAACAATCAAGATTTATCACCTGTTCATAAAAAAAGCCTCCCTATAGGAAAGGAGACTTGTTAATTGACGACTTTTACTACTTTTATAAGACCGTCTATTCTTTTTTCATTACTAAAGTATGCTTTAATACGATCGCCTTTTTTCAGATCGGCCACATCATCTTCAAATTTCTTCCCATTAAAAATGATTTTCGTGCCATTTTTGGCTTGACCGTAATACTCATCACCATCAATTTTTGTAATGGTATATTCATAGATGGTGTAATCTTTATCATTATTCGTTAAACTTTCGCCAATGGCTGTTGGCACATCTTCAATTTTCATGCCATTCATGTATAAATAACCTGCGCCTAAACAAAGCAGTAAAACAAATAAGATTGCGATTTTTAATTTGATTTTCCCCATATTTAGAACCTCCATCATCTGCACTTCGCCTATTTGTATGTTCTATTCCTTCTTTTGATGAAATAAAACCAAAAAAGCTGATTTTCAATGGTTACTTATATAACGATTCAAGTGGACTTTTGGTTCCACCTTTTCATCATTACATATGATACGAATATGCGTTCTTTATTAAGGGGGTCTTTTTTCCTCTTTATCTGTTAGCAGGGTGAACAAGAAAGACGAGCTTTTTGATTATATTCTTTTCTCTAATGCGAATAGATCTTCCTCTAACAATTGAGATCTTTGAACAGCGATATTTCGGCTGTCACGAACCCCTTGATTATAATAGTAGCTTCCAAGATGTTTTGTGATAAATTCTAATATATTGATGGCTGCTAATTCACCAATCTCCTCTTCTCGTTCTTCAGCAAAGTAACGCTGAATGGCAATCATCATCTGGTTTTTTTCTTCTTTTGTTAATGGTTTCAAAGTATCTCCTGCTTTCTTTCAGCATGATCACACGCTTTTTAGATGTGCACTTTCACTTATTTTTAGAGCTACATATGGTGACACTCACGAATACGAATGTTTGTTCTCTTATCATATCACAAAAACGTGTCCATCACACCCTAAAAGAAAAAGCGTGTTTTAATCAATTGATCAAAATACGCTTTCTTTATATAGACTATTTATTTCAATATGGAAAGGATCGTCGCTACAGAATGATCTACAAATGAACGCTCTGGGCGAGATTTCATGAGAACTGTAAGTCCAATAAAAGAAACAACCAGCGCCTGTGCTAAGGCTTTGGCATTCAGACTGCTTTCGAGCTCACCCGAGCGAATACCTTGTACAATTTTTTCTTCAAAAATGACCGAAAGATACATCTGATGCTCTCTTGTGAGAATTTCAAATTTCTCTTCGTGGGGGGCAAGCTCGACTATTGTATTGATGCAGAAGCACCCTTTACTCGGCCCATGTCCATATTCCTCTGCTACTAATTCAGCAAATAATGTATGAAATGCTTCCTTTACAGATAGACTGTTTTGAAGTTTTGTTCGAATGTGGGCAGCATGCTGAGTTGTATATTTGCGTAATGCCGCTTCAAACAATTCCTCTTTATCACCGAACGCTGAGTATAAGCTTGGCCGCTGTATTCCCATTTTTGCAGTTAAGTCGCTTAATGTAGTGGCTCTGTACCCCTTCTCCCAAAAAAGCAACAAGGCCTCATCTAATGCTTTTTCCTCATCAAATTCCCGTTGTCGAACCATCATCAACCCTCATTTCTATCATAAAAACCTCTTCACTAAATCAATCATCTATTTCTTATAAGGATTTTTTACTCATCGGTACATTATCATTTTATTTTATTGACGTATCATTGTCAAATCGACTGCCCCTCTCAAGATCTTCACTACATCATCTTGACTTTAAAACGTTTCTCTGGTTATCCTTAACAGGAATTATTTTATACCAAACAGTATATTATACTATTTAGTACGAAAAGAGAGGATGACATGCATGAAAAAAGAAAAAATGAATACCGTTGAACATTCTGATCTGGAAACGACTCATTTACAAATAAACACCCGATCAACGATGACTCGCAATATGGCTCTACTGTTTTCGACAGCCTCAGGGATGGCAGTTGCAAACATATACTTTGCACAGCCATTATTAGACTCCCTCGCAGCCGAGTTTGGTATCAGCTATTCATCCGTTGGTATGGTCATTACGATTACTCAGCTTTGTTATGCGCTAGGACTGCTACTGATCGTACCACTTGGTGATCTGTTCAACCAACGGCGGCTCATCGTAGCTCAAATGCTAGTATCCGTGTTATCTCTCATTCTAGTCGGTATCGCCCCTACCGCCACCTTCCTGTTCATAGGACTAGCTGCGGTGGGACTGCTCGCTGTAGTCACTCAGGTACTCGTAGCATTCGCAGCGACGTGGGCCGCTCCTGAAGAACGTGGCCGCATAGTGGGCTTGGTTCAAAGTGGAATTGTGATTGGTATTCTTCTCGCACGAACGTTTGCTGGTGTACTAACCGATCTCGCCGGCTGGAGATCAGTCTATCTCGTTTCCGGCGTGATGATGCTGATCATAACTGGCGTGTTGTACCGGTATCTTCCGCGTGCTGACAGCAAGAGAGCCTCCATATCCTATGTGAACTTGCTCGCTTCAATGTTTATATTGTTCAGACAAGAACGAATTCTACGTATTCGTGGCGTACTGGGTTTTCTGATCTTTGTTGTGTTTGGCACGCTGTGGACTTCACTTGTGCTGCCTCTCAGCACTACGCCATACAATCTGTCACATACGGCAATTGGTGCATTTGGCCTTGCTGGAGTTGCCGGAGCATTAGGTGCCGCTCGAGCTGGAAGCCTTGCTGATCGAGGCTTAGGACAGTTAACAACGTGCATCGCCCTTGTCCTATTACTCTTTTCATGGTGTTTTATCTTTTTCACTGAATATTCCCTCATTTTATTAATCGTTGGTATAGTCATTCTTGACCTATCTGTGCAGGCCGTTCATGTGACCAATCAAAGTATGATTTTCATGGTCCGGCCTGAGGCGAGAAGCCGGCTGACTGCTGCTTATATGATTTTTTATTCCCTCGGCAGTGCGCTCGGTTCTATTGTATCAACTAACATATACGCAAACGCTGGCTGGAATGGGGTATGTCTATTTGGAGCCTCTATCAGCGCCTTAGCCCTTTTATATTGGATGATCACCTACCGCTTCACGGCACAGATCACAGGAACATCAGATGTAAAATAAAAAAACACCGCAATTAAGCGGTGTTTTGGATTAAGCATCGATCACTTCGACTTTTTCCATGCCTTGTCCTTGTTCCATATCAAGAACAGCTTCGATACCAGATGTTACTTTGCCAAAAACAGTGTGAACACCGTTTAAGTGCGGCTGTGGGTCATGTACGATAAAGAATTGGCTGCCGCCAGTGTCTTTACCAGCGTGTGCCATTGATAATGAACCTCTCTCGTGCTGATGAGGGTTTCCTTCTGTTTCACATTTAATTGTGTAACCAGGTCCTCCAGTTCCATTACCGTTTGGATCGCCGCCTTGGCTTACGAACCCTGGGATCACGCGGTGGAATTTCAATCCATCGTAGAAGCCTTCATTCGCTAATTTTTCAAAGTTTGCTACTGTACCTGGAGCAGCCTCTGGGTAAAGTTCAAACTCAATTTTCTTTCCATTCGTTAATTGTATGTATCCTTTTTTCGCCATTTTTCACATTCTCCTTTCAGGTTAAACAACGCTCATTATAGCACATTTTCGGTGATGTTAAACATCCCCTGCTTGTCGAATGTGATTTACCTCTTTTGCCATCATTGATAAAATAAAAGAGCTTGATCCTTTTCTCCTAAGGAAATGATCACAGACTGAGCAAATCACTTCATCATATTGGAGGTTTCAAACATCTTTAAAAGAAAATTGAAACGTCAGACTGATTTGTTACGTCTATATGATGGAGTACAATTCAAATCATGTACTCAAAAGATGAGTTTCTCACCCTCGAGAAACGCTTTCGACTTGAAGGAGGTCAACATGTTTAAAAAAACAATGCTTGGTATGATGGCAGCGCTCCTTTTACTGATTGGTGCGCCAAAAGTCAGCTTAGCGGATGCAGCTGTCGGCGATGTCATCGTCACACTCGGGCAAGACTTAACACCGGCTGATCGCCAGAAGGTGCTTGACGAGTTGAATCCACCTGAAAATGCGACAAAAATTGAAGTAACCAATAAAGAAGAGCACGAATATTTAGGAAAGTATATCCCTCGTTCTTCTATCGGGACGAGAGCCTTATCATCTTCATCCATCACCATTGAAAAATCAGGTACGGGTCTGACCGTGGATACACATAACATTAAGACAATTACAGATGAGATGTATTTAAATGCTTTAATGACCGCAGGCGTGAAAGATGCAAAGGTTGTCGTGACGGCGCCGTTTGAAGTATCTGGTACAGCAGCACTGACAGGTCTATTAAAAGCCTATGAAGTGTCAAGCGACAAAGCCATTCCCGAAGATGTGAAACAGGTGGCAAACGAAGAACTTGTAACAACATCTAAACTGGGAGACTCTATTGGAAAAGACAATGCTTCTGCCCTGATTGCAAAAATCAAAGATGACATTGCCAAAAATGGAGTTCCTAAAACAACAAAAGAAGTGGAAGAAAAAGTAGATCAAGCCGCTTCTGATTTGAACTTAAATCTAACACAAGACCAAAAAGATCAACTTGTCTCTCTCTTTGATAAGATGAAAAATATCAATATCGATTGGAAACAAGTCGGATCTCAAATTGATAAAGCAAAAGACAAGATTACAAAATTCATAGAATCAGATGAAGGGAAAAACCTTCTACAGAAGATTTGGGATTTCTTTGTCTCCATTTGGAACGCGATCGTCTCTGTATTTACTGGTGGAAAATAAATGTCATAGAAAAAGCTGCCTGATGATCAGGCAGCTTTTTTTAAGTCGATGATTTCACTTTTGATTGATAAGGTAAATCCAATTTGACAATGTCCTCATATGTCTCACGCTCAACGACAAGCTGCGCTTCCCCATCTTCTACAAATACTACAGCCGGGCGCGGGATGCGGTTATAGTTGTTTGACATGCTGTAGCCATAAGCTCCTGTACAAAAGACAGCTAACAAGTCTCCCTGTGATAACTCTGGCAGATCAATATCCCAAATGAGCATATCTCCACTTTCACAGCATTTGCCTGCAATGGACACAGTTTGATCATGCGTTTGGCTCATTTTATTGGCGCTCGCTGCTTCATATTTTGCTTGATATAAAGCAGGTCGAATGTTATCACTCATTCCGCCGTCAATGGCTACATAATCGCGAATGCCAGGTACATGTTTGGATGAGCCGATCGTATAAAGAGTGGTTCCCGCATCTCCAACAAGGGAGCGGCCTGGCTCAATCCAAATTTCAGGCATCTTAAACTCATAGCGGGCTACATTTTCTTTCACCGCTTGAATAATTTTCTCCACGTATTCAGTTGCTGGAAGTGGTTCGTCCTCTTCTGTATAACGGATGCCAAAGCCTCCGCCTAAGTTCAGCACTGTGGAAATAAATCCAAATGATTCTCTCCATTCATCTAGCTTCAAGAAAATCTTATCTGCCGCAAGGACAAAACCAGCTGTATCAAAGATTTGAGAGCCGATATGGCAGTGGACACCTAAAAGCTCGATCACTTCTGATTCAAGTACTTGTTTGACCGCTTCGTCTGCTTGTCCATTATGAAGATCAAAACCGAATTTTGAATCTTCTTGACCTGTTGTAATATAGTCATGCGTATGTGCTTCAACGCCCGGCGTGATGCGGAGGAGTACTTTCACCTGTTTTGACAGCTCTTGACCAAGCTGTTCAATGAGGTTGATTTCATAGAAATTATCAACAACAATACAGCCGATTCCATGCGCTAATGCCATCTTTAATTCTTCTCTGCTTTTGTTGTTACCATGGAAATGAATTTTTTCTACTGGAAATCCGGCACAAATGGCTGTGTGCAGCTCCCCGCCTGAAACGACATCAAGTGATAATCCTTCTTCTTTTGCCAGCTGGAACATGGCGATAGAAGAAAACGCCTTACTCGCATATGCCACCTGAGCCTTTAGTTCTTCTTCAATAAATGCTTTCTGAAAGCTTTTTGCACGCTCCCGTATTAAAGCCACATCATATACATAAAGTGGTGTCCCATACGTTTCAGCTAAAGAAACGGCATCAACACCACCAATTTCTAAATGTCCGAGTTCATTTTGTCTGCAAGTGCCGTGTAAATACAATGTCATTCCCTCTTTCTCCGCCTCGGCTGAAAAAAGACAGCTGCACAAGCTGCCTTTTGCCGTTTCTCAAAGTTAAAAATACAATATCACAATCTTCAGCCACTTTCAACGAGCGTTAAGAATTTGGCGGAATTTTTGATCTGTTCTGAGGGTGAACGATGCTTGGCCTTACTTTTGAGCCAGGAACAGACGTCCGAATGAGCACTTGCCACAAAGCCTTTCCATTAAAAGGAATGAACGGCCACATATAAGGCGTCTGTAAGGAACGAATGGATGTTAAATAAATAAGTAACAGCGTAAAACCGATGATTAATCCATTCAGCTTAAAGATCGCTACTAGTGCTAATATGATCAGTCGGATGATTTTATTAGCGACACTCAGTTCATAACTTGGAGTGGTGAATGTGCCGATGGCTGCTAGCGAGACGTATAATATGACCTCTGGTGTAAATAAACCGACATCAATTGCAATTTGTCCAATTAAGACGGCTGCAATCAAACCCATAGCAGTCGACAAGGCGGTCGGCGTATGGATGGCCGCCATTCGTAAAAATTCCACCCCAAAATCAGCAAGGAATACTTGGAGAATAACAGGGATATGGGAGGGTTTGTTAAATCCAATATAGCTTAGATTGTCTGGCAGAAGATTCGGTTCTAGAATAAAAAGAAACCAGATCGGCAAAAGAAAAGTAGAACATAAGATGCCTAAAAAACGCACCCATCTTAAAAAAGTCCCAACTGCTGGCGCCTGGCGGTATTCTTCAGCATGTTGAACGTGATGAAAAATAGTGGTTGGTGTAATGATGACACTAGGAGATGTATCCGTAATGATGATGACATGCCCTTCTAATATATGGTTAGCGGCTACATCTGGGCGCTCGGTGTATCGCACAAGCGGGAAGGGATTATATCCTTGCTTAATGATAAATTCTTCTATTGTTTTATCAGACATCGTCAGTCCGTCAACTTTAATCCCAGACACTTCTTTTTCGATAATATCAACAAGATCAGGGTCAGCTATGTCTTCAATATAACAAACACAGACGTCTGCTTTAGAACGCTCGCCTACTTTAAGCATTTTGTATCGCAGTTTTTCATCCCGCACTCTTCTGCGAATGAGTGCTGTGTTCACAATGATGTTTTCAACAAAGCCGTCTCTTGCACCTCTGACAACCTTTTCTGTATCCGGTTCCTCCGGCATTCTGCCAGGGTAGCTCCTGACGTCAATAATAAATGCGTAATTTTCACCTTCGACAACGACTGCCACAAGTCCAGACAACACTTGATCCACTGCTTCATCAAGCGTTTCAACTTTTGAGACTTGCTGATTGACAAGACGGTTTTCTACCACACGTGCAAGATCATCTGATTCAGGTTCGTTGTCATTGATTTCAATCAGTTCTTTTAATAAATAGATCACATATTGTGTATCACATAATCCATTTACATAGTAAAGCTGGATTTCCTGATCATGGACATAAATTTTCCGAACGCCAAGGTCAAAGCTGAGACCCATCCCGACATTGTCTTTGAAAAAGTCTTCATTTTTCTTCGGATCTCGGTACACGTGCACCTTGTCTTTCTTCATGGAAACCGCTCCTTTCTAAAATTAATTCGACTGCCTTCATTGTGATGGGGGACCCTTTGCTTAGATCATCTTTCCGTCCCATCTTGCCAATATCTCCAATGCCGACAACAATCGGAAGCTGTAGTGAATCGAGACAATACACTGTATCTCCACTCATTTTGTGTGGTTCCATTTCTGGAAGTCCATGTTTGTCAACGCCGTATTCTGTCAGTTCACCTTCCCGGTCAATGGAGACATGTACCTTTGTCCATTCCGCTTGATGGGTTTTAGATGCCACTGCAATGGCGCCAATCACTTCAATTTCAGGGTGACGTGCTACGTGCTTCATAGCCGCCTCCCCTGTTCCTTCACCTGTTAAGCCAGAATCATCAAACATGACAAACACTGGGTCATACGGCGTTTTTAAAATCATCTGGACCAGTTCTGGTCCTGTTCGTTTGCTCGGATTCCCTTTTGAGCTGGAAATACATCTTCCGCCGACTTTCTTTGCGACAAGCTCAATCGTTTTGGCAGCATATATATCTCCGTCTGTCACTAAAATGACTTTGCGTCTTTGCCCCATATTAGGTTATCCTTTCGGTTTAAAGATAAGTGCAATGATAAATGAAAATAAAATTGCAGCTGATATTCCAGCAGAGGTTAACTCAAAAATCCCAATTCCGATTCCAATAAATCCGTGGACATCAGCCTGATGCATCGCCCCATGAAGCAAGCTATGACCAAAGCTTACGATAGGGACGGTAGCACCCGCTCCTGCAAATTCAATAAATTTATCATAAATACCAAACCCGTCTAAAATCGTCCCCGCCACAACAAAGGTCGTCATGACATGTGCCGGTGTGAGCTTCAGTACATCAAGTAAAAGCTGGCCGATCACGCAAATCAGTCCGCCTGCAACAAAAGCAATCAAATAATCCATTAGCTTTCTCCTCCTGCACGCTCAAATACAACTCCGTGCGCAATGGTTGGAATGGTCTCTTTTTGCTGAACCATCATTGGGCTGAGAAGCGCCCCGGTTGCTACAACCAATACTCTTTGCAAATTCCCTGCTTTCATTTCTTGAAAGATGTGACTGAATGTCACGACAGCTGAGCAGGCACAGCCGCTGCCTCCAGCGAATACATTTTGATCAGGTGTGTATATGATTAATCCGCAATCATCATGCTTCCGTCCAAGCTGAATGCCATCTTCTTTCAGAAGATCCTTTAAAATAGGCGATCCAATTCCAGATAGATCTCCTGTTAGGATGAGATCATAATCATCTACTGTTCTGCCTAAGTCTTCTAAATGTTGTTTGATTGTGTCTGCCGCTGCAGGCGCCATAGCCGAACCCATATCGAATGGATCTGTAATCCCAAGATCCATCACCCGTCCGACGGTGGCACTTGTAATTTGAATTTGGGAAGGTTCTTGGCTGATGACGACAGCACCGCTCCCTGTCACTGTACTTGTGGCTGTATCTGGTTTTTGCCCACCATATTCTGTTGGATTACGAAATTGCCGCTCTGCCGTCGCATTGTGACTGCTTGTCGCAGCAAGTGCTCTATTGGCAAACCCACCATCTATTAACGCTGAGGCAATGGCGACTGATTCCATAGATGTGGAGCAGGCACCAAATAAACAAAGAAACGGGATTTTGAGTTCTCTTGCCACATAGTTGGCTGTCACGTTTTGGTTCAGTAAATCTCCTGCCAGCAAAAGGTCAATATCACTTTTTTGCAAATTCGCTTTTGATAAGGCCATTGATATGGCATCATCCATGAGCTGCCTTTCAGCCATTTCCCAGTTCTTTTGATAACAGTGCATTTCATCATAGGTTTTATCAATGAGATGACCGATTGGGCCTTCTTTTTCTTTCGGTCCTGCAGCTGTTCCTTCCGCATTCACATAAAGCTTGTGTTCAAATACCCAAGATTGCTTACCTGTTAGTTTCACGTTTTATTCCTCCTACGAAAACATCTTTTCCAAGACGTATCGAATAATCCCTACGACATATGCCGAGACGACACCAAACACAATGACGTTCCCAGCCAGTTTAAACATGTTGGTCGCTACACCTAACACAAGCCCTTCACTTTTATGCTCAAGAGCCGCACTTGTCATGCTATTTGCAAATCCTGTCACCGGGACAGCTGATCCCGCTCCAGCAAACTGGCCGATTTTATCGTAAATACCAATACCAGTTAAAATAGAAGAAATTAAAATAAGGGTCGCCACCGTTGGATTCCCTGCTGTCTTCTCATTAAAATCAAAAAAAGTAATATAGAAATTTTGCAATCCCTCGCCTATCGCACAAATCAAACCGCCGACAAGAAAAGCCTTGATGCAGTTCAGTACATAAGGAGGTTTCGGCTGATACGTTTTCACTTTAGATGGATAGTTCTCTTTTAAACTTGACACGTGTTGTTCCCTCCACATTTTTAAATATAAATAAGCCAATGAAATAGCGAGCCAAACACCTTTCCTAAGACGATGGCCATGAGCAACAGCACAATTTTGCCGTCCATTCCAATTCTTTTCGTTAAGATAGGAAGTACATTTAACACTTCAGTGAGTGCGGCAGCAAGCATGCCGACAAAAATGCCAGATAAAAGACCGATCGGTAGCGCCAGCCATTTGGATAAATGCAAATGGACTTGACTTAAAGTAGCCCAGCCGCCACCGACCGCTCCACTTATCACGGCAGCCTCATATCCTTGAATAAAACGCTGCGTTTTCGTTAATTGCATTAATCGAGGGATAATACCAAGCACTGTGAGAAACGCCACGAATCCTGCACCTACCGTTAAACCGCCGCCGAGCCCAACAAGCACCACAAAAAGCCATTTACCGATCATGGATATCTTTCAATGTTTCTTTGTTTTCATTGAGTGCGACATAATGATCAAGATCGAGCTGATATTTAAACATTTCCACTTCAAGCGGGCTTGGCTCTTCGTTTAAACGCTTTTTAAACACATGATTGAAAAATAAAATCATGCCCAAACCGAGTCCAAAGCTATATGGAATTTGTAATAAATACGGATGCTCAACCGTGTTTCCAGTAATCATCTCGTAAAGGCGGATATGAACAAGCCGCATACTAACATCCTCATGGAAATTCATGATGGCAAGGGCCGCTCCGACAAATAAGAGGAGCCATACAAACACGAATAATACGGGGGACAGTTGGCGTTTACCTGTATCAATTTCAACAATGGCCTCTGAGCCTCCGACCGTTTGAATGTCGATGTCAGGCCATGTTTTTTTGATCGTTTTGACCACATGCATGATATCTAACACAACGATGTGACGATCCTTTTTGCTGACATGGTATATCGGCATTTTGCTCAGCTTTTGCACAGCACTGTCATCTCCAGTGATTTGGGCGATATCCTCTAAATAAACAAGCTGATCATTACCAGTCTTAATCCGATGGCGCAGCCGAATAAAGATTTGTCCGTCCATCCAAGTCACTTCCTATACGATGGGTTAAAAATAGTATGTGGTGAAAAATGGTTCTCATACTGAAAGAACTTGATTTACCGGTAATTACCACACAAAAAAAGCCAGCCGAATTGGCTAGCTGTCTTTTTGATCCATTTGCATTTGGATTTGTTTTAAAATCTTCTTTTCAAGCCGTGAGACTTGCACTTGGGAAATTCCGAGTCTTTCTGCTACTTCTGATTGTGTTTGGTCTTTATAATACCTTAAATAGACAATCAGTTTCTCACGCTCTTCTAATTCTTTAATCGCCTCTTTTAGCGCAATTTTATCAAACCATCTTTCTTCTGAATGATCGGCAATTTGATCGTGCAACGTAATCGGATCGCCGTCATTTTCATACACGGTTTCATGAATAGATGATGGTGAGCGGACCGCTTCTTGAGCAAGGACGACATCCTCAGGTGTGATGTCCAGATATTCAGCGATTTCCTGAACAGTCGGCATTCTGCCATGAGATTTAGACAATTCGTCCCTTGCCCGCCTGATTTTATTTCCAAGTTCCTTTAAAGACCTGCTGACTTTGACGGTTCCATCATCACGAATGAAACGCTGAATTTCACCAATGATCATTGGAACGGCATAGGTCGAAAACTTCACATCATAAGACAAATCAAATTTATCAACAGATTTCAGCAGGCCAATACAGCCTATTTGGAACAGATCATCTGGTTCATATCCTCTATTTAAAAAGCGCTGAACAACGGACCAAACAAGACGCATGTTTTTTTCTACGAGGAGGTCTCTTGCTTGTTGATCTCCGTCTTGGCTTTTTTTGATGAGCTGTTTCACTTCATCATTAGACAGCTGTGCTTTTTTTGCTTGCTTTTTTACCTCCACATCCATATGAGCAGCTCCTTAATTACAAAGCGCTTTGCTTTTTGATAGATGCTTTGTTAAGCGGATTGTTGTGCCCATTTCTGGAGATGAGTCCACCATGACATCATCCATAAAGTTCTCCATGATCGTAAAACCCATCCCGGAGCGCTCTAAGTCTGGTTTCGTCGTAAAAAGCGGCTGCCTTGCTTCCTCAAGATCTGAAATGCCCATACCTTCGTCTCGAATCGTCAGATACACAATATGGTCATCCAGCGTAACGCTAATGTGCACCTTGCCGTCTGGATTCCCGTCATACCCGTGAATGATCGAGTTCGTGACCGCCTCTGACACAACGGTTTTGATTTCTGTTAGCTCATCTAATGTTGGATCGAGCTGAGCGATGAATGCTGCCACCGTTACTCTCGCAAAGGATTCGTTTTGACTTAAAGCAGAAAAAGTCAGATTCATTTCATTTGTCATGATGCCACCCCCAATGTTTGCAGCGCAGTTTGCTCTGAAGGCTCCATACGAATAATTTTAAACAAGCCGGACATATCAAATAAACGGTTCACCGCTGGCGAGATCGCACAGACGACCATTTCACCGCCAAGTTGTTTAATTTCTTTGTATCTTCCTAAAATCACTCCGAGCCCAGAGCTGTCCATAAACGATAAATCAGCTAAATTCAGCACAATGTGGCGAATGTCCTCTGTTTCCAAATAATTCGTCACCTTTTGTCTCAATGTCTCTGCGGAGTGATGATCAAGCTCCCCTGTCAACCGAATGCAAAGTACGCTCTCTTTTATTTGAAAATCAATACCAAGGCTCATCTTTTCTTCCTCCTTGCTCTATTTTCGGATAAAGAATGTTTCTCTTTCTTCACATGCAAATCCTTCACCATGACAAAACTAGTGATCATTCGTCACATTTAGATGTTCTTTTCGTTCATAGCAAAAAAGACTGCCGGTTGCAGCAGTCTTTCACCTTTTACTTCCATTTAACAAATTCGGCCATAGCCCGTTTGAAGAACGTCCAAACACCGGCTTTTTCCATATCTTCTTTCGCTTCAACAGGACTTTCATGAAGCACTTTTCCATCTTTTTTCAAGATGATGGTGCCAAGTTTCGTTCCTTTTGAAAATGGAGCTGTGACATCTTGAGTTAATTTAATTTCTTTTTTGATCTGATCGACATTTTCGCCTTTTTTCGTTAGAAGAGAAATCGGTTCAGACGTGACAAGCTGAATTTTTTTCTTTTTCCCTTTGCTCACTTTGATCTCTGCTACATCTTGACCACGCTTGTACAGAGGATGCGTTGTATATTGACTAAAGGCGTAATCCAGCATTTTGACGACTTGGGCATTTCTGTCTTTTGGTGTACTTGCGCCGAATACAACAGCAATCACGCGCATGTTGCCTTTTTTAGCGGATGCAGTTAGACAGTATTTCGCCTCGCCTGTAAACCCTGTTTTCACCCCATCCACACCTGGATAAAATTTAATGAGGCGGTTTGTATTCACAAGCCAGAATTTTTTATCCGTGTTCTGACGAAGATAATCTTCGTATACACCTGTGAACTTGGTGATCTCTTCATATTTCAACAGCTCTTTCGCCATTTTTGCCATATCATGAGCCGTGCTGTAATGATCTTTTTCAGGAAGTCCTGTTGGATTTTGAAAGACCGTTGAGGTGAGTCCAAGCTCTTTTGCCTTTTTGTTCATTTGCTCAACAAACTGTTCTTCAGATCCAGCTATATGTTCTGCCATGGCAACTGAAGCATCGTTTCCTGACGCAATCGCAATGCCTTTTAGCATGTCTTTAACCGTCATTTCTTCTCCCGGTTCAAGGAAAATTTGTGAGCCTCCCATAGATGCTGCGTGATCGCTCGTTCTTACTTTATCAGTCATTTTTAATTTCCCTTGATCCATCGCTTCCATGATGAGAAGCATCGTCATGATTTTGGTCATACTTGCAGGGGCAAGTTTTTCATCACTGTTTTTGTTGTAAAGCACTTTTCCCGTGTCACGTTCCATTAAAATCGCTGATTTGGCTTCATGCGCCAATTCTGATGTTTGTTTTTCTCCTGGCTTTTCAATCTTTTCTTTTGCCATCGCTGATGGTGAAACCATTGAGATAAGGATCATTAAAGTAAACAATGCACATATATGACGTTTCAAGTGGCAGACCTCCATTATCGTAATCCTTTCTATTTTTTCCTCATAAAGGCTGTTTTATTCAGAGATCGTTTGATTGCCATAAAAAAAAGCCCTCTGTTTATGAACAGAAGGCTTTTTCACACGATCTATGAGAGTTGTTTGACAACTTCTTTCACTAAATCAAGGAAACTTGCTTTCACTTTTTCCGTCACTTCGATCACTTCATCATGAGAAAGCGGCTGATCTAAAATACCTGAAGCCGCATTAGAGATGCATGAAATACCAAGTACTTTTATGCCTGCATGACGTGCCACAATCACTTCTGGCACAGTCGACATACCGACTGCATCAGCGCCAAGCGTTCTGAGGAAACGAACCTCTGCCGGTGTTTCATATGAAGGGCCTGTCATTCCTGCATAAACCCCTTGCTGCACAGATATGCCTAAATGTTTAGCCGTTTTCTCTGCAAGTGCCAACAAATCTTTATCATACGGTGCAGACATATCAGGGAAACGAACCCCTTGACTGTCGTTTGGTCCAATTAACGGATTGGTTCCCATCATATTGATATGATCTGTAATCAACATAAGATCGCCAGGATGGAAGGACGTATTCACACCGCCCGCTGCATTTGTCACAATACATGTTTCAATGCCGATTTCTTTCATCACACGGACAGGAAATGTCACCTGCTTCATATCATACCCTTCATAGTAATGGAAACGTCCTTGCATGGCACAAACGACCGTGCCTTTCAGCGTTCCAATGACGAGCTGGCCTGCATGCCCTTCTACTGTTGAAACAGGGAATCCAGGAATATCTTCATATTTCAATTTGATTGGATTTTCAATCTCATCGGCTAAAATGCCAAGACCTGAACCTAAAATCAATCCAACTGTTGGTACATATGTCGATGCTTGTTTAATATATGCCGCCGCTTCTGAAAACTGTGCTCCCACGTGATTTCCCCCTATTTGAGTTTAGATAAAAAGCTTGTGCCGTATTTTGGCAGCGTTGATTTAAAATTATCTGCTACCGTTGCCCCAAGATCAGCAAATGTTTTCGCTGTTGGCAGCTCATTCGCTTCTTGATGCTTTTTGCTGTAAGCAATAAGCGGAACGTATTCTCTTGTATGATCTGTTCCGTGATGAACCGGGTCATTTCCGTGATCTGCTGTGATCACAAGCAGATCATCCTCTTTTAATAGATCAAACACTTCAGGTAGACGTGCGTCAAATTCCTCTAGTGCCTTACCGTAGCCTTCTGGATCTCTTCTATGTCCATAAAGCGCATCAAAGTCGACAAGATTTAAGAAGCTCAGCCCAGTAAAGTCTGTTTTCAGCGTCTCCACTAGCTTGTCCATTCCATCCATGTTGGATTTCGTTCTGAGTGAAGAGGTGATTCCTTCACCATCATAAATATCAGAGATTTTTCCGATCGCAATGACATCAAGTCCATCATCTTTCAATTCATTCATGACGGTACGGTCGAATGGTTTTAATGCATAGTCATGACGATTTGGTGTTCTAACAAATGCCCCCGGCTCCCCGACAAATGGACGAGCGATGATGCGCCCTACCATATATTTTTCATCTAAAGTCAGTTCACGTGCGATTTCGCAAATGCGGTAAAGTTCGTCTAATGGCACAACTTCTTCGTGTGCAGCAATTTGCAGCACAGAATCTGCTGAAGTATAAACGATTAAATCGCCTGTTTTCATATGCTCTTCGCCAAGCTCATCCAGAATTTCTGTACCAGACGCTGGTTTATTTCCAATGATGCCGCGCCCTGTTTTTTCTTTTAATTCATTTAACAGTTCATCTGGAAAGCCGTCTGGAAAGACTTTAAATGGTGTGTCGATGTAAAGACCCATGATTTCCCAATGCCCTGTCATTGTGTCTTTCCCGTTGGATGCTTCTTGCATTTTCCCATAATACGCAAGCGGTTTTTCGTCCGCTGGAATTCCTTTAATTTCTTTAATATGACTTAGCCCAAGCTTCGCCATATTCGGCATATGAAGCCCGTTCATTTTTTCAGCAATATGTCCAAGTGTATCTGCACCTACATCATTAAAATCAGCAGCATCAGGTGCTTCCCCGATCCCTACTGAATCCATCACAATGAGGAAAATACGTTTATACTGATAATCAGGCATAAAAAAGCGCCTCCTTCAATATTCTTGTCCTTTCACCTTTCACAACTGGAGAGGTCAGACATCTCAAGTATAAACCGTTTTCAAGTCAATTGACAACCATAAACGGTCCAAACATAAAAAAGCATGATACACGTTCACCGTGCCATGCTTTACTTATGCCCTTGGATGGAATTTGTGATACACGTCTTTTAATCTTGTTTTTGTGACATGTGTGTAAATTTGTGTAGTAGAAATATCGGCATGTCCGAGCATTTCCTGTACGGCTCTAAGATCCGCACCGTTTTCAAGCAAATGTGTCGCAAATGAATGTCTGAGCGTATGAGGCGTCAGTTCTTTTTGAATACCTGCTTCTATGGCTCGTTTCTTTAAGTTCTTCCAAAAGCCCTGCCGCGACATTTTTTTTCCGTGATGATTCAGAAATAAAGCATCGGCCGGCTGTTTTTTGAGCAGCTTGTTTCTGCCTTTTTCTATATACACTTCAATCGCACTTGCAGCAGCTTCACCAATAGGCACGATTCGCTCTTTTCTTCCTTTTCCAAAACAGCGGATAAACCCCATGGTCAGATGCACATCTGCAAGAGTCAGATCAAGCATTTCACTTACGCGAATACCTGTTGCATATAAAAGTTCGAGCATGGCTTTGTCACGGTAGTCAAATGGTGTTTGCTGCTTAGGTGTATCGAGCAGCTTTTCTACCTCATCTAATGATAGAACTTTCGGTAATTTCCGCTCTGTTTTTTGTGATTCAATGTTCCATGACGGGTCATCTGTTGTCACTTTTTCACGGAGCAAGAATTGATGAAAGGAGCGTATCGATGATAGATGACGGACGGACGTTTTACTCGATTTCCCCTCGTCTTTTAACTGTTTTAAATAATGAATAATATGAAGGCGTGTGACGTCTTTTACATCTGTCAATTGTTCATGCGTCATTAAAAAAGACAAATAGTTCTGTAAATCTCTTTTATAAGAGACAATGGTATTTTCAGAGAGTCCTCTCTCTACTGTCATAAAATGAATAAAGTCGGATAATTGATCCTTCAATGGTTTCTACTCCCCGTTTTGATAAAAATAAATCAATCGATCCTGCCACCTGTCTTGTTTCGGCTGATCCATTTCCATCACTTTTATCGCTGCACCTTCTGGTTTATCATAACGATGATAGCTTTCATATTCTGAATTTATCCATATCATAGCATAATAGAACAGGACGGTAAAACCAGTGAACAAGATAAATACTTTCATTACTTCACCTGTTGTTTTGAGCCATTTTCGCATGTTCTTCATGTCCTTTCTCGTGTTCTCATTACTTCAGCATATGCCAGGTGGGACAAGGAATATACAGCGAACATGCAAAAAACCTTTTCATTTTGAATGAAAAGGTTCCAATTCGGATTATTTGCCGGATTCATCATCATGACACCGGTGGCAAATACCATGGAATGTCAATCTATGATCCTTAATTTTAAATTTCCAGTCGCGTTCAATAATCTCTTCAACATCTTCTAATAAATCATCTTCTATCTCATCGACTGTTCCGCATTCCATACAGACAAGATGGTGATGGAAGTGAGCGGCTCCTTCTTTGCGAAGATCATATCGCGAAACGCCGTCTCCAAAGTTAATTTTATCAACAACTTTCAGTTCAGTAAGCAATTCTAACGTCCGATAAACAGTAGCAAGACCAATTTCAGGAGACTTCTCTTTTACGAGGAGGTATACATCTTCTGCACTTAAATGGTCTTCTTCATTCTCAAGCAGTACTCTTACTGTTGCTTCACGCTGTGGCGTGAGCTTATAGCTGGAAGAATGAAGCTGTTTCTTAATTCGATCAATCCGATTTTCCATTGACTTTCCCTCCTACGCCACATTACTTGATCATTATATCAAATGATGTGCAGAGAGCCAACTATAATCATTTTAAATTGATAAATAAATTGATTATTATTTAATAACGATTATAAAATTATCAAAACAGAACACCTGCCAGCTTTTTCATCAGCATGAATGATAAGTATGATTCAAAAAAGGACGAAAGAGCAGCGAGGGTTAAAATCATCAGTAGAACAGAAGCATACCGGCCAAACCAATGGATTGGCGCTTGACTGATGGTTTTTTTCATAAAAAGCTGACCAATTAAACGAATGGAGAACGCAATCGCACAAGTTCCGATCACTAAATACGCAGGAATGAGCAAGATATTTTGAGGAAGCACCGAGACAAAAGAAAGAAAAAAACCGCTAAGCCCCATTTGATTGACCAAAAAACCGACAGTAAACCCAACTACAATCCCTTTTAAAAAGATCATCAGAAAAATAAGCGGCAGGCCAATGATGGAAATTCCGAGTATCCACATGAGGCCCAAATATTTCATATGATGCAAAAAGCTTTGCAAAAACATTTCTTTTGATTCTGCTGCTTTCTCATTCGTCAGTTGACCAAAAAATTGATTTAAATAGTAGAATAAATCCTCTTTCTGACTCATTGTCATACTATTGACGATAATGGCTCCAAAAATGACGCCCATTAAAAATAGTACAGAAACAAACAAATAAATTGATAAATGATCTTTCACGTGCTGAAGAAGATGTTCTTTCCAAGACTTTTTCCGCATGCGCCTTCCTCCCAAATAGTAAAGGTTACTAGATTCTATGAGAGAGCAGACGAAACATGACAGTTTTATGAAAAGAAAAACGAGAAAGCAACTGTACACTGCTTTCTCGTTTCCTTTATCGTGCAGCTTTTTGTACGTTCACAAGCCCAGCTCCATAATAAAAAGGTTCGCCAAGTTTTGTGGCCGTTTTTGTCAGCCTTTCACGCAATTCATCATTTGTCAGATTCGGATGTTTTGATAGAATGACTGCCGCAGCACCAGCTACATGAGGTGATGCCATAGACGTTCCACTCTTATATCCATATTCGTTATGAGGAATGGTACTTAATGTTGAAACACCTGGTGCTGATACTTCCACCTCTTCCCCAACAGAGGAATCAAAGGCTCTTTGCTTTCGTTGATCCACAGATGCAACTGCCATGACAGAGCTGTATTTGGCCGGGTAATCTATCGTATTAAGTGACCCGTAGCTTCCAGCATTTCCTGCAGATGCGACAATGAGAATCCCGTTGTCATATGCTCGATCTACCGCTTCTTTCAGCGCCTCCGATTCACTTGCTCCCCCCATACTAATATTGATGACATCCATCTCATTCTCAATCGCCCATTCAATGCCTTTAATGATCCAGCTATAGTAGCCGTCACCATTTTCATCTGCCACTTTCACCGCATAGATCGAAGCTTTTGGAGCCACACCAACGACGCCTACCTTATTATCTAATGCTGCGATCGTGCCTGCAACGTGGGTTCCGTGTTCATGCGGGTCAACGAGCGGATCGGACTCTGTTGGAACAAAGCTGACACCACCAGTTACATGTAAATCTTCATGCTTGCCGTCGATTCCACTGTCAAGAACAGCTACTTTGACATTCTGTCCTGCATATCCTCGTTTATGTACCTTTTGTGCTTTAATGCTTTTGATACCATAAGGGACGCTTTGACCGCTTGTTTTTGCTTTTTGGTCTTCCTCAATAAAAGTAACTTCTTTTGCTTGATGTAGTTTTTCTTTTGATGCTTCGTTCAACGAAACTTTCATCATATCTATTTTATCTATTGATTCTTTCACATGACCGCCAGCTTTTTCAACAAGCTGTTTTTGTGTTTTGTCTTGAACGGAAGAAGAAAAACCGATCATATACTCTTTTTTTGCTTGATCCTTTGCAGATACATCTGATGCGCCGAATGTCATCGATGCCAGCAGCATACTTGCCATACAAAGCCCTGCTCCAAATGATTTGACCTTCACGATACCCACTCTCCCTTTCATTTCTTTTTGTCATTTAACTACATTTTTAGACAAAAAGAAACGACCGTTTGTCCTATTTTTTAAAATTTTTCCAATTATTTGATCTACTTGTCACAAAAAAGCAAAATAAAAATGCTTATGATCCTGTTCATAGCGATCATAAGCATTCCTACCTTTATGTTTTTTCATCATATGCTGCAAGGCTTCTTGCTTTGTTTTTGTCTTTCTTTCGTGTGTACTAAAATGCGGTATATTTCCTCTCGATTGTTCTGGATTTCGACTGTGCTGCCTTTGAAGGTGTTCTCTCTTTTTCTTTGCTTTGCTTTTTCCCATTTCGCAAAACCCCTTTCGTTGTCGTTATGATACATGAAAGCACCTAAAAAAGATAGACGTATACACGTCTATCTCAAATTGTTGACAAAAGGCTAAAATGTACTTGATTTTAGCCTTTTGTCTTCTTTCAGCGTGATAGAAAACCTTTGCAGTCTAGGAAGAACGAGCACTGGCGCGGAGCGAATTTGACATTCGTGAGCACCGGAGCGCAGGACTGACAAAGAATGCGAGGGTTTGTCTACACGCTGAGATAGACGTAGACACGCCTATCTTTCTATTCTCACCATATCAAGATGCGGAATTCCATCCTCATCATAACAATCTGAGACAGCTTCGAAGCCAAACGATTCGTAGAACGATTTCAAATAAGCCTGTGCTTGGATTTTAATCTTTGTTTCGCCTAATTCACTGAGCTTTTTTATCGCCTGATCGAGCAGGATCTTCCCGTAACCTTTTTTCCGGCCGGTCTTCGTCACAAGGACACGTCCAATGGATGCCTCTTTGTACATGATCCCGCTTTGGAAAATGCGGCAATAAGCCACAATCGTGCCGTTCTCTTTGGCGATTACATGCAGCGCCTCTTGATCACGATGATCAATTTCAGGATAAGGACATGTTTGTTCTACAACAAACACATTCACTCTTTCCATTAAAATCAGGTAAAGGTCCTCTTTAGACAGTTGTTCAAATGTGTGACATGTCCATTTAAGTTGATTCATGATTGATATCCACCTTACCGTAGACCCCGCCTCCGCCAGCGATCAGTCCAACTTCACCTCTTCTTGCTTTGATGATGTAATCGGCTGTTTTCTCAGGCAGGACCGCTTTTAATTCTTGTTCTGTTGCTTGATGAAGAATATTCATCTCTGTATGAAAGACAGCTTTTAACTTTTCTAACGTTTTGGCTCCAACACCCGGAATAAATTGAAGGGGAAGCTGGTGAACATAAGGAGGCCTTATTCCTTTGTCACTTTCTTGGTCAGCAAGCTCCTTTAACCGCTCACTCACCCCTTTTGTCATTCGGGTATGGCCGCATGCTTGGCACTTTTCTTGCTCCTGACTGTCAGGTCTTACCCCGCATTTCTCACAGGTCGTATGATAATACTTTCCGAGCCGCGGAGCGAGCCCATAATTTCCAGTGATGTTTCTGCCATCTTTTCCTTGAAGCGCTAGCTCGAATTCAGCAAAGGAGGCATGATCCATTCGGATCTTAGTATATTCCCGCGCAATTTTCCCTAAAGAATGGGCATCTGAATTTGTTAAAAAAGGATAGCGGTTTAGCTCACTTAGCTGGGAGGCCATAGACGTATCACAGCTAAGGCCAAGCTCAACAGCATCAATGAGTTCTGGATCGAATACTTCGGTTAAAGACGTATTGACCCCTTTGCCGTATAAACTTTTATGCGGCGTAAAAATATGGGCAGGAATAAATAATCCCCCTAGTTCCTTCACCTTATGCTGAAGCGTTCTCCCATCCACATATAACCGCTGTGAACTCAAATGCACATTTTTCATATGAAGAGAAAGCCATGCGGAAAACTCAGACATTTTACGAAGCGTGGGCATAAAGGCAAGCACATGAATCGGACCTTTTGATTGGTCATCATTGATTTCTAGCTCACTGCCTAAAAGCAAAACGGTCTTTCCAAATGATAAACCGCCATCGGTTAGTTCAGTGTACGTGCCTTCCTCTACACCTTCTATCAGTTCTTCTAGTACTTCGGGAGATTGTGCATCAATGACACCAATCATCCCCATCCCTTTACTTTGAGACGCTTCAATGAGAATTTGGTCAATGGTCAGTGACCTTGCACCTGTAATTTTGACAGCCCTGCCTGTTCTTGTTCGACCAATATGAATATGGATATCTGCAAAGAATTCCCTCATTTTGTAGACTTAAGTACCTCTTGCAATTGTAAGTATTGAATGGCATAGGCTGTTTTTGCATCATAAATATGCTGTTTTTCGATGAGGTGCAGCGCTTCTTCTAATGAAACTTCCATCACTTCGACAAATTCATCCTCATCCAGCTCTCGTTTCTCTTCAAGCGGGACCAGCTGATCGGCAAGGTAGATATGAACAATTTCATCCGCAAACCCTGGTGATGTATAAAAGGCGGTCAGTTTTTGGAGCGCCTGAGTAGTATAGCCTGTCTCTTCTTCCAATTCTCTCAGTGCTGTATGTGCCGGCTCTTCCCCTTTTTCTAGTTTTCCAGCCGGAATCTCAACGATGGCTCTCTCCAGTGCTTTACGGTATTGTTTGACCAAAATGATTTTATTTTCGTCTGTACGTGCAATGACTGCTACTGCACCTGGATGTTTAATGATCTCGCGTTTGCCTGGTTTTCCGTTCGGCAATTCTACATCTTCAAGAACCAAGTCAATGATTTTTCCGTTATATAATGTTTTTGACGATAATGTTTTTTCTTCAAAGTCCTTCAATTTTGTCAGCTCCTCGTTCTACTTTCACTTTTTACTTCATTCATTTTAACATAGATGTTTTAGGAGAAGCCAAAATGCGGATGCCTGCTTCAATGCGCCTTTTGAAATCACCTAGCTTGAATTCCAGAATTGTTTCACTTAATGTGAAAGGATAGGAGTGTGATTGAATTGAAAAAAAGACGAATTGGCACCTCTGATCTCTTGGTTAGTGAGGCGGCACTAGGATGTATGTCCCTTGGGACTGAAAAAGAAAAAGCGCTCTCTTTATTAGATGAAGCCATTGATCTTGGGATTAACTATTTGGATACAGCTGATTTATATGATTTTGGAACAAATGAGGAAATCGTCGGGGAAGCCATTAAGAACAGACGCCAAGATTTGATTTTGGCCACAAAAGGCGGCAACCGCTTTGAAAAAGGCAAACCTGGCTGGGACTGGGATCCTTCAAAAGCATATATAAAAGAGGCTGTGAAACAAAGCCTGAAACGACTTCAAACAGATTATATTGATTTATATCAATTGCATGGCGGCACAATTGACGATCCAATTGACGAAACCATCGAGGCATTTGAAGAATTGGTTGAAGAAGGTGTCATTCGCTATTACGGCATATCGTCGATCCGTCCGAATGTCATAAAAGAATACGCCAAAAAATCAAATATCGTGAGTGTGATGATGCAATATAGTTTACTCGACCGCCGCCCAGAAGAATGGTTTTCTCTTCTTGAAGAACAAAGCATTAGTGTCGTGGCAAGAGGTCCTTTAGCAAAAGGATTATTAACTGAAAAACCCCTTTCGCAAGCAAGTGCGGCGATTCAAAAGAACGGGTATCTTGAATATTCATTTGAAGAGCTCCAGCAAATCATTCCTTCGTTAAAGAAAGTCGCTTATGACCTATCACTGACAGAGCTGTCCATTCAATACTTGCTCAAGCATTCTGCAGTCAGCTCTGTTGTTTTTGGCGCAAGCTCGGTGAAACAGTTAAAAGAAAATGTGGCAGCGGCAAATGCACGTTCATTAAGCGACCAAGAAGTAAAAGCTTTGTCATATTTCACAAAACAGTCTGTGTATGAGACGCATCGTTTGAATCAATAGAAGACAAATGGAAGAACAGCTTGCCACTTATGTTTTGTTTTAATGTACAACCCTATTGGTGCGATTCTGAAATGAAGTGATACGAGGGAGTTAGACGTGTTTTCTCTTAGGCTCATGTAGTATGTATTCATCTCAAGGATATAACATAAAAAAGGGAGCATCATAGCTCCCTTTTTTAACTTTTATACTTTCTCCAGTCTAAATGACTTTCATCTAGCAGCTCTGAGAAGCTTTTATTTTTTTCTTTTTCTTTCTGTTGCCGAAGGAGGTCTTGTCGTTTTTGTTCTTCTCTTTTTTCTGTCTCGGCGGCCAGATTCTGCTTCATTTGAAGGAGCTGCTGTTTCACATCATCCTTTATGCCGTCCTTTAGCTTTGCTTGATCTTGATTGGTCTTTTTCACTTTGCCTCTCTCCTTTTGCTTTAGTGTATCATCCGTTTTATTTGCTCAGCAAGAGTCACGCCAAACTCCCAACATGTGGTATGATCTTCATAGAAACCCTTCGGAAAGGAAGAATCAGCTTGAAGAAGAAATGGCTCGCTATACTCGCCTTGGTATTATTTCCACTCGCTGCAATCGGCATTTTTTTTACCAATAAAATGATGTATATACGAAAATTAACGGATGAAGAGCTCATCAAACGAGAATCAGATGAAGGGCACTATCATCACGAGGAGTTTCAACAGCTGCAAAAAGAGAAAGTTTGTATTCCTTCAACATTTGGTTATGATCTTCATGGCTATTTTGTACCGATCCCTCATACAACACGCACCATCGTTCTTTGTCACGGGGTTACAGTCAGTTTGATCAATTCCGTGAAGTATATGAAATTATTCCAAAAGCTTGGATGGAATGTGCTGCTTTATGATCATAGAAGACATGGGATGAGCGGCGGAAAAACAACGAGCTATGGATATTATGAAAAAGAAGATTTGGCTCAAGTCGTCAAGTGGCTGAGAAAAAGGCTTGGGGAAAAAGCAATCATTGGGATACACGGAGAATCGATGGGCGCAGTCACAACTTTATTATATGCTGCAAAACCAGATGCAAACGCCAATTTTTACATCGCTGATTGTCCTTTTGCTTCCTTTGAGGATCAGCTTCTGTATCGATTAAAAACAGATTTTCGTCTTTCAGGACAGTGGATTCTTCCACTAAGTGATCAAGTGTTGAAATGGCGGGACGGATACAGCATTCGGCAAGTTTCTCCACTTGATGTAATCGATCAGGTGAAAGAACCTATCCTTTTTATTCATAGCCTCCATGATGACTATATCCCTTGTGAGCAAAGCGAGCAGTTATACGCACGCAAAAAAGGTGATAAACGGCTATTTATTGCGCCACATGGTGCGCATGCGATGTCTTATAGTGACAATAAGGAAGTCTATGAACAAGAGGTCGAAGCATTTTTGGAAGCATTTCACTTCAATCAAAATGAAAGAGGAGAATGAACAGCCGTTCGTCTCCTCTTTTTGCTAACTTATACGATAGTCACCACTGTTGTATGGTGTCTGCCCGCCAGCTCCATATGGCTCTCTTCCGATTGCTGCTGACTCATGACCGATAACCCTGCAGTTGCTGCCAATAAAAGAACTATCAAACTCATTTTCATATAAATGACCTCCATTTTGAATTTTTGATATGGCTTGAATTTTCCTTTCGTAATACCGGGTAGAAACTTCAAATAATCCAAGCTCATTATAATAATGAGCCGCATCAAGTGCCAGTTCCTCAATATCTGGGTATAAACGCTTGTCCTCCAACAAATCTAATGTATCGTCTATGATTTTTATTTCTGCATCAACGTATAATGCTTTTAAAAACTGAAACTTGCAGATGTAAATTTCATCTTCTAATTCACAGGCTTTCATAATACCTTGTTGATAGAGGGTTAACGACTCTTCTATTTGTTTTTGTTTAAACAGGATTTGGGTCAGCATAAATAGTGGGTCTAGAGAGCGATTCAGATGGGTTAAATTCTCCTTTTCAAACACTTCAAGAGAGTCTTTGAGATAGCGACTTGCTGTAGCAAGATCGTTCATTTGGTAATAGCAGTTACCTAAGTTGAAAAGGGCCGAACCTATGACTCGAGGGTTTCCAATTAAGCGTGCTCGCTTTAGAGCATTTTTAAAGTAGGGCAATGCATGTTCATAGCATTTCAAATCATCATAGTTTGCACCGATGACAAATTCACAGTGGATGATTCTCAGCGTGTACGTTCTGTAGGCAGAGTACGTATCTAACGCTTGCAAAGCATAGTGCATCGAAAAGTGGGTTTGTTTCATGTGGTAGTATATTTCTGCTAATTTAAAATAAAATTCTGCTCTTTCTATATCATCTGATATGAGATTGAGCTTTTTTTCTGCGGAACGGTAATAAGCAATGGCGCTCAAATAGTTTCTCTGTTCAAATTCAAACATTCCTGTAAAAAAATGAACATAGTATTCAAGCATATCTGTTAATTTGGTCTGCGAATGTTCAATTGTTTCTAGAAGCTTCTTAATCTCCTCATCATTCGAGGCTTTTTTTGCCGGTTCAAAATATTCAAGCATGACCTTATGTCGAAAATCCATCAGCTGGTAAAAAAGCAGCAAGTTCTGATCTTGCTCCATCTCAAGGATTTCCTGCTCGATCTCGGCCTTTAGCTTCTCTGCTTTCATGACATGAAATCCGCAAATCTGCCTATACCATTCGTTTATTTTGATTCCAACCTGAGGCGATGACAGCTTGAGCTTCAATTCACCTTAGCACCTCCCTCCTCATGTACGATACATGTTGTATTCTATCATATTTCCTCGAATGGAAGAAATATGAAATGTCGTTTTTCGTAAAGTTTTCGGTATCCCGCAATAACCGCTTTCATTGCCGATTTTTCGGCATTTACAGTCTCTATTTTTCTCTTTCTATTTTTCTCATTTTGTCTAAATGTTTGTTAAAAATGACTTTTTATCGTTGAAAAATCTCATTTTTCAAATTAGACAGTTCTCCTGTTTGATGAGATGATGATGGCACAAAAAAAGCCCTCTTCAGCAAAGGGCTTATAACACATCTGTTACGTGTTCCATATTCTCTTTTATCCAACTGACTGCTAATTCAAGCGTTGGAAATTCTTCCGTTTCAAATGTGACTTCATCTTGGAGAAGCCAGACGTCCTTTTTTACTGAATCCATTCCACCGATTGACCAGTGCAAAAGGCTATATGGATGATTATTATTTAAAAACGACACCCACGTTTTATTTTGTGCCGTATTTTGTATCACTTTCAGCTTTTGATCCACTACGTTTCCACCTTACTTTACAAGTATACCCATTCTCGGGCTGAGTATTTGTTGAGGACTTTTCAACATAAGTGTATTGGCTTTTTCATTAAAATCAATCGTCATTTCCTCGTCAAAAAACACCTTTTGTGCTGTGTGTATATATAGTTTTAAATGTTGGCTATTTTTAAGTGGTTCCCATTCACCTGTTCTTTCACTTGTTAACCAAAGCATCGGTACGCCACTCACTGCACAGCCACAACCTTCTGAATCGTAGCGAAGCAGTAATTCCTTCGTTCCGTTTCCTGTTTGCTGTTTTTCTATATACGTTTTAGCCAGTTCTGTGATGTGAATATACATGGCGAACATCCTTTTTAAATTGATGCTTACATTGTAACACATAAAACACCATAAAACATGACACACGACTAAATCCGAAAGTCATACTCTTTGAAATACACGCTCTTCTCACTAGGATTATATCTATCTATTGGCTCTTTCTGCATCCTGTTTTTTAGAATTATACTGATGACGCTATCAATTTTAAAAGAAGAAACAGGAGGTTTTAGATCGTGAAAAAAAGATTATCTCTCTGCTTTATCGGGGCGCTGATATTGATGTTGAGTTTCACTATGCCCAACATGAAAGCGGCATCTATCCTTGATGAAGTACGAGAAAGCTATGCGACTTATACGGGATCTGGTTACTCAGGGGGCGCCGCTTTATTAGATCCTATTCCCTCTGACATGGAAATTACAGCTTTAAATCCCCATGACTATAACTATAAAGGGGTAAATGCGGCACTTGCAGGGGCTTACCTTGAAGTAACGGGGCCAAAAGGAAAGACCGTTGTGTATGTAACCGATAAATATCCAGAAGGAGCAAAAGGAGCTCTTGATCTTTCTCCTAATGCCTTTGCCAAAATTGGCAATATGGAAGATGGGAAAATCCCAATTAGTTGGAAAATTATAAAAGCACCGATTAGCGGAAATGTAGCTTACAGAATAAAAGAAGGTAGCAGTGAGTGGTGGGCTGCGATTCAAGTGCGCAATCATAAATATCCGGTTATGAAAATGGAATATTACAAAGATGGACAATGGGTGAACATGGGAAAGACAGACTACAACCATTTCCTTGGCTTTCATATGGGGTCTACATCTCTTCCTGTTCGAATCACAGATATTCGCGGGGTCATAGTAAAGGATCAATTACCCGCTCTTCCATCTACTGCTGCTTCACAGGCCTATATTGTAAAAGGCAATGTTCAGTTTCCTAATTAACGAGGAGAAGAGGCAGCTTATTTAAGAGCTTCCTCTCTTCCTTCTTTATCCCAGCGATATGCCTCATTTTCTATTTCTTTTATGATTTCATTCTTTCCCGCCATATAGCTTTGTATATCTTCCGGATACTGCTTTGCTAATTGTTCCTTGACAGACGCATACGCTTCAGCTCGTTCTGGGTGGAGTCTTAAGTAATTTCGAAACAATAAATGTCTTTTCACATCAGGATGATTCCTTTCATACACATGGACATGATGCGTACGATTCAAGCCACCCTTTTGAAAAAAACGTCTCCCTTTTATACCATTTTCACCGAGCGCTTCGTATCCAAGGTGTTCAAATCTCTCTTTTTTTCTATCAATCTCTTCTATATCGCTTACTTCTATTAATATATCTATAATTGGTTTGGCAACAAGTCCTGTAACTGACGTGCTGCCTATATGGTATCCTTCTATCCAGCTCTTTTGAATGATTTGCTTGAGTCGCTGCTTTTCTTGACGGAATTCTTCATGCCATTCGTTTTTGAATTCGACAACCTCAACCTTGCGTCGCGGTGTCCATTTCATTTTTGATAGGGTGAGCTCTTTTTCCACATGAATGACATTTGTTTCAAAAAACCCTAATTTTTCATATAGCCTTTTTGCAGGGGTGTTTTCCTGCCCTGTGGTCAGTTCTATCGGCACATTCTTCTCTATGATTGTGGACATAAGTCTTGTTCCAATACCCTGCTTTAGCGCTTTTGGATGCACAGCCAATCGACTAATGATCAAACAATCTTTCAGCTCTTCATAAGAGACTACACCTAATAAGAGATCATTTTGCTGAAAACCAATAAATTGCTCTTTTGCTTTCATGACATCTTGAATGGTCTCTTTTAATGGCGGAAGATCAGCATAGCCAATTTGTTCAGCTTCTTGTTGGTATGCAGCTAGTTGAATATGTAAAATCTGCTTTGCTACATCACTTATTGTGTGATCTAAATAAACAATCATTTCATTGCCTCCAGCTTCTTCACAAATAACACACGGTCTTCATGAATGCCATCGTAATCTGAAAAGACTGAGATGCCATCTACTGTTTTATCTCCCTTTTCTATCTGAAACCCGAGTTTTGTATGGTAAGCAATGGAGACTTTATTGATAGGAGCTGTGACAGCTTTAATTGTTGTTCTTCCTTCCTTTTCAGCCGCTTCATAAAAAGCTTGATAGAGGATTTTACCTATCTTTAATTTACGGTGATCTGGGTGGACGCCAACAAAGTGAATATAGGCTTCATCCGAATGAGATTGCGATAAAAAACCAACCAAAAAGCCGATCAGCTCTCCCTTTTCAACGACAACAAAACTTGTTTGCTGGAAATGTTCAAAAAAGAGCTTTGGCAATTTTGCACGCAAATCTCTGCCTCCCCACCAGCTTTGAATGACGGATGTGACTGCGTAAAAATCTGACGGTTTCACTTGACGTATCATGATGGCCTCGCCCCTTTTTCCATTTTGGCTTTCCTTTGATTCGTTTTTTCTCAAAAATGCGATTGTTTCAATAGTCTACTGTCTGATCAAATGGTTGTAAAGACAGTATGCCTGTCTTTTTTCATATTCACTTGTTGGTTCTTCGTCTTTCAGCCGTCATCTCCTTTTAAATCTTCACACTTATTTCAAAAAGTTCACTTTTTGTGCGAAAGTTTCATTCATTTGTTATGTTAAGATGGTTCATATAGGAAATGGTACAAATGTTTATTGGAGATGATGAGATTGGTTTGGGTTGTTATTTCGCTTGTTGTATTTAGTCTTTTAAAGCTGCTTGTCACCTCTTTGCCTTCTGGTGTTGTTGAGCGCCTTTTTAGCCGCTACGCCGTACATGCTAAAGTAACAAGTGAGCAAACAAATATTACTTTTCAAGGTCGTTCGCTTGATGAGCAGCGAGCATCTGAAATCATTCAACATTTTAATGATGCGATCTTTATTGAACGCTATTATATTTACCCTGGTGATGAAGAACGCTTTCTTCATCCGAATGAAGGGCCAGCGCCGCTTACTATGCAAACAAAGCATGGGAAACATGATGTCACCCTTTATCTGTTCCATTATGATGACCATGTGGATGTGGTTCGGCAGTTTACACATAAGCCAAAGAAAAAGCTGATGGCTTATCGTCTGCGTTCTGAACCGCTCCAAACATTCCACAACATGGCACATGCCTAACAATCGTTGCAGCAGACGAGACGAAGTGTTCACCACTTCGTCTTTTTTGTATGGACAGCTTTTGAATGATTTACCAGTATGAATTTCACCTCATGTTGTTTACAATAGATGCAGAACATACGTTCTTAGAGGTGAAGTACAATGAATGAACGAGCCATTCTGCTTGTGGATATGCAGTCATTTTATGCATCAGTTGAGAAGGTGGAGGCGCCTCATTTGGAGAATGTGCCGCTCATTGTCTCTGGAGATCCAGAACGAAGAAGCGGAGTCGTCCTGGCGGCCTGCCCTCTCGCGAAGAAACGTGGCGTACAAAATGCATCAAGGTTATGGGAAGCACAGGAGAAATGTCCTGAAGCAGTGGTTGTACGTCCACGTATGCAGCGCTATCTCGATGTCTCTGTCATGATTACAGAACTGCTTGAACAATACACAGACCTTGTCGAGCCATATTCCATTGATGAACAGTTTCTTGATATTACAGGCAGTCTTACACTATTCGGCTCTCCACATGAGATCGCTCAACATATACAAACAACGATTATGAATCAGACTGGCATTTACGCACGTGTGGGCATCGGCCCTAATAAAGTGCTCGCTAAAATGGCCTGTGACCATTTTGCCAAAAAAAACACATCCGGCATCTACGAACTGAGTGCCGACCGGGTTGCTGCTGATTTATGGCCGCTTCCAATTGGAAAATTATTTGGCGTCGGCAAACGAATGGAGCATCATTTGAAACGAATGGGCATCAGTACTATTGGCACACTTGCTACTTATCCGTTAGACCGATTAAAAAAACGCTGGGGAATCAATGGGGAGCTTCTGCAGCGAACAGCTTTAGGACACGATCCCTCCCCAGTCACTATTCACACACATGATCAGCAAAAAGCCGTTGGGCATCATATGACCCTTCCCCGTGATTACGCATCTTTTGAGGAGATCAAAGTCGCTCTTCTTGAATTGAGTGAGGAAGTCGCTAGGCGGGCACGTTTTAAGCATTATCTCGGTCAAACGGTGTCTGTTGGTGTAAGAGGGGCTGATTTTTCACATCCAACAGGCTTTCATCGACAAATGAAGCTTCATTCACCGACACAGTATGGCTCAGATATTGCAGAGGCAGCGATTCAGCTATGCCAGCAGCACTGGGATGGCCAGCCCATTCGCAGTGTAGGCATTACCCTCTCACAGCTGCAGCCTGACAGCCACTATCAGCTGACTTTATTTGATCATCATTTGAAGAAAGATCAACTCAGCAAAGTATTTGATGAAATCCATCTGAAATATGGACCTGCGGCATTATTGCATGCTTCGTCACTGACAAGCGCAGGGCAGGCATATCACCGCGCCGAAAAAATTGGCGGGCATTACAAATAACGGAGGCGAACAAGCATGAATCCCAATAAATTAACACCTGGATACAACATCATGTGGGAATCAAGCCGAATGATGCTACCAGAGCACCGGGAGCAACTACTTGCTCAAAAACGAAAGAAAAAAGAATATACACCTCTACCGCTCAGCTCCGATCAGCTAGAGGAAATGAATGTTTTGATCACACAGTCGATTACCGAGGATCAAGCGATTTGCGTGACATATGTCTCATCAGGCATGAAAGCACAGTTTTGGGGCTGGGTGAAAGCCATTCATTATGAAACACGCCAAATGAAAATCGTGAATGACGAAGATGTTCTAAACCTTTCCTTACATCAAATTATTGCCATCGATCTCAATTGATTTTCGCAAAACGAAAACATGATCATTGAAAAACACGCTTCGTTTTTCTGAAAAAATTATGACCCATCAAGGCTTAAAACCTTGAAAACGAGGCATATGCTCTTCGAATGAACGGAACAGTTCAAGCTTCTCTGTCATTTGACGGATGACTCCTCCATCAAATTGTGTATTTAATTTGCACAATTTTTCATGTATGATTGGAACATCTTACAAACTCAGGGGAGACACAGCATGAAAAATAACTTACGCACTTTACATCCACTTAGTTGGACGATCATCATCGGCACGATATTTGGCCGAATGGCGACATCCATGAGCATTCCCTTTTTAGCCGTTTATTTGACACAAGTCAAAGGCGCCTCAGCCTCTTCAGCTGGATTGATCATTGCCGTCAGCTCTCTTATTGGGATTGTTGCGAGTTTTTACGGCGGCTATGTTTCCGACCGAATCGGCAGAAAAAAGGTCATGCTTTTATCCATCTTTGGCTGGACACTTGTCTTTGTTGGCTTCGCGTTTGCAGATGCCATTTGGGTCTTCTTTTTTATGAATGCTTTAAATGGACTGTGCCGGGCGCTGTTTGAACCAACGTCTAAAGCACTCTTATCCGATGTCACCCCATCGAGCATTCGGTTGTTTGTCTTTAACTTACGGTATACGGCCATTAACATTGGTGTCATTTTCGGCCCACTGCTTGGCTTATATCTCGGGTCATCAAAAACGACTTTTCCATTTCTCGTCGCTGCCCTCATTTACTTGTTGTACGGGTTAACGCTGGCATGGCAATTTCAAAAGCATCCAGTGGCTGCTCCAGAAAGCACCAAACAAATCGGCGTCAAAAAAGCTCTTTCCATTATTCAGAAAGATACGGTCTTTAGCATCATCCTCATTGGCGTTACTTTATGTTCATTTGGCTATTCACACCTAAGCTCAACACTGCCTCAATATTTATCGGCATCCCCTATGATTGAGGATGGCCCTAAACTGTTTGGGTATCTTTTATCCTTAAACGCAGTGGTTGTCATTGTCGTTCAGTACCCGCTGATTATGATCGCTAAGCGCTATTCAACGATTTTGTCGTTAACGACTGGGAACGTGCTTCTAGCAGGCAGTTTGTTTGCCATTGCTTTTTCACAAAGTCTCGGCACGCTTGCTTTTATCATTGTCGTGTTTACGATTGGTGAAGTGCTGCTCTTTGCGATGATGGATCTGTTTGTAGACAATATTGCAAAACCTGAAGTGAAAGGATCATACTTCGGCGCAATGGGGTTTTCTCAGCTCGGCAGCGTCGTCGGACCGTTTGTCGGAGGATTGTGTATTGACTTATTTGGCGTAGCCCATCCCCTTTCTATTTTTTCAGTCTTGGCGATTGTCACCGCTGCAGGCGTTCCGTTTTTACTTATCGGATACTATCGCCTAAAAAAACGAACAGCGGCTGCCGTGGCTGTGAAAGTAAGTGGAGGTCATTAAAAAAAACCGCTCTCAATTTGAGCGGTTTTCTTTATACCCTGCGGATGGCGATCTCTTCCACCTTATGCTGATCACCTTTTTTTAAAATCAAATCGGCTCTATATTTTGTCGGCAAAATATTTTCATATAAATTTGGCCGGTTCACTGTATTCCAAATCGTGCTTGCCATCTGATCTGCTTCTTCATCCGTCAAATCTTTGTATTGATGAAAGAAAGATTCAGGGTCTTGGAAGGCTGTTTCCCGCAGCAAACGGAACCGTTCTTTATACCAGCATTGAATTTGCGTCTCAGCGGCATCTACATAAATCGAAAAATCGAAGTAATCTGATACAAACACGCGCGGCTCATCCTTCAGATCATCCAGTGCCGGTGATTGCAACACATTGATCCCTTCAATGATGACAATATCTGCATCTTCTACTGTTTCATACACCCCTTCAAGACGGTCATAGGTCAGATGTGAATATACAGGTGCATGCACAGTTTGTTTCCCTGATTTTAATTCATTTAAAAACGAAAGTAGCGCTTTAACATCATAGCTTTCCGGGAAGCCTTTCTTTTCCATCAGCCCCCGATCTTTTAACTCTTTTTGAGGATACAAAAAGCCGTCCGTTGTTACGAGACTCACCTTCAGCCCATCTCCAAGCCTTGATAAAAGTGTTTCAATAATACGTGCTGTCGTGCTTTTTCCGACGGCCACACTTCCTGCAATCCCAATTAAAAAAGGGATTTTCGCATGATGCGGGTAGTTTAAAAAAGCATTGACATGCTGATTTTTTTGTTTTTCTGCAAAGACATGTAATGTCAGAAACCGAATAAGCGGTATGTAAATATCTCGCACTTCTTCTAGCGATAAGTAGTCGTTTAATCCTTGAAGTGCTCTCACTTCTTCTTCTGAAACAGATACCGGCATATATTCTCCAAGAGCGGCCCATGCCTCTCTCGTATGGCGTGTATATAGTGTATTAAAATCTAGTCGTTCGTCACCCAAAGTCTTTCCCACCAATCTAAACTAAACTCATAACCAAAAAGACGATAATCCGATTGTAGCTTAAAATGAAGGCGCTGTCTTTATTTTTCAACGAAAGTTTGCTTCTTTTGCGAAAAAAAAAAGCATTAAATAAAGGAAAATGAGGGTAAATAAGAGTATTCAGTTTGATAGATAGAAGGGAGCACACCAAATGAAATATGTGATGATTGGCGGAGATGCAGCAGGAATGAGCTGCGCTATGCAAATATATAGAGAGGATCCAGACGCGCAAATTGTAGCTTTTGAAAAAGGAGAGATTTTCTCATATGGACAGTGCGGACTCCCCTACTTGATCGGCGGTCTCATTGATCATCACAGAAAACTCATCGCACGTAGCGCTGACACTTTTCGTGACAAATACGGAATTGATGCCAGATGCTTACACGAAGTGACCTCAATTGACCCGGAGCAAAAAACAGTATCGGGTATTCATTCTAAAACAAAAGAGCCCTTTACAGAAACGTATGACCGCCTGTTAATTGCGACAGGAGCAAGCCCCGTCACACTTGATCTAGACAGTCATTCATTAGAAGGTGTCCACGTATTAAAAACAATCCCGCATGCGCTGTCTATTTTAGACAATCTAAAAAAAGACGTCACACATATCACGATCATCGGCGGAGGATATATCGGCTTAGAAATGGCAGAAAATTTAAAAGGGCTAGGCAAAGACGTTCATATCATTCAGCGGGGTGCAACACTTGGCCCAGGCTTTGACCCCGATATGGCAAAGTATCTGAAAGAAGAAGCGGATAATCAAGGCATTCAAGTAGTACTTGGTGAAACAGTGCAAAAGTTAAAGGGCAAGACACATGTAACAGCTGTTCAAACAGACAAACAGACCATTGAAACAGATATGGTCATCATTGCCGTTGGCGTCACTCCGCAAACATCCTTTTTAGACAGCACAGGAATTCAGCGTCTTCAAAATGGTGCAGTTGTTGTGAATGAATACATGCAGACGAATGTACAAGATATCTATGCGGCTGGTGACTGCGCAGCGACCTACCACCGTATCAAAAAGGAACTGGACTATATTCCGCTCGGCACGACAGCAAATAAACAAGGAAGAATCGCAGGTTTTCATATGACAGGAACAAACCGCGCGTTTCAAGGCGTAACCGGCACAGCGGTGATGAAATTTATGGACGTGACGGCAGGGCGAACGGGTTTATCAGAGAAAGAAGCAAAACACGCAGGCCTTCCTTTCTCCACCATCACCATCGACAGCACTGACCACGCTGGATATTACCCAGATGCAGAGAAAATAAAAGTGAAACTGATTTACAGAAGCGATGATCACACCTTGCTTGGCGCACAAATCATCGGTAAAGAAGGTGTTGATAAACGAATTGATGTCATGGCAACTGCTCTTTATCAAGGGCTGACTGTGACAGACCTTGAAGATTTAGATATTAGCTATGCCCCTCCTTTTAACAGTGTATGGGATCCACTTCAGCAAGCGGCAAGACGAATATAGAAAAAGGAGTGAAGCCATTGACCATTCAACAAATTGCTACTATTGAAATTCCTGTGACTGATATCACCCGGGCTGTCTCTTGGTATGAACAGATTTTAGAGATGATCGTTCTACATCAATCAGAAGAAGCCGCCATGCTCACTTTTACCCATGGCGAGGGACCTTCTTTTTATCTCGTCAAAACAAAACACGAGAAACGAATCTACTTTATGAACTCTTTTACAGGAGTTCGGCATAGTATGATTGATCTATTTGTGAAGGATTTAAAAAACTTTCACCAGTATTTAAGCGAGCATGAAGTGACCGTATCGGTTATTCAAATATTAGCTGACCCAAACTTAGGCGGTTTTAGCTTCGAAGATGTTGATGGCAATGTCTTTAGCGTCACCAATATTAAGCCCCATCAAACAAAAAAAGAAACCAGCCTGTGACCGGTTTCTTTTTTTGTTATTTTTTCATCATCGCTTTACGTGCTGCTTTTTCAAATAAAAACGGGAATAATTGATACAATTTACTGCCAGCATTCATCCATCCTGGTAAATTAATCTCTCTTTTTTTTGTCATCATGGCGGATACGACCTTCCCTGCTACCTTGTCAGCACTGAGCATCATAAAATCAACATTTTTCACATATTCACCACTGCGATCTGCAATGGTAAAGAAGTCTGTGGCAATCGGTCCTGGATTGACGGTTGTGACATGAATCCCGCTGTCTGCCAGCTCCATTCTGAGGCTGTTTGAAAATCCGAGAACCGCATGTTTTGATGCGGAATAGATGGCGGATTTAGGGGTGGCAATTTTGCCTGCCTGTGACGCTATATTGATAATATGTCCCTTCCCTCTTTGTTTCATCTCAGGAAGGACCTTTTTTGTGCAGGCAATTAAACCAAAGACATTGACCTCAAACATCGACACCATTTCCTCAATGGATGCGTCTTCGACGAGATCGAACACACCAAAGCCGGCATTGTTCACCAAAATATCAACAGCACCCACTTGTTGATAGGCTTGATCAATGTCCTCAAGCTGACTGACATCAAGCTGAACGATGTGACATACGCCGCCAGCACTTATAATCTTTTCTTGTACACCTGTGAGCTTTTCAATTCGTCTTGCCGACACAATGATTTCTGCTCCTTCGGCTGCTGCCAAGTACGCCATCTTTTCACCAATACCGCCTGAAGCACCTGTAATCCATATTCTCTTTCCTGTTAGTCGCCCCATTTATTTCACTCCTTCATTTGCTCGATAGTAGAGGGTTCCGTCTTTTTGCACTTCTTCAATTTGTCCAGCCGCTAAAAGCACATCAAGCTGTCCGACTGTCTCAGACATTGTCAGAAATAATGCTTCTTCATACAGGCCCGGAAATAGGGTGCGACAAAGATGAAAGGCGGTCATTTCCTTTCGTTGAAGCAGCTGATACATCGTATTGGCCCGTTTTTCCTGTTTTTTAAATCTTTCTTCGATCAATTCGTGATGAGAGGTAATGAGCTGGCCATGCCCTGGATAAATCGCCTGAATGGGCAAATGCAATAAACGCTTGAGTGATGCTTTATATTGAAGCAGCGATTTTTGACGTTCTGTTCCTTTCATTGGCGCTTCCATTAACGGATTGGAAGAAATGGTCGTAAGCAGCAGATCACCGCCGATGAAATTCCCTGTTGTTTCATCTAAAAAAGAAAGATGAGATTGTGCATGTCCCGGGGTCTCTAGCACTTGGAAGTGCTCATGTCCCTTCAAACGATCGCCTTCTTTTATGACGTCATCGACATGTGCCGTACATGAATATGTATAGGACTGCCTCACAATTCTTTCACACTCACCTTGACGAAGCGGCACACCTAACTGCTGAAAAAAATCATTCATAAAATGGATTTGACGCTGTTTAAACGCTTCATCCTGACTAATATAGGGCTCATTCAACTCGTGTCCGATGACACGGACATGGGGTTTCATCAGATCTAAAAGACCGACATGATCTGCATGATGATGTGTCAAAACCACTTGATCAATATCATCTATTGATAAATGATGTTCCTTTAATTGCGTGACAAAGGCATGCTGCGCCTCTTGTGTCATCGGTCCGCAATCGACTAAGGTCACGGCATCGCCTTTTAATACATATGCATGGACATCCCCCACCGCAAACGGTGTGGGGATGGATAATTGAATCATTTCTTCTTTCACTTTTATACGTCATCTCCTGATTTTTGACTCATAGATCATCTGAACTCACTCTTCTTTATTCATTGTATCTTGCAAAGGGCAGACTGTCATGCGGTTTAGATGGTCAATTTTTTTATCTATCCCTATTGACACAAACTTGTCCATCGTTGCATAATGAACAACAAATATAAGATGCGCGATGACAAGGATTAGTAAGCAAAATAACGATGCAAGAGAGTGAGGTCCACCGGCTGTAAGACTTCACCATCCTCTTATTTGCTGAACCTGCCCTTTGAGCTGTTAGGCAAACCTAAACGTTTCCCGCGTTAAGGGACTAGAGCTGAGTATGCAACATTGCATGCTAATTGAGGGTGGTACCGCGAAAAACCTTTCGTCCTTTGCAGACGAGAGGTTTTTTTATTTTCTACAAGGAGGAGCAGCTTATGAGTAAAATTGGATTTATTGGTGCAGGCTCAATGGCCGAGTCTATGATTAAAGGTCTTTTAAAGAGCGGCATTATGTCAAATGAAGATATCATTGTCACAAATAAAACAAATGAAAAACGATTAGAAGAATTAAATGCACGTTATGGAGTCAAAACAGATTTCGCTCGTTCCTTTATTTATGAAGAAGCCGATATGCTGGTGTTTGCTTTAAAACCAAAAGATGCGGAAAGTGGCATTTCTGAAGTAAGGCCCCATTTAAATGGACAGCTGATTATTTCTATTTTAGCGGGCATTTCTATTGAAACCATTCAGCATTATGCTGGCGCAAAAACGGCGGTGGTTCGTGCGATGCCAAATACATCAGCAGCCATACAACAATCAGCTACTGGCATTGCTGTCAGTGATGAAGTCACAGAGGCGCAAAAGGAAAAAGCAGTTCAGCTGTTTGAAACGATCGGTCATGTGACGGTTTTAGATGAATCACAGCTGAATGCGGTCACAGCCATTGCAGGCAGCGGTCCTGCCTTTATTTATCATTTGATTGAAGGAATGGAGCGAGGTGCATCGGAACTTGGGATGGACCAAGAGACAGCGAAATTGCTCATTTGTCAAATGATTGCAGGGGCTGCTAACATGCTGCAGGATAGCGGAAAGGAACCTGCTGAACTGCGCAAAGAAATTACGAGCGAAGGCGGAACGACAGAAGCAGGACTGAATACCCTTGCTTCCTATCAATTTGAAGAAGCGATTGTCGATTGTGTGAAAACAGCGACAAAACGCGCAGCAGAATTAAACGACATGTTTTCAGCGAGTACGTATAAGTAAGAGAGCAAAGCACCTGCCTTGATGACAGGTGCTTTTCATCTATCACTCGATGCTCTCATGGACATAATGGCTTTGATTTGATCGAGGTGATGAATTTCATGTAAAGCAATGGTTTCAGCTAATATTTGGACTGTCATCACCCCTTCTTCAGGATGGAGGCCAGAAAAATCCCATGTATCCTTTTCTAATAGTTGTAGTGTTTTGTTTCTGCTCTCTTTTAAGCGCTCGATCAATGCACTGACCTCTTGTGCTGTATACGTTTCATAAGCTCTTCCCTTCACATATATCTCTGGATCATATGATGCGAAAAGCGTGTGCTCATTTGATATTGCCTGCTCTATCCGCTCTGACCAGACTTCTTCTGTATCATACAAATGTCCAACAATTTGTTTAATCGACCACTTGCCTTCCCCAAAAGATTCATCTAATGTAGCCTCATCACATGTCCATAATAACTCCTCAAGCTTACGCAAACTCTCTTGAAGTGATGTCATGATCTCTGTTTTTGTTAGTACTCCTGTTTTCACTCTCACAATCCCCCTTCAAATATATGTAAGTATCATTCTATATCATACTCTATTTCTTTAGACAGAAGGTGATTAAAATCAAAAAGAAAAGCCCTATCATGACGATAGAGCTTTCACTTAATTCTTTTCTAGTAAAGCATGAATTGTTGATTGTAAGAGCGATGGCAAAACGCCAAAAGAGAATGGGACATGCAGCCGTTCTGTCCATTTGTGCGCATCCTTTCCTAATGGACCAACGTTGATGACAGGAACGTTAAGAGCTTCTTTTTCTCCTTGTGGTAACGAGTAGCCTTTTTGGTATAGCGGCATGTTGGCTGTATAATCGGCTATATCTTGATTTTCAAGCTGTAAGTAGCTTAAATCAGATAAACCAGGAAAATATTTGACTTCTTCTACTTCGATTCCATAGATCTCTTTTGCTTCTCTTTGAATCTTCTTTAAGGTCGTTTGAATATGCAGATCGTTTGTTGAAGAAACTGATGGGTAAAATGGCGGACTATAAAACAACACAATCAGTGCTCCATCTTCCTTACAAAGGGTCGTCAGTTCCGATACAATTTTGGTTGAAAAATCACGATCCCCAAGCTCACCCCGGTTGGCAAAGGCGTAGTTGACAATTCGCTCGACCTCCTGCTTGCCGGATCGTTCAGCAGCTTTTTCGTACAGCTCATGATACGTTAACACCGTGATGTTTGTATCGATGGGTGTAAAATGTTTAAAGCGTTGAAATGCAGCGGTTTTCTGTTTGAGATTGGCTTCGATTTGGGCTGCTGCTTGTTTCGCAGTTTCATAGAGGAGCCCGTGAAGCTCTTCACTAGAGCGGTTCATCATCAGCACATTAAATAAAGAAACAGCCGTATGAGGCGTTTGAACAGAGTAAGCTTCTTTCAAATCCTTTTGCATCAAATTGGTCGGAGGCGGTGTCACTTCACCATCTACTTCCTCACAATAATCACTATTCAGTTCTAACAGCCTGTTTAATTCAGATACCATAAAATTTGCATTTAATCCTGAGAAGGGCTCACCTACATGTGTTTCAATTCCTTTGCAGAAAAATCCCGCAAGTACCTTCCCTATACTACCTGTATAGATGTATTGGTGCGCATCCCCGGGATACTTTTCAAACATCGGCTCACTGTTTAAACAAGCGGTATACTCAAGGTCATACTTCTGCTTGAGCTCCTTTAGTTTCGGAACAGCCTCCAGCATCCCCTGTGAATTCACTTCTTCATCTGGCACTGTGACGAGCAGAATATTTCCTTCAAACCTCCCCGCCATCGCTCTTTCCAGCATGGAAAGCTGGACGGTCAGGCCTGCTTTCATATCCATAGACCCTCGTCCAAACAGCCAGTCACCTGAAGCTAAATCCTCTCTTGCCCTTTTTGGAAGAAGTGCACTTTTTTGAGAAAAGGACGCCATTAACTCTTCGGGCTTACACGCCATATTTTGAAATTCTCCGTAATCCTCTGTATCGACGACATCAAAATGGCTGAGGAGTAAAACAGTACGTGGCAGCGTACTTCGTTTGACAAGTGCCGTTAAAAAATACCGGCCATCTTTCATTGGATGCAAAGCCAAGTGATCAGGATGCTGCTCAAAATATGGCCGCTCCCTCAGCAAGTAATATAAATATTCCGCTAATGCGACTTCTCCCGTTGTACCAGATATGCTTTCATACTGCATCAGAGCTGTGAGTAGCTCCTTTAGTTCACTTTCCGTTTGCCATTTCATCCGTTTATCCCCCTTTGATGTCCATATCTTTCATTATACAAAATCATGTTCAAAAGCTATATGATTTGAGCACCTTTTATGACGAATGTTTGAATGACTGTTATAATCGGCTATACCATTCTATGAGGAGGCGAAGGTAATTGGAAACAAAGCTTTTTTCACCTTGGACATTAAAAGGTGTCACACTCAAAAACCGCATCGTCATGTCCCCGATGTGTATGTATTCATCCTATGACCGTGATGGAAAATTACAGCCTTTCCACTTTGCACATTATATTTCCCGTGCGCAAGGTCAGGCCGGATTAATTATGGTCGAGGCAAGTGCTGTTTCACCTGAGGGAAGAATTAGTGATCAGGACCTCGGAATTTGGAGTGATGAGCACATTGAAGGATTTGCCTCATTAAACGAACAAATCAAAGCGTACGGAACAAAAACGGCCATCCAGCTAGCCCATGCAGGACGCAAGGCTGAGCTAGATGGTGACATTCTTGCTCCATCCAGCATTCCATTTAACGAACAATCTAAAACACCTCTTGAGATGTCTATCGATCAAATAAAAGACACCGTTCAGGCGTTTCAAGATGCCGCTGTCCGCGCCAAGAAAGCTGGATTTGACATCATTGAGATTCATGGTGCGCATGGCTATTTGATTAACGAATTTCTCTCACCGCTTGCCAATCACCGGACAGATGAATATGGCGGTTCACCAGAAAATCGTTATCGCTTCTTGAGAGAAGTTGTTGATGCAGTCAATGAAGTGTGGGATGGACCATTATTTGTCCGTGTATCCGCTTCTGATTACACAACAAAAGGACTAGATATTGCAGATTATATTGGCATTGCCGCATGGCTGAAAGAGCAAGGAGTCGATCTAATTGATGTGAGCTCAGGCGCTGTGGTGCAAGCCAGTATTAAAACATTCCCCGGCTACCAAGTCACCTTTGCTGAGAAAATAAGAGAAGGTGCCGGCATCCAAACAGCCGCTGTTGGTATGATCACATCTGGTGTACAGGCCGAAGAAATTTTACAAAATCAGCGTGCTGACTTGATCTTTATCGGCAGAGAATTTTTACGGGATCCGTATTTCCCAAAAACAGCCGCTAAAGAGCTTCGTACATCCATCGAAAGCCCGCGCCAATACGATCGCGCTTGGTAACATCTTTAAGCAAAAAGGTGTCTATTTTTTGAAATAGGCATCTTTTTTGTTTTTAAGAGAAACATCTTTGCCTTTTGTGCCGTCTTTTAGCTAAAGAACCACTTAGAGGAGATGGAAGAATGAACTCGGCATTGATTGAAAGAACGTATCATATAGATGGACATCACTTTTATACAAGGCATCGTCAAGGAAAAAAGCAAGCCACCATTATTTTTGAAGCAGGATATGGAATTTCAGGCGATACGTGGGCGAATATCGCTCGTGATATTGACCCAGAGCTTGGTGTTTTCTTATATGACCGTTTAGGTAATGGAAAAAGCAGTAAAAGCAAAGAAGGAAGAACTTTGCATGATCTTGCGGATGATTTAGATACACTCTTGCATCAAGCCAATATTCAGCCGCCATTTCTCATTGTGGCGCACTCATTTGGCTCTCTTGTCAGCCGCTTATGGGCAAGCCGCAGAAAAGAAGATGTTATCGGTATGGTCCTTCTAGACCCAGCAAGTGAGGAGCAAGAACAGGTCATTCTGCCGCTCTTATCAAAGGAAGAACGCACTTCATATATGGCGCAGTTCACAGCAGAATGTACACATGAGGACTTTGAGCAAATGCTGCGTACGATCAAAGAGGAGCAAACGCATTATGGGATGATGCCCCTTCTTGTCATTTCATCAGGCAAAAGCCGCTTGTTTCATCCAGCACATGAAGCTTGGCTCAGGCTTCATAAACGAATGCTCACATTGTCATCCCAAAGCGGATGGATTCAGGCGCAGAACAGCTCGCACTATATTCATCACGATGAACCACATATTGTGCAGCTTGCGATTTATGATGTGTGGTGTGCAGCAAAACAGCCTGTCTCTTATTATCAAACAGCTAACTAAAAACAAAAACTCCTTGACCGGACATCAGTCAAGGAGTTTTTTCATTATACCGTTGGTGCTGATTGACTTTTCTCAGACAGCAACTTTTCAATGCTGACAAGCTGAACACATAACGTAAAGATGTCAATCGCCTGCTCTAGTTCTTCAAGTGTTGGGAACGTTGGCGCAATACGGATGTTACGATCAAGCGGATCGTTTCCATAAGGATATGTCGCCCCTGCACCTGTTAGTGTCACACCGGCTTCTTTCGCTTTTTGCACAACAGCTTTTGCACAATGATCGAGTGTATTTAAGCTAATAAAATATCCGCCATTTGGTTTGTGCCACTCAGCGATGCCTGTTCCACCAAGCTTTTCATCAAGGATCGAAAGAACGAGGTCAAATTTCGGCTTAATAATCGCTGCATGCTTTTTCATATGTTCCTTCAATCCTTCTGGATTCTTGAAGAAACGAAGGTGTCTTAATTGATTGATTTTATCTGGCCCAATGGTTTGAACTGATAGCTGTTTTTGAATAAAGCTGACGTTGTCCTGACTAGATGCCATTAGTGCAACACCTGAGCCTGGGAACGTAATTTTAGAAGTAGAGGCGAACATAAACACACGGTTTGCATGTCCTGCTTTGTCTACTGCTTGAAAAATATCTTTTAACGTATCAGGCGTATCTGTTAGATGGTGGACTGCATAGGCATCATCCCAAAAAATACGGAAGTCGTCTGCTTTTGTCTGCATAGAAGCAAGACGGTCAACAACCTCATCTGAATACGTAATGCCGTCAGGGTTACTATATTTCGGTACACACCAAATCCCTTTGATGGCTTCATCTTCTGCAACCAATTTTTCCACCTGATCCATGTCAGGTCCATCCGACTTCATATCTACCGTAATCATCTCTATGTTAAAATGCTCACAAATGGCAAAATGACGATCATATCCTGGGCTTGGTGCAAGGAATTTTACCTTTGGAAGCTCTCCCCAAGGTGTTTTGCTGCCATATACGCCGTGAGTCATAGCACGTGCAATTGTGTCATGCATCATATTCAGACTAGAATTACCGCCAATGATGATTTGTTCTGGCTTCAGATTGAGCACACTTGCAAAAAATTTCTTTGTTTCAGGAAGGCCTGTCAAGCCGCCATAGTTTCGCACATCTGTACCATCCTCAGCTGTCATTGCATCCTTTGATGTCACGACATCGAGCATGCCCATAGATAAATCGAGCTGTTTTGGTGAAGGTTTCCCTCTAGACATGTCTAAGTGTAAGTTTTTACTTTTGTACGTTTCATATTCTTTTTGTCGTGCTGCATATAGGTCATTTAATTCTGCTTCACTTAACGCTGTAAAACCGCTCATCTTTGATTGTGCCTCCCGTATTCTTCATAGTGTAATTCGTCATTTGTTTTTTCTTCACCATTTTACCACTACCTGAAAAAGAGCGTCATCATAAATATCAAAAAAATCACACAACTTTTTTTGACGATTCATCCAATTTTTACAGGGTACGGTCAATAGGAAAAGAAAAGAAATCATGTGCAGCTTCAGTCAGCGGGAATATATCGCGGGCTTCTTTGAGTAATTGTTTCAGTGACTCTTCCCCTTGGTACCGTGCACTAATATGGGTCAAAATCAGTCTTTTTGCGCCTGCTTCCTGCGCTGTTTTTGCTGCCTGTTCTGTCGTACTGTGATAATAATTATAGGCTAGTTCTGCATCTTCTTTCCCAAATGTTGCTTCATGGACTAACACATCCGCATTCTTGGCAAGCCTTGTTATATTCTCGCACAAACGGGTATCTCCTGAAAATGCAACGATTCTCCCTTTTTTAGGGGGTTCCAAATAATCGGTTCCATCAATCATTCTTCCATCTTCGAGTGTAACGGTTTCCCCATTTTTCAACTTCTGATACAAAGGTCCAGGTTTTACACCGATTTTTTTTAGGTCTTCGGCTTTTAGTGCGCCGGGTACATCTTTTTCCACGACCCGATAACCGTAAGCTGGGATCCCATGAGACACTCGTCTTGCTTCTACTTGAAAGGTCTCATCTTCAAAAACGATCCCTTCCTCTATTTCTATGATATGCAGCGGATAAGTCAAATGCGTTTGTGTCGCTGAAAGTGCCGCGTTTACAAAAGCTTTAATGCCGCTTGGACCATATATCGTCAATTCATCCTCTCCGCCTTGAAAGGACCTGCTGCCAAGCAGACCCGGGAGACCATATACATGATCACCGTGCATATGCGTGATAAAGATCTTCTCAATTTTTCTTGGTTTAATCGTTGTATGTAATATTTGATGCTGCGTCGCTTCTCCGCAATCAAAAAGCCACACGGCTTTTCTCTCTTCTAAAAGCTTCAGCGCAGTGCAAGTGACGTTTCTTGTTTTTGCAGGAATGCCTGCACCTGTTCCTAAAAAGAGCAGTTCCATTACGATTTCCTCCTACAGCCGGTATACAATCTCTTCATTCATATAGAATACATGAAGACAGGATAAATGTGAATTCAGCGGAATTTTTGAAAAAAGTCAAACTCGGGCAGAAAAAGTCGAATCAAATGTTTGCTTTACGAACAATGAACCTTTAAAATAAAGAAAATGTACATACATTCTCGGTTTTTACAACAATGCTACGAATAAAGTGAGGTACTTTTCGTGAATACAGAAACTAACTATCCAAAAGCAGTCATTGTCATTTTTGGCGCAACAGGAGACCTTGCAAAACGCAAGCTCTACCCTTCTATACATAGACTTTATCATAGCGGAAAGCTTGGAGATCAATTCGCCGTTGTAGGTGTTGGACGTCGTCCTTGGTCTCATGAAGACCTAAGAGCTGTGGTAAAAGAGTCGGTCTCTTCTGATGATGCAGAAGCAAAAGCAGAGGAATTTATTTCTCATTTCTATTACCATGATTTTGATGTCTCAAGCCCTGCTTCCTATCAAGCACTGAACACGCTTCTTTCTGGTCTTGAAGATACATACAGTATCCCGAATAACCGGATGTTCTATTTAGCGATGGCACCAGAATTCTTCGGAACCATTGCGAAGTTTTTAAAAAGTGAAGGCGTATCAGAAACGACTGGATGGTCTCGACTTGTCATTGAAAAACCGTTTGGTCATGACCTGCCTAGTGCCAAAACATTAAATGAAGAGATCCGAGATGCATTTACAGAGGATCAAATTTATCGTATTGACCACTATCTTGGTAAACAGATGGTGCAAAACATTGAGGTAATTCGTTTTGCGAATGCGATCTTTGAACCGCTTTGGACAAACCGCTATATTTCAAACATTCAAATCACATCGAGTGAATCATTAGGTGTCGAAGACCGTGCTAGATATTACGAGAGTTCTGGTGCACTGAGAGATATGGTACAAAACCATATGCTTCAAATGGTTGCACTACTAGCCATGGAGCCACCGATTAAGCTCAATACAGAGGAAATCCGTAGCGAAAAACGGAAAGCATTGCGTGCGCTTCGTCCATTCTCGAAAGATGAAGTGGATCAATTCTTTGTCCGCGGACAGTATGATGCAGGAACGATTGATGGCAATATGGTTCCTTCCTATCTTGAAGAGCATAATGTGGACCCAAACTCCAACACAGAAACATTTGTTGCAGGAAAACTTCTCATCGATAACTTCAGATGGGCCGGGGTACCATTTTACATTCGTACAGGAAAACGTCTAGAAAAGAAATCCACTCAAATCGTGGTGCAATTTAAAGACATTCCGATGAACCTGTACTACGGAAACGGGAATTCCATGCATCCAAACTTACTTGTGATTCACATTCAGCCAGACGAAGGCATCACCCTTCACCTGAATGCTCGCAAGCTTGATGGCGGAACGTATGCTAAACCAATTAAGCTTGACTATCAAACAAATTACAACGACATCATGAATACACCAGAAGCGTATGAAAAGCTAATTCATGACTGTTTGCTAGGTGATGCAACAAACTTTGCCCACTGGGATGAAGTAGCACTGTCTTGGAACTTTGTTGATCCAATTTCAGAAAAATGGGCTGAAACCAAAACGTTAAAACCAAATTATCCTGCTGGTTCTATGGGACCAAAAGAAGCAGATCAGCTTCTTGAAAAAGATGGATATCACTGGTGGAATATATAAAATCAACAAAAAAAGAGCAGTCTCCCGATTGAGGGGGTTCTGCTCTTTTTTTAAAGTCGTGTTTTCGTAATTTCAACCGTTGAAAAATCAAATTTATCATAGCGATGATGGCTAAAGGAATATTCAAACGGCCGGCCTGTGTTTAAATAAGCCACCTGCTCCACTTCTAGCACCGGATCCGTAGGGTCACAGCCTAAATATTGCTGATCAAGCTGATCTGATTTAGCCGCTCTAATTTTTTTGTGCGCTCCTGCTACTTTTAATTGCAGTGTGTTTGTAATGTAGCTATAGATGGAACCCAATAAAACCTGTTCATCTATTCCCTTAATGACATTGACAGGCATAAAGGTTTTTTCTAATACATATGGCTCTTCTTCTACCAAACGGAGCCGAATAATGTCATAGACGGGTGTGCTTGAGTCAATGGATAAATGAGCTGCCACCTCTTCACTTGGAAAATGCACATCAAAGCGAATGATTTGGCTCGTCACGTTTTTATCTGCCATCACTTTCGTGAACCCTTTATTTTCATGACCTGATACGTTGATCGCACCTTGATTTAGTGCTGCCTTCACAATAAATGTGCCATGACCTCTTTTTCTAAAGAGCAGACCTTCCGCCACTAAAAGATCGAGCGCACGCTTCATCGTCATTCTGCTGCATTTAAATTCAGCGGCAAGCGAGTTTTCATCTGGAATGGGTTGATCTTCTGGATAATATGCTGTTCCTATTCTTTTTCTAATTTCTTCTGAAATGAGTTCGTACTTTGTCATCTCACACCACCAACTGACTTGTTTTTTCATATCCTATTATAGTGCTTTCTAGCCTTCCTCTCATTCTACACTAAGCCTAGTGCGCTTAAAAGGTTCGAGCCACTTTCATTTCACCCCTTTCATCTTTACATAAGAAAAATACTTGCCCTTTTCAAGGAAAGAGCAAGTATCTTGATTAGAAACCATTATTCTCTGAAACCGATTGAAACCAGTAGCCACTTTTTTTGATGGTACGTTTCCCGTCTTCCTCAAGGTCCACTGAGACAAATCCATAGCGATTTTTATAGGCATTCGACCATGACCAATTATCCATAAACGTCCACAGATGATAGCCTTTTACATGACTTCCTTCTTGAATGGCTTGATGCACCCATTTAAGATGCTCAGAAATAAAATCAATGCGGTAATCGTCATGAATCATTCCTTCTTCATCCTGAAACCGCTCTTCTCCTTCAACACCCATTCCATTTTCAGAAATAAAGCATTCAATATTCCCATAGTCTGTCTGGACTTTTTTCAATATATCGTAAATACCCTTTTCATAGATTTCCCAGCCGCGGTACACATTCATTTTTCTACCCGGCATTTCAAAAGAATCGAAATAATGATCTGGCATAAATGGTGCATCAGGGTGAGGCATATGTTCCTTTGCTTTCACTCTTCTTGGCTGATAATAGTTGATGCCGAGAAGGTCGATCGTGTTCTCTTGAATGAGTTCAAGGTCTCCTTCCTCCATAGCCGGCATCAATCCTTCTTTCTTTAACACGTCCACCAGCTTTTCAGGGAAATGTCCTTTCACTGCTGGATCTAGGAAGGACCGGTTAAAGAAGGCGTCAGCCATCTCAGCTGCTTCGACATCCCGCGGATTCTGGCTTCGCGGATACGAAGGAGTAAGGTTCAGGATAATGCCTATTTTCCCATCCTGCTTCATCTCTTTATAAGCCGCAATGGCCTTAGCATTTGATAAAATCTCATGAAATCCAACTTGCACTGCCTTTTGGAAATCAACTTCGTTTGGATAATGGAAGCTATACATATATCCACCCTCTACAGGGACAATCGGCTCATTATGGGTAAACCATTTTTTCACCCGGTCGCCAAATAGCTGAAAACACAATGTCGCATAGCTGACATAATCGTCTACGACCTGCCTGTTTACCCATCCTCCCGTCTCCTGCAACGCCATTGGCATATCAAAATGATACAAGTTCACAAACGGTTCAATGTCATTCGCTATCAGTTCATTGATCACATCATTGTAAAAAGCCACAGCTTCTTCATTAACAGCCCCTTTTCCCTCAGGTAAAAGGCGTGACCATGAAATAGATAGACGAAACGAGTTGTGCCCAATCTCCTTCATGAGGCGGATATCCTCTTTGTATTTACGATAAAATTGCGAGGTGACACCTGGACCGACGCCCTGAAAAAAACGATTCGGCTCTTTTTCAAACCAGTGATCCCAAATGTTCGGTCCCTTTCCATCTCCTGGATAACTGCCTTCTGTTTGCGTAGCAGAGGCAGAAGATCCCCACCAGAAACCTTCTGGAAATGTATATGATTGACTGTTAGTTTCCATCGACATGTATTGAGTCTCCTTCACCTTTGATGTTTGTTTGTTTCGTTTTTTCTGTCGTGACTATTTTTTCATTTTTCACATTCATACGATCAATAAATTTTAGGAACGGGAACCAAATGACAAACACAATCATTAAATTAAACAGCTGAAGCAGACCGCCCGCTAATGAATTTGTTGCCATGACTCCGCTAATAAAGATCGGGACTGTCCAAGGAATATTCACGCCTGTCGGAGGCGGCACAATACCTGTGGCCATCGCAAAATAAGAAATACAAGTAATCACCATTGGCGCCAAAATCCATGGAATGAGAATAAGTGGGTTCATCACAATCGGTAAACCGAAGATAATGGGTTCATTGACGTTAAATAAACCTGGTCCTAAGCCGAGCTTTGCTACTTGTTTCAATTGCTTACTTTTAAGAAAAATTAAAATCGTAAACACAACAGCTAGCGTCATACCGGTTCCACCCATACCCACTGTATAGATTTCGATAAACTGCTTGCTGATGATGTTCGGAACCTCACCTGTTTTTGTGTAGCTTTCTAGATTTTGAATGGACAATGTATTCCAAATCGGGTCCATGACAGAGTTAATAATAATTTGGCCGTGGAGCCCAAAGAACCAAAGAATTTGTATAAAGAAAATAGCGATCAAGGTCGGAATGATACCGCTTCCAAGTCCGACAAGCGGCGCCTGAATCGCATTGTAAATCAAGTCATGCATGTTGGTTTTGAACCCTTGTGTAATGATGATATTGATCAGTAAAAAGGTTGTGAGTGTCAAAGTAGCCGGGATAAGTGCAGCAAAAGACTTAGAAACAGCTGGCGGAACCCCTTGCGGCATATTGATGACAAATTTCTTTTGGACAAAATAGCGATAAATTTCAGCTGACAAAAAGCCTGTGATCATTCCAAGGAACATTCCCTTTGCGCCTAAACGATCGACTGGGATGACGCCTGCAATGGATGCACCGCCCTCTTGTTCTAGTAAAAATGGCGTAAGGAGCAGAAAAGAGGCTAAAGCGATCACACCGCCAAAGACAGCTTCCACATCATAGCTTTTCGATAAATAGTAGCCAATCCCAAATACAACAAACACACTCATAATGCTGATGGTCGCACTAGGTGCAATATTCAGTGCAGACTGAACACCTTCCAGTGCTGTTTGACTCATGATCTTATCTAAAAATGGCAAATTCATTAATACGACCATGATGGAACCAAAAATTGTTAATGGGAACGCAAGCATAAAGGCATCCCTTAATACCCCTAGATAGCGATTATTGTTCAATCTCCCAGCAATCGGAACCAAAATCGCACTTATTTTATCAAACATTGGTTTCCCCCCTTGTTTACACCCTTTATTGTTTCAGTGATTGCAATATCGGTAAGAGCTCTCCCACAAGCTCTTTTATTGTCATCGTTGACATGAAATGATCTTCGGCATGCATGAGCAGCAAGGAGAATGAAATCGTTTCTCCGCTTGCCTCTTGCTGTACCATCTGAAAATGGATATCATGTGCATTCCGCAAGTCATCTTCCGCTTCTTTGAGAAGGTCAGATGCTACTGTTTCATGACCTTCTCTAAATTGTTTAAGAGATTGAAGCAATTTGCTTCGTGCATTTCCGCTGTGTAAGATCAATTGAAAACTGATTTGTTCTTCCGTGAGTCCTTCGAGTGTTTTCTTTTCCATCCTTTAAGATTCCCCCATCAATGAAACCGCTTGTTCATACGCTTTTTGTCCATCTGCTAGCCCATACGCCTGCATATCGATGACCTCTACTTCAATCCCATATTTTTGAGCTTCTTTTTGAAGATCCCCTTTTAAAAAGCTCATTTGCGGTCCAATTAATACAACATCGGCATGTGCCATTTCTTTTTTCGCTTGGTCTTGTCCGACTGCCCAAATCTCTGCTTCCTCCCCTATAGACTCAGCATGTGCCTTCATCTTTGTGACTAGTAAACTCGTAGACATACCTGAACTGCATGCTAATAAAATACGTTTCATTTCTCTCACCCCATTGTTGTAATAAAAGCGCTTCCAGTTAATATTATATATTTTTATTTTTAAATGTCTAGACATTTAATTTTATATGTATGTATTTTATTTTAAAAATGACCGTATCAATACTCACATCAAGCTTTCAGAACAAAAGAGATCTCATCCAGATATGAACGAGACCCCTTTTCTTTTAAAAAATACTCTCCGAATGAACCATAAAGTAGCTTCTTCTTCAGAAGACAGTCTTTGAGAACTTTGTTAAAATAAGTGCTAATGACTTAGCTCATTCAAAAACCCATAAATCATGAGAAGTAACTGCCCCGAGATGGAAACAGATGCTATTCCCACTCAATTTGATGGATAGGTAAACGTCTTTTGCTGCTACTTTTCGAATCTATTCATATCTTTGCAATCAAAATTTGTGTAAAGCCTGTAAAAGAAACGAGCATATTTGAATAGGGCGTATAAACGGATAAAAGCGTGTGAATGTTTATACACACGCTTTTCACTAGTCTTCACATGCACATACTAGATCATAATTTGGTGTTGTGTTATCCTCTGAGCCCAGCCCGTGATCATCACGATTATCCTTTTCCTGCTTGGAATCCAGGGTACTTGGTCATACCGCCGTCTACATATAACGTCAACCCTGTCACATAGCTCGCCTCTTTTGATGCAAGCCAGACAGCACATGCTGCCACTTCTTCCGGTTTTCCGATATAACCAATCGGTATCAGCTCAATGACTCCCTTTTTCAATGCTGGATCATCAAATTTTTCGGCATTGATCGGGGTATCAATTGCGCCTGGTGCAATGCTGTTTACGCGAATTTTTTTAGGGGCATATTCTAGTGCCAGCGTTTCCGTCAAAAGCTTGGCGCCTCCTTTACTTGCTGCATAATGGACAAAATGAGGCCACGGAATTTGCTGATGGACCGACGACATATTAATAATCGACCCCTCGATCCCGTGTTCTGTCATATACTTCAGTGCATCACGGCACCCTAAAAACATACCTGTTAAATTGGTGGACATCACTTTGTTCCAGTTATCTAGCGTCATTTCAGTTGAAGGAACTTCATTTTCAATTCCTGCATTATTGATCATGACATCAAGACTGCCATATGTATTGACAGCTTGATCAATCATCGCCTTCATATCCTCTTCTTTTGATACATCCCCTTGAATTTTGACAGCCTGTCCGCCACTTTTTTGAATCTCAGCAATCGTGTCGTCCGGGTTTTCTTTATCTGAGAAATAATTGATCACTACATTGGCTTTTTCTTGTCCAAACCGGCGCGCCATCGCCTGACCTATCCCTGTACCTGCTCCTGTGATGAGAACTGTTTTCCCTTCCAAATCTGGATACATTCGCTTAAACCTCCTATTTTGTAAAACCTAGCAGCACACCGCCTGCGATAATCATCAAGCAGCCTGCAATGACAAAGCTTGTTTTAGATGCTTTCTCTTTTAATAAATAAATACCGCCTAAAGTCGAGATGACAATTCCTGTTTGAGACATGGAAAAACTTACTGCTACGCCAATGAGTGGAATCGCCAAAAGAAGCCCTAGATTTCCTGTCGACCACACAAGACCAGCAATGATATTTCTGAACGTATATTTGCTAAACGGGTCTTGCTTTAGACTAATCGCTAACGATGAAAGCAGCATGCCGACAGATTGCGGAACGAGCGCAGACCAGCCATCTATATGAAACCATCTTAAAATGACGACATATCCGACGTAGCCTACGGTTGAGATGAGCAAAATGATGATTCCCTTTTTAAAATTGCCGCCTTCGTTCCCGCCACTCTTTCTTTGACCGAGGGATGTCATGACAACGCCAGCAATAATAAATAAAATGGCACAAGAACCAATAAGTATGACCGTCATGGTCTGCCATTCTTTGAAAACGATGACACCAAATAATGTCGTGCTCACAAGCTGCATACCCGTTGATAAAGGAACAGCCTTTGACACCCCTAGAAAGGCGACACTTGATAGCTGATTCATTTGCCCAATACTCCAAAAGATCCCAGAGATAACGGAAACCGCAAAAATAAGCGGTGTCAGTTCCGGCATTTTGATCAAATAGGCGCCGATTGAAAACAAAAAAGCGCCGAGGGTAATGCCGAGTGTTTGCTGATAGGCGTTCCCGCCAAGTTTGACACTGATGAGAACAATACTTCCCCAAAATATCGCTGGGAGAAGTGCATATAAAATGCCCACTTCTATCCCTACTTTCTGTTCTTTTTTACTTAGCATCCCTCTTTTTCGGATTTTTAGCCGAATAGATGTAAACACAAAAAAGACCTTACCAAAGGTAAGGTCACAGCGTGTAGACAAACCCTCGCATTCGGTGTCAGTCCTGCGTGCTGGTGCTCACGAATGTCAAATTCGCTCCGCTCCAGTACTCGGCCTTCCTAGCCTGCAAAGGTTTTCTATCACGCTAAAAAGAAGTCAAAGGGCTAAAATCAAGTTCATTTTAGCCCTTTGTCAACAATCTAAGACCTTACCAAGGTAAGGTCTTTTGAGGTTTTATACTTATTTCATCCATTCAGTATGGAAGACGCCTTCTTTATCTGTGCGCTCATACGTATGTGCGCCGAAGTAGTCACGCTGTGCTTGAATTAAGTTAGCTGGAAGGACAGCTGTACGATAGCTATCAAAGTAAGCTAGTGCACTTGAGAATGAAGGAACAGGAACACCTTGTTCTACTGCAAGTGAAATCACTTTACGAAGTGATGATTGATAGCTTTCTACGATATCCTTGAAGTAAGGATCAAGCAATAGGTTTTTCAATTCAGGGTTACGGTCATATGCTTCTTTGATTTGCTGCAGGAAGGCTGCACGAATGATACATCCACCACGGAAGATCATCGCAATTTCACCGTATTTCAAATCCCAGTTATACTCATCAGACGCTGCTTTCATTTGCGCAAAACCTTGTGCATATGAGCAGATTTTACTCATGAAGAGAGCTTTTCTAACAGCTTCGATTAATGCTTGTTTATCTTCAGCTGATTGAGTTGGCTCAGGCCCCTGAATTAATTGACTTGCTTCCACACGCTCATCTTTCATCGCAGAAATAAAACGAGCGAAAACAGACTCCGTAATGATTGGAAGCGGGACACCTAAATCAAGTGAGCTTTGGCTTGTCCATTTTCCAGTTCCTTTTTGGCCAGCTTTATCTAAGATGACATCTACTAGCGGCTGGTTCGTTTCTTCGTCCACTTTTGTGAAAATGTCAGCTGTGATTTCGATTAAGTAGCTGTCAAGTTCTCCTTTATTCCACTCTGAGAATACTTCATGAAGCTCCCCTGCTGATAAACCAGCGACATGCTTCAAGATAAAGTATGATTCAGAGATCAATTGCATGTCTCCGTACTCGATACCGTTATGAACCATTTTGACATAATGTCCTGCTCCATCTGGACCGATATACGTTGTACAAGGCTCACCATCTACTTTCGCAGAGATGGCTTCTAAAATTGGTTTCACTAGCTCGTGCGCTTCTTTTTGACCGCCAGGCATGATAGAAGGACCTTTAAGTGCGCCTTCTTCACCGCCAGAAACACCTGTACCAATGAAGTGAATACCACTTTCCGCAAGCTCTTGGTTACGTCTTTGTGTATCCTTGTAATATGTATTTCCACCATCAATTAAAATGTCACCTTTCTCTAGGTGAGGCAGTAATGATTGAATGGTTGCATCTGTTGCTGCACCTGCTTTTACCATTAAAAGAATTTTACGCGGCGTTTCAAGCGATTGAACAAATTCTTCAATGCTGTATGTGCCTACAACGTTTTTCCCTTGTGATTCTTGAAGAAACTCTTCTGTTTTGCTGCTAGATCTGTTATAAACGGACACGGAGAAACCGCGGCTTTCAATATTTAGGGCAAGGTTTTTCCCCATAACGGCTAGTCCAACGACACCGATTTGTTGTTTTGACATAATTCTGACGTCCCTTCTAACACACTATATTGATTACTGCTGAAATGATGTACCCTTTGAAATTACCACAACATCACCTCTTTTATCAAGTTTTCAGGCTAGTCATTTCCTCTTTCGTCCTGAAAAAAGTCTTTATTAAAACTTGTACCACTTGTTTTGCTCTCTTTTTCCTTAATGGTCACTCCTCTTTGAATGAGTGGTTTACCGTATTTTTCTTTCAGTCCGTCTAAAAGAGATTGGAGCGGTTCGTCTTTTGCATCTTCTGTATAAGAGAATAAATCAAGTTGCTTGACGGCTGATTTTCGTTCCACAAGATCGGTCCCCGTCACGCCTAAAAGTCTTACTGGCTGGTCATTCCAATGCTTTAGGAATAGCTGCTTTGCCGCCTCAAATAGATCTTCCTTTCGATCAGTTGGATTCGTGAGTGTGACGCTCCGTGTGATATTTTTCCAGCTTGCATACCGAATCATAATGAGTAGCCGGTTTGCCATCACTTCTTTTCTTCGTAATCTGGCACTCACCGATTGCGACAGTTTCTCTATTAATGAGACGAGTTCATCTGTATCATCAGAATCGTGAGGAAGAGTGGAAGAATTGCCGACAGATTTAAATTCGTATATTCTTTCTGGATCGACAATGCCGTCATGCTCTCCGTTTGCCTTTTGCTTTAATCTCGGTCCATTGATGCCTAATAACTCTTTCAGCGCATATTCATTCGCTTTCGCTAAATCTTCAATTGTATGAATTCCGATGGTTTTCAGCTTATCTGCCGTTTTCTGTCCAACCCCATGCATGTCACCTGCAGCGAGCGGCCAGAGCATTGTCGGGACATCTCGTTTACGCAAAATGGTAATGCCCATTGGCTTTTTCCAATTAGATGCCATCTTCGCTAGAAATTTATTTGGTGCAATGCCAATACTCGAAGGAAGCATGAGCTCTTCTACGAGCCTCGTTTGAATATCATGAGCGGTTTTCACGGCATGCTCAGCATAAGGTGTATCGGTTAAATCAATATAGCCTTCATCAATTGAAACGGGTTCAACTAAGTCACTATATTCTCTTAGTATGGTAAACATTTCTTGTGAGGAGCTGCGGTACCGGTCGAAGTTGGGTGTACGCACAATCAGTCCCGGACATAGCCGCTTCGCTTCCCAGAGTGGCATCGGCGGCTTCACCCCGAGTGCTCTTGCCTCGTAGCTGCAGGTCACAACTATCCCTTTGCGCTCTTTTGCATTTCCGCTAATGGCTAAAGGTTTCCCTCTCAAAGAAGGATCATACGCCATTTCTACCGATGCATAAAAACTATTCATATCAATATGAAAAATGATTCGCCCCTTCTTTTGAGAATCAGCCATTCGCTTGCCTCCTTAGGTGATCTACTTTCCTTCACTTCACCGTGATTTCACCTGTTTGTTCCATTAGACATTTCATATGGTGTATAGTACACTGTGAGTAATGAAATGGATGTGATAATCATGATTATTGATACATTCAATGAAGTCTTTTTCCTTGTTGAATTCTTTACGATTATTCTTCCAGCGCTGACCGCCATCGGTATTGCCTTCTTATTAAAAGACTGCCGAATGAACGAGCACCTCGGAGGACATCGTTTAGAAGAGTTGGATGCATCTTGTTTGAATCGAACAGACTTTCTGTTTATCATATATGATCGCATTACAACTTGGATTAGTAAAGTCATTCGAATGAAAAGATCATCAAATGATGATGAAGACCATTCGCTTCCTCTCTCTTATTAGATTTTATTATTGAGGAGGAAACGAATTGAAACGTTTATTAACTATTTGTACGACTTTATTTTTTATGATGGTAGCGTCACCGGCATTTGCTGCAAGTGCGCAAACAAATACAAGCTCTGATGGGTTTTTCCATCATTATTTTGTTCAGCCTTTTTCTGAGTTGATTATTTGGCTTGCGAACTTTTTTCATGATGACTACGGTTTATCTATTATGTTCGTGACATTGATTGTCCGGCTGCTTATTTTCCCACTTTTTGCAAACCAATTTAAAAAGCAGAGAGTGATGCAAGAGAAAATGGCACTCGTTAAACCTCAGATTGACCAAATACAAAGCAAATTGAAAAAAACGAAAGAACCTGAAAAACAAAAAGAACTGCAAATGGAAATGATGAAAGTATATAAAGACAACAATGTGAACCCGCTGGCAATGGGCTGTCTGCCGATGCTGATTCAAATCCCAATTGTTCTTGGCTTTTACTCAGCAATCCGCTCAACACCTGAGATCGCAACACATTCGTTCTTATGGTTTAACTTAGGACAAACTGATCTTTTGGTGGCGATCTTTGCAGGGGCCATGTATTTCTTGCAATTTTATGTCACACAAAAATTCGCAAAGCAATCAGGCACCCAAACAGAAGCCGCACTGAAACAAGCAAAAATCATGGGCATGATTTTCCCAGTCATGATGCTGTTTCTATCAATTAATGCTCCCGCTGCTCTTCCTTTATATTGGATGACAAGTGGACTTTTACTCACCATTCAAACAATTATTTTAAATGTGATGTACCAAAAATCAAAAACAAAAGCTGCGGCAAACGATCCAATTAACCCAGCTGCTGAATAAATTATAGCCCCCTTACCCGAACATGATAAGGGGGCTTTATTTGTCTTCTGTAGAGCGCAACAAATAAAAGATGCGTGAGCTCCGGCACGCAAAATGACCCCTTATCCATGGATAAGGGGCCTTTGTTTATGCTAATTCCTCTTTCAATCGCTCAGGCAATTGATCAAGATCCTCAATTTTCCCTAGAAACTTATTAGGGTCCACTTGTAAAATCATCTTGCTCTCTCTCTCAACGACGCCGAAGAAATATTCAGATGCTTTTGTGTTCATATGAAATGGCTTGATCTCACTTAGCTCGATATCAATGATATCTTTTGCATCAGAAACAAGGCAGCCAATCATTTGATCGTTTAATTCAAATAGTAGAACCTTAGACTGTTCGGTTACATCCAGAGGTTTTCCGTGCAGCATGACACCTGTGTCACTGACTGGAATGACCTCTCCTCTTAACGACATGAGTCCTTTAATCTCTTTTGGAAGGTTCGATACTTCTTGTAAATAAGGGACCTTCTCAATTGAGCGTATATGTTCTACGCTGATACCAAAATCCTCTTGTCCCACTTGGAAAATAATGATCTTTTGCGTGCTCACAGAGTCTCCTGCCTTTACGATGGATTTGTCGTTTCTTCGATAATGGCGAGAACCATTTCAGCTGTCTTGACTAATTCTTCAATCGGCATTTTTTCATTTTTCGTATGAATATCTTCATATCCAACAGCTAGGTTGACGGTCGGGATGCCGTTTCCAGCAATGACGTTTGCATCACTGCCTCCCCCGCTTGTCTGTAGTTCTGAAGGACGGCCAATTTTCGCAGCCGCTTTTTTCGCCACTTCAACGACTTGATCGCCGTGTGAGAATTTAAAGCCTGGATACATGATGTCAATTTGTACATCGGCACTTCCGCCCATTTCTTTAGCGGTTTTTTCAAAGGCTTCTTTCATTTTCGCTACTTGCGCTTCCATTTTTGCCGGTTCTAAAGAACGTGCCTCTGCCAAAATATCCACTTGATCACAGACAATATTCGTTTGTGTTCCGCCTTCAAAGCGGCCGATATTCGCCGTTGTTTCTTCATCAATACGGCCAAGCGGCATGCTCGCGATCGCTTTTGATGCAATCGTAATCGCAGAGACGCCTTTTTCAGGTGCCACACCTGCGTGAGCTGTTTTTCCGTAAATGGTTGCACGTACTTTCGCCTGTGTTGGCGCAGCCACGATGATGGTACCGACCTTGCCATCTGAATCAAGCGCATAACCATATTTTGCTGTCATCAGTTTCGGATCTAACGCTTTTGCTCCTACAAGTCCTGATTCTTCACCAGCTGTAATGACAAATTCAATCTTGCCATGCGGTACATTTTTCTCTTTTAGGACACGGATCGCTTCAAACATTGCAGCAAGCCCTGTTTTATCGTCAGCACCAAGAATGGTTGTGCCATCTGTCTTGACATAACCGTCTTCAATGACTGGCTTGACACCATTACCTGGTACAACTGTATCCATATGAGAAGTAAAATAAATCGTATCTGCCTCTTGATTCCCTTCAAGTGTGCAAATAAGATTGCCTGCTCCATGACCGGTTGTCTCTTTTGAATCATCTTCGACTACATTAAGCCCTAAACCAGTAAATTTCTCTTTTAGGACTTCAACAATTTTTTCTTCATGTTTCGTTTCTGAATCGATTTGAACAAGTTCTAAAAATTCGTCTAATAAGCGTTTCTCATTGATCATGATGATGTTCCTCCTCTTATAGCGGCATGTTTCCATGCTTTTTTAACGGTCTATCTTCTTCCTTACTGCGAAGCAGGTCAAATGAGCGAATGAGCCGCTCTCTCGTTTCATCTGGCATTAAAATATCGTCGATTAATCCTAATTGTGCTGCCTTCATGACACTAGGTTCATTGTCCACCTCACGCAAAGCAGGATGAACAATTTCGTCTGCAAACGATTTTCCCATGACATCAATTTCTGCCTCTGGCCATGCATACACAAAGTCAGCACCTAAGCCCTTACTATTCATCGCAACGTATGCACCGCCAAATGCCTTTCGCAAAATCACAGTGATCTTTGGAACGGTCGCCTCAGCGTACGCATACAGAAGCTTTGCGCCGTGGCGGATAATGCCTGCATGCTCAGCTTTCTCACCTGGCAAAAAACCAGGAACGTCCACAAGGGTTAAAATGGGAATATGAAATGCATCGCAAAATCGAATAAACCGAGCCGCTTTATCAGCAGCATTGAGGTCAAGGCTTCCTGCCAGCACCTTAGGCTGATTGGCTACAAGACCAATGGAAGACCCTTGTAATCTGGCAAAACCTGTGACGATATTTTTGGAGAAACAACGCTGCGTTTCAAAAAATGAGCCGTGGTCGGTGATCGCTGTCACCACTTGTTTGACATCATAAGTACGTGATGGCTCCTTTGGCAAGATGTCCCCAAGATCGCTCGCATCATGCTTTTGCACCTTACGATGAATGACAGGCCGTCGTTTCGTTGGTATGTACGTTAAAAGCGTTCGAACTGCTTTTAACACGTCTCTCTCATCTTTCCCTGTATAGTGCACATTCCCGCTTGTTTGATGCTGAACCGCTGCACCTCCAAGTCGGTCAGGACAGACCGTCTCTCCTGTTGCTTTTTCTATCACTTTCGGACCAGTTAAAAACATATGAGCTGTTTGCTCCGTCATGAATACAAAATCCGTCAATGCAGGTGAATATACTGCACCTCCCGCACAGGAGCCTAAAATAACGGATATTTGCGGAATTTGACCAGAGTACAGCACATTCCGTTTAAAAATCTGACCGTATCCCTCTAATGATACCACACCCTCTTGAATTCTCGCACCACCTGAGTCTTTTAGACCGATAACAGGCATTTGATTTTTAGCAGCCAAATCCATTAAAGCCGCTATTTTTTTCGCATGCATGTCCCCTAGCGAACCCCCGTACACGGTCGCATCTTGTGCATAAACGCCTACTTGTCTCCCATGAATCAGTCCCGTCCCAGTGACAACGCCATCCCCTAAATGTTCTGAACGGGAGCCTTTAGCAAATGACTGGATTTCCATAAAGCTGCCTTCATCAAGAAGTTCATGAAGCCGCTGACGAACAGTCAGCTTTCCTTTGTTTCGGTGAGCCGCTGCTCGTTTTTCACCGCCTCCCCTTAAAGCTTTCTCGCGCCATTCAGACAAGTCATTGAACGATTCATGCATCTTCCTGTTTCTCTCCTTTCAAAGGTTCACACAATTCAATTAGCACACCTGACGTTTCTTTGGGTGAAATAAACGCAATGCGCTTTCCGTTCGCACCATTTTGTGCGTCCTTTTGAATGAGCTGTACACCGAGCTCGTCAAGTTGACTGAGATCAGCCTGAATGTCACCTGACTTTAATGCAATATGATGAAGCCCCTCTCCTCTTTTTATTAAAAAGGTATGTAATGTGCTGTGATCCGACATCGGTTCAATCAACTCAATGTGCAGATCACCTAGGGAAGCAAAAGATACCTTGACCCCTTGATTCGGAAGTACTTCTATGTCTGAAAATTCCCAGTTAAACAGCTTAAAGAACGTACGTGCTGTTTTTTGAATAGAAAAAACGGCAATAGCAATATGATCGATTTGATTCATCCGTTCACTTCCTTTGTACATCACTTGTCGCCTGCGTAAAAACGAGCTAGAATAAAGAAAGGTGCGCTCGTCGCAAAAACATTTGATTATAGGGGTGCGATATGTCTCAGAAATTCATGAAATTTATGGTATTGCTCATGATTAGCTTACTGTTGATTTCTTCACTTTTAGCAGGAGCGGCAGCCTTTTTATAAAGTGTTGAAAAAAAGCAGACAAGTAGGTGATTCGTTTATTTAACGAATGGCCTGTTTGTCTTTGGCCAGCTTTTCAAATGCATCGCTTGATGTCGTGATCCATACCTTTGTACCAACTGGAAGCTGATCAAATAGCCGTTCTACATCTTGATTATGAAGACGTACACAGCCTGCCGTAATAAATTTCCCTATCGATGTCTCATCACTTGTTCCATGAATGCCATAGGTTCTCCCGTCGGTTCCTCGAGCATCAAATCCAATCCACCTTCGGCCGAGTGGGTTATTCTTCGCGCCACCTTCAATATTTTTTCTTCTGTAATAAGGATCTTTCGCTTTGATCATAATCGTAAATTCACCTTCCGGCGTTAAATCAGCTGTTTTGCCAGTAGAAGCCGGGTAGACTTTTTGAATTTTCCCATGATCAATATACGCAAGCTCGTTCGTTTGTTTATTAATAATGACATACGGATCTCCTGGAAGCGGGTTTTGCCCGAGCGGCCAGATGGGTGAAAGGGACATGGTCAGCACAGTATAAAATAAAAGACGCATAGGCTCCTCCTTTTTCATTAGATTGACCAATGAAGGAGGAACTCATGCGTCTTTATTCTTTCATCCCTTTAAAATAACTTTTCAACACCAAATATTGTTCCATTTCCCCGAGGAAATGAAAGAGTGCGGCTCTAGCTTCAAATTCTTCACGTGTTTGCGGAAGCGGCAGTGCATCAAACTCTTCTTTCATATCAATCAGGCGTCTTAAGAACTTATGCGCCGTGTTCCCTGGGTGAATATGTTCTCGTAAATCTCTAATATATTCTGCAATGATTTGCCCATGCTCCGTTGTAACAGATATGGACGTAATTTTCGGAAGCACACGCTCAATGATTTCAAATTGCTTTTGTCTCATGTTGAAATAATGATAATAGAGATTTTCATGTCTTAAGACATGATTTTCAACATCACGGTATGCAAGAGCTTTCGCTTCTTTAATCAATTGATGCGTCTCTGGAATTTCTTTTCCTGTCCAGTCTTGTTTTCCGGTCATTAAATATTGCTCGATTTCTTCAAAGATTTTCGCAAAATTCGCTTCAATTTGTTCACTGTATTGTTTCAGCTTTTTATCAACGCTAGGCATATACAGGTTCATAATGAGTGCGACCCCTACACCAATGGTGATGAGTAAAAGCTCATTCCAGATGAGATGAAGCGTAATGCCTCCAGACATATACAAATGAAGGATAATCACTGAACTTGTGACAATCCCTTCTTTAATCCGAAGTAAGACCGTTGTTGGAATAAAGACGAGCAGCATCAGTCCAATGACGAAAGGATGATACCCAATCAGATCAAAAAACAAATAAGAAAATAAGATGGCAAGACTGCATGCAGCAAAGCGGGCCCCAGATGCGAGGAGTGACCTTTTTTTCGTCACCTGAATACAAAGGATCGTAATAATGCCGGCAGCTGAATAGTTTTGCAGACCGAGCATTTGTGCAATGTAAATGGCTAGAGCTGTTCCTAATGCTGTTTTCAGCGTTCGGTAGCCGATTTTAAACATGATGTGATTCACTCTTTTCTGTCTACTTTTGTGAAATGATGAACTTTTTTTACTTTCCCCATTATAATCAAAAAAAGAAGGAGATGTTAAGTCTCCCCCTCGTTTTTTTCATTATAATATTTTTTGCAAGAAATCTTGAGCACGCTGTGAAGACGGAGATTCAAAGAATTCTACAGGATTTGCATCCTCTACAATTTTCCCATCATCCATAAAAATCACACGGTCTGCCACTTCTTTTGCAAAGCCCATTTCATGTGTGACGATCATCAGCGTCATCCCAGATTGAGCGAGCTCTTTCATGACCTCTAATACTTCCTTTACCATTTCTGGATCAAGAGCAGACGTCGGCTCGTCAAAAAGCATGATGTCTGGTGTCATCGCAAGGGCACGTGCAATGGCGACACGCTGCTTTTGACCACCTGACAGCCGGTTCGGATAATCATCTTTTTTCTCTAAAAGTCCGACCTTTTTTAAAAGATCCTCTGCCTGCTTGATGCTGTCTTCCTTCGATTGGTTCTTCACATTCATTGGCGCATACGTAATATTTTCTAGCACTGTTTTGTGCGGGAATAAGTGAAAATGTTGAAACACCATACCAATATTTTCGCGCACTTTTAGTGCATTTGTTTTTGGATTGGTAATTTCCGTCCCCTGAATCGTAATCACTCCAGAAGTCGGTTTTTCAAGTAAGTTAATACAGCGAAGAAATGTTGATTTTCCTGAACCAGACGGCCCGATGACAGCTACCACTTCGCCTTCTTTAATCGTGGTATCAATCCCTTTCAACACTTCATTTTTACCGAAAGATTTTGTGAGTTTCTCTATTTTAATCATTTGATTTTAACTTCCTTTCCACCGATTTGCCGACGAAGGTAAGAATAAGCACGATGACATAATAGATGAGACCCGCAAAAATAAGCGGTTCAAGATAGTTATAGGTGACGGCACCTGCTTGATAGGCTCGTCTCATGACATCGCCCAGTCCAATGACTGTGACAATCGCGGATTCTTTTGTCAGTGTAATCGTTTCGTTCACTAGTGCTGGGGAAATATTTTTGAATGCTTGCGGAAGCAATAAGTCCTTCATCATTTTAGCATACGGGATACCTAAAGCAACGGCTGCTTCTTTTTGCCCTTTATCAATGGCATTGATTCCCGCACGAATGATCTCAGAAACGTACGCCGCCGAGTTTAGTGAAAAGGCGGCTACAGCTGCCCAGTATTGATCAATTTGAAAGCCGAGCAGCTGCGGAAGACCAAAATAAATAATCAAAAGCTGAAGCACAAGCGGTGTGCCTCGGAAGATTGACGTATAAAAATCGGCTAGCCAGATAAGCGGCTTAAATACACTAATTTTACAGAGCGTTAATAAGATCCCTAAAATAAAACCAAGGAACAGTGATACCACAACAATAGAAAGCGTTACTTTAAGACCTTCTAAAATAAAGGGCATCTGAGGTATTACTTCTTTAAAATCCATCATGATATTCTCCTTTTTTCCTTCAGATAAAATCAAAGAATAAACAGGAAAAAAGTTCAACACATGTTGAACTTTTCAGCGCTTTCTACTTGATTTTCATGAATGACGCTGATCCTTTTCCTGACTTACTTTTCATCAGCAAACCATTTTTTAATGAGTTTATCAAGTTCGCCATTATCCTTCATTTCTTTTAATGATTTATTGAATTTCGCTGTTAAGTCGCTATTTTTTTTGAATGCAATGGCTGAACCTTCGTTTGAGCTATTCAATCCAAATGCTTGGAAATCTTTTTCCTTTTTCAAGTAGCCAGCCGCTACTTTATCTTCAATAATGGCTGCATCAAAACGGCCTGCTTTAATTTCTTGAATGATATCAGAGATTTTATTACGATCTTCAACCGTTAAGTTATATTTCTTTTGCAATCCGTTTGCTTCATCTTGCTGGATAGAACCTAATTGAACGCCAACCGTTTTGTCTTTTAAATCTTTCTCTGTTTTTATACCGCTAGATTTTTTTGATACAACCAAGTTTTCAGCATTGTAGTAAACATCTGAGAAATCAACTTGTTTTTTACGCTTTTCAGTAGGTGTCATGCCTGCAAGCACAATATCAGCTTTATTTGTTTTAAGAGCTGACACGAGGCTTGCAAAGTCCATATCTTGAATTTCTAGCTTATAGCCGTTCTTTTTCGCTAGAGCTGTAGCAAGGTCGACATCAAAACCGATAATTTTATCACCGTCTTTTGATTCAAATGGCGGATAATCTGCTGAAGTCGCCATAATGAGTGTTTTGTCGTCTCCTGATGCGTTTGAATTATTAGAAGAAGTTCCGCATGCTGCTAATGCAGCTGCAAGACCAGCTGTCATAAGTAATAATAACCACTTTTTCATATGATAATGCCTCCTAGTATTTAAAATCATGAGTAGATTTGAATATTTATTCACTATAATGTATTTTAAACACTTTCTTTTTGATATGCAATAGTATTTTGCTAAAATTATTTTGATTCGTATGTCATATAAAACAAAAAAAACAGACCGATCAAAAGACCGGACTGCCTCTAAATGATTCATTCAAAAGTAACATGTTACACTTCTTCGCAATACTCATCGAAAGCGGCTTGAAGTTTTGACACCACCTCCATCGGTTCATGTCCTTCGATTTCGTGACGTTCGACCATTTTAATGATTTTCCCGTCTTTTAATAGAGCAAATGATGGTGAAGATGGCGGGAAACCTTCAAAGTATTCACGTGCTCTTGCGGTTGCTTCTTTGTCCTGTCCAGCAAACACTGTGAGCAATTGATCTGGACGCTTATCGTAATGAACAGAATAACCAGCCGCTGGTCTAGCAATACCGCCTGCACAGCCGCACACTGAATTCACCATGACAAGTGTCGTTCCTTTTTTCGTCAGCGCTTCATCGACTTCTTCAGCTGTTGTCAGTTCCGTATAACCTGCCTGTTTAATCTCTTCTCGTGCTTGTTTCACAATATCATTCATAAATAAATTAAAATCAATATTCATAACCGTCCACTCCTTCTACGTACCAAACCATTTTAACTACATCATATCAAGGAAAACGCCGGCGGGCAAATGTCTTGTTTCGCCCCCTTCACTTTTTTCAAACGTCGTTTATGACCTGTGGAATTGGGGAAAAGTGATAGTAAAGTGATGAAAGGGAGAACTGCGTGATGGCACAATTCAAAAAAGCGATACTCATTTATAACGGAAATGCTGGACAAAAAAACATGGAAAAAACACTAGGTCAAACAGTACCTCTTCTTTCTTTACATATTGATGAACTCATCCTTAAGCCTACAAAACAGCCGAATGATGCCTATCATTTCTGCCGTGAAATGGATGAGTCGGTTGAATTGCTGATTATACTAGGCGGAGACGGAACCGTCCATGAATGTATGAATGGAATTGGCGGTTTAGAAAAAAGGCCGACTGTAGCGATCTTACCTGGCGGGACGTGCAATGACTTTTCTAGAACGCTGGGCATCCCTCAGCAGATGCCAAAGGCCGCTCAAATGGTGATAGATGGCACTGAAAAAAAGGTCGATTTAATCAAAGCAGAGGATCGATACCTTTTAAATTTTTGGGGGATTGGTCTCATCGCAGATACCTCAAACAATATTAATGATAAAGAAAAAGCTGTCCTCGGAAAAATCAGCTACTTCACGAGCGCTCTTCGAACCCTTCAGCAGACAGAACCTTTCTACGTACGCATTGAAACCGAAGAGGAAAACTGGGAAGAAGAAGCTGTGATTGTCCTTGTCATGAATGGGCACTTTATCGGTACAAATAAATTAGATCTTCCAAATGCTTCAATTGATGATGGAAAAGCCGAAATTTTAATTTGCAGAAATACGAGTTTCTCTGCTTTAAAAGAGATTTTTTCAATGAACCGCGAAGAGCTAGAGGATTTTAAAGGTGACCTGTCTCTTATACAAGCATCCCGCATTCATATTCATACTAAAGAGGAAATGGATGCAGATACAGATGGTGAAGTATACATGACCGCTCCTTCTTCCCTTGAAGTATTAAAACAGCATTTGACCTTTATCGTTCCGGCAGAATAAAGAAAACGCCTGCATCATTTCGATGCGGGCGTTTTTTTGATATAGCGTCTGTATAAATATTCAAGTGCATACCCTAGCAGTGTACCTATCAGAAGGGAAATGCCTAATAAACTATTGGCGACTCCTTTAAATCCTCCTATTATCAACAAGCAATAGGCGATTTGAATGATTGAAACGATCGATATGATGAGCAGTAAGCGTTCAGGATGATTGCGTGATTTGGAAATATACCGAAGAAAAGCGAACGCAATGGCTGTGATAAACATCAGACCGATCGTAAGAAAAGCAAAAAAATCTAGTCCAGACATCTCATCGCTCCTTTCTGATTGATATGGAAATCCCCCTCTCATTGTGAGAAGGGGACATATAAATGAGCTTAATAGACGGACGTCTCTTCGTCAATGCCTTCAAGAATTTGTTTGATTCTTTGCAGGAATCTACCGCATACAAGACCATCGAGTACTCTATGATCTAATGAAAGACAAAGATTCACCATATCTCTTGCGGCAATCATTCCATTTACAATCATCGGGCGCTTTACAATAGATTCTACTTGTAAAATGGCTGCTTGCGGATAGTTAATAATCCCCATTGATTGAACCGAACCAAATGATCCTGTGTTGTTCACAGTGAAAGTGCCGCCTTCCATGTCACTTTGCTTCAGTTTGCCTTGTCTGACCTTGAAAGCAAGTTCATGTATTTCTTTAGCAATTCCCTTAATCGTTTTCTCATCCGCATCTTTGATCACTGGGACAAAAAGAGCGTCATCTGTCGCAACAGCAATGGAGACATTGATCGCTTTCTTTTGAACAATTTTATCACCAGCCCACATGCTGTTCATTTCAGGGAATTCCTTTAAGGCCTGAGCCACTGCTTTGACAAAGAATGCAAAGAACGTCAAATTAAAGCCTTCTTTTGCTTTGAATTGATCTTTTAGCTGATTTCTTCTTGTCACAAGGTTTGTCACATCCACTTCCATCATCGTCCAGGCATGTGGAATTTCATGCTTGCTTCTTAGCATGTTTGCGGCAATCGCCTGTCTAATCGGCGTGACCGGCAGTTCAACATCTCCAGGCATTGAAGAGATGGAAGGAGCCGCTTTTGCTTGTGACGGTTGCGCAGGTTCTGTTTGACCCGTACCTTCACTCACAGGTGCTGCCGTTTCTTTTACGCCTCCACTTTCGATAAGCTTCAGCAAATCTTTCCTTGTGATTCTGCCGCCAGCTCCCGTTCCTTGAACAGCCGTTAAATCAATTCCGTGTTCATCTGCTAAACGCAGGACTGCCGGAGAGTATCGTTTCTTTTGACTCTGATCCACATTTGTTTGGTCAGGTTCTGGTGCTTCATCTTGCGCAGGCGCCTCTTCGGCTTTCGCACTCTGCTGCGCACTGCCTTCTACTTCAATTTCACAAAACACTTCTCCTACTTGAAGTGTATCACCCTCTGCAGCCGCTAGTTTAGTGATTGTTCCTGTAAAGGATGACGGAACCTCTGCATTTACTTTATCTGTCATGACTTCCGCAATCGGATCGTATTTATTCACATGATCGCCAGGTGAAACGAGCCATTTGCTAATGGTTCCTTCTGTTACACTTTCACCAAGCTGAGGCATTTTCATTTGTTCAGTTGCCACTTTGAAACCCTCCTCTTTCTTAAAACGCCGCTAGTTCTCTCATTTCAGCTTCTACCTTATCCGGATTAACCATGAAGAATTTCTCCATTGTCGGTGCATAAGGCATTGCAGGGATATCAGGTCCTGCTAGACGTTTAATTGGCGCATCTAAATCAAACAAGCAGTGCTCTGAAATGATGGCAGCTACTTCACTCATGATGCTTCCTTCTTTTGTATCTTCTGTTAACAAGAGTACTTTCCCTGTTTTTGATGCCGCTTCAATAATCGCTTCTTGATCAAGCGGGTACACTGTACGTAAATCGAGAATATGAGCAGAAATTCCGTCCTTCGCAAGGCGCTCTGCTGCTTGGAGGGCAAAATGAACACAAAGGCCATATGTAATGACCGTAATGTCATCGCCTTCTCGTTTCACATCCGCTTTTCCAATAGGGAGCGTATAATCCTCTTCAGGCACTTCTCCTTTAATGAGACGGTATGCACGTTTGTGTTCAAAGAACAATACAGGATCTGGATCACGCACTGCGGCTTTTAACAACCCTTTGACATCATAAGGTGTAGAAGGCATCACAATCTTTAAGCCTGGCTGATTGGCAAAAATGGCTTCGACCGATTGTGAATGATAAAGCGCCCCGTGTACGCCGCCCCCGTAAGGAGCACGAATGACCATTGGGCAGCTCCAATCATTATTGGAACGATATCTAATTTTTGCAGCCTCTGAAATGATTTGGTTGATGGCTGGCATAATAAAATCCGCAAATTGCATCTCCGCGATCGGACGCATTCCATACATAGCAGCCCCAATACCTACACCTGCAATCGCTGATTCGGCAAGAGGTGTATCCATGACGCGCGCTTCTCCAAATTGCTCGTAAAGACCCGCTGTCGCTTTAAATACGCCGCCTTTTTTCCCGACATCCTCTCCGAGCACAAACACTTTCGGATCTCGCTCCATTTCTTCTTTCATCGCTAGTGTAATAGCGTCTATATATGACATTACAGGCATTTTTCTTCCCCCTTACTCCGCATACACGTAACGAAGTGCGCTTTCTGCATCGGCATAAGCTGCGTTTTCCGCTTCATCAGTGGCTTCGTTTACGATTTGCATGATTTCTTTTGTCATCTCTTCTTTCATTTCAGAAGTCATGACATTTCCTTCGATTAAGTACGTTTCATATTGAATGAGCGGATCTTTCTTTCTTGCTTCGAGCACTTCTTCTTTTTCTCGATAGCTAGAATCATCGTCATCACTTGAATGCGCAGTTAACCGGTAAGAAATGGTTTCGATCAATGTTGGGCCTTCGCCTCTTGCCGCACGGTCTCTCGCTTCTTTGACCGCTGCATACACTTCAAGCGGATCATTTCCATCAACCGTCACACCAGGCATTCCGTACCCTATTGCACGATCTGAAATACGCTCACATGCCACTTGTTTGTCATACGGGACAGAAATCGCATACTTATTGTTTTCACACATGAAAATAACAGGCAGCTTATGCACCGCAGCAAAGTTGGCGCCTTCGTGGAAGTCTCCTTGGTTTGAAGAGCCTTCACCGAACGTGACAAAGCTAACAAAATTCTTTTGCTCTAGACGCCCGGCAAGTGCGATGCCAACCGCATGAGGAACCTGTGTTGTCACAGGTGATGATCCAGTCACAATTCGGTTTGATCTTTGCCCAAAATGACCTGGCATCTGTCTCCCCCCTGAGCTTGGATCGTCTTTTTTCGCAAAACCAGACATCATTAAATCTTTCGCCGTCATCCCGAATGCAAGGACAACCCCCATATCACGGTAATAAGGTAAAACGTAATCCTCTTCCCTATTGAGGGCAAAAGCGGCACCGACTTGCTGCGCTTCCTGTCCTTGACAAGAGATGACGAATGGAATTTTTCCAGAACGGTTTAAAAGCCACATCCGTTCATCAATTTTTCTTGCTAAAAGCATGGTTCTATATATGTCAATCGCTTGTTCATCTGATAATCCTAATTCCTGATGACGCATGTTACTCATCATGTTTCCCTCCTTGATTAAAAATGGATCGCCTTTCCGTCAACAGCCAGTGCTGCCTCGCCAATTGCTTCTGACAAGGTTGGGTGCGGGTGGATCGTCTGTCCCACTTCCCACGGAGTTGCATCTAGTACTTTGGCTAATCCAGCTTCAGATATCATATCTGTTACATGAGGACCAATCATATGAATCCCTAAGATATCATCTGTCTTTTGGTCAGCAATGATTTTGACAAATCCATCAGACTCTCCAAATACAAGCGCTTTTCCGATGGCCATGAAGGGAAACTTCCCAATCTTGACTTCGTAGCCTTGCTCTTTTGCCGCCTGTTCAGTCAGTCCAACACTAGCGGTTTCTGGGTGAGAGTAAACACATTTAGACACGAGCGTTTCATCAAGTGGCTTTGGATCTTGACCAGCCATATGTTCCACTGCAATCATGCCTTCATGTGATGCGACATGTGCCAGCTGAAGACCGCCAATGACATCACCTATTGCGTAAATATGCGACTCTTTCGTTTGATAATGCTCATTCACGACAATGCCTTGCTTTTCTGTCTGGATGTCTGTGTTTTCAAGTCCTATGCCTTCCACGTTTGGCACTCGGCCAACTGAAAGAAGCAGTTTCTCTGCTTCAAACGACTGAGTGTCTCCACCTTGTTCGACTTGGATCTTGACGAGATTCTCGTGCTTTTCGGCAGTATCTGGCAGAACCTTCGCATTTGTCACTAAGGTGATGCCCTTTTTCGTTAAAAGCTTTTCCATTTCTTTAGAAATATCTTGATCCTCTGTTGGTAAAATGCGATCTGCAAATTCGATCACTGTGACTTTTACGCCAAAATCGTTAAGCATGGAAGCCCATTCGATCCCAATCACGCCTCCGCCGACAATCAGCATGGACTGAGGGAGTTCTTGCAGTTCAAGTGCTTCGTCTGATGTAAGGATGTGTGTTCCATCCGCTTCAAGCCCAGGCAGGACGCGCGGTCTTGACCCAGTCGCAATGATGACCTGCTTTGGAATCAGCATTTCATTTTCATCACCATTCGCCATTTCTACCGAGATGGTGCCTGGCATTGGCGAAAAGATCGAAGGGCCTAGGATACGGCCTATTCCTTCGTATACATCAATTTTCCCTTGTTTCATTAAGTGTTTGACGCCGCCTGCTAATTTGTCGACAATCTCTGTTTTTCTTTTTTGTACGTTGGCAAATTGTAAGGCAATTCCGCTTGCTTCAACGCCAAAATCAGCGGCACGTTTGACCGTTTGATAGACTTCTGCACTTCTAAGAAGCGCTTTAGATGGGATACAGCCTTTATGAAGACATGTTCCACCGAGCTTTGATTTTTCTACGACTGCTGTTTTCAATCCAAGTTGAGAGGCACGAATGGCCGCTACATAGCCGCCTGTGCCTCCACCAAGAATGACGAGGTCATATTCAGTTGCCATGACTTGTCACTCCTTTCTCCGCCTTTTGATCATTTGGGTATTCTTTTGGTGATTCTTCTTCTTTTAAAATGCGAAGCGCCCCTTCTGCTAAGGATTGCAATTCATTTTCACCTGGGTACACAACAACATCTGAAATCCAGTCAATGTATCCTCTAATGCTTGACGTAATTTGTTTGCTGTACGCAAGGCCACCTGTTAACACAATGACGTCAACAGCTCCTTTTAAAACCGCACTAGCCGCACCGATTTCTTTGGCAATTTGATAGCACATCGCTTCATAAATAAGCGCCGCACGCTCATCGCCTGCTTCAATCATGCGCTCTACTTTTACTGCATCTGTCGTACCAAGATAGCCCGCAAGACCGCCTTCGCCAATAATGCGTTTGAGCATTTCCTCTTGTGAATATTCACCAGAAAAGCATAAATTAACAAGGTCACCTGTTGGAAGAGTACCTGCCCGCTCTGGGCTGAAAGGACCCTCGCCATGAAGACCGTTATTCACATCAATGACTTTTCCTTTTTGATGTACACCAATCGTAATTCCGCCGCCCATATGGGTAATGATCATGTTCAAATCTTCGTAACGCTTTCCAAACGAAGCAGCCGTTTTTCTTGCGACTGCTTTTTGATTTAACGCATGAAAAATGCTTTTCCGCTCAATTGTTGGCAGTCCTGAAATACGAGCAATCGGCTGTAGTTCATCTACGACTACGGGATCAACAATAAAAGCTGGAATGTTAAGGCCAAGTGCAATTTCTCGGGCAATAATTCCGCCTAGATTAGAGGCGTGCTGGCCAGCATACCCTTCTTTTAGATCTTCAACCATTTGCTCATTTACTTCATATGTGCCACCTTCAATCGGACGAAGAAGACCACCGCGTGCGCAAACTGCATCAAACTTTGAGATGTTCATCCCCTGTTCATGCAGTGTTTTCAAAATGGTTTCTTTGCGGAATGAAAATTGATCAATGATATGAGGAAACTGCTTGATTTCCTCATCTGTATGTCTTAATGTCGTTTCAAAAATAGATCGTTCATTATGAAACACACCGATTTTTGTTGAAGTAGAGCCAGGATTAATAGTGAGAATACGCCATTCTTTTGTCAGCAAAAACAAAACCTCCGTTTCAACTCATTCATCCATTTAGCGACGACTTAAAATATGTTGACCATTTTGCAGGAATTGGCTTCTTGATTTGCGCATTCTTTCAATTCGCTCTTCAGCCAATCGGTCTGCCGCTTTATAAGTTGGAATGGCATCACGGTTAGAGATTTCAATCACTCGCTCAATGTTTTGGTAAATGCCTTCTACTTTTTTCATTGCACGATCTGCATTATAGCCATAAAGCTCATCTGCAACGTTAATCACACCGCCTGCATTGATCACATAATCCGGTGCATACACAATGCCCATTTCATGAATAAGATCTCCATGATGTGTTTCTCTCAGCTGGTTATTCGCTGCACCTGCGATGACTTTTGCCTTTAATTTAGGAATTGTCACATCGTTAATGGTTGCACCGAGTGCACATGGTGCGTAAATATCACATTCTTGATCATAAATATCATCAGGGTCTACCGCTTTTGCACCGAAGTCTTCTACAGCTCGCTGAACTGAGTCTTTGTTGATATCAGTGACGATGAGCTGTGCGCCTTCTTCATGCAGGTGTTTACATAGGTTGTAAGCCACGTTTCCAACACCTTGAACGGCAATTGTTTTTCCTTCTAATGAATCTGTACCGAATGCTGCTTTTGCAGCTGCTTTCATCCCTTTATATACACCGTAAGCAGTCACTGGAGATGGATTTCCTGAAGAACCAAATGCAGGAGAGATGCCTGTGACAAAGTCTGTTTCTTCATGGATAAGATCCATATCTTCTACCGTTGTACCGACATCTTCAGCGGTGATATAACGGCCATTTAATCCTTGAATGTAACGGCCAAAAGCACGGAACATTTCTTCATTCTTTTCTTTTCTCGGATCACCAATGATGACCGTTTTACCGCCGCCAAGGTTAAGCCCTGCCGCCGCATTTTTATAAGTCATACCTCTCGCAAGACGCAAGGCATCTTCGATAGCTGCTTCTTCATTTTCATATGTCCACATTCTTGTTCCGCCGAGTGCCGGCCCAAGTGTTGTATCATGAATGGCAATGATGGCTTTTAAACCAGACTGTTCATCCTGACAAAATACAAGCTGTTCATAATCGTATCGTTCCATATATTTAAAAAGTTCCATTTTCTATTCCTCCTAATACTTTCGCTTAATTAGATGTACAGATGGCAAGTGCAATTGAATAGAGCTTGCTTTCAGCTGAATCAGACCGGCTTGTTAAAGCAATCGGTGCTTTCGCTCCTGCCACCACAGCTCCCACTTTTGCATGAGCAAAGTAGATGAGAGATTTATAAAGAATGTTGCCTGCTTCAATGGTTGGCACAAGCAAAATATCTGCATGACCAGCCACATCACTCGTAATATTTTTATGAGAAGCTGCCGTTTGAGAAATGGCATTATCTAAAGCAAGCGGCCCATCAATCAGACAGCCAGAAATTTGACCTCTTCGATTCATTTGCGCAAGGCTTGCAGCTGTGAGCGTCGAATCCATCGCTGGGTTTACGACTTCTACCGCTGATAATACCGCCACTTTGGGCATATCATTTCCGACAGCTTGTGCGACTTGAACGGAATTCACCGTAATTTCTTTCAGCATATTTAAATCAGGCGCAATGTTCATCGCAGAGTCCGTCACATAGATAAAACGGTCAAAGCCCGGTACTTCGAAGGCAGCAACATGTGAAAGGACACTCGCTGTCCGAAGTCCATATTCTTTATTTAGGACAGCTTTTAACAGTACGGCTGTCGGGACATGACCCTTCATGAGAATATCTGCATGATTTTCACTTACTGCCTGAACGGCAATTTTGGCAGATTCTTCGGGTGAATCTGAATGAATAATATCTATCCAGTCTTCATTAATCTCATGCTGTTTGACTAGCTCCTTTAGGTTGCGTTTGTTTCCAACCAGCAGGAAGCGAGCGACTTTTCGTTCGATTGCCATTTTGATGGCATGAAGCACTTCTTCGTCTTCTGCATGAGCCACAGCCGCTGTTTTATTCTGCAGCTGCGAGGCTTTGATAATCAGATCGTCAAGCTTCATACTTGCCCACCTTTCCTTGTGCTCGGTTCCTCTTTTTATATGCAAGTTCCGTGCCAGCTTGAAATGTGTGAAAAATTAGCCTTTTCGCAAAGAAATCATGCAATTCTTTGCAGTTTACGTGCATGTTACTGCATGCTATCTTTTGCAAGCTGATACTTATCCATTTTATAGTAAAGATTTCGAATGCTGATCCCTAACGTTTTCGCTGTTTTTGTGCGATTGAATTGATGTTTTTCAAGGGTTTGTTTGATCAGCTGCGCTTCAAATGCTTCTACTGCATCTGAGAGCGTCTCCCCCTCAAACTGACTAACAGCCAGTTCCTGCTGCTCTTTTTCCTCATGCTCGTCTGACTCCATGAAGGCGATATGCGCTTCATCGATCCATTCTTCTTGCGGATTCAAAAAGATCATCGCTCGTCCAAGCACATTTTCAAGCTCTCTCACGTTGCCTGGCCAGCTATATGATCGAAGTCTATTAAGCGCACGATCTGTTAAGCCGCTGACGTTTCGCCCATAGTCTAAATTGATCTTCTGGATGAGGCGTTTACTTAATGATTCAATATCTTCAAGACGCTGTCTGAGCGGTGGGATCGATATCGGGTATCTGTTCATTCGATAATATAAATCCTCTCTGAACTTCCCTTCTGCCATCGCCTTTTCAATATTGACATTTGTCGCTGTGATCACACGCACATCGACCGGTATCGCTTTCGTTCCGCCTACCCGAACAATTTCTTTTTCCTGCATGACACGCAGCAATTTCGCTTGTGTACTTGGCGTCATTTCACCAATTTCATCTAAAAAGATGCTGCCGTGATTGGCTTCTTCAAACAGCCCTTTTCTCCCTCCGCGCCTCGCACCAGAAAACGCTCCTTCCTCGTAGCCAAACAGTTCTGACTCTAAAAGAGTTTCTGATAAGGCAGCACAGTTGACACGGACAAAGCGGTTGTACTTGCGATCACTTTCATTGTGAATGGCATGCGCAAACAGCTCTTTCCCAGTACCTGATTCTCCGCGGAGTAAAATGGTTGCCGGCGTTTTTGCACCCAGCTTTGCCTGCTCAAGTGCGACAAGCATTTGTTCACTTTCTCCAATAATGTCTTCAAATGTGTACTTTGCTTCAAGTGTTCGGATGAGCTGCCTTGCTTTATTTAATTCATTCGTCAATGATTGAATTTCGGATACATCGTGAATGACCCCGACACTGCCTTTTAAAATGCCGTCAACAATAACAGGTGCTACATTGACGATGACATCTTTTTTATTTGGACCAACCTTCATTCTGACGCCTCGAACTGGTCTTCTTGTTTCAAGCACCTTTAAGTGCATGCTTTCCCCTTCGGAAATATCAGCTCCTGCTGGTTTACCCACGACCTCTTTATCCGTTAAACCAGTCATTTTCGTATAAGCACGGTTGATCAAAATACCTTTCCCCTGCTCATCGACAACCGATATGGCTTCATCTGATGATTGAATAATAGCCTCAAGCATCGTTCTTACTTCTTTGAGGTTCGTTACTTCCTCCGCAAGCTCCACCGCATCTGTAATGTCTTTAAAGATAGATAATGCACCTAACATTCTCCCCGCGTCATCAATAATCGGCAGACGGGTGGTCACAATTTGAATTTGCTGATTCAAAAATTGCTTTTGGTTAAATTCCGGCTCCCTTGACCTTAATATATCGGGAAGTTTCGTGTTCGGAATCACTTCTCGAATGTGACGGCCAATCGCATCCTTTTGCGAACACCCCACCATTTTGGCAGCCGATCGATTAAACAGGACCACTTCTTCATCCATATTAATAAAAATCATGCCATCGTTCGTTGCATTAAAAATGCGGTCATGTTTATAGGTTTGTTCCTTCAATATTTGAATGAGCTGTTGTTTCTCTGCCATTAATTCTGAAATGACGTATGCCATCGAGCTTGGCACAATCACAGCATGCTCTGGTTTTTGTTCAATTAATTCTTTCAGTACAGCAGAACTGCCTGTGGTTTCAATGATGATATCAATGTCATCTTTTATGTATTCTTTCCAATCCGTCGTCGTCTCAATTCCATTCTTTTTCGCTTCATCCATCCCCGGTGCCTCGAGATCAAGGTCGGCGATCGCAATGATTTGAACCGTATTTGTTTTCAGCAATGTTTCAAGCAGTGCTGATCCACCTTGTCCTGCACCGACAATCAAGACTCTCTGCATCCCGTTACCCCTTTATATGAAAAATTTTGCACACCATATTTTTCCGTTGCAAAAAATTGCACAACACCTATATTACCACGTTTTCCTTTCTTGACAAAATATTTTTTGAATTAGACAATGGAAGTAAATGACGTTTAAGGGGACATTTGATGGGGAGAATACTGGCATTAGTGATTATTTTAATACCTGGAGCCTTTGCAGCACTTGGCATTAAGCTGCTGCGTGACACTGTTTTCGGCATCATCATTGCACCATTTCCATATTTATGGCTGCAAGGAATTGCAGGGTTGTTATTTTTAGGGGGAGGTCTTTACGTTGTTGCAGGATTTATTTTATATAGGGACCGTAAACGAAATAAAGTAACAACTCGTTTTAAGCAAAGGTAATCATGAAAAAGACCCGCTGTTGATAGCGGGTCTTTATTTCATTTCTTCTCTTATTTTGACGGCTCGATCAGGAAAATCAGTAAAGATTCCATCAACACCCAATCTCAACATATTTTTTATTTGCTTCTCACTGTTTACAGTAAACGGTCTAATCACTTGTTGGTCCGCATGGAGAGCGGCTACTACTTCTTTTGTCACCCCAGCGCCCTTTATATTCGGATGGTAGCCCTTTGCCGGGATTGTTTTTAAATACATGTCCGGCTGATGAATCACATCCATCGTGAGGACCGCCAGTTCAATGTGCGGCATCAGCTTGTGAAAAAGAGCTAAGCTGCCGTGATGAAATGATGAGACAATCACTCGATCCTCTATTTGAAAGTGCTCAATTTGCTCTTTTACTTTTTCTTCAATCCCTGGATATCGATAAATAGAGTTTTTTAATTCAATGTTGATCATAAAGGATGATCTCTGCGTCACTAGCTTTAATACTTCTTCTAAAAGAGGAATGGAGACCGCACCCGTTTCTTCATAGAAAGAATGACTGGCATCTCCTCTTTTTAACTCTTCATATGTATAGTCTTTCACTAACCCTTTCATATTGGTCGTTCGGTTCAGCTTTTCATCGTGAATGACAGCTAGTCTGCCGTCTTTGGTGAGCTGAACATCAAGCTCAATCCCATCCGCTCCAGAATGGAGTGCGTGCTCAAAGGCAATCATGGTGTTCTCTGGATAGTTTCCTTTAAAGCCTCTATGTGCAAAAATTTTCGTCATATGCCACCTCTAAATATGATGATTACCTATATTATGACGTGTCTTTTTTCGTTTTTCCAGTTTGAGCACATAAAAAAACCTCTTCTAATAAGAGAGAAGAGGTTGACAGGCAAATTCGATCACGTAATCGCTCTGATGGCTTGCTCTGTCGTCTCTGCGTCAAGAGCAAAAAGGGAAGAAACAACTGCGACTGCTGTAACGATTGTTACACCTAACAACAACTTTTTCATAAGATAACCTCCACTTTCTTTTGAAGTATTTGTGCATCGAATTTCTTTTCAAGAAAACGAATGGCATTTTGATAATCATTTCGTTCCTTGAAGTATTTCGATATTTGTTCAGACAAATCCTCAAGCTCCACATATAATCTATTTTTTTCTATGTAGTCTAATTTTTCAGAGAATACGTCTGCTGCTCCACTATTTTCGCACATTAAATCTAAAATTTCAAATTTTACTATATATTCATTATTTTGGATATCACAGCTATATTGAATCCCCTCTTTAATATATTCTTTCGCCTCATGATCTCCTAAATGAACTAAGGCATTTGCGAGAACATATAAAGATTGGATGAAATAATGGCTATTGTCGCGATGAATTTGAATGCTCATCCCTTTTTTGGCGTATTGCGCACTTTTTTCATAATCAGGTTTTGCGTAATAAAGAACCGCTAAATTGTGATAGCACTTCCCAATCAGCACTTCATTGTTAATGCGCTTACTTTTCTCAAGTGCCTCTTGGTACTTTTCCTCAGCTTCATCAAATTGTAGTAAATCAATACAGTTGCTCGCATGCAAAATCAAGCTGTCAATCGCCTGTGCGGTATATTCTTCATGCGCTTTAAACGTATCAATGGCTTTTTTAATATGATTAATGGAAATGAAATTTTGCTTCAGTTCGTAATAAATGGAAGCGACTTTATGATGAAAAGTTCCGACTTCAAGATCTTCATTCACACGTTTTAGCCGCTGCTCAGCAATCTTATAAAAACTAATCGCCTCGTCATATTTTTTGACATAGGCAGCATATTGGCCTTTATAAAAGTAAAAATAAAAATTAATAATGTCATCTGCTTTTTCATCCAGCGTTCCGACACTTTTCATAATCTGATTGGCTTTTTCAATATTTCCAAGTAACATTTCATGTCTGCCGTCGACTAGCTGATAATAAAGAAGAACTTCTCGATCCTCATCTGTATTTTTTAGCAAATTCTGAATTTTCTCTTTATAGACAGCAGATTTTTCTAGGTCATTCTGAGAAATGACCCTCGTCCACTTGCTAATTTCGTTCGCAACCTCAGCAGAGTGGATTTTCAGCTTTCCCATAACCTCACCCTCTTCTTTTCATTATTATAGCATAGTAAAAGAATGTGAAAATTATTAAATTCGACAATGGGAATATTCAGTTCAAATGGCACAATCTCTAAGAAGCCAGTGACTTTAAAACGCCAACCAATCAGGTCAATAGAAATAGAACTTTCGATCTCATTTACTTTATTTACTAATTACATAAGACCTTTTCCTCTCATCCTTTTTCTTACGAATGAGCGTTTTCTTCTTCTATAAGCCAATTGATTAGCGTAGCTGATTACCACTATTTTATGACCTAATCATTTCTTTCATGCTTTATTTTTCATTTTATTCTGAAAATAAAGCGACCCGTTTGTCCAATTTAAACATTAAAGATGATTTTATCAACATAACCATTTTTTAGCAATATTTTACGAAAATAAAAAAACGCCTCATTGAAGAAACGTTTTTTTATGGAAAGTGACTTAGCTTGCTCTATGCTCTAAACGCAGACGATCAGCCACCATGGCAATAAATTCGGAATTGGTCGGTTTGGCTTTTGACATGCTGACTGTGTAACCAAAGAGTGAGGAAATGGAGTCAATATTCCCTCTGCTCCAAGCCACTTCAATGGCATGACGAATCGCTCGTTCTACCCTGCTGGCTGTCGTGTTAAATTTCTTTGCAATGTCTGGGTACAATACTTTTGTAATACTGCCGAGTAGTTCAATATCATTGTACACCATTGAAATGGCTTCTCTTAAGTATAAATAGCCTTTAATATGAGCTGGCACGCCAATCTCATGAATAATCGTCGTAATGCTCGCATCTAAGTTCTTACGTTTCGGTTCAGGTTTGCTGCGAAGGACACTGTTTTGGATAGATGAAGATCGATGGCTGACTTGTGTGCCGTTTCCACTGACTTGACGAATATGACCTACGAGGTTTTCCATATCGAATGGTTTCAAAATGAAATAGGATGCGCCCAAATCGACTGCTTTTTTCGTTACGTCTTCTTGTCCGAAAGCCGTCAGCATTATGACACTTGGCTGTTTCGTCATTTCATTGTTTTCACGGAGGCGTTCCAGTACAGCAAGACCGTCTAAATGAGGCATGATAATATCTAAGAGGAGAACGTCGGGCTCTTTATCTTTAAATAATGTCAGACATTCCTGACCATTATACGCCACGCCAAGTACTTCCATATCTTCCTGTCCCTCAATATACTCTGTCAAAAGGCCAACAAGTTCTCGATTGTCATCAGCTACACACACTTTAATTTTCTCCACGTTCTTTCCTCCCCAATGTCGATTCCTTAGTCTTTTGCATTTCTCTTCTGAGTGTTCAATTCGACAAAACCATGCTATCCCCTTTAAAAAAGTTTAATTTTCCGAATAATAGAGCATTATCTAGCTTTTTCTACGTTTTTCTTAATGAATCGACGATTATTGCAATTTGACAACAAACTGTTTTCCATTTTGTCGAAAAATCTCTTTTTCCTTATTTTATAACATGATGGAAGAGAAAGAAAGGGTAGAAAAAAACTGCCGGAAGATTCGCGGCAGTTTTTCATCAGCTTGCTTTTTTGTTTTTTTGATAAAGATCAATTCCTGCTTCTGACAGCATCCATTCAATGTGTACGCCGTATCCGCTTGTCGGGTCATTGACGAACACGTGAGTGACCGCTCCAATGACTTTGCCATTTTGGATGATCGGACTTCCGCTCATTCCTTGAACGATCCCACCCGTTTTGCTTAATAAGCGTTCATCTGTTACTTTAAGCACCATTCCTTTTGTTGCCGGGAATTTTTGTGGTGTTGTGCTGACGATTTTAATATCAAATTTCTCTACTTTATCATGGTCCACAACCGTTAATATTTCGGCTGGACCTTCTTTTACTTCATTTGATAATGCGACTGGAAGTGGTTTGTCTGCTACATGATTTTCAAGTTTTTCGGTTAACGTACCAAATATACCGAATGGACTGTTACGTGAAATATCACCTATCGTTTTTCTTTCGGAAGAAAACCTGGCCAATTTTTCTCCAGGGTTGCCTCCTGTCCCTTTTTCAATGGATGTGACAGTTGATCTGACAATTTCACCATTGTCGACCACGATTGGTTTTTTTGTATCCATGTCAGAAATCACATGCCCAAGGGCGCCATATTTTTTAGAAGATGGTTCAAAGAAGGTCATCGTCCCGATCCCTGCTGCGGAATCACGAATATAAAGACCGATTCGATAAGTACCTTCACTTGCATCTTTAGCGGGTGTTAATGTCGTTTGAAAGGTTTTATGGTCTCTTTTTATGAGTAAATGAAGGGTTTCCCCCGTTTTTCCTGCTTTCTGAATAAATGGGGTGAGGTCGTTCATCTTCTCCATTTTCTGACCATTGATCTCAATGATCATATCCCCTGATTGAATGCCTGCAGCTTCACCTGGTGATTTTTTGCCGTCTGCTGTTGTGATTTGATGAAAACCGACAACGAGAACTCCGACAGAATGGAGTTTGACGCCAATGGATTGTCCTCCAGGAATGACTTTTAATTCGGGAAGAACATCGACTTTTGTTTTCTTAATAGGAAATCCTTTAAAATCATAAACAATTTCGGCTTTTCCCGCCTTTTGTCCCGTTACTTCAAGTTGATTCTTTTTCTCTGAAAGACTAAAGGCTGGTGAAGAAGCATTGGCTGACGCTTCAATGGATGTATCAATCGAATGCTTCTCGTGTTCAAATACTGCGACAGTTGTTGGAATGCTGATATATTCCTTCACTATGCTCATAAACCCTGTACTTATTAAAGAAACAAGGAGAATCACACCAATGGCTTTTCTCATCTTTTCGGGCATTCATTTTTCACTCTCCTCGCTCCTTACCCACACCAGAACATTAATGTTTTGGCTACATCTTTACTTTTGCCTTCTTAGCGAGGATTTATAACCGACACCTTTAGAAAATGATTGGATAAATTGATAAAAGAAAAAGACGATTTCATGCGTATATACAGTGATTATGAGACAATATAAAAAAGGCAGCTGTTGTTTCAGCTACCCTGTCGTTTTGACATCATTTGCTTGGTGCAGTAATTCTTTTGCATGCTGTTTTGTGAGCTCAGTGACTTCTACACCAGCAATCATTCGGCCAATTTCACTCACTTTTTCATCATCACTGAGTGGTTTGACGTTCGTCATTGTTCTACCAGCTTTAGCGCGTTTAGAAATAAAAAGATGTGTATCAGCCATTGCTGCAACTTGCGGCAGATGGGTAATACAGAGTACTTGTGAGCCTGCTGCTACTTTATAAATTTTTTCAGCAATGGCTTGTGCGACTCTGCCGCTAACACCCGTATCCACTTCATCAAATATAATGGACGTCACTTCTTGTTTCGCTGAGAAAATACTTTTCACTGCCAGCATGACACGTGAAATTTCTCCTCCAGATGCTACTTTTGACAAAGATTTCATCGGTTCACCCGGATTTGTAGAAATGACAAATTGCGCTTGATCTATGCCATTTTTCCCGAGCTGTACGGGTTTTCCATCTAAAAGCGGGCAGTCCGTACTGCCAAAAGGTGCATATCGAATCGTAAAAGCGGTATCAAAAGAAGACTTCTCCATATATAAATCCTTCAATTCAGCTTGAATGTGCTTCGCCAGTTTTTTCGCCCATTTTTTACGGAGCTCTGACACGTTAAGCGCTTCAAGCAATGCATCCCGGCTTATCGCATCAAGTTTGTTTTTAAGTGTCTGCAAATGGCTGTCTCGATTTTGGATTTGGTCTATCTCCTCTTCAATCTTAGCCGCATATTCTAAAATTTCCTCAACGGTTGTGCCGTACTTTCGCTTCAGCTGCTTCATCTCATTTAGCCTAGACTCAATAAAATCAAGACGGGCTGGGTCAAATTCTAATTGATCAAGCATGCTGCGCATTTGAAAAGTAGAATCTTCTAATAAATAATAGGAGTTTGACACTTGCTCAGAGAGCTTTTTCAGATCGTCATTGATCTCAGAAACTTGCTCAAGCTCGCTTGAAGCCATCCCAACCCAATCAAGTCCTCCCTGCTCATTACGCAGAGCATTATACGCGTTTTGAAGCGAGGAAAAGATTTTTTCAAAATTGCTGATTTGATGACGTTCCTCTTGAAGCTTCTCATCTTCCCCAGGCTCTAATTGTGCCGCTTCAATCTCTTCCAGCTGAAATTGCAATAAGTCTAACCGGTGAACCATTTCTTGTTCATTTTCAGACAGCTGTTTGAGTTTTTGCGCCGTCTTCATATATTGATCATACGCTTCTTGATACTGCGAGAGAGCAGGTGCAATTTCTTCTGCTCCAAATTGATCAAGCAAATGCAAATGATTTTCATCCTCCATTAACAGCTGATTATCGTGCTGTCCATGTATATCAAGCAAAAGCCGGCCAACTTCTCTTAAAAGCGAGATGGTGACAAGCTTACCATTAATGCGGCAAATGCTTTTCCCGCTTTGATTGATATCACGGCGAAGAATCATCATTTCATCAGATGCATCAATGCCTTGCTCCTCACAAAGGGCAAATACAGGATGATCTGCTGGTACAAGAAAAAGACCTTCCAGCTCTGCTTTTTTTTCGCCATAACGGACAAATTCGGATGATCCTCTTCCCCCTACGAGAAGTGAGACAGCGTCAATCATGATTGATTTTCCGGCACCTGTTTCCCCTGTTAGAACTGTGAGTCCTTTTTCAAACGAAACCGTTAACTCCTCAATGATTGCAAAGTTTTTAATGGTTAGTTCTGCTAACACTCATTTGACACCTCTTTTTGTAAACCTGATCTCTTTATAGAAGCTCTAAAATTTTGGACGAAACGGTATCCGTATCATCTGGCGTGCGGCAAATGATTAAGATGGTATCATCCCCACAAATGGTTCCCATAATTTCTTCCCAATCTAAATTATCCATTAAAGCACCGATGGCTTGAGCGTTCCCAGGCATTGTTTTTAAAACGATTAAATGACTGGCAGCATCCATTTTAATAAATGCGTCCATTAAGGAACGCTTTAATTTCGATAGCGGGTTAAACCGCTGATCTGCAGGAAGGCTGTATTTATATGTTCCGTTATTTGTTGGCACTTTGACTAAATGCAGTTCTTTGATATCTCTTGATACGGTCGCCTGTGTGATGTTATATCCATCCGCTTTCAAAATATCGACTAATTCGTCTTGTGTTTCGATTTCTTGGCTTGCGATAATTTCTCTAATCTTAATATGTCTTTGACCTTTGTTCATTTTGACCCCCCTAGGCGTTAGAATCTCAGTTTGTCTTTACGTTCTATGTTATATGATGCACACTTCAAAAAACAAGCATTACGTGAGAAACGGTCAATTCTGATCTTTTGACCATGTAAAAAGGAATAATAGCGAGCGATTATTCCGTTCAGCATGTAGACAAACCCTCGCATTCTTTGTCAGTCCTGCGCTCTGGTGCTCACGAATCCCAAATTCGCTCCGCGCCAGTACTCGTCCTTCCTAGGGCTGCAAAGGTTTTCTATCACGCTGAAAAGAAGACAAAGGGCTAAAATCAAGTTCATTTTAGCCCTTTGTCAACAATCTAAAAGGAATAATAGCGAGCTATTATTCCTTTTGTTTCAATAATTCATGTGTCAGCCGGCTCAGGACTGTTTTTCTTTTCTTTCAATATGGCATGGGCTTCTTTGACGACTTTTTCAAGTTCAGATACTGGAAGTGCCGTATTCTCTTCTTGATCGGGATGCAGGACCAAGTGGAGGAGAAATTCGATATTTCCATCTCCGCCTGTAATCGGTGAAAACGAAACATCCTTTACATCATAGCCTTCTTTTGCAGCAAATTGATTCATTTCTTCTAGCACACCAAGATGTACAGAAGGTTCTCGCACAATGCCTTTTTTTCCAACAAGCTCTCTGCCCGCTTCAAACTGCGGCTTCACTAGCGCAATACAGTCGCCGCCTGGGATAAGAATATGCTTTAGTGCGGGAAGAATGAGTTTGAGCGAGATAAATGATACATCAATAGATGCAACCTCTGGTAATCCTTCGGTGAAATCTGCCGGAACAGAATGGCGGAAGTTGGTGCGTTCCATGACGATCACCCGATCATCCTGTCGTAATTTCCACGCAAGCTGATTGTAACCAACATCCACAGCATAGGATTTGACTGCTCCATTTTGGAGTGCGCAATCTATAAATCCCCCTGTTGATGAGCCGATATCAATTAAAAGCTTTCCTTCAACGGTTAAATCAAATTCCTGAAGTGCCTTTTCGAGCTTTAGCCCACCTCGGCTGACATATTTCAGCGGATTCCCCTTCACAGTCAGCGGGGTATCACGAGCGATTTTTTCTCCTGGCTTATCCAAACGGTTTTCATTTGAGTAAACGATCCCTGCCATAATGGCGCGTTTTGCTTTCTCTCTCGTTTCCATTAGTCCTTGTTCGACTAATAAAACGTCAAGTCGTTCTTTCTTTGATGTCATGATCCAATTCCTTTTCTTGGTGCTGCGGGAAGCAGGTCACGCAATGTTTCAGCAACCTGTGTTTTCGTCAGTCCAATTTCCTCAAGTAGCGCATCGACACTTCCATGCTCAATAAATTCATCTGGAATGCCCATACGTTCTACTTTGATATGAGATGCTTTCTTATCGTGTATATATTCTAAAACGCTGCTGCCAAATCCACCCTGAAGCACCGCTTCTTCTATTGTTAAAATTGGCAAACCTTCAGACAGTATCTCATTTAACATGCCTTCATCAAGAGGCTTAATGAAACGTGCATTGACAACACGGATTGATTTACCTTCTTTTTGCAGTTCTTCTGCTGCCTGCAGCGCCATTTTAATGGTTGTACCGAATGTTAAAATGACAGCATCTTTCCCGGGACGAAGAACTTCCCAAGAACCAATTGGAATGGTTTTCAGCTGTTCATCCATTTTGACGCCTAGTCCATTTCCACGCGGGAAGCGCATGGCGATTGGACCATCATCATATTGAATGGCTGTGTTGACCATATGCTGTCCCTCATTTTCATCCTTTGGCATCATGAGAACCATATTCGGCATATGACGCATGAAAGCAATGTCAAACACACCTTGATGTGTTTCTCCATCTGCACCGACAAGACCTGCACGGTCAATTCCAATGAACACATTGAGATTTTGACGGCAAATATCATGCAGCACTTGATCATAGGCTCTTTGAAGGAACGTTGAATAAATCGCTAAAAATGGCTTCATGTCCTGTGTAGCAAGTCCAGCTGCCATTGTTGCAGCGTGCTGCTCTGCAATTCCAACATCAAACATTCGCTCAGGGAATTCTTTTGCAAATCCTTCAAGCTTTGAGCCAACGGGCATTGCAGGTGTAATCGCGACAATCCGCTCATCTTCCCGTGCCAGCTTTCTGACGGTTTCACTGACGAGACCACTCCACGACGGTGCAGCTGCTGTCGGCTTTACAAAGTCACCTGTGTCGATTTTGTATGGGCCTGTTCCGTGCCATGTGCCGATCTTATCAGATTCGGCCGGCTTATAGCCTTTTCCTTTTTTCGTGATGACATGAAGGAGAACCGGGCCTTTTGTTTTCTTTGCGTATTCAAGATTCTCAAACAAATCTTCATAGGAATGTCCATCTACTGGTCCTAAGTAAGTAAAGCCCATTTCCTCAAAGAACATACCAGAGACAAGCAAATATTTCAGACTGTCCTTGATACGTTCTGCTGTTGCAGCAAGCTTCCCGCCTACTGCTGGGATACGCTTGAATAAGTATTCAAGCTCGTCCTTTACCCATTGGTATTTACCAGCTGTACGTAGTCTGCCAAGCATTGTATGGATCGCACCAACGTTTGGCGCAATACTCATTTCATTGTCGTTTAAGATCACAATCATGTCTTTTTTTTCATCCCCGATATGGTTCAGTGCTTCTAACGCCATACCGCCGGTTAGTGCACCATCGCCGATAATCGGGAGAATGTATTCATCTGTTCCTTTAATGTCACGCGCTGCCGCCATTCCCATTGCACCAGATAATGAGGTTGAACTGTGTCCAGTCTCCCAAACATCATGTTCACTTTCATTTCGTTTAGGGAAACCGCAGAGCCCTTTATATTGACGAAGCGTATCAAACTCGGCGCCTCTTCCAGTTAACAGCTTGTGAACGTAAGACTGATGTCCAACATCCCAAAGAAATTTGTCTTTCGGGCTGTCAAATACTTTGTGAAGTGCAACAGTAAGTTCAACGACACCAAGGTTTGGACCAATGTGCCCACCAGAGTTCGCTAACGACTCAATTAAAAACGTGCGAATGTCCGCACTCAGCTCCTCTAATTCTGCATTTGACATTCCTTTTAGAAACGTTGGATTTTTTATTGATAAAAGATCCAATCAGGATCAACTCGCTTTCAACAAAATTTCTATCTACATATATAATGCCTTATTCCTATGAAAACCAATTCAGGAATAAGAGTTGTCTCATCATGATAAACTGTTTACAGTTTACCACAATTGCTCGAGGACCCTCAAATCTAGGCTGTTTTTAGTGATCTCGTGAGGCAATCAGATCGCATAAATCATGCAGCAAGTTTTGCTCCAACTCAAGATTTGAGACAATTTCTTTCGCACGAGTGATATGTTCATCCAGCTTTTCTTTTGCTCCTGAAAGCGTTAATAAAGAAGGATATGTCGACTTTTCATTTGCTGTATCGGAGCCGATCCGCTTTCCTATTTTCTCTTCGCTGCCTTCAAGATCTAAAATATCATCACGGATTTGAAAAGCAATGCCAATATGATAGCTGAATTCTCTCAGCTTTTCGATCTCATCATCAGATGCACCTGCCAGTATCGCACCAGCAACCACACTAAAGGTGAGTAGCTTTCCTGTTTTGCGGGCATGAATCGATTCTAATTCAGAAAGAGAGATTTGTTTCTGTTCTGCTTCCATATCATCAAATTGCCCGCCAACCATTCCGAATGCACCTGCTGATGTAACAAGTTCATCGATGATTCGAAGCTTTTGATCAGCAGGTACATCGTCAGATAATTGCGATGTGATCAGACGGAAGCTTTCAGTGAGCAGCGCATCACCTGCAAGAACGGCTGTTGCCTCGCCGTATACTTTATGGTTGGTCGGTTTTCCTCGGCGCAGATCATCATCATCCATACAAGGAAGATCATCATGTATCAAGGAATACGTATGAATCATTTCCACTGCACAGCCTACTGGTATACCGTCTTCTTCCCCTTTTCCATACGCATTTAAAAGAGCAAGAACAAGCACAGGACGTAGTCTTTTTCCACCAGCTTTCAGAGAATAAAGCATAGAAGATTTCAGGTCTTCTGGAATAGACAATTCCTGCACATATGTAAATAAATAGTCTTCAATTGCTTGTTTTCGTGTTGTTAAAAATTCGTTTAAGTTACTTGTCACCAGCATCTGCCTCCTTCACAGAAAAAGGAGCCAGTTCACCGTCCTCTTTTAAAATGAAATCCATTTGCTTTTCAACATGCTGTAATTTTTCATGGCAAAGTTTTGAGAGCGTCATACCCTCTTGGAAATAGTGGATAGCTTGTTCTAGCGGTACATCGCCTTCTTCGAGCTTTCCCACAATCTCTTCAAGTCCTTTCATGGCCTCTTCAAATGTCATTTGTTCTTCTTTTTGTTTATTTGATTCTGTCATGATGATTGCCCTCCTTCTCAATAACCTCACAAATCAGACGTCCATCCTTCATTGTAATCGTCAGTTGATCCTTCGTTTCTACTTGATTCACACTTTTAATGAGCTCATCTTCTTTATAAGCTAAACTATAGCCTCTTTCCATGACTTGAAGCGGATTTAATGCATTTAGTTTACCAAGAACCGATTGGAACTGCGAATGAATTGTTTTCATTTGCACATTCATGCTCCGAACGAGCTGTTCTGTTTCATTGGCGTGACGTTTTTTCGCTTGAAGCAGCTGCTCTTTTGGATGAAGCGGCTTCAGTCTATATGTTTGGCGGTCAAGTTGACTGCGTTTTTGTTCCATTTGTCTTGTCAGCTGTTTTTGAAAACGATCAAATACCATATCGAATTGCTGCTCTTTTTGCTCTTGTAATCGTTTTGGAAATCGGAAAGCATAAGAGGATTGAAGTGCCACAAGACGGTCTTTTGCTTGTGACGTTCGATTTTTTACTGCTCTTGTTAACCGAATGTCGATTGATTTGATTCGTTCAATTAAATCAGCGGTGCTTGGAACAGCTAGTTCTGCTGCTCCTGTTGGTGTGGGTGCTCTCATGTCTGCAGTGAAATCACTAATGGTAAAGTCTGTTTCGTGCCCAACTGCAGAAATGATTGGAATGTCTGATGCGAAGATCGCTCTTGCGACTGCTTCTTCATTAAAGGCCCAAAGTTCTTCAATCGATCCTCCGCCTCTCCCGACAATCAAGACATCACAAAGCTGTTTTTCATTGGCTTCTTTAATCCGTTCCACAATCGAACGCGGAGCATTTTCTCCTTGGACTAATGCCGGAAGCACAATGATCTTGGCCTGCTGATAGCGCCGATTGATCGTGGTAATGACATCTCGAACAGCTGCTCCTGTTGGGGATGTAATGACACCAACAACCTCTGGATATTCAGGAATTGTTTTTTTATAGCGCTCATCAAATAAGCCTTCACTTGCTAGTTTCTTCTTCAGCTCTTCATAGGCAAGATGAAGAGCACCAACACCATCAGGCTGCATTTCTTTTGCATATAATTGATAGCTTCCGCTCGGTTCGTAGACTTGAATTCCGCCACGTACGAACACTTTCATTCCGCTCTTTGGTGAAAAAGGCAGCTTGGACGCGGAGCGCTGGAACATGACAGCTTGCATACGTGCATTTTCGTCCTTTAAGGTGAAATAAACATGACCTCTTGAATGAATCTTCACATTTGATAACTCACCTTTGATCCAAATATCTTCTAAATGAGGGTCAACATCAAATTTTCTTTTTATGTATTTTGTAAGGGCTGTGACCGTCACAAAGGCTTTTTCACTCATGACGTATTCCTCCTCTTCAAAAACGCACATTCATCCACCGGCAGCACGCAGGTGGATGAATGGATCAAGCTTATGATAATGTACGTTTTGCTGATTTAACCGTATTGTGTGCAAGCATCGTAATTGTCATTGGACCCACTCCGCCAGGGACTGGTGTGATGTAAGAAGCTTTTTCTTTTGCTGCTTCAAAGTCAACGTCCCCTACAAGTTTCCCTGTTTCTAGACGATTGACTCCTACATCGATGACAATAGCGCCTTCTTTAATTTGGTCAGCTTTAATAAAGTTTGCTCGACCGACGGCAACAACTAAAATGTCCGCTTTTAACGTATGTTCTGAAATGTTCGCCGTTCTTGAATGACAGTAGGTGACGGTTGCATTTTCGTTTAATAGCAATTGTCCAACTGGTTTGCCGACGATATTGCTTCGTCCTACAACGACCACTTCTTTGCCAGAGAGATCCACACCTGTTTTGTTCAATAATTCAACAATACCTGCTGGTGTGCAAGGGAGGAATGTGTCTTCCCCAAGTAGCATTTTCCCGATATTCAGCGGATGAAAACCATCTACGTCTTTCTCTGGTGAAATTCGTTCAATGACGGCTTTTTCAGAAATATGTTTTGGCAGTGGAAGCTGAACAAGAATTCCGTGGAATTGATCATTCGCATTGTACTGATCAATCATCTTTAGCAATTCCTCTTCTGTTAAAGAAGCATCTAAATGATCAAGCTGGAAATGCATGCCCATGGCTTCTGCTGCTTTTTTCTTCCCGCGTACGTAAGAAAGTGAAGCCGGATCATCACCGATTAGAATAACGGCAAGACCAGGTGTGACTCCTTTTTGTTTTAGCTCTTCTACTTCTTTTGCTAATTGTTCACGCTTTTCTTTTGCTGTTTCTTTCCCATCGATGATTGTTGCTGTCATGTCGAATCCTCCTATTGCTGCTTTAGGTCGTTTTTAATGTTTGAAAGTACACCATTTACAAATTTCGGCGCCTTATCGTCACCGAACAATTTAGCCAGTTCAATGGCTTCATTCATTGAAACACTCACCGGGATATCTTCTTGATATACCATTTCGTACACAGACAGCCTTAAAATGGCTCTGTCTACGTTCGCAATACGATCAAGTTTCCAATTCACAAGATGCTGTGAAATCATGTCATCGAGCTTGTCCTTTTGTTCGAGCACACCGAAAACCAGTTCCTCGAAAAAAGGATCTGATTCTTGTTCATCCAGCGCATGTGTAATGGCCTCTTTCGGATCAATATTGCTGACATCAATTTGAAATAATGTTTGTAGCGCCTTTTCTCTTGCAGTTCTTCTTTTCATTATTTACTCCTTTAACCACTTTATCCGCTTGTCGTTAAGCCATACAGAGATCATAACATATTTTGACCGCAGTCGCACCAAGATCCATGCGAGCTGTGACGAAAAACGAATCACTCCATGCGTGACGTAATCATCATGTGGAATTTTCCCAAAAATGGGCTTTAAAAAACCAAAGAGGCAATGCCTCCTTGGTTTCACTTCAACCCTTTTTACATTTCTTGATCAACTTCAGCTTCAGCTGTTTTTGTATCAAATTGAATGCCAACGACATGAATGTTGATTTCATTAATCGTTAAGGCCGTCATGTTTAAAAGGGTTTGACGGATATTTTCTTGAACAGCAGTGGATACCTTTGGAATGGATAGGCCAAATTCAACCACACAATACACATCAATTGTGATGCCTTCATCAGAGACATCTACTTTCACACCTTTACGGTGATTTTTCTTCCCAAAGCGTTCTGCCACATCAGCAGCGAAGTTGCCGCGCATTTCCGCAATTCCTTCGACCTCTGATGCAGCGATCCCAGCAATGACTTCAATCACTTCTGGCGCAATTTGCACTTTTCCCAATTGATCTTCATCAAGGTTCATTTCAAGCAAATTGTTTTCTGACACGATCATTCACCTCCGAAAGCTGTTATTATTTCATAATTTGATACGTTTCTAAAAACTTCGTATTAAAATTACCGCTCACAAATGTTTCGTGCTCTAGTAATCTGAGGTGGAATGGAATCGTTGTGTAGACTCCTTCAATGACGAATTCTTGAAGCGCACGTTTCATTCTTGCAATTGCTTCTTCTCTCGTTTTACCATATGTGATCACTTTCGCAATCATACTATCGTAATATGGCGGAATCACATAACCAGGATAAGCGGCAGAATCAATACGTACTCCTAAACCGCCTGGCGGGAGGTACATTTTAATTTCACCAGCAGAAGGCATGAAGTTTTTCTCAGGGTTCTCTGCATTAATACGACATTCAATCGCCCAGCCTTCGTATACGACATCCTCTTGCGTAAGGGAAAGCTTTTCACCTGAAGCTACTTTGATCTGTTCTTTGATCAAATCAACACCAGTGACCATTTCCGTTACAGGATGCTCTACTTGGATACGTGTATTCATTTCCATGAAGTAAAACTTCTCTTCATTATAATCGTAAATGAATTCAACCGTTCCAGCACCTGTGTATTCAACAGCTTCGGCTGCTTTTACGGCAGCTTCACCCATTTGCTCACGAATATCTGCATTTAGTGCAGGTGATGGCGTTTCTTCCAGAAGCTTTTGCATTCTTCTTTGGATAGAACAATCACGTTCACCTAAGTGAATGGTATTCCCATGCTGATCAGCAAGGACTTGAATTTCAACGTGTCTAAAGTCTTCAATGAATTTCTCCAAATAGACACCTGGGTTCCCGAAGTTTTGTGCTGCTTCCTGCTGCGTAATGGTGACACCGTTAATGAGCTCTTCTTCTGTGCGAGCCACACGGATACCTTTACCACCGCCGCCTGCAGTTGCTTTAATAATGACAGGATACCCAATACTAGCTGCTGTTGAAACAGCATCATCAAGATCTTTTACAATTCCTTGAGAACCAGGGACAATTGGAACTCCAGCTTGCTTCATTGTTTCTCTTGCCACATCTTTCGTTCCCATTTTGGAAATTGCTGACGCAGTTGGTCCAACAAAGATGACATTACATTCCTCGCAAAGCTCTGCAAAGTCTGCATTTTCAGCAAGGAAACCATATCCTGGATGGATGGCATCTGTACCTGTTAGCTTTGCCACACTGACAATATTTGTCACATTTAAATAACTATCTTTTGAAGCAGTCGGTCCGATGCAATATGCTTCATCAGCCATTTGAACATGCAGCGCATCACGATCTGCTTCAGAAAATACCGCAACTGTTTCAATTCCAAGCTCTTTACAAGCACGGATGATTCTAACTGCGATTTCTCCTCTGTTTGCAATTAATAGCTTTTTAATCATGATCGTACTCCTTACTCTGCTTTCACTAGAAAGAGGGGTTGTCCGAATTCTACAAGCTGACCGTTTTCAGCTAATACTTCGACGATTTCGCCTTTTACTTCTGCTTCGATTTCATTAAACAGTTTCATCGCTTCAACGATACATACAACTGAGTTTTCCTTCACTTTAGAACCTGTTGTCACATATGGATCTGCTTCTGGTGAAGAAGAAGCGTAAAATGTGCCAACCATTGGGGATGTGATTTTATGCAGGTTTTCAGACGCAGTTTCCTCTTGTGCAGGGGCTTCGGTCTGAGCTGGAGCTTGTGCTTTAGGAGCTTGTTGAGCTGGAGCTGCTTGGACAGGAGCCACTGGTGCTTGTGCCGCAACTTGCTGAACGACTTCTTTATTTTTCTTTAACTTGATTTTTGCACCTTCATTTTCGTACGTAAATTCATCAATTGTTGATTCGTCAATTAATTTAATTAGTTCATGAATCTCTTCAATTTTTAACATGGATTTGCACCCCTATGTATGGATTTATCTTTTTTTATAGGCTAGTACTAAAAGTACATACTATAACCATCTTACAGGAGGATTTCGTTGAATTCAACTATTAATGTGATGAGACACCTCGCGCAAGCACCTGAAAAAGGGCGTCAACCCGCATGAAAAAACGCCCTTTTCAGAAAAGGGCGCTTGTGCATTTTTTATTGATTCGATGGCTCAAAAGTGACGGCTACGTTATCAAGCCCTCTCATTTCTTTTGTGACCAAATCAATAATATCTGCTGCTTGGGACTTTGATTTTTTATCAGAACGAACCGTGATGTTCACTTTATCTCCTTCTGCACTGACGAGCGCATCTTTATACCCTTTTGTTTTGATTAATGTCTCCAGCTGACGCTCTGTTCCTTCGGCCTCACTAAGCGCTGTCATTTGATCATAAGCTTCACTTTTTTCTTGCGCTGTTGCATCATCGCTAGACACGATTTCGTTATACTCTTCACGCTGCTTGCTGCGCTTATCTTCAAGTTCAAGTCTGTAGGTTGTGAAAAGTTCATCGTCGGTCTGCTCTGAAACAGCCTTTCCTTCTTCTCCACTTGTTTCAACATCTTCTTGTTTCGCATTGGTTTCTTTGTCAGTTGATTTCTCTTCTGCGTTCTTTTCGGTTCCTTTATCAGTCCCTTTTTCTGGCTCAGCCTTTTTCTCTTCCATTCCTTTTGATTTTGTATCTTCTACTGTCACAGCATTCTCACCTTGTGGGGACATGATATAGTACACACTTAATACGACAACTAAACTTAGCATCGTTAATAGCCAAACCGTTTGTTTTTTTAACATCATTCCGAATCCTCCTTGATTTTTTTAGGGGCAACAGCCACTCTATGGCTCGGTACATCAAGCACTCGTGTAACCGCTTCAATGATGGTTTTCTTTATTTGAACGTTGTCTACTCCTTGAGCAACAACGAGGACACCTCGAATGTCTGGCTTTTTCGTTTGGACAACAACAGGTGTTTCTTCATTGCCATTTTTAATAATGACAACCTCTTCTTCTTTTGTTTGATCCGTGACACTTCGCACGCCGCCTTCTTTGTCTGTTTCCTCGGTCGTAGTGCTTTTATTGGATTTGTTTTTTTCAAACACTTTTAAAGAAGTTGCGTCTACATTTACCACGATGGAAACATCCTCAACACCAATGATCGTTTCTAAAATCTCTTTCAGCTGATTTTCGTATTCTTGTTCAACATCCTCTATCGAGTTGTTTGACTTACCTGAAGAGGATGGTTTGAACACCGCCTGCTCTTCTGAGGATGTTTTTTTAGACGCAGGAACAGCAGCCTCTTGTTTGCTTGATGGCGGTGACAGAATTTGACTGACTAACATGAATGACACGCCGATGATGAAGACAAGCAGTAAGTAATGGTGCTTCGTTAATTTTGGTTTCCCTTCACCTTTTTCAGGTGCTTGGAACATTGATTTCAGTTTTTGTCTCCAGTCCTTGTTATTCATGATCTGCTGCGTCACCTCCCTCAATGTTGAGCGCAATGTGTTCAGGCCGTGTATTCCATACATCTGCAAGCGTCTCTTTCACCCTCGCCATCTCTTTTGCTGACGTCTCGGCGCTTTCCTCCTTTTGCCTGGAGAGATCAATGTCGACCTTTGCCACCGTTTCTACAGCATCACCTGTGAGCGGGACAAGGACTGCTTTGATGCGAAATTGATCTGCCTCCATATTCTGATCAAGGTGCTCCTCATCTGCCAACACTTCTACGTGTTTCATTTCATAGCTCTCCTTCTCCAGTGGCTCCTTTGCGCTTTTTTCTAGTTGGACAGCCATTTGCTTTAAAATATATGCACGCTGTGAAGCTTGTATTTCTTTTTTTTCTAAATTCATCTGATTTTTTATTTCTTCTGATTGCGCTTGGTCCTTCCCTTTCATGATTTCTGAGAAAATTTGGTCCGGATCTGCCCGGAATAACGCAAAGATCGGATTGAGCATCACGACAATTAACAATAAGCTCACGACCATTTTTGCATACTTCTGCATGCTTGAATTGGGAAGCAAAAGATCAATCACAATCGCAAATAAAATAAATAGGATAATACTTGTGATCCATTCTGTGAGAAAACTCAAATGGTCTCCCCTCCTTACTTCATCATCATGGTGAGGTTGCCAGCTGTGATGATAACGGTCATGCTTAAAAAGAACATAAGCGATACAACAGCTAATGCAGCAAATATATAAAGAACACTTTTTGAAATGACATCAAGGCAGCTAATAATCGGCCCGCCCCCTAAGGGCTGAAGAATCGCAGCGGCCAGTTTATAAATCAGAGCGAGCGACAGCACTTTAATCGCTGGGAAAGCCGCAATTGAAATCAAAATGGCGACGCCTACAAGGCCAACCGTATTTTTCAGCAGCACAGAGGCGCTGATAACGGTATCTGTCGCATCAGTAAACATTCTGCCAAGGACAGGGATGAAATTTCCGGTAATAAACTTGGCTGTGCGAAGAGCGATTCCATCAGTGATAGCAGCAGATGCCCCCTGTACAGAAATGACGCCGAGGAATACAGTTAAAAAAACAGCGAGCCCGCCAATGGCCACATTTCTTAACAGCTGGGCAAGCTGGGTCACTTTGTATTGTTCGGTCAATGTACTGACTATGCTCAAGATCGCTGATAAAAAGATGAGCGGAAGAACGACATATTGAATAAAAACACCGCTCGTGTTCATTAAAAACAAAATCACAGGATGAAAGAATCCGGCTGAGACAAGCCCGCCTGATGAGGCAATAAGTGCTAATAAAAGAGGAATAAGAGCAAGAATAAAACTAGTCATCGTTTGAATGGCTTCTGTTGCATAAGAGATCGCAACATGAAAACTGTTTAATGCAATAATAATAAGCACCATATAAACAAGAGCGTATGCAACTTTACTAACAGTGCTTTGTTCAAACGCATTTTGCAAAAGCTGTAAAAGCGAACAAAAGATGGTGAGTAATATAAGTGTGCCTAAGAGCTTTCCATTGGCAATCAGCTCATGAAACAGATAATGAACAAAAGCCTTCAGCCACGTTTGGGGAGACAGCTCTTTATCGCCATCGATCATTTCCTTCACTGTACCTTTTTGACTTTCAGGCAGAAAGCCGCCATACTCGTCCAATATCGTTTCCCAAAAATCACTGATAGAATGAAGCTCTAAGGCATCAGACTGTCCACCCGCAACTTCTTCTGCGACCGGTTCTTCACTTGATAAAGGCACACTTTCTTCTGCACCTGCATACGGAACGATCATCCACAAGAACATCATAAACCCCAGCACAGCTGTCACCCGTTTCATCATCATCACCTCTTTTCCATCAAGTCATGGATGGGATCATACCTAGGATCGTCTCAATGATGACCGTTAAAATCGGTACCGCCATGACCAAAATAAGAATCTTGCCGCCAAGCTCTATTTTTGAAGCGATGGCGCCTTGTCCAGCATCCTTTGTGAGCTGGGCACCAAATTCTGCAATATAGGCAATGCCAATGATTTTCAAAATGGTTTCAACGTATTTCATATTGACGCCTGCACTTGCTGCAATTTTTTCAATCATGGAGATAATGGCATAGATTTGATCGATTAAATAAAGGAAAATGACACACCCAGTAAACACAACAAGCATAAAGGCGAAGGTTGGCTTTTGTTCTTTGACGATTAATGCTAGAAAAGTAGCGATTAAACCAAGTCCAACAATTTGAATAATTTCGATTTGTAAGCCCTCCCCTATCCTTGAAATAGAAATACGGCTTTAATCTTCTTAAACAAATCATCCACAATGGTAGCAACCATAAATAAAATGTAGATAAATCCAAGCAGTGTGACCCACTGTGCGTACTCTTTTTTCCCCATTTGATCTAAAATCGTATGGAGAAAAGCCACGACGATACCCACTCCCGCAATTTGGAAAATGACGTTTACATCAACGCCCATGCTCTCGACTCCCTTCCTCTCACATCAATAACAGAATCAGTAGTAACCCACTTAAAAAACCAAGACTTCTCACCATTTTTTCATTTTTCGCTTGGGCAACTTCAGCTTCTTTTTCCTCTGATTCCAAATGGCCTAAAGCTAGCTTGATATATTTTTGCTGAGCCGTCACATCATGCTGACCAAGGGTTTCTCCAAAGTGCTTCAGCGCCTCATATTCGCCTTTTTTTAATACGGTTTTTTTCCATACATCCTCTAGACTTTCACTCCATGCATGCCTCGCAGAAAAGGTTCCGACGCTGAGTTTTTCTGCAAATTGTTCAAATAGCCGATTCACAGGCGGTCCTACTTGGGACGCAATTTGGTCAGCGGCTCTAGCTAAAGGTGTTTGACCATACATAATTTCAGCTTCAAGAGATTGGAGTGCAAACCGGAGCTGGCGGATTTGCTTTGGCCGATCACTGTACCGCTTCGCAAACTCGAATCCTCCCCATGTCGTAGCCGCAACAATGAAAATAGCACCAATAAGCTTTAACATACGTCCACTCCCCGCCTCCGCTTCAGCTCTTGTCCCTCTTGGTCAAATATCCGTCCGATCGTGCCAGGCCCTTTTTCTCTATTTAATTCCACATATCGATCAAACACACGAAGCTGCCATAACGGTTCAAATGATGGCCGTTTAGATAAGTCTTCAAGAGAATACCCATGAGCTGAGACGATAATGGTGACTCCCGCATGGATTGCTTCTAACAGTGCCTGTACATCTTCACTTTTTCCGATTTCATCGACAATGATGACTTCTGGGCTCATGGATCTGATCATCATCATTAACCCTTCAGCCTTTGGGCACGCATCAAGTACATCAATCCGGTGCCCAAAAGAATGCTGCGGCACTCCTCTTATACAACCTGCGATTTCAGAGCGTTCATCTACAATCCCTGTTTTTCTAGGAGAAATGGCTGTTGTTCCTGTACTGACAAGACGTGCTAGATCACGCAGCAAAGTCGTTTTCCCGGTTTGCGGCGGACCTATAATCAGTGTGTTACACCAATGTTTTTCATATAAATAAGGGAGAAACGGCAGAGCAATTCCGATCTTCTCTTTTGCGATGCGAATATTAAATGAAGAAATATCTCTTAAGCCTTTGACGAATCCATTTTCGACGATGACCTTTCCAGCAAGCCCAACCCGATGTCCGCCAGATATGGTGATATAGCCCTGTTTTAACTCTTCCTCAAGTGTGTACATGCTGTAATTACTGAGCCTGCCTAATAGCTGAGCCGCATCTTCACCTGTTGTATGATAGGAAAGAAAGCGGGGTTTTCCTCCTTGCATCAGCTCAATTGGGCGATCGGTGCGAATGCGGATTTCTTCTATTTGCGCCCACTCTGCTTCTTTTAACATGCTGAGTTCTTGTCCAATTGAGTGCGGGAGAATATCCAACAAACTCCGCAACGAATTCCCCTCCTTTTTTTCTTCTCTAAAATGTATGATGCATGCCGTTAATTATGCCAAGCCATTTCACTTATAAATTCCAACAAGAATAAATACGACACCAATGAAAATAAACACAAGCTTCGCATAGGATAACTGCCCTGCAATTTGGTAGATTCCAATCGTCATCGTAATAATAAAAATGAGCGGTCCGATGATCGCTAATATACTATTGATGACAACCGCTTTACGCACATCATTTGTCACTAAAATGAGGATGGCGGCCGTCAGTTCAATCGTGGCAGATAAAAACCTCATCCCTGCCATGGCAGCAACTGATGGGTGTATACCCGGAAGAAATTGTTTCATATAGAACCTCCAGCTTTTTTTACACTATATGCTTCACTAGCTAGAAGTAGTCTTGTTTTTCAAAAGGAAGAGAGATGGATGAGAGAATAGAGTAAGGGGTGTGATAACGAGGCGTCCTATTTTTCAAATAAAAAAAGACTGTAAACACGAGGTTTACAGTCTCTCTCCGTTCATTACGCTCTTGAAACGTATGAACCGTCAGATGTATTGATCACTAGTTTATCACCTTGGTTCACAAAGAAAGGAACGTTCACGATTAAACCAGTTTCTGTTTTTGCAGGTTTTGATCCACCTGATGTCGTATCACCTTTAATACCAGGCTCTGTTTCTACTACTTCTAGTTCTACAGTGTTTGGAAGTTCTACTCCAAGTGTTTCATCACCGTACATGACGATTTGAACCGACATATTTTCAAGCAAATATTTCAGCTCATCTTTGATTTGCGCTTCGCTTAGTTCAAGTTGTTCATATGAGCTTGTATCCATGAATACATGCTGATCGCCATTTGCATATAAATATTGCATTGTTTTTGTTTCAATTTGAGCTTTCGCTACTTTTTCACCTGCACGGAATGTTTTCTCTTGAATCGCACCTGTACGCAGGTTGCGCAGTTTCGAACGGACAAACGCTGCGCCTTTTCCTGGTTTTACGTGTTGGAAATCCACTACACGCCAAATACCGCCGTCCACTTCAATTGTCAGGCCTGTACGAAAATCGTTTACTGAAATCATTTTGTCATCCTCCTACATTTCACCGTCATAATATGATAAGTTCTTTCGGTGAGTGGGTCAATCGTTTATTGCCGTCAGCTGTCAGGACAATATCATCCTCAATTCTCACGCCGCCGACATCCGGCAAGTAAATGCCTGGTTCAACTGTCACAACCATTCCCTCTTCTAACACGACATCTGAGCGTGAGGAAAGGCCAGGTGCTTCATGTACTTCCATACCAAGACCATGTCCAGTCGAATGCCCGAAGTATTGACCGTAGCCATACTTTTCAATGATGTCTCGTGTGATGCGATCAGCTTCTTTTCCTGTTAAGCCTGGCTTGATTTTATCCACACCAGCGTTTTCTGCTTCTAATACGATATGATAAATTTCCTTTAATTTGTCGCTTGGTGTTCCTACAGCAATGGTTCTTGTCATGTCTGAGCAATAGCCTTTATAATAGGCACCGAAATCCAGTGTCACCAAGTCGCCAGATTCAATCACCTTTTCGCTCGCTCTCCCGTGTGGCAGGCTTGAACGAACGCCAGAGGCAACAATCATATCGAATGAAGATCCTTCTGCCCCTTCTTTTCTCATGAAAAATTCAAGCTCGTTCATGACCGCAATTTCTGTCAGGCCCGGCTTGATGTACGTGAGAATATGATCAAAGGCATGATCTGCAATCTTCGCAGCTTCCTCTAATATCTTAATCTCTTCATTAGACTTAATCAAGCGCAACTTTTCAACTGATTCTGAGACTGGAACAAGCTCAATACCGCTTGCTTTCCCCGAGTACTGCTGGTAGGTGGCAAATGTCATATGGTTTTGTTCAAAACCAAGACGTTTCACCCCAAATTCGTTTGCCGTTTGGACAGCAGTTTCCACAATGTTTCCTTTATGTTCAATGATGTCATAGCCCTTTACTTGATCCTTGGCTTGCTCCGTGTAACGAAAATCCGTAATAAAGGCGGCTCGATCCTTTGAAACGATGGCAAGACCGGCTGATCCAGTAAAACTCGTCATATAATGTAAATTAAAGCTGCTTGTAATCACTAAACCATCTATGTCTAATTCGGCTAAAAGTTTTCTTAGTTTTTCAAGTTTCATGATACTGCTCCCCCTTCACTGACTAAATAACGAATCGCCAATTTATATCCTTCTAAACCAAGTCCAACGATTTGACCTTGGCATACTGGAGCAAGAACCGAATGATGGCGGAATTCCTCTCTCTTATGAACATTTGTGATATGTACTTCGATGACAGGTAACGTAATACTTGCAATGGCATCTCTCAGTGCATAGCTATAGTGGGTAAAAGCACCCGGGTTAAACACGACGCCATCGTACTGATCTTCTGCTTCATGGAGCGCATCGACCAGATCTCCCTCGTGATTCGATTGAAAAAACGTTAATTGAATATTTGCTCTTTCTGCAAACTGAAACAAATCCGTTTCTAAATCTGTTAGTGTTTTACTTCCATAAACTCCTGGCTCTCTCTTGCCGAGCCTATTTAAGTTGGGCCCATTCAGCACTAGAAAATGAGGCATATGACCACTCCTTCACCCTAATTCACTCTATATCGATGTCTGTTTCTTTTTCCTTAGAAACCTTTCGTTTCCAAAAATAATTTTATCATATGAATGGTGGATTTACACTTTATTCTGTCTTTTTCCCGAGTGCCCTTGCAAGCTTCTGACTCGTTAATTCATTGTATTCAAATGAAATACTGTATCCGACAAACATGCCATATAAAATATATAGGCAAAATGTCGTCACAATGGTGCTTTGCTGCAAATCTTGCACTTGTTTCACATCTGGGAAAATAGGATTAAATACATAAAAAACAAGCAGCCATAAAATCGCGCCATAGATCAGCCCCATCCAAAAACCTTTGATCCGTTTAAGCAGTCCATAATAAATAAAGGCTGCCCCAATAGATAAAATCCCTAAAAGTACAATACTCATAAATGTACCAAGTCCGCCTTTTTTCCATTCACCAAGCACAAATGGCTGCAACAGCATATTTGGACTCACCTCTGAAAAATGAAACATATGGGTCAGAAATCCGATAAAGCCCCAAAAAACTCCGCCGGCAAAACCTGTGGCTGCTGCCCTTGCCACCATTGAAGACGTTTGTACTGATTGGTTTTTTTCTTCTTGGTTTTTCTTTTCATCACGTTTCATATGAACACCTCCAGCAAGTAGTATGTCCAAAATGTCATGAAAAAAAAGGATTTCCGTGCGAGAGTGTAAAATTTTTATAACAGGGTATACTGGCTAAAAAGAGGTAGATAGAATTCTAGTAGATAATCGACCTGTGAGCTAGTGATTTCCCCTCTTTTCCTGTACAATAAAGGTATAAGGAAATGCATGTAAATTACAGGAAACAGGCAGGTTGATGAAATATGTCCAATCAAACAAAACCTCCAGCATATGGAGGGCAGGCAGTTGTGGAAGGTGTCATGTTCGGAGGTAAAAAGAACTATGTGACAGCGATTCGGCGTAAGGATGAGTCGATTGAGTTTTTAAAGCTTCCCCGGACCTCCAATAAACGAACCGCCTTTCTTAAGAAAATCCCTTTTGTCAGGGGTGTTGCTGCACTTGTTGAAGCAAGCGCAAACGGCAGTAAGCACTTAAACTTCTCCAGCGAGCGCTATGACTTAGATCCTTCTGAAGATCATTCTCTTGAAAAAGAACAAAAAAGCTCGAAATTATCAATGATCTTTGGCATTGCTGTGATCGGAGTTCTCTCTCTTCTTTTTAGTAAATTTGTCTTTACTTTAGTGCCTGTCTTTTTAGCCGAACTTGTGCGTCCGGTGTTTTCTGGAAACTTCGCACAAATTGCAGTGGAAACATTCTTTAAATTGATCCTGTTATTAGGCTATATTTACTTTATTTCCATGACCCCTTTAATTAAAAGGGTATTTCAATATCATGGGGCAGAACATAAAGTCATAAACTGCTATGAACAGAACCTTGACATCACAGTGGAAAATGTCCAAAGCCAATCTCGCCTGCATTATCGATGCGGCAGCAGCTTTATTTTATTCACTGTCATTGTCGGCATGTTCGTCTATTTACTCGTACCGACAGATCCTTTATGGGTGAGAGTTCTGAATCGCTTGGCGCTTATTCCGGTTGTTCTGGGCATTTCATTTGAAGTGCTTCAGCTCACAAACAAACTCCGTGACGTGCCAGTGCTTAAAGTGCTTGGCTATCCTGGCCTTTGGCTGCAATTGCTCACAACAAAAGAACCCTCTGATGATCAAGTCGAGGTAGCCATTGCAAGTTTTAATGAACTTCTTCGTTTAGAGGAAGCATCTGCGAAACAAGCATCAGATTCTGCTCATCAAGTGATCTAGTTTATAAATCCGGTAAATTCTTTCGGAGGTGGACAGTTATGAATCGCCGAGTACATCCTGCTTTTACCATTATTTTCGCTTTAGGTGTTTTGGGATTTGTGTATTTACTCACAACGAATCCAGGCAGACTCTTTACGATGCTGCTATCAGTTGTGATCATTGGAGCGGTTCTATTTTTCTTATTTAGATGGCTGATGAATCGAAGAACTGGAACAGAAGGAAATCTTTATCGTAAAGCAGTCAAACAATCAAAACGTCGCTACCAGCAGCCTAAACCAAAAACGAAAAGCCAGATGAAAAACCGGGTCACTCATTTGCGAAGCGTGCCGACTGACCACAAGTCTAAGCCCGTCCTTCTCAAAAAGAAAAGCCAAACACATTTGACAGTCATTGAAGGCAAGAAAAACAAAAAGAAAAATCGCGCCTTATTTTAAAATGTCCAGCTCTTTAAAAATTGCTCGGCCTTCTGTCTGCCTAGATCGACGAGCGCCTTTTTCTTTTCTGTCATCAGCTGAAAATCAGTGGCAATGACGTGTTCTACAGGGATAAAAATAATATGACGTTCGTGTTTTGTGGCAATATGTCTTTCGTCATGAGCACCACGCATCGTTTCAAATAGAGCGCCAAACAGTTCAAACGCATTGCGGATGGAATGTTGAGGGCGTTCTTTTTCGTTTGGGGTTAATGTGACACCGACAAACGGTCTTTTTTTCTCTTCAGCAAAAAGCCAAATCGGAAAGTTGCTGAGCACGCCGCCATCCACGATGGTACAAATTCCTTTTGAAGACCTTAGTTTCACAGGTTCGAAAAAATAAGGCAAACTGCAGCTCATCCGAATGGCTCTGGCGACAGAAAACCGTTCTGGATTTAACCCATAGGAAGGAAGGTCATCTGGAAGGACAAGGATTTTGCCATTTGTTAAATCAGAAGCGACGATTTTGAGCGTATCTTTTTTCAGATCACCGAATACGGTGACGCCTTTTCGTTTTAACACGTCTGTCAGCCATTTTTCTAGACGGTCACCTTTGTAAAGGCCAAGACGCCAATAAATAGACACCCACCTGAGCATTTTAAACGGGATGAATTGACACCTTCGGTCAAGCAATTGATGCTCATCCATTTCGTCTAACAGCTCCCGAATCTCCTGACTCGTAAAACCCGCTGCGATGAGTGAAGCAATGATTGCTCCCGCACTTGTTCCAGCGAGACGGACAAATTGAAATCCTCTTGCTTCAAGCGCTTCATAGGCGCCTGCAAGTGCTGCACCCTTAATGCCTCCACCTGAGAACACACCATCTATCTTCATCAAGGAACCCCCTTTTCTGTCACACTATTAATAGTGTAGGAGCATTTGCCTTTCATTAGAACTATATTCAAAAAGGACCCCCTTCGCCAGGTGTCCTTTCAGCGTGTAGACAAACCCTCGCATTCGGTGTCAGTCCTGCGCTCCGGTGCTCACGAATGTCAAATTCGCTCCGCTCCGATGCTCGTCCTTCCTAGACTGCAAAGGTTTTCTTTCACGCTGAAAAGAAGACAAAGAGCTAAAATAAAGTACATTTTACCCCTTTGTCAACAATTTAAAAGGACACCCTTCGCCAGGTGTCCTTTTTCTTAAGATTCTTGATTTGTTTGTTCGTTTTTCTTTTGAATCGCTTTCAGCTGAACGGATCGCTCATCGTTTTCTTCAAAGAATTGGACGAGGTCGCCGATGCGGTCAATGCTGTTCCAGCTGAGATGATGCTCAATACCTTCTACATCATCATAAATTTTCTCTTCATCTACACCAATGATTCTTAAAAATTGCTCTAGCAGTTCATGTCTGTATACGAGACGTTTTCCAATTTTTTTGCCTTTCGGGGTTAAAATTAGACCACGATATTTCTCATAAATGAGGTATTCATCTTTATCTAGCTTCTGAACCATTTTTGTTACAGAGGAGGGATGGACAGCGAGGGCTTCTGCAATATCAGATACTCTTGCATATCCTTTTTCTTCTATCAGCATATAAATTTGTTCAATATAATCTTCCATACTAGGTGTAGTCATAAAACCCCTCCAAAATGCACCTTTACTTAATAATCATAACAATTCTACACCATCGCCCATTAAAAAACAAGAAGAGTCCTTCGTCTTAACGCTTGTAATTCCAATCATCTGTGGCGTATTTCGTTTTGGCGAGGTGATGAACAAATGCCAACTCTTCATCTGTCAGCTCATAAGGCACAAGCTCGATATTTAATCCTTTTTCAAACCCTCGTTTAAATGCAACACGCGCATCGTCTATCGTACATGTTCGATCTGAAATTTCATTGATCGCCACCGCTTTGTTTTTAAAGCTGCGCTGCATCCGCTCTCTCACCCGGTCGTTTGGATACAGAAATAAATCAAACAATTTGTCCTCATCAAGATCAATTAAGATCGAGCCATGCTGGAGGATCACACCTTTTTGTCTTGTTTGCGCACTGCCTGCTACTTTTCTGCCTTCTACGACAAGCTCGTACCATGAAGGCGCATCAAAACATACAGACGATCTTGGATTTTTTAAGCTTTCTTTTTCTTTTTCTGTACGAGGAATGGCAAAATACGCATCGAGTCCCAGTTCTTTAAATCCCTCTAAAATCCCTTCTGAAATGACGCGGTATGCCTCTGTCACCGTCGCCGGCATCTCTGGGTGCTCTTCTGACACGATGACACTGTAGGTCAATTCCTGATCATGAAGAACGCCGCGGCCTCCTGTAGGCCTGCGAACAAATCCAAGACCATAGCGCTCAACCGCTTCCATGTTGATTTCTTTTTCAACATGTTGAAAATATCCAACAGATAATGTCGCTGGATTCCAACCATAAAAACGGATCACAGGCGGGATCAGCTTCTCGCTATGCCAATAAAGCAAGGCTTCGTCCATGGCCATGTTAAAGGCTGGGTCTTGGTTTCCTGTATCAATGAAACACCATTTCTCTTTTTGCATATAAAATCCCTTCTCTTTTACGTAGTCAATGTTAGATAATGGTGGTGACCACCGATTTTCTCTCTTCATCAGTCTATCAAATAGGGAAGGAATTGAAAATAATTCTTACCATTTATGATGACAAGTTTCTTTTGCTTTACTATAATAGTATTTGTCTAAAACGTACCATCAGACAGGTGACTGTGCTGATGCTCAAGAAGGAGTCGAGTCGTATTGCCAATATTCAACTATATCGTCCTCTCACTTTGTGGACTTTTCGTTCTTTATTCCATCGGCAGTTACATTTATCAGCAGCGCATAATGAAAACGCTGACGGAAGCAGAATTTATCAAAGGTTACCGCAAAGCCCAACTCATTGATGTGAGAGAACCAAATGAGTTTGAAGGTGGACATATTTTAGGCGCAAGAAACATTCCCCTTTCACAATTAAAGCAGCGCAAAAATGAAATACGCCCTGACAAGCCTGTTTATCTCTATTGCCAAAATAATTTGAGAAGCGGAAAAGCTGCTCAAACGTTACGTAAAAATGGCTGTCGTGAGATTTATAATTTAAAGGGCGGCTTTAAAAAATGGGGCGGCCGCATTAAAACAAAGAACTAACAAAAAAGACTCTGGGAGCTAATGCCCCCATGAGTCTTTTTATTTTCTTTCAAAAACCAGCACTGGATTCCGTGCAGCCTTTGTTTCATCCATTCGTTTCACAACGGTTGTATGTGGTGCTTCCTGTACGATTTCTGGGTTCTCTTCCGCTTCTTTTGCAATTTGAATCATCGCTTCAATAAATGCATCAAGGGTTTCTTTTGATTCTGTTTCAGTTGGTTCAATCATGATACATTCCTCTACATTTAGCGGGAAGTAAATCGTTGGCGGATGATAGCCAAAATCAAGTAATCGTTTGGCAATATCAAGTGTCCGCACACCTAGTTTCTTTTGACGTTTACCTGAAAGGACAAATTCATGCTTACAGTGGCGGTCAAATGGCAAATCATAATGAGCACATAAGCGGCGCATCATATAGTTTGCATTCAACACCGCATGATCCGTTACAGCCTTTAAGCCGTCTGGTCCCATAGAGCGGATATACGCATACGCTCTGACATTGATACCAAAGTTCCCATAGAACGGTTTCACACGGCCGATAGATTCTGGACGATCGTAATCAAAGAAATAACGACCTTCTTTCTTCACAAGCACTGGCTTTGGCAAATATGGAATCAAATCCTTTTTCACGCCAACTGGACCTGAACCAGGGCCTCCTCCTCCGTGTGGACCTGTAAAGGTTTTATGAAGATTTAAGTGAACCACATCAAATCCCATATCCCCCGGTCTTGCTCTGCTTAATACAGCATTTAAGTTCGCTCCATCATAATAAAGCTTCCCGCCTGCTCCGTGGACGATTTCAGCCATTTCTAAAATATTTTCTTCAAAAAGGCCGAGTGTATTTGGATTTGTGAGCATGAGAGCCGCCGTTTCTTCATTGACAACACGGCGCAGGTCGTCTAAATCGACAAGCCCATGTTCATTAGATGCCACCGTAATCGTTTCAAATCCTGCTACTGTTGCAGATGCGGGATTTGTTCCATGAGCAGAATCAGGCACGATGACTTTTGTTCGTTTAAGATCTCCTCTTGCTTCATGGTATGCACGAATCATCATGAGCCCCGTCCATTCGCCATGTGCTCCTGCCGCAGGCTGTAATGTCACGGCGTCCATTCCTGTAATTTCTTCTAAATGGTCACCTAAATCATAAAGTAACTCTAATGCACCTTGCACAGTGTCTGCCTCTTGAAGTGGATGCACATGCGAGAAGCCTGCAAGACGTGCCACCTTTTCGTTAATCTTTGGATTATATTTCATCGTACAAGAGCCTAGAGGATAAAAGCCAGAATCGACCCCGTGATTACGCCTAGATAATGCTGTGTAGTGACGCATAATATCCAGTTCAGAAACCTCTGGCAGCTTAGCATCTTCATGGCGGATATACGCTTCATCAAATAAATCTGGGAGCTTCTCCTCAGGTACGTCTAAATCAGGCAGGCTGTAACCAATTCTTCCTTCTTTGGATAATTCAAAAATAAGCGGCTGATCTTGTTTATTCATGACGATCCCCCAATTCCTTGATGAACGTATCAATTTCTTCTTTTGTTCTTAGTTCTGTCACAGCGACGAGCATATGCTGCTGAAGCTCTGGATAATCCCGTCCCAAGTCATATCCGCCGATGATTCCTTTTTCAAGCAATCGCTCATTCGCTTCTTTCACAGGTTCATTCAGTTTCAACACAAATTCATTAAAATGAGCACCCTCTATTTCAGCCTGTAACCCATGTTTTTCTGCCTGCGTCTTGGCATAATGGGCCTTTTGTACGTTTTGATAGGCAATGTCTTTGATACCTGCTTTCCCAAGCGCCGTCATCGCAACAGAAGCGGCTAACGCATTTAATGCTTGGTTTGAACAAATATTTGAAGTCGCTTTGTCTCTTCGGATATGCTGCTCGCGCGCTTGAAGGGTCAGCACAAATCCTCGCACACCGTTCTCGTCTTCTGTTTGCCCGACTAAACGCCCCGGCACTTTTCGCATTAATTTTTTCGTCACAGCGAAATATCCACAATGAGGTCCGCCAAATGCAGCTGGAATGCCAAATGGCTGCGCATCACCAACGACAATATCTGCCCCAAGCTTTCCTGGTGGTGTCAGTAAACCAAGTGCAAGCGGGTTACTTGAGACGATGAATAAACTTTTCCCTTTATGTGCAATCGGTTCAATGTCTTTTAACGGTTCAACAACACCGAAGAAGTTTGGGTATTGTACAAGGACCGCTGCTGTTTCGTCGCAGACGGCTTCTTCTAATGCAGCTAGATCGGTCTGACCTTTTCGCGCAGGTACCTCGACGACTTCAATATGCTGTCCTTTCGCATATGTTTTCAGCACCGCTCTTGATTCAGGATGAACCGTCTCAGAGACCACAATCTTTTTCTTTTTTGTATGTCCTGCTGCCAGCATCGCCGCTTCAGCTAATGCCGTTCCGCCATCATACATCGAGGAGTTGGCAAGATCCATGCCAGTCAGCTCAGCAATCATTGTTTGAAATTCAAAGATTGCCTGCAATTCACCTTGAGAAATTTCAGGCTGATAAGGTGTGTACGCTGTATAAAATTCAGAACGTGAAATCACATGGTCGACAATCACAGGCTGGTAATGATCATACACACCAGCACCTAAAAACGAGGCATAAGCCACTGTATCTTTATTTTTTGCAGCAAGACGAGACAATTCCCGCACTAGCTCTGTTTCAGATGCGGCTTCTTTGATGTTGTACGCACCTTTGAATCTGACTTTCTCTGGGATATCTGAGAAAAGCTCATCAATTGACTGAACACCGATGACATCCAGCATTTCTTTTTGATCTTGCTCTGTTTGCGGCAAATACCTGTGCTTCATCCTCTATTCCTCCTCGTTATTTGGCTCTTTTATAAAATGGTGTGGCGACGATTTTGGCTTTTAGACGTTTTTTACGAACTTGCACTTCCACTTCTGTCCCAAGCTGCGCCTCTGATGTTTCAATCAAGGCAAGCCCAATATTTTTCTTTAATGTTGGAGATTGTGTACCGGTTGTGACTACACCAATCTGCTTATCTCCTGAGAAGACCGGATAGTCTGTCCGCGGAATCCCCTTATCTATCATTTCAATCCCGACAAGCTTTCGCTTCGGTCCTTCTTCTTTTTGTTTTTTAAGTGCATCTTTTCCGATAAAATCTGCTTCTTTATCCGTTTTTACAGCAAAACCAATGCCGCCTTCTAAAGGAGAAATATCCTTCGTGAGCTCTTGGCCATAAAGCGGGAGTCTTGCTTCAAATCTTAAGGTGTCACGTGCACCGAGTCCACATGGGATCAGTCCTTTCGGCTGTCCGGCTTCTAATAAAGCGGTCCAAAGGTGAACAGCATCTTCTGACTGGCAGTAGATTTCAAAGCCATCTTCTCCTGTGTAGCCGGTTCTTGAGACAAGCACCTCTTTTTGCGCAATTATCGCTTTTGATAAAAATGTAAATGGCTTCAGTGATGTTACCTCTTCATCCGCAACATCTTTGATGATGTCAGCAGCAAGAGGCCCTTGAAGGGCTAACAAGGCGGTTTGATCAGAGACATTTTTAATCGAAACATCTTCCTCACCTTGATGTTTCAGCAGCCAATCCACATCTTTTTCAATATTTGAAGCATTGATCACAAGTAAATAGTTGTTCTTTTCTTTTTGGTAGACAAGCAGATCATCCACCGTTCCGCCATCTTCATAACACATGGCTGTATATAGTGCCTTACCGTCTGTCAGCTTTGACAGATCATTGGTTAATAACCTTTGTAAAAAAGGAAGAGCTCCCTGACCTGTGACTTCCACCTCACCCATGTGAGACACGTCAAACAGCCCTGCTTTTGTTCGAACAGCTTCATGTTCTTCTTTAATGGAAGAAAATTGGACAGGTAATTCCCAGCCCCCGAAGTCAATGGTTTTTGCGCCAAACGTTTCATACGCATGAAAAAGCGGTGTTCGTTTCAACATCAATCGTTTCCCCCTTTTTTCTTACAGTGCACATCACAAGCTGAATTTTCAGAAAAAAATCACAGCAAAAAAGGACAGAGCGCTCCCTTTTATCAAAAAGAAGTCTCTGTCCTTGCACCTGAAAGTTTACAGCACAACATCATTGTGCGTTTTCCCCTTTGGTGGTTTGCTAAAAATCGCTGCGCAAACACTCTCCAGAGTTGCGTCCGGTAAGAGTACTTTTGCCTGAGAGATTCACTGAACCAATTCAGCTTGCTCCTTCGGCGCCTGTCAGTGCAAAATAACCGCTAGGTCTCTCCCCATACCATCATCCGCTCATATTCTTCACCTTTTTTGGACATACTATCAAAATGGGTGACTTATTCTCTAGATCACTTACCAACATCCTACCATTAGAAATGGATGAAGAGCAACAGAAAAATCATTAACATTTTTAAAATAACCATTCATTATCGTTCGCTTTTATTGATATATAACATCTTTTAAATCGCTATGAAAAAATGAAGCGTTTAAAAACAGAACGATTTTATCATCACTCTACCAGAAAGGCAGGCGGTCACATTGAATATTCAAACGATATTTGATCAAAAATGGGCAAGTGAATTTCAAAAGCGGCTTACAGCAGACGGTCCCTGGGCGAATTGGGATATGTACCGTTTAGCAGCACAAGTACAAAAAGTGACAGCCATTGATTCATTTGAAGGACTGCAAGCACCTGCGCACCTGCCTGCATTTACTCCTTTAAAACACCAGCTCGAAGTCGCTAGAAGAGTCGTAGAAGAGATGAATGGGAAAGCCATTTTAGCAGATGAAGTGGGTCTTGGAAAAACCGTTGAAGCAGGACTGATTATCAAAGAATACATGATTCGCGGACTTGCCAAGAAGATTCTCATTCTCGTACCCGCCTCCCTTGTGTCCCAATGGGTACAAGAACTGCGAACGAAATTTTACATAGATGCTGTCGAGCAAAAGAAGAGCTATGTGTGGGAGCAGTGCGATGTTGTGGTTTCCTCAATTGATACAGCCAAAAGACAGCCACATCGAGATACGATCTTATCCATCTCCTACGATATGGTCATTATTGATGAAGCACACAAACTGAAAAACAATAAAACGAAAAACTATGAGTTTGTGAGAAATTTGAATAAAAAGTTCTGCTTACTGCTCACAGCCACACCTATCCAAAATCGGATAGGAGAAATTTTTAATCTCGTTTCTCTGTTGAAGCCAGGCCATTTAGGTAATGAAACACAGTTTAAAGACCTCTTTGCCAAAAAAGACCTTCAACTTGAGGACCATGACCGGCTAAAACAGTTAGTCAATAAAGTCATGATTCGGAACCGGAGACAAGACACTGGCATCGAATGGTCAAAGCGGCATGTAAAGACGATTTCTATTGATTTCTCCCCGACAGAACAAGCACTATATGATGAAATTTGTAAGTTAAAAGAAAACCCTTCCTATACGAAGCACATGTTTTCAATTATGACTTTAGAACGAGAATGCTGTTCGAGTCGTGAGGCCGTCTATATGACCATTAAAAAAATGCAAGAAGAGGAAAAACACATTCTAGGTGCTTCTGCGATGATGCACATCATGGAGAAAATCAACCAGGTAGAACAAAATTCTAAAGCACTTGAAGTCGTTAAACTCATTCAACAATTAAATGAAAAAGTCATTATCTTCACTGAATACCGTGCGACACAAATTTATTTACAATGGTTTCTCCAGCAAAACGGCATCAGTTCGGTTCCTTTTCGAGGCGGGTTTAAACGGAGTAAAAAAGACTGGATGAAAGATTTATTTAGAGAGCGGGCGCAAGTGCTCATTGCGACAGAAGCAGGCGGCGAAGGGATCAACCTTCAGTTTTGCAACCAAATCATCAACTACGACCTTCCGTGGAACCCAATGCGCTTGGAACAAAGAATTGGACGTATTCACCGGCTCGGTCAAGAGCGGGATGTCCACATTTACAATATGGCAACTAGCGGGACAGTCGAAGAACATATTTTAAAACTTTTATATGAAAAAATTCAGCTGTTTGAAAACGTCATTGGCAATCTAGATGATATTTTAACCCGAATTGATATCCAAGATGCTGAAACAGAATTGCATCAAATTCTCTTCCAACACGAGTCTGACGTAGACATGAAAAAGAAATTAACCCAATTTGCTTCCTATTTAACAGAAACACAAACACCGCTTTTAGAAGAAAGACAGCAAGGTTCATAAAGGAGAGTTGACCAATGGAGCAGCGCGAGATTCACACATTTCTTCTCCGTTTCTTTCAGGCAAATCAATGCGACATACTTGAAGAAAGTGCAGGACACATGACCGTACAGCTGACAATCGAAATGGATAAATTGATCATGAACCGTCCTTTTTATTGGCATTGGCTCGAAAAAACGGGAGGCGTACCTGAGCCGCGGCAATTGACTTTGATCACCGATCAAAAAAAAGCTGATGACTCGGTCGAAGGAGAATTTGTCCACTTCGGCTCCCCTCGTTTATTCCAAATATTCGAGGTTGTGAAACAGCAAGGCCGTTTTATTCGGCTGTACGAAAAAGTCAGACCGCTCACAAACAGCCAGATCGCACTGGAGCCGTGGCTTGGTCTCAATGTCAAAATATCCTATCTGGCAGACCGTAAAAAAGACAAACTGCTGTCTCTTGGACTTCATCTAATACGCGGAGAAGTCATCGAACAATTTCAAGAGAAGCTGGAAGCGCGTGAGCTATCGTCTCAAATTCCTGATTATTGCTTCACAATGAGTACGATGATTAAGCCAGAGAGCGGCGTCAAACGGCTGTACAGCCTGATGGAACGTTATGCCAATGAAGAGCCGGATGATTGGGCGGTAAGAGCTGTTCAAAAGTGGAAAGAAGACTCGGAACTTTTAAACCAATTTTATGAAGGGACTTCAGACACATCTGTAGAATATGAAATAGAAAGACAAGCACTTAAAACTTTATACGAACCAAAAATCAGTCTTACGATTGAAAATGGCGGACTTTTTTACTTACAGCAAAAAAGAGGAGGCTGACTTAGCGAGTCTCCCTCCCTTTCATGTGATATCAAATTTTCGATCAATCAAAAGCAACGTTTGTCTGTTTGTATTGGGCGGAAACATGACGCAAGCAATCTATGAGGTCTTATCACCTGTGTTTTTCCATTTCATGCGTTAAGTGCCTGAAATACACGATTCAGTATTTTAGGAGGGTATTTGTATGGAAAAGAAAACGAAGTTATTAGACAGTGAATGGGTTCAATTATTACGCGAAGCGCGCAAAGCAGGACTAACAGTAGAAGAAGTCCGTCATTTTCTCAAATCACGCGAAAAGTCCTCTGAGTCTCCCCCTATGGCAAGAAGTCATTCTATCAAACCTTTCTGAATGTGCTATAATATCGAAAGGAAGGTGATGACATTGATTGGCCAGCGTATTAAACAATACCGCAATGAAAAAGGCTACTCACTATCAGAACTGGCCGAAAAGGCTGGGGTAGCGAAGTCTTATTTAAGTTCAATAGAAAGAAACTTGCAAACAAACCCCTCCATTCAATTTCTTGAAAAAGTCTCCGCTGTTCTGGACGTCTCGGTTCATACACTGTTAAACGAAAATGATGAAACCGAATACGATGGTCAATTAGATAGTGAATGGGAAAAACTAGTTCGAGATGCAATGACATCAGGGGTTTCGAAAAAGCAATTTCGTGAATTTTTAGATTATCAAATCTGGAAAAAAAAGCAAGAAGAGGAGTAATGCGCATATTTTAGCGCATACTCCTCCAATTGCTATGCAGATCTTGTTATCAGTCTAAAGACTGACTTTATTTTTTATCTTCGCTGTGTGCTTTTTCGTTTTCTTTCACGTAGCCTTTTTCATCCGTATGCTTTTTTGGATTGATCGTTAAACCATTCCACTGAGTCGCTTCGAAGGAAAGATCAACTTGAATCGCATCGCCTTGGTATTTATTTTGGATATAGTTACCCGCTTTATCCTTCGTCTGGTCATTGACAAATTCAATGATCATTTCCATTTTATCGTAATCAAACGGATTCTTTGGAATGCCGTCATACTCTGGAGCTGTTGATCCATCAACGGTGGCAACATTAATTTTACCACTTTCATGTAAAAACTTCTCATCGACGGCATGACGAAGCTTTTCAAATGCGGTCTGATCCTGCTTTGACGTTAATAGATGCAGATCAAGCAGGTTTGCATGGTCTAAAATAATATTTTTCGGGTATCCATTCCCACCTTCGGCTCCAACCGTTAGAACACTCACCTGAAATTGGCTGAGGAATTCTTCAGCTGTATTCTTCCCGCCATTCTTCGCTGATGTTCCATCTTGAAACTGGCTATAATCAAGACTCATCAGCACTTGATTAATTGCAAGAGACCCTTTATTTTCAAAATTAAATTCCTTCTTTATACGGTCACCGGGTTTTATGTTCGCAAGGTTGATGGCGCCGGAATTCTCTTTTGCAGATAGATTCAGCTCTCCTGTAGAGTAGACCGCGTTTGCCGTCTCAACATCATTAAATGCAGCCCACGTTCCCCCGCCAATTAAAGCAAGACCTAACGCTCCCGATAAAACACCTAAACGAATTGATTTTTTCATTGCCATGATTGAACCCCCTAATAAATTGTTTTATTGAAACCTGATTTAGGTTACAAACGAAAATTTATGCTTGTTCCTCTGACATGTGTAACTCAGCCGTATGTCTTCGATGTTTGGCAGCACCAACAAAATGAATGGTTGAATAAACAAGCAGCATCACCCCTGGAATAATGAGCAAAAGAGCGGTCCCAGCAGAAGTTCCTGCATACGAAAGAAGCTTTCCTGCATAAGGAATGTTCACGCCCGTATACTGCGCAGTCACTTGATTCGCTTTGACGAGCGTGCCGTCTTGATACATATTGTGGTCTCCTTTTGTCTCAAAGGCTTTATTTACTCCTTTTCCTTTCACCCCAACAATGCGGTGAGTCACAAAGGATTGGTCTTGCTTCGTTTGAAACGTAATAATATCCCCTTTTTTGAGTGTTTCAGGTGAGGTGACATGTTTCACAATAATCAATGAACCAGTCGAAAATTCCGGTTCCATTGATCCAGATAATACTTGCTTGAACTCATAACCAAAGATCTGAGGATCTCCGCCTGTTGTCCTTGATGACAACACGACAATAATACACACAATCATCATCGTGAAGACCAGTGCGTAAAGAATACTCCCAGACATTTTCATCCACTTTTTCATACCTTTCTCCCCTTTACATATCATGTTTCATTCAGCAGGCAACCCCTATTTAGGACGCCTTTTCTTGACAATTCGAAAGCTGCATATGTTGAGACGTAAAGAATGGCTTTTCAGAACCACCAAACCCTTTAGGATAATAGATTTTAAACACATAGATTCCATTTGTTTTTGCTTTAACTGCCGTGACAGTCGTCGTTTCTTCTGATGAGAGGGACTGTATAGCACCTTTTTCAATAACATGGCCATCTTGTAATGGCATCTGAACACTCTCTACTTTAAGTAGTTCCCACTTCCATTCAGAGTGCGCGATGGGTTGTCCAATATTTTTTAGTGACATGCTCAGCTTTTGAGGCGCACAGACTGTCCCCTCAATGATCGTTTGATCGATCAGTTTCAAATGACTTCTATCCCATTTCTTTGGCTGGCAATGCTGATCTGTCTCTTCGAAATTTTCACATGTTTTCATGACAAAGTTCGAATGCTCGACATCGTTAAAAGAAGCGTTAGTAGACGTAATAAAAAAAGAAATGAAAATCAAACAAATAGCACAAAATAGTACAAAGAGCGGCTGTTTCATTGAATCTTTCAACTCCTTGAACAATTGTTCTTTAAAAAGAACGATTACACTCAGTATAAGGAATTACCTATAAAATCCAAAACGTCAAATTAGTCCATTTTGTTCTTAAACAAGAACATTACCGAGAAAATTCTTCCATTTTCTCATTCTTTCGCCATATTCAATATTTTTTTCTGTGACATTTGTACTTCTTAAAAATTTACATAAAAGTGCAGGATTTGGTCAGGATAATAATTGGTGAGGTGATGTTAGTTGAAATATGGAAGAATCATGATCATGCTCAGTTTACTGTTAAGCTCTTTGTTCCAAAGTGCCCATCTAGCTGAGGCAAAAGGAATCACTGCTGCCGCAGATCAATGGGAAACAAGGGCAGTCAAAGAAGCAAAAAAACGGTATCCGTTAGCACATGTTTTATTCAAACAAAAAGTGTGGGATCGACACCGGGAGAAAGAATCCGTGAAGCAATATCATATTACGTTGAAAGATCAGGCCAAAGAATTTGGGGTATATGTCACCATTTCCTATAACCCTTACTCGAACAAGGTCAATAAAGTCATTGTTGTGGAAGAATACAGCTAAAATGGCATGAAAAAAACCGCCTGCTGGCGGCTTTTTACTTTTGTCGATGACGTTGACGTTTTTTTAGCATCATTGAGAAGCCAAAAGGCAGAACACCGAATAAACGCTGAGAAAATGGTGGTTTTGTCTCCATTTTTTCCTGTTTATGTTCTTTCCGCTCATCACGTGGTGTATTCATGTATTTAATAATTTCCTGCGTCATATATTTTACATAATCATTTGTCTTCATCGAACACTCACCTCTTCTTCCTTAAAGTGTTACCAAGAAGAGTATCGTTTTATACACTCGCTAATAAGTGCTGATCCATTGATTGATTTCTCCTGTCTCCTTATTCATCTCTAGTTCCCGCTCGTCAGTTACACCACCCTTTGTCTCGATGTTAACCAAGAGGCGGACTAGCTTTTTTCTGTCATCGCACCCAATTCGCTTCAACGTCACTCGGCCTTCTTCTGTGACAATTGGGCTCAATGGCCGATCACAAATACGATTTAATTTGTTTGCAGCTTCATTTAGTCCCATTCGAAATAACTGCTGTTTTTGATAAAAAGAAATCGTGAGCTCTGCACTTTTCAACTCTTTTTGAAACCCAATGGTCATCGAGCCTAGAATCAATAAAAATAAAAGTATGACAGCAAGTACGTGGGGATAAATAAACCCGTCTTCTCTTTTCACGTTTTAGGAATCACTCCTTTGTAAGTGAAAAAAACAGCTTCATGTACTTGACCAAATACATCTGTGACTTGGAGAGTGGTGGTTTGCTCTTTTGTTCTTACATGGAATTGTTTCACCTTTTGTAATAAAGGGAGATGACCTGCCTGATCCGTTCGTTTACGAAGCATCTCTTGATACGGCTCAATCGTCACCACTCGCCCTTGATTTGAAATATACTCCAGTGCTGTTCCATTTTTCACCGCTCTTACAGCGACAGCACAATTTAGCTCCTCCTCTAATTGCAGGACCGTTTGTTTCCACTCCATTTGCGAAAATTTGTTGATTTCTGCAAACGGATGAGCTTTTTCAGCAATTGATAAAAGCAGCATGCAGCCAAAAGAAAGCAGCAAAAATAGCTGCAATTGCCATATTGCTTGAGCGAGTGTAAAGCCTTGTTCATCGCTCCAAATGTCGAAAGCAAATCGTCTTCTTTTTTTGTACTTTGTATGAAACACATCCCTTCTCCTGACCCCAAATGAATTCATATGTGATCTCGCCTCGTTTCTTTGTACTTGATTCATTTTGACCTTCTATAAAAGCTGTATTCATATACTCATGTAAGATTTGATAAGCTTCCAGTTTAGCCCTTAATTCTTCTTTCCCAATTGTCAGTTTTTCAAAGGATGGCACGAGCACAAGAGCAGCAAATAGAAAGAGGTGGCAAGAAAAGAGCATCTCAAACGTACTAAATCCTTTATTGTTGCTGAACATGAATCCGCCCGCTCCCTAAGTAAATCGTGAGTTTATATATTTGACTGCCAAATTGAACAATGAGAGAACCGCCGCTATTTGGATGTCCGTTTTTATTAAAGTGAAGGCCTTTTTGAAATGTGGATTGCTTGATGGTGCCTTTTTTGTGTGGATTAGAAGCAATGATCTGCTCACTATTCTGTTCAATGACTTGATAAGATACATTGGGCGGGTGAAACTCAACAGTTACTCGTGTTTTTTTAATAAAAGCAGTATAAGATGCCAATTGAAGATCTTGTTTTAGCAAGTTCACTTGCTTTTTTGCTTCAGCACTTTCTAATATATTGGGCACTTTTCCACCTATTATCGATAATAAGATAGAGAAAATCATGACGATCAAGAGCTGTTCAATGAGTGTAAATCCTTTCTCCTGGAAAAGCGATTTATTCATTTTTCACATCGCCGTTTTGAATGAAAATTGCCTTTCCATTCGGACAAGTTAATCCTTTTTTGACATAGCCTTCTTTTTCTAATTCAGCTAAAGATGGCGTCTTGCCGTCATGCTCTAATTCATATGCCATTACCTGTGTACTCACCATTGATTTCAGCCCTTCACAGCCCTTTGCTTGAATGCTTTGATGATGCCGAGTGATATTTGGAATGGTGATCAATAAAAGAATGGAGATCACAAGCATGACAATTAACATTTCTAACAGTGTAAATCCTTTATCATTCATGCCTTAGTCCTCCTTTTCACACTTGTTCCATTAGTTGATACATTGGTAAAAGAATAGATAAATACACAATGAGTATAAGAAATGCTGTTAAGCCATAGATGACAGGCTGCAGCCATGAAACCCATTTTTCAATTTTCAATTCTGCATTCTCTAAAAGAAATTGACTATATGTGTACATCTCTCTTGCTAGCATCCCACTTGCTTCCCCATGCTTAATGACAGCCGCAAAATGCCTTTCGAAAAAAGGAGACCGGCTTATTTGATGTTCCATACTCTCACCTTTTCTTAACTCCCCTATCATTTGTTCAGACATTTCTTGAAGGAAGGGTAAATAGGTCTGCTGTTTAAAAGCTTGCAAACTTTCGTAAATCGATAACCCAGCTTGAAGAAGTCCGCTTAGCTGAAGGGAAAAAAGATACGTATGCATCAGCTGCACCCCTTTAAATACCACCGGCAGCCTGCTGATGACTTTCAGTTTCTCAAGGGTCGATTTTTTCTTAAAAAAGAGCTCATAATATCCAAAAAGACAGATACATATACAACCGATCATAAGCAACAAAGCGTGTAGGAATTGGAAGAGGCCAAATATCCCTTGAATCAGCCATGTCATGCTTGTATTCATAGATGAATATAATAAAGAAAATTGAGGGACGATCATTTGCTGAACAATGATGAGCACAACAAAAACCGTAAACATAAGAAAAATCGGATATCGTAACATACGCTTGAATGTGTCAACCTGCATGATTTTTTTCTCTAGAAAACGGGCGCTTTGTTCAAGAGCTCGCGCTAGGCTGCCATGTTTCTCTGAAAAACAAAGAATAGCGACGGCTTCCCGCTGAAAATGAAGTCGCTCAAGTACAACGTAAAAAGGCTCCCCTTCAAGCAGCCACTGAATGCCTGGCGTTAATCGCTGTTGCTGTTTTTTTGATAACTGAATATTCACCATCGTTAATGCCTCAACCAATGTATATCCAGCTTGAATCAATTGAGCCAGTTTCGATAAGAATTCAGCTTGTTCTTTTTTAGACCAGGGTTTAGAGGTTCGCTTCTTCATAAACCCAGCGATGATATGTGCTTTTTGATAAATAGCCGAGTGCCACTCCTTTCCGAATTAATCTTTGCAGTGTTTCGTATGACGAATGAGCGTATTCTCCTTTTGCCTCTTTGATACACTCACCAAGCTCCTTTCCGTAAAGCAATTCAAATACATTTGTTCGTCTGACTGGCCGATTTAGTTTGCAATAAAGCTCACACGTTTCGCCGCAAAATGGACATGCGAGTTCGATTAACCGCTGAGCAGCAATAGCAACCATTGTTTGTTCGAGTTCATTCATCGTCACACCAAATTCCAGCATTCGATAAAGAGCTCCTTTTGCATTTTTTGCATGCAGTGTGCTCATGACTAAATGGCCTGTCAAAGCTGCTCTAATAGCTGTTCTCGCTGTTTCCGCATCTCTTATTTCTCCGAGCACAATCATATCTGGATCATGCCTTAAAATAGCGCGTAAACCTGCCGCATACGTGATACCAGCTTTTTCATTTACTTGAACCTGCAGCACTTCTTCATTTCTTGTTTCCACAGGATCTTCAAGGGTAATAATATTCCGATTAAAATGTTTTTTGGCAAACTGAATCAATGAATAAAGTGTTGTCGTTTTCCCTGAATTTGTTGGTCCTGTAAATAAAATGAGCCCATGCGAATGATTCAGAAACGATAATAATCTCGCTGAAGCCTTCGGGAACAGTGACAAATACTTTGTTTTCGGCACATGATCCTGCGGTAAAATCCGAATCACTAGACTTTCATCATTGACAGTTGGTAGTGTAGAGAGCCGAACAAACACTTGACCGCGTCTTAACATCACAGCCAATGATCCATTTTGTGGTCTCCTTCTTTCACCAATATCCATAGAAGATAAAAATTTGAAATGAGCAATGAGCCGCTCTCCGCTCTTTTTGTCAATGATCCGCTGCTGAATGAGGTCAGCGTCTACACGAAAAGAGACTGAAGCTTCCTTTTCTCTCGGAACAATATGCACATCAGATGCTCTCATGCGGCACGCCTCTTCTAGCAGCTCTTGCCCCAAATATTCAATACCATACAAGTGGTTCACTCCTTTCAGTGACCATATTGTATGATGGCGGAACGTGCCTGACAAAAACGCATTTCATGATTTTCATGACTGAAAAGGTGTGAAAATATTCAATTAGAGGTGTATTTCATCTATAAATAACAGAAGGACATATCAAAAAATTTGACTTTTACAACAGCGGGTTCCATTCAGAGGAGAAAATAAAAAAGAAGTGCTATTGGCACCTCTTTTTTGATGATCATTTCATTTGGTTCTTTCATTATGGATGATCTGTTACAAGGAGGTGTCTTCAAATTTAATCCTCCTTAATAGATTACTGATTTGAAGATAAAGAATATCCTTTCGTGTCTGATTTATGGATAAAAAAAGAGACCAAATCTGTATGCGAATTGGTCATCTCATTCATATGCTCATTATATTGTTTCTCCTTGTCAACAGACCCGTTACTTTTACTAGTAACATTTTTTGGTTCACGTTGCTTCTTGCTGCTGCTCTTCAAAGATACGAAAGCCTCTTTTTTCTAAAGCTTTTGCAAGGCTGTGTTCAGTATTTACTTTTGAGAAATCAATGCCGAGTTTCACTACAGTTTGAGCGATTTCTGGGCGAATGCCTGATATAATCGTCTCAATTCCTAGCAACTTCGCACTATCAACCACTTTAAACAGCTGATAAGCAACCATCGTATCAACAACGGGAACGCCAGATATATCAATAAATAAATGGGTTAGACGCAGTCTAGATGCCTGTTCTAGTACTGATTCCAAAATGATTTTCGCCCTGTACGTATCAATTTCACCAATCAGCGGCAAAATACCGATCTCTTTTGAAACTGGAATAACAGGCGCACTAAGCTCTTGAATCATTTCTCTTTGTGCATTAAGCTGATTGATTGTCACGCGGTCATACTCTTCTGATAAACGTGCAATCATGTCATCAAATGTGGCGTGAAAATGCTGATTCCAATCGCACACATCTTTGAGTGTCACTTCAAGCTCCGTATGTTGTGTAAAGGTCTCAATTCTGGAACAAAAAATGTGGCGGAACACCTTAAATTGTCCGATGATTTCATATAAAGGTACTTCATGAACAGCTCGATCGCGGGCAATATCAACTGACCACTTTTTTAGATGGTCTTCTACTTTATCTGATAGCGTGACTAACGTTGCTGCAATCGTTTGGATAAATGCTGTGTTTTGTTCTTTCAGCTTCTTTTCTGTCTCCTCTGAAGCATGTTTGGAATATAATGAGCCTTCTTCTGTTCTTGTTTTCAGCCATTCTTCGGTCATGACAGGGGCTTCTTTAAGAATAAATTCATATAATTGCTCAGATTTTTCATTTTTCATTTCTGTCGTTCGCTCCTTTTTCACTTACAACTAGTGACAACCAACTTTTATGTATAAATGACCGCAGATGGTGAACAATAGCATTACACGTTTCATATTGGGCTATAGCCAAGTGGTAAGGCAATGGACTTTGACTCCGTGATCGTTGGTTCGAACCCAGCTAGCCCAGTTCAGCACAAAAACGAAGACGGCTGAAACATCATTCAGCTGATCTTCGTTTTTGATTAGGAAACCGATTGATGAATCGCTTTCTTTTTTGAAATTTTCATGAGTTCTCCTGGATTATAGCCGACCACTAATTTATTTCCATCAATGATAATAGGTCTCCGGAGCAGCTTTGGTTTTTCAATGAGAAGCTGAAGTACCTCATTTACTTTTAGATCATTAATATTTAAATTTAAGCTTTTAAAAGCTTGGCTTCGAGTAGCTAAAATTTCATCCATTCCTTCTGTTGTTAAGGAAAGGATTTTTTTCAATTCGTCTAGTGTTGGCGTTTCTCTGAAAAGGTGACGCTCTTTAAAATCAATTTGATTCGCCTTTAACCAATGTTTTGTTTTGCGGCAAGACGTGCAGCTTGGGTATGAATAAAAAGTAATGTCACTCATTAGTCTTCCTCCTTAGGTCGTTAACCTTTTATCTTATGGACTAAGTACCCTCATGCATTTAGGCATAAACACTTTTTCATCACTTTTTCAAAAAAATTTTTTCTAACGAAAGAATGAATGTTCACACGTTGTCAAAAATGTAAATGTTTACATAACAAGTGATCATCAGCTATAATATGAATCAAAGGGGTTTTTTAAGGGGAGGGAAAGAAATGAATCGCATGTTCCGCGTTCTTGGGTTTTGGACGGGTATTTTTGCTGTCATGTTCTATTTAGGACATATGAAAGATGCATCCTTGCTGTTCTTCGGTCAAACCGTTCTTTTTGTATTTTTATCCTACTTGAATTTATCCGAAAGAATGTATATTTACATTTTCGGAGCGTACTTGACGATTTTCTTTGCCGGATTTACATATTATTCGATTTTCATCATGGTTCCCGGTACCGGACATTAATAGAAAAAAGCATCTCCTTTGAAAGAGATGCTTTTTTCGTACGTGCTATTATAAAGAAAACCCATTGATAAACGGATTTTGCTCCTGTTCTGTAAGCACAGTTGTTTCCTCGCCATGTCCACTTAACACAAGAGTTGATTCGGGCAATGACAACAATTTGTCATGTATCGATTGAAGCAGCACGTCTTGATTACCGCCCGTTAAATCAGTTCTCCCGATACCGCCTTGGAATAAAGTATCACCAGAAATGACAAATCCCTCTTCCGCTGAATAGTAAGACACACTGCCAGGTGAATGACCTGGTGTGTGGAACATTTCTAATGTAAACGATCCAATTTGAAGAGGTCCTTCTGACGTAATCAATTGTTCAGCTTCTTTGACCGTAATTCCGTTACCAATTAGTCGAGCTGAACCGTTTAGCTGAGCATTTGTCAGCCATTCTTTTTCCTTTTCATGGACATAAAGCGGAATTCCCCATTCTTGACGCACCTCATCTGCTGCACCAATATGATCAAAATGGGCATGTGTCAATAAGACAGCAAGTGGTTTCAGCTGTTTTTCTTTCACATAAGAAATTAGCTTTTGCGCTTCGCCGCCTGGATCAAAAATTAAACATTCTCCCTGTTCATTTTTCCAAATATATGCGTTCGCTTGCACATAGCCTAGCGGCATTCTTCTCCAATTCATTTTCATCACCTACTACTTTTTTCATTCTTTTTTATTATGAAGGCTATTCAATAAAAATTCAAACAATCGTCAACTTGAATGTACTCGACAAGCTTTATGAAAACGGTTAAAATGAAAAGAAAGGAAATCAAGGGGATTGATGACAAAGGGGGACTTTCATATGATGCTCGTCATTATTTTTGGTCTAGTCACGATTTTAGCCGCTCTCGGCATCTATCGCTCACTCAAAAAAGTGAACGTACTGGCCATTGCTTTCGCTGGCGCCACATTTTTGGTTTTTGGATGGTTTACCGTCATGACCATCATCTATAGCGGTTATCCAACTGCACATTAAAAGCCTGCAATTAGCAGGCTTTTTCTATTGATTCAAATGTTTATTCACGCTTTCTAATTTGCTTGAAAGGGTGGTCGTTTGATCTCTTCTATCATCTATGCGGATATTGGTTGCTACTCGGTGTAAACCCTTTTCAAACGGAGCTTCATGAATACGCTGAATGACCTCAAATAAAACGGATAGCTCCCCTTCAATTAAAGTATTCATTGGTGTTAGCTGATATTTGATTTTCCCTTCTTGTTGAAAGCCCTCTAACAATCTTTGTATGTCTGCTACATATGCACTCACGCTTGGTGTCTCAGTGCCTATTGGAATGATGGTGACATCTGCTATTGCCATGGTTCTTGCTCCTTTCAATGACATCCTATTTCTTTCTCGTTCTCATTGTAACCCATCGTGATTCAAAAATGCCATGATCATGTGGCGTGTAAGCTTGGTTTGTCCCGTTCTATCGTCAAATCTGCTCTCTCTACCTTCCCAATATTTGTGAAAAGGAGCAAGCATATACCTGAAATAGCCTCTATCAGTCCTCCTGCTGCAATGACATAACCTGAACCGAATAACGTCGCCATATAACCACCAATGAGAGCGCCTAACGGTATCATTAAATAAGAGATCATGTTAATAATCGCATACACTTGTGGCTGATCCTCCGCTTTTACTGACAATTGAATCATTGTATGTTCAGGTACATTGACTGCACTGATGGCTGCACCTAAGGCAAATGCAGATATAAACACAAGTGGTAATAAGGCATTCATCCCTGTAATGAAAAATGCAATTCCATCAACGATCCCTGCCCCGATAAACAACAGACCGTATCGATTCACTTTCACCTTTGTTAAAACGAATCCCATCAAAAATGCACCCAATGCCGTGGTCACTTTGATGAATGAATATACTACTGGTCCACTATGTAAATCTTCTGTTAAATAAATAACCGACAATGCCTCCCACGGTGCCGCAGCAAAATTGGAGCAGACACAAAAAATGGCTAATGGAAACAAAATATGATGACTTTTCACAAGTGAAAATCCTCTTATTAATCGTTTTCCGTATGATAATCCTTTTTTTCCTTTATCCATGATCGCTTCCGTTTTATATGTAATCAGCAAAACCAGCAAAGCGGACATGAGGTAAAGAGGAATAATCACAAGCATTGTATATCCTACCCCTACAAATGCAATCATGACACCACAAATCGTCACAGTCACAAGCCTGACCACATGACTGGCTGATTGAATGGTTGCATTCGCCTTTTGTATCACATCTTCATGCACAAGCTTTGGAATAATGGACACCGAAGCTGGTTCATAGGAACCCCCAGTCGCTGAATGCAGCAGCATACCGCCAATGATGAGTGCCAAAGGAGAAAAATCATAAAAGTAACTGACCACAATCACAAGTATAATCGCCGCCCGAGTTAAATCAGCAAAGCACATCCAAAATTTCAATTGATGCGGCTTCATCATTGGGGTAATAAACGGCCCAATAATGGCTTGAGGGACAAAACTAACGGCAATAAAAAATGCTGTTCCAATTGCTCCTTTTCCCCCTAGCACTAAAAGCCACAAAATGGTGTTAAAAGATAAACTATCAGCAGTAATTTTACACATTTTAGAAACAAATAGATAAGTAAAATTCCGTTTCCACAGGCTTTGAGCATTCAATCATCGACATCTCCCTAATTCATATCCTTTTTTTTACATCCACTCTTTCACAATAGCTTACAGGGATGCTCTCGTCAATCACATCAGCACGGTTTTTATTGACCATAAGAAATTGATTGGTTTGAACGTATTAAAAGATTGTTGACAAAGGGCGAAAATGAACTTGATTTTAGCCCTTTGTCTTCTTTTCAGCGTGATAGAAAACCTTTGCAGCCCTAGGAAGAACGAGTACTGGCGCGGAGCGAATTTCACATTCGTGAGCACCGGCACGCAGGACTGACAAAGAATGCGAGGGTTTGTCTACACGCTGAAAGCACCGATTAGGTGCTTTTAATACTTACATGCTTCCCACAATAACCGCTTTGTTTTTTCATAGATCGAATCAAATTGACTCATAGAAAGCGGGTTCTTTCCTCGCCCAAGTTCCACCGTATATCCCTCACTTTTACATTGATAAATAAACCAATCACGATAACCTGCATAGCTATCAAGATATTGAATCGCTTTGTAACCGCTCACCCGTTCTAACCGTTCGACCGTCTCTTTTGAAATGGCCGGTTCGTGGCCAAGAAAACCCCAGTATATCTCTTCTCCTTGTGTATGAAGGGCAATCAGCCGGTCAAAGCGTTTTCGTAAGGCGAGATGTGCCATTGCTTTCGCTTCTGGTTCTGTTAACGGCTGATGCCCTGGGAAATCCCTATAAGACGGTGCCTTCGGCTTATTACGATAATATTCGATTTCCCAATAAGCAGGAAATTGATTGTTTAAATCAATTCCTCGAATATTCGCCTTCCATTCTCGATAATCGGAAAATCCACCATTTAGCGGCGCGAACTCCTCACGGCACAACCCTAAAGATTCTGGACCATTGCGAACCAAATCAACACCGTCTGGATTTACCATCGGGACAATAGACAAAGCAGTGGTCTGCAATATACGAACCGCTTCATGATGTCTTGCTTGCACTGGGTCCGAGGCCGCTAAACAAAGTGATTTAAGCCATTTTAATAAAACAGAGGTCGTGATCCATTCATTTGCATGAAAAGAGGCATTAACATGTATGGAATGTAAATGTTGTACAGGCTCCGTACGGATTTCATAAATGGGCGTATCAAGCACTGATTGACCAATCACACTCATCTGAAGAAAAGGAAAAACAGCTTTCAAATATTGAAGCTCCCGTTCTAAGTGAGCGCTATCATATTCAAATGTTCCGCTGATCCAATCATCTGATTGCTGGAGCCGGTAAGGCGCAATGAAGCTTTGCACCTCACCTACCGATTGAAATGAATGGGTCCCTTCTGGAAGTCTATACCCCGGTAAAAGGAGGTGCTCCGTATTTGACTGATTGGACAAACGGAAAGCTTCTTTTCCTATACCAAGCTGCTTTGCCACATCCTCCTTCCTTGCCTCATCCAGATGCCATTCAATTGTGCCAAACGACTTTTTCATTTACATCCCTCCTCTTACACTATATGAACCAGTAAGTAAAAAAAGAAAACCTCTGCATGTAAATAGCAGAGGTTTTCTTTTAAATTAAGACGCCTTTTTTAGCTCAGTGTCATCTTCTTTTTTAGATGGTGAATGGTCCGAGTTGTTTCGGTCATAAAATCTAAGGAGATCTCCATAGATAATTTGATCAGAGAATTGAAGCTCTTGTTTTGCCTTTTCTTCATAAGACTGACAAACAGACTCATCTTCTCTCGGCTCACCCGTTTCTTTGTTGTAGCACACACCAGCTGTGAAAACACTGTCCTTCGTAATAAAACTTCCATCTCGAAGCACTGTGAAGTCATTTGTATCTTTTGATAATAGGTCATGACCAAATTGAATTTGCTTGCTTGTATCGATTCCTAGAAGGTTCATGACTGTTGGACGGATATCTACTTGCCCGCCAACTGTATCAATCTCTTTTGGATGTTTATCCGTGATACCAGGAATGTGTACAACAAATGGTACTTTTTGAAGCTGAACTTCTTCAAAAGGTGTAATGTCTTTGTTTAAGAATTGTCCCATTGCTTCGTTATGGTTTTCAGAAATCCCGTAGTGATCCCCATATAACACAAAAATGGAATTATCGTATAACCCTGCTTCCTTCATTTTTTTAAAGAAAAGCTTTAGTGCCTCATCTTGATAACGCACTGTAGGGAAGTATTTGTTCAACGTTTTGCTCTTTGAGTCATATTCATCAATGAGCTTATCTTCTTCATCTAAGTCAAATGGAAAATGGTTCGTTAATGTAATCAATCTCGTATAGAACGGTTGCGGGATCGTTTTCATTAAATCTACTGACTGCTCAAAAAACGGACCATCTTTAAGTCCCCAGCCAACTGAATTTTCTTCATTTACATCGAATGATTTAATATCAAAAAATTTGTCGTAGCCAAAGCTGTCATAGATCAGGTCACGGTTCCAGAAACTTTTGTTATTCGCATGAATAACAGAAGAATGATAGCCTTCCTCTTTTAACAACTCAGGTGCGGCTTTGAACTCGTTGCTTGGATTTGTGAAAAATACAGCTCCTCTTCCAAGCGGATAGAGTGAATTATCAACAATAAACTCGGAGTCGGATGTTTTCCCTTGACCCGTTTGATGATAGAAATTACTGAAATTGTAGCTTTTCTTGATCAATTTGTTTAAGAACGGCGTGATCTCTTTCCCATTCAATTTTTCATTGATCACAAAGCTCTGGGTAGACTCAAGCGATACTAGAATGACATTTCGTCCTTTTGCTTGACCAAACGTCTTTTCATTACGGTCTGTTTGATTTGCGCTTACATAGTTTTCAATTTCAGTTAAGCTATTGCTGTCGGCAAGTGCTCGCTGAGCGGATTGCTTCGATTGCAGAACCCCATCATAAATATGGAAGTTATATAAGCTGATGTTTTTCACTAGCATCTCACGGTCAAATGAACGAGTTAACAGCTCTGGTCTTTCTGTTTCAGCCAAACCAAGGTTAAAAAAGAAAGTGGCTGCCACAAATAAATAATAAGCTGCACGTCCCTTACGTGAAATCGTTACATCTGTTCTAAAGGAAGGCTGTTTTTTATAGAGCCAAATTAAAATGATGATATCAACAAACATCAGAAAATCAACTGGTTCAATTAAAGAGGTAATACTTGACCCGAGGTCACCCATATTGTTTGTTTGAAATAGGACGGGGATGGTTAGAAAATCACTGTAGAATCGATAAAATACAATGTTAGCTAACAAAATAAATGTCAGAACAAAACTCGTCACGATGATATATCGATTGCGATTTTTTTCTTTAAAGAATAAACCGATACCGAAGATAAACAAAAGAAAGCTAAGCGGATTAATAAACAGGATAAATTCCTGCATGAAATTTTCAATTTTGATATTAAAACTAGATTTATAGATAACATAGGTTTTCACCCACATTAACAAAGTCGCAATCAGTAAAAATGAAATCGCCTTTAATCTTTTCTTTCGCATTGTAACCTCCTTATGCTAAAAACGCACTCAGGTTAGGGACATCCCCAATTATTGGTGCTTCTTCAAAAATAACTAAAGTATATCTTATCCTGTCTATGCTGGAAAATCAATGTCTTTTTCCCCATGACAAACTTATGAATATGCTAAACATTCAATTTCATGCCTATCTATCGCTGATTTTAATAAAAATGACATCATTATGACATTTTTGTTCAAGACAGCCACTTGTTTTTTGCCATCCATGCACCGCCGATCACGCCTGCATCGTTTCCTAGTGAGGCAATCACCACTTCAACATCCTCAGCACATGGCGGGAAGGCATGATGTTTGACGACACGCTCTACTTTACTGCGAAGAAGCTCGCCCGCTTTAGATACACCGCCGCCAATGACGATTTTTGTTGGGTTTAAGGCACTGGCTAGATTCGCAAGGACAAGACCAAGATGGGTTGTTACTTCATCTACGACATGCATCCCAAGTTCGTCTCCGTTTTCTGCTGCCTCAAATACATCCTTTGCAGACAGCGAAGTAAGTGAGCCAAGTGATGATGTATGGCTCTTTGTTTGTAATGTATCTTTTGCGATTCGGACGATACCTGTGGCAGACGCAATGGTTTCAATACAGCCTGTTCTCCCGCAGTTACATGGTGCTCCTTGAAATGGAACGGCACAAATATGACCAATTTCTCCACCAGCACCTGTTTCGCCTTGAACCACTTCTCCATTGACAATAATACCGCCGCCAACCCCTGTGCCCAGTGTAACCATCAGGATGTTTTTGGCGCCATCACCTGCACCCTTCCACATTTCACCGAGTGCAGCAATGTTCGCATCATTTTCGATGACAGATGGAAGTCCTGTCTCTGCCTCTAAATGGTCTTTCAAGGGATAGTTTGTCCAGCCCAGATTCGTTGTTTTATAGACAATTCCGGATACTTTATCCACTGGTCCAGGTGCCCCCATACCGATCCCAATTAGGGCTGATTTCGGCATGCTGATCTCAACTAGTTTATGGTCAATTGACTTGGCAATGTCGACTGTAATTGTCTGCCCAGATTTATCCGTAGGAATCTCCCACTTATGCTGAATTTCACCATAAAGATTAATAAACGCAAGCTTAATTGTCGTACCGCCAAGATCAACTCCTACAAACCAATCCCCTGTCATATGTCCTCCACCTTCACATTGTTTTTCGATTTAATTTGGCTAGTTCCATTTGAAGGATGGTCATTGCGTTTGACCATTCAGTTCGATCGATGATGCCCGATGTGTACATTTCCTTCAATTCATCTGCCATAAATTCTAATTCCACTTCACGATCTCCGAAATACACGTAATTTCCAAATCTCATGAGCAGCTGCTGTACATCATATAACGTTTTCATTATTTTCACCATTTCTCTAAATCAACAGATAGGATAAGCGTATTCATAAATACGCTTTCAGTCAAGTCATTCAACGTGTTTGAGTGTTTTCAATATATTGTTTCAACTTTAAAAATTGGTCATTTTGCGGATCTTGTTTTAATGCTTTTTCGATGAAGTCGTCTGCTTCCGCTGTCTCGCCTTTTTCTACATACAACAACGATAAGTGATACAATTTATTCGGCTCATTTGGATCTTTTTCAAGCGACTTTTGCAAATACTCAATGGCCTCGTCAAGATGTCCAAGCTGCGCTTCGGAAAGCGCATATATATGAAGTGCTTCAGCTGAGGCATCCTTTTGCTTTACATATTCCTCTAGACGCTGACTTGCTTCGCTATAGTTCTTTTCATCAAATAAACTCGCTGCCTCGCTAGTTGCCGCCGCTTCTTTTTGATCGTCTGAATGAAACCCTGTATACAATCCAAAGCCGCCAATAAGGAGGAGAAGAAAACTAGCAAGAAGCATTTTGACAGGCTGAAACTGTTTAGGAAGACGGACCGCTAAAGCGGCTAAAAATCCCCCAGCGAGCCCCCCAAGATGCCCTGCATTATCAATCCCTGATACAGTGAAACCTATCCCTAAATTGATGAGGATAATCACAATAATATTTGTCCCCATTGTACGAAAGAAGAGCTTCCGGTTAGAGATCGCTAAATATAGCAATGCGCCTAAACAGCCAAAGATCGCACCTGATGCTCCTGCTGCGATGGCTGTATTAAACACAAAGCTCGCTATGGAGCCAAAGATGCCGGAAACTAAATAAATCAGCAAAAATCTTCCTGAACCATAAATTCTCTCAACAGCCGCTCCAACGGACCAAAGAGCAAATGTATTAAAGAGTAAATGCGTCAAACCAATGTGTAAAAACATAGGTGTCACAAAACGCCACCATTCACCCTCTAGTATCAGCACATTATTCTTCGCACCAAATGCTGTTAAAGTGGCTGTATTGGTACTTCCACCAGATAATTCGAGTAAAAGAAACATCACCACTTGAACTGCGATTAACAAGTAGGTAAAAATCGGTCTGCCATTTTGAAAAACAGCCCGTTCTCGTTCACGCTGCTTTTCCTGATCTTGAAATGCCTGAAGCACGTTCATTTTAAGCTGCATCACATCTTCGGCTGTATCTGCCTTCGCCTCTTCTACATCAATCGAAAGTGATGTATTCAGCCATTTTTGCAGCTCGTGTCCATCGTTTTGAAGGGTTTCTTCATTCAGTAAAACAGGTGTCACCGTCACCTTTTGTTGTTTTTGCGGTTGACCGTTTATGTCTTCCCAATCATCTACTGGATGATCAGCTGTAAATTGTAGCTGCAGGAGATGAAGAGAACGTTTACGCATGGCTTCTCTCAACTGATTCATCCGAAAGGCCTGCTCTTCCATATCTCGAACGATCTCCTGTCTAAAATTCACATCTCTTCTATAGAGACGGATGAGATCATATCCTGAGTTTCGTGGTGCTTCAAAAAAGATTTCATCTTCTGGGTACGGACTTTGAATCATCTCGTATCCTTTTTGTCTGAGTTCATCAATCACTCGCCAAAATAGACTATCTATGACATTCATTCATTCGCGCTCCATTTTTTACATTATTATAGCAAGAATTACTCTTATACGCATTTCTCATCAAAAAAATCCCGGCTTTTGCGGGATTAGAATGCTTGGCGAATAAATTTCGTCCGAAAATATGGGATTTTCATCAGCCATTTAATAAAAAAGTGACGCACTTGGTTTTGACCTAAGATCAAATTCATGAGCCGATAACGATTTTGCACAAGAACGAATGCAAACAGTGTGAACACAATGCTCCAAATCATTTTATTCATCATATTCCCTCCTATGTTCGTATCGTGGCTTAAATAGGATTTGTTTATGCATAAACCAACATTTTTATCTCTTACCATGCGATCTACTTTCACACTCTAATCCCTTGTTCTTTTGATTGAATATAATAAACCTCTTCACACTCAGATTAATCATAAGAAACGTCAAATTGATGAAGGGCGATTAAATCTTTGAACGCTTTGATATGCTCTCTTCTTATTTTTCCGACTACAAAAAAATCAAGGTGCGTATGCCAAAAATAAACCCATGAATCATGATCAAGTTGTAAGTCAAAAGTATTCACTTCCTCCCACAAATTACGGAAGTATCTTTTCTTTCCTCGAAATTTTTTCAATATATGCCTCCTGCTAGCTAAAATGCCCTGAGCTAATGAAACGATCTCAACACAAAAAGCCCGTTTTTGGACAATGAGCGGGCTTTCACTTTTGATATAACGTACCTTTTTCACTGACAATCATAGACACCGGTATGTCGTGCGCTTCAGCCGGAATATACCTCGTCTGCTGTAAAGACAAACAAAGGGCAATGGTTAGGCCGTGGTAGTCCGCTAAGTAGCGATCATAATAGCCGCCACCAAACCCAATCCGGTAACCACGTTGATCGAAGCACACCCCAGGGACAATGATCAAATCAATGGCTTCTTTATGTACAGCTTTAGACTCAAGAGGGTCTGGCTCCAATAGTCCAAAGTAGCTGGATGTCATCTTTGTTTCAGGTGTATATTCATAAAACACCATCTCTTTTGTTTTCGGAAAACAGGTGGGAATACAAACTGTTTTTCCTTCTTCCCACGCTTTTTCAATCAGAGGCATTGTCGGTATTTCTTTTCCCCTAGACATAGTCAAAGCAATCGTTTTCGCCTGTTTCCATTCTGACAGCTGTAGCACGTGTTCATGAATTAGAGCGGCGTAGCGATTGAACTCTTCAGCGCCTATCTGATCAAGCATGGCTAATGTTTGAAGGCGGAGCTCCTTTTTCATACAGGTTCATCTCCCATCATAAAAAAACAGCAGGAAAATTCCCTGCTGCTTACTTTGTTTCACGATGTAAAGTTTGTTTTTTATCACGTGAGCAATACTTTTTGAATTCAACGCGATCTGGATTGTTTCGCTTATTCTTTTTAGTAATATAGTTACGCTCACCGCATTCAGTGCAAGCTAGAGTAATATTTACGCGCATGTTTTTCCCTCCAAACTAAAATCAATTCACATTCAGACCTAACTATAATACCACTTCTAGCTAAGGAATGCTAGAATGTTTTTTCACCAATTTCATTTTTCAATGCATTCCACCTGCATCCTGATCCATATTGTCTGGTCATGTGATGAAAAATCGCCTTCTCCCCTATAAAAACACGTTCTTTGTCGTACTGTATACATGAGAATCCCCTCTTTGTTCCACAGCTTTTTTTCATCTGATCCGTCTTCTTTTATTTTAACAGCGGGCAAGGTTTTCATACTTGGTTTCCCTATAAAAAGAAAAATGATGAAAAAAAGGTGATTTTTTCAGCAATTCCTTTTGAAACTAGCTTTTTTATGGTATAAAAAAGAAGGGTCGAAAACTGTCTGAAACAATCATGAGAGCCTTTTTTGGCTTTCAGCATTAAAATATGAATAAAAGGTGATGAAACATGGAAATTGCAATTATCGGATTGCTTGTTGTCAGTATTGTACTGATCGCATTCTCATATTTTCAAAGAGAGCCGATTAAAGAAGTCGAACAGGAACTTGAAACACTTCAACTATCTGCAATGCAAGAAATCTATAAACTGAAAAAGAAAATGAAGGTTCTTGAAGAAGAATTGCTTGAAACAAACATCGTTGTCCGCAAGCATTCAGAAATTGATCCATCTATTGCAAGACAAATCATTTCAAAGCATCAAAATGGCATGTCTCCTGAGGCGATTGCGCGCGCTGAGCATGTATCTGTAGAAGATGTGAACATGATCATTAAAGACAACGAGAGGGTGCTTGTATGACGAAAAAAAGCATCCAAACGTTTGCAGCAGGTATGATCCTTGCAACTGGTGTTCTGGCGATCGTTTTTTTCCTTACTGGAAAAGATGAAGCGGCGGCTGATTCTACAACAAAAGAAACCCTCGCAGCGAAAGTGACAGACACTGACGTGAAAAATTACTTAGACTCTAAAAAAGAAGTCTCCGTCAGCCGTGAAACATATCAACAACTTCTTGATTATAAAGAAAAAGCGTTGAAAGCAAATGAAGACGGCGATTCTCAGAACGATAAACAAACAACGGACAAGCCAAAAGGCAAAACGGTTAAATTCGTGATTAAAAATGGTATGAGTACAAGTGATGTTTCAGACATGCTTGAAAAGGACGGAATCATCAACTCGTCTAAAGATTTTAATGATTACGTGATAGACGCAGGCTACCATAAAGAAATTCGTGCCGGCAAATTCAATTTAAAAACAGGTATGACATTTAAACAAATTGTCAAAGCCTTAACAAAATAACATCAAAAAACCCCCTGGCGGCATTGACCTCCAGGGGGTTTTTGATTATCCAAATCGTCCTGATATATAATCATTTGTTCTTTGATCATTTGGCTCTGAGAACATCACATTCGTATCATTGACCTCAACAAGCTCGCCCATCAAAAAGAACGCTGTTCGGTCTGATACCCTTGCCGCTTGCTGCATATTATGCGTCACAATGGCAATCGTATATTTCTCTTTCAGTTTCATGATTAATTCTTCAATCTTTAATGTTGAAACAGGATCAAGCGCAGATGTTGGTTCATCCATTAATAGAATATCCGGGCTTGTGGCAATGGCTCTTGCGATACAAAGACGCTGCTGCTGACCGCCGGAAAGACCTAATGCAGGCGCACTTAATCGATCTTTCACTTCATCCCAAAGGGCAACATCACGAAGCGCTTTTTCAGCGATTTCTTTCAATTGCTGCTTGCTCTTCACCCCGTGAATTCTTGGCCCGTAGACGACATTATCAAAGATAGATTGAGGGAATGGGTTTCCTTTTTGAAAGACCATCCCGACGTTTTTACGCAGTTCCACTAGATCGACACGGCCTTTTAAAATATTGTCACCGTTATACATCATATCCCCGGTGATTTTCACACCTGGCACTGTTTTGACCATGAGATTTAAGGTCTTTATAAATGTTGACTTTCCGCAGCCGGACGGACCGATAATCGCTGTGACCTCATGCTCTTTAATGTCTAAATCAATATGCTTCAGTGCGTGATGCTGTCCGTACCAAAGGTTCATATCATTCACACGAAACACTTCTTTTTTAGCTGTTTCAGTTGCTACTGCATTCATCAAAATCCACCCGCCTTATCCAAATCGACCATTAATATAGTCTTCTGTTTTTTGCTGCGCAGGACGTGTAAAGATACGTTCAGTCGCATCGTATTCCACTAGATCACCGTTCAGGAAAAAGGCTGTATGATCAGATACACGTAACGCTTGCTGCATATTGTGTGTGACAATGACAATCGAATAATCATGTTTTAATTCCGATAATAGCTCTTCAATTTTTGCATTTGAGATCGGGTCTAAGGCAGAAGCCGGTTCATCTAATAAAAGCACGCTAGGTTTCATCGCAAGGGTACGTGCAATACAGAGACGCTGCTGCTGGCCGCCTGATAATGATAAGGCAGAGCGGTGCAAGCGATCTTTGACCTCATCCCATAGCGCTGCCTTTGTTAAACTTTCTTCTACCGCATCATCAAGCACTGATTTCCTTTTTTCACCCGCATATTTTAACGCATGCGTAATGTTGTTGTAGATGGATTTAGGAAATGGATTTGGCTTTTGGAAGACCATCCCGATTTCTCTTCTTAAATTCACCACATTAATACGGTCATCCAAAATATTTAATCCTTCGTACATGATCGCCCCTTCACTTCGTGCACCTGGAATTAGGTCGTTCATGCGGTTAATGCTGCGTAAAAAAGTCGATTTTCCGCACCCCGATGGGCCGATTAATGCAGTGATTGCATTTTTTTCAATTTCAAATGAAATTTGATTGACTGCTCTTTTTTCACCATAATAAATACTTAAATCCTGCACCTGTAGAATCTGTTCCGCTTGAAGTGGAGCCTTTTTTGCTGCAATCTCTTTTTTTTCTGCTAGCATTTGAACCATTTCCCCTTCACACCTCTCACTATTTATTTTGACGTAAGCTTCTTATGAATAAATGAACCAAGCCATCTAGCTGCTAAGTTGAATACTAATACAGAGAGCACAAGTACGGCTGATGCACCATTTGCAATGGCCTCTGCATCTGGAATAATCCCCTGTGTATTGACGTTCCATATATGAACGGCTAATGTTTCTGCCGGTCTAAAAATATTGAGTGGTGACGTATCGGAGAAAGGACTCCAGTTTGTAAAATCAAGACGCGGTGTTGAAAGACCTGCTGTGAAAAGAAGAGCAGCCGCCTCACCGAAAACTCTTCCCGATGCTAAAATCGCTCCGGTAATAATGGATGGAATCGCACCTGGGATCAGAACCGTCTTCACTGTATGCCACTTTGTCACACCGAGCGCAAGCGATGCTTCCTTTTGATCCTTCGGTACAGATCGAAGTGCATCTTCTGTCACCCTGACCATCACTGGCAGATTAAAGACAGTTAGCGCAAGGGCTCCTCCGATGATCGTATAGCCCCATCCTGTTAAATTAACAAACATCAGCAAACCAAACATACCGATGACAATTGAAGGCAGAGACGATAACACTTCAATACATGTACGAATAAAATCAGTCACTTTGTTTTGAGGTGCATATTCTGCCATGTACACCCCGCCGCCCACGCCAAGAGGCACGGTAAACAGCATTGTAATAAATAAAATGTAAAACGAGTTAAACAGCTGATCCCTAATACCGCCACCAGAGCCAATCGCACTTGAGCGGGTAGTCAAAAAGTCAAAATTTAATTCTTTGGCACCGTTGAAGATGATATAAGAAAACAAGCCAACAAGTATCGCCGTAATAATGGCGGCACATAATCCAAAAACGATTGTGGCAAAACGATCGGTCATTTTGCTATTCATTAAATCTTCCTCCTAGATGACAAGTATCTGATAATGAGTATGAACATAAATGATACAACTAGAAGGACAAGTCCCATTGACCAAAGTGTATTGTTTTCAACACTTCCATACGTTGTATGTCCCATGTTTAACGTAATAATGGTTGTTAATGTACCAGCTGTGTCCATAATACTTTCTGGTAGATTACGCGTGTTTCCAATGACCATCTGAACGGCAAGGGCTTCTCCAAATGCTCTTGCCATTCCAAGTACGACCGCTGTCATTAATGTCGGAAGCGCTGCCGGTACAAGAACACGTCTGATCGTTTGCCATCTTGTTGCGCCTAATGCATACGATCCTTCACGTAAACTTTTTGGAAGTGAAGCCATTGCGTCAGTTGCAATGGATGTAACAGTTGGCAGAATCATAATAGACAGGACAATCGTTCCTGCTAAAACACTGTGCCCTGAACCGCTTGACTTGAAGTGTCCAATAAACGGCACCAATACTGTAAGACCTATGAATCCGTAAACAACGGATGGAATCCCTACAAGCAGTTCAATCACTGGCTGGAGAATTTTCCGTCCCCATGCAGGTGCAATTTCTGTCATAAAGATCGCTCCTGCAATGCCTAGCGGTGCTGCTATGAGTGCTGATAGAAGCGTGACAGCGATTGATCCAAAGATAAATGGAAATGCGCCGTATTGCGGATTTTCCGCTGTAGGGTTCCAATTGATACTGGTTAAGAACTCAATTGGGCTTACACCATTTACGATGAAAGATTGTAAACCCTTAATACCAAGGAAGATCGTGATGGCAATTGATACAGCAATCATTAAGAATGCGCAAAATTTCACCAAAATACTTCCTCTTACTTCATCCATTTGCCTATTTTTTTTCGAGCTGATCAGTCGATCGCTCGCTTCTGTATGTTCTATCTGTTTCATCTTTTTCTACACTCCTATGAATGTCATAAAAGGAAAAGTGAAAAGCTCCACTTTTCCTTCATCATCAATTCAAGACCTCTTACTTATCTGTTTGTTTGCCTGTTGCGTCTCTTTCTACTTTCATATTAGAGACTGAGATGTAGCCTTGGTCTTTAACAATTTCTTTTTGTACTTCGTCACTCATCAAGTAATCTAAAAATTGTTTTGCTAAACCTTCTGGCTCACCTTTTGTATAAGAGTGCTCATATGCCCAAATTGTATATTTACCGCTTTCTACATTGCTTTCTTCTGGTTTCACACCATCAATGCTAAGCGGTGTAATTTTGTCATCTGTTAAATAAGAGAATGCTAGGTACCCAATCGCACCTGGTGTTTCTGCAATCAACTTTTTCACTGTGTTTGAAGAGTCCTCTGTGATTCCTTCTGCAGGAGTCGCGCCGTCAAGTGCATATTTCACAAATGTTGCACGAGTTCCTGATGAGTCTGGTCTGTTCACAAGTGTGATTTTTTGGTCTTTCCCGCCAAGCTCTTTCCAGTTTTTGATTTTACCAGTGAAGATTTTTTTCAATTCGTCCTTTGTGATGTCTTTGACACCAACTTCAGGGTTAACAGCTGCCGCCATTCCAACAACTGCTACTTTGTGGTCTTTTAAAGCTTTTGCGTCGATTCCGTCTTTCTCTTCTGCGAATACATCTGAGTTACCAATTTGTACAGATCCTTCTGATACTTGAGAAAGTCCTGTTCCTGAACCGCCGGCTTGTACTTGAATATCGGCTTTTGGATGTTTATCCATGAATTTTTCTGCTGCCGCAAGAACTAAAGGCTGCATCGCAGATGATCCTGAGATGGTAATGGAACCTGATGCCTCATCTTTGTTTGAAGCATTTCCTTTACTGTCTTTTGAATCTCCGCTTGAGCTGCTGTTTCCGCATGCTGTGACGAATGCTAACAATGCGATAGTAAGGAAAGTAAGCAGCCATAATTTGTTCTTTTTCATTTCAAGAATACCCCCTGAATAATTTGTCCTACGAGTAATACATTAAAGGTTCTTTATTAATTTCGTTTAAATGGAATGTTAAGGTTTTGTAAATGTCGAAGATTTGTAGAGAAATTGCGGGGTTTTTTATGATTTTTGTCAATTTATATCGAAAAGTTTGAAGAAAATATAAAAAAACGCCCACAAAAAGTGAGCGTTTTTACCTAGAATAGGTCTAGTTATTTGTTTCTGCTTCATTTTCAATTTTGTTTTTGTTCTTCGCTTGTGTATCATTGCTTTCCTGTTTCGATTTCAGTTCAAAGTACTTGTCTAATACTTGTTCACCAATATCATTTGTAATCGGATAGCGCTGGTTGTAATCTTGATACACCCAAGGCACGACAACTGAAATCGCTACTTCTGGATTATCAGCAGGCGCATACGCAACAAGTGTTGTGTTATACGTCGGTGTGCCTCGTTTGCTTTTAATCGGGCCGTCATAGAATGATTGAGCGGTCCCTGTTTTGCCAGCTGGATTGTATTTTTTGTTGCCAAAGTTCGAATATGCTGTCCCTCTTGGGTTCTGCATCACAAGCTTGAATCCTTGCTGTACGCGTTTGATCTCATCACTTGTCATATCGAGCTTATTCAGTACATCCGGCTTGACGGACTCCGTTACAGCCCCAATGCCTCTTTGCGGATCTGGCTCTCTCACTTCTTTTACGAGCTGAGGACGTAAACGATAGCCGCCATTGGCAATCGTTGAGACGTATTGCGCCATTTGTAGCGGTGTAAACGTGTCATATTGTCCAATCGCATAGTCAAGTAAAAGACCGGATTGTGTAGACGTTCCACGATAGCCAGTTGCTTCGTTTGGCAGGTCAATACCTGTCTCCACTCCAAGACCAAATTTACTAAAATTGTAACGGAACGTATCAAACGCCTTTGTATCAATTGGGAGCGGCTGATTCTTACGATATTCCCCTTTCCCGATTGCAATCGCTGTTTTAAACATATACACGTTTGATGAACGTTCTAGTGCGGTTAAATCATTAATGAGTCCCATATTTTGATAGGATTTTTTCGGCGGTGACTGAGCGATATAGAGCGGTTCATCGTATTGGGTGCTTCCAATGTGAAGGACGCCTGTTTTATAACCTGTCAGTACAGTTGCCCCTTTTACTGCTGATCCCATCGCATATGATGATGTCATCGTTCCTAGTGCATAGTCATCAAATTTGTATGTCCCATTCTTATTGGTAATCTGTTTACCCGCAATCGAGAGCACTTCCCCATTTCTCGGGTCCATCATGACAACAAACGCACGATCAAGAAGTTCTGTGCCGCCTCTTTGCTTCGCACTTTTCAAGTTCTTTTCGATGATTTTTTCCACCGCTTTTTGCAGCTGAATATCAATCGTCAGCACAAGGTCTTTCCCGCTCTTTCCTTCTGTTAACACTTTAGAGCTTGTGACATTGCCTTCTTTATCCGTTGTACTTTGTTCTTTTTCTTTTTGACCTTGCAGGACATCTTCATATTGATATTCAAGATAGCTTTTTCCTACACGATCATTTCGGCTGTAGCCGAGTGATAGATAATGTTCAAGCAGTGACGACGGAAGACCTTCATCACTTGAAGACACACTGCCGAGCATACTGCGGAGCAGTCCTTTATAAGGATAGCTGCGTGACCAATCTGTTGTGACATCTACACCTGGCAGCTCGTCCAAATGCTCAGAGACGTAAGCAATTTCACTTGGTTTAACATCTTCGTTTTTAATGAATTGAGGCGTAAGTGCATAGCCTGCATCCATTTGTCTTTTAATCGCAAGCACTTGCAAATCTTTTTTCGTCAGTTGATTTAATTCCTTGTCTGTGATGCGTTTCAGCTGGAGCTCGTATAGTTTATCATCAGAGACCTTATCGTCACCCTTTAAATCGGCTTCTTTTTGAACAAGCTTTTTCGCTTCATTCGGATGGGTTAAGATCCAGAAATCTTTTTTATCACGATCTGTGATTTTCTTCGTACTTACGTGAATCATATCCGCTAATTTTGTTGCCACTTTGAGCCGCTCTTCTTGTGAAGTCGTCGAGGTTCTCGTATATGTAATGGCATTTAGCGCTTTATTGCTGACAATCGTGTTATAATTTCGATCATAAATTTTTCCGCGCGGAGCAGATGAGCTGACATTTACGTCTTCTTGTTTTTCTGCCTGCTTTTTATAATCTTCTCCATTCACAATCTGCACAAAACCGAGTCTGACCACAACACCGGTAAAAATAATGAACGCAGCTAAAAATAATAAATTCAGCCGGATCGGAAGTGTTTTGCGCCCTTCCTTCGCGTCTTTTTTGTTTTTCTTGTTTCTCATCACATCACCTTTTCTATCAAGAAAGAAATGGCACCCCTTTTTGTGTATAAAAGGTGCCATCATCATTTTAGCGGTTTTTCTATCATTTATCTAGAAATTTGATGTTCCATTGGTAAGAAATTTTACCTTTCTCCCTTCATAAGGTTCGTTTGAGAAACAGGCTTTTGACCGTCAGCCTCTTCTATATCAGCTGTTTTTTCTTTTAAATGAATGTCCTTTACAAAATAATAAATAAGGGTGTGCCCCGCTCCGAGTACGACAAGTGAAGCAGGAATCCCAAGCCGATCGCCCAGTAAGGTGACCGATAAAAGAAAAAAGACAATCGAACAAATACGCCCTGCATTTAAAAATAGTTCTCTGACGACAATATATTCAATTCGGGCTTTTCTTGCATATCTGGCATGACCGATGACATCGTAAGTTAAAGAGACATACGGAACTAGCAGAAGCGGGTAGCCGATCGCAATGGCTACTGCGTACATAAGCAGTGATACATAGGACAAGTGAAAGACGATTAAAAATAAAGCGCCATATAAAATAAGCCCGCCAAACATAATCGCTTTTTTACGCCATTTTTTCTTAATCAAACGAGTAGCAAAAAAATAGGCAAAAAAGGCAACACCTGAATTGACTAGACCAAATGTGCCTAAAGCAAGCTCACTGTTTGTTGCAATAAACACAAAGACACTGATTAAAAAGACAAACACGCCTTCACGGAGCCCCTGAAAAAAGTGAGCAGTTGTAATCTTACGCCAATTCTCGTCCGCATGGCGCTCTTTCCAAATTTGCTTAATGATAAATTTTCCTTTTGATTGTCTCCTCTTGAGGAAAAAACTCATCACAACCGCTAGTGAAAACAAAAAAAGCGATAAAGTGAAAATCACTGTATAGCCTGTATCATCCGTTAATTGAGAAATCACAATTCCTGCAATGAGCGGCCCAATCATACCGGCTGTAGAGGTAAGCACCCCTAAAAATCCATTAAAGAAATCCCTTGTTTCAGGTTCAGTAATCTCAAAAGTGAGCACGTTAAAGGCAAGCCAGTAAAAACCATAGCCGATTCCAAGCACACTGCCTAATAACACGAGCCGAGCTGCCGCTTGCTCTCCTGCCATGAGAACAATTAAGTAAAAAGCGGCTAAGAAGATGACACCGAAACGAAGGACAAATGCACGATCTATTTTTTTAGCGAGCCGACCAGCAAATAAAAAGGTAATGGGCTGTAGGACAACTATCGCCAAGTTATAAATCGCAAGGTCTGTAAATCGCCCAGACTGTTTCCATAAATACACGTTCACAAACGTATTCGAAAGCGCAATCGCAAGTGCGTATAATCCGCCAATCGTGAGGAGGAGCAATAAATCTCTTGTGACATCCATGTCCCCGAACATTTTCTTTAATCTGCTCATATCATTCATTCTCCTTTTCTACACAATAGTCTGTCTCATCAAAAGGCAGATATGTAAAAAAAGGAGGGAAAATATAAAAAGACCCGCTCTCAGAGAGAAGCAGGTCTTTTCAAATCAAATCATTTATTTAGCTTCGCTGTAAAGGCGAGCCACTTCATCCCAGTTCACAACATTCCAGAATGCTGAAATGTAATCAGGACGACGGTTTTGGTAGTTTAGGTAGTAAGCATGCTCCCAAACGTCTAGTCCTAGGATTGGTGTTTTTCCTTCAGTTAAAGGAGAATCTTGGTTTGGTGTGCTTGTGATTTCAAGTTTGCCATTGTTCACAACAAGCCATGCCCAACCAGAACCAAAGCGTCCTGCAGCTGCTGCAGCGAAATCAGATTTGAATTTTTCAAATCCGCCTAATTCTTTTTCGATCGCATCTGCAAGTTCACCAGTTGGTGCGCCGCCACCGTTTGGTGAAAGAAGCGTCCAGAATAATGAGTGGTTCGCATGTCCTCCGCCATTGTTACGTACAGCTGTACGAATGTTTTCAGGCACAGAGTTCAAGTTAGCCACTAGCTCTTCAATTGATTGATCTTCAAGAGCTGATACACCTTCGATTGCTTTGTTTAAGTTTGTTACATAAGTGTTGTGGTGTTTTGTGTGGTGAATCGTCATTGTTTCCTTGTCGATATGTGGTTCTAATGCATCGTAAGCATATGGTAATTCTGGAAGTTTAAAAGCCATGGTTAAATTCCTCCTTAGAAATGTATGTACTGAAATGCTTCCTTAGTAAGCAAGCAATTCACCCTAATCAAAGAGTATCAAAAGAAACGGCTTGTTTCAACGTTATTGCTCATGATCTGAAACATTTCAGTGTTTATTTTGTATTTAACCCTTCAAAAAGAGTGTTAAACACCGATTTTCCATTTAGCGAAGCACATAAAACAAAAAGATTCCCAGCATGAGTGCTTGAATCAACCCTTTTGCAAATACGCCTGACACAAAACCAATTAATGAGCCAAGCCCAACTTTCACACTTGTCTTCAGATCTTTTTGATGAACGAGCAGCTCTGCGATGACACTGCCGATAAATGGACCAATGATAATTCCAGCAATCGGAATCACAAAAGGACCGGCTAAAAGCCCAATGGTACTTCCCCAAATGGCCGCCCGGCTGCCGCCAAAGCGTTTCACTCCAATCAAATTGGAGACATAATCCGCGGCAAATAACACAGCTGTAAACATGGCTTGAATGAGCCAAAAAGTGAGCGTCAAATTCTCAAAGCTAAAAAAGAGCCCATATAAAATAAACCCAAGAACCATGAAAACCACACTAGGAATGATTGGATAGACAAGTCCCACAAACGCAATGATAAATGCACAGCCGATCAAAATCCAATACAGCACGTCCAATCCGCAGCCGCCTCCTTTTTATATGCTGTATACATTATGCCTCATTCCTTCTATCTTAACCAGTAATGAAGGCCGTACTTGTACTGGATGGATAGACATTGATACAATGTGAGAAATAGAAAAGAATGTAGGAAGTGAATCGGTTGAACGTATTTAGTTTATTGTTAAAAGGAATTTATTCACCAAAAGATATTGCCAGAGCACGTTTTACTGGGATTGGAAAGGCCATTTTATTCATCTTTATCCTTTCGATCATCGCAGCTGTCCCCCAGGGCTATCATATGAGCCAAGAGATTTCAAATGCGATGTCAGGATTTCAACATGTGATTAAAAAAGATTTACCCGACTTTTCCATTGAAAAAGGAACGCTTCAAGCGGATCAAAGCACGCCGATCGAAAAAGAAGAAAACGGCATCACGATTATCTTTGATCCCGCTGAAAAAATAAAATCAAGTGAGCTTGAATCAAAACAAACAGCCATTGCGTTATTGAAAGAAAAAGCAGTGATTGCCATTGACGGACAAATGACAGATATTCCATACCAGCTGCTTGGCGGAACACTCACAAAAGATGAACTTGCCAGCGTCACAAACCAGAATCAAGCGATCATTATCCCTGTCATTTGTGTCTTGCTGTACCTATCTACTGCTGCTCTCATGTTCATCAGCGCAACATTCCTAGCCATGCTTGGCACATTTATTATACGAATGCAGCAAAAAGAGCTGTCCTTTCAAATGCTTTGGAAGCTCTCTGCCTATTCACTCACATTAACAACCGTCTTTTTCGCCATCATGAGTGCATTAAACACGCCGGTTGCAAACTCATTTTTATTAAATTGGGTGATTAACTTTATTTTCTTATATCTTGTCGTTAAAGAAATACCTGCAAAAAAATAAGCTCCCTCATTTTGGGGAGCTTTTTTATTTGTTTTGACCCTATGACTCATCTGGATGGATGATCGCAAACAAATAGTGATCCTCCCACTTATCATTGATCTTTACTTTTTTACGATGAAGTCCCTCATTTTCAAATCCTGTCTTCTCAAGCACACGAATGGAACCAATGTTAGATGGTTTTACGCCAGCCTCAATGCGGTGAAGGTACAATTCATAAAAGGCATAATCGATAATCAAACGAATCGCCTCTGTCATATACCCCTTCCCGCCTTGCTTTTCATCAAGTACATATCCAAGCAAAGCCCCTTGAATCGGTCCTCTTTCAACAGAATTGAGTGAGATCGTTCCAATTAATGCATCTGTTTCATTTAAGAAAATACCGTGCATATAGGCTTCATCTTTTGCACGCCTTTGCATACTGCGGTTAATCCGTTCCTTTTGACGAGGTACAGTAAAAAAATCATCCTGAACCAAAGGTGTAAATTGCTGAAAATAGGTGCGGTTTTCTCGTTCAAGTGTTAATAGTGCTTCTGCATCACTTTCTGTTAGTGTTCTTACATATATATGCTGACTGATTTTCTTCATATACTCTCCCCCTGTTTTGATTTTATCATAATAAAGAAAGGGCTTAGGATTGCTTTTTCCAAACTTTTTTCACTTACAAGTCATACTAGAACTCACTAGAACCACCCTTCCTAGCTTTTCCACTCTTTTTTGTTCTATCAACTCAGGGACATGCATAATCTGAAGTAAACTCTTAAAAGCGGTGAGTAAAATGCGGCGAATTATTTTTTTACTAGTCAGTTTGTTTGTCCTCTTTATTATCTTTTTTGATTTAAAAAATGGAACGATCCCCGTTCAGGAAGGCCCTGCTGTTCCCGCCAGCGCCTTTCAAACAGCTGAAAAACAGGCATATAAAACTGTCACTGTTAAACAAGGACAAACCGTCGTCTCTATCGTGCATACAAGTAAGCCATTAGATGAAGTGATCGAAGACTTTGAAGCACTGAATCAAGGCGTCAAAGCGAACGAAATTCGGGCAGGCAACACATACAAGTTTCCGGTCTATAAGAGATAAAACGTTAATTCCTTGTCATTCATACAAAGAGACTGTTACAATATGAGATGTAAAACACGTCGTACACTGCAAACGAATTGCATGTACACTAAGGAGCGATTGACAAGTGAGTGAAGTCACACATCGTACAAAAACGCGTCCCGTCAAAGTGGGACCTTTAACTATAGGTGGAAACAATGAAGTCGTCATTCAAAGTATGGCGACAACCAAAACACATGATGTCGAAGCGACAGTAGCTGAAATTAAACGTTTAGAAGAAGCTGGCTGTCAAATTGTGCGTGTCGCATGCCCAGATGAGCGTGCAGCAAATGCGATTGCGGACATTAAAAAACAAATCAACATCCCCCTTGTTGTCGACATTCATTTTGACTACAAGCTTGCACTGAAAGCGATTGAAGCAGGTGCAGACAAAATTCGTATCAACCCAGGAAACATCGGAAGACGAGAAAAAGTCGAAGCTGTTGTGAAAGCTGCAAAAGAAAAAGGCATTCCAATTCGTATTGGGGTAAACGCTGGTTCGCTCGAGAAAAAGATTCTTGATAAATACGGCTATCCAACAGCAGATGGTATGGTTGAAAGTGCACTGCATCACATTAAAATTTTAGAAGACCTAGACTTTCATGACATCATTGTCAGTATGAAAGCATCTGATGTAAACCTTGCGATTGAGGCATACGAAAAAGCAGCAAAGGCCTTTGATTATCCTCTTCATCTTGGGATTACAGAATCAGGTACGTTATTTGCAGGTACGGTCAAAAGTGCAGCTGGTCTTGGCGCAATCTTGAATATGGGGATTGGTAACACACTCCGTATTTCATTAAGTGCTGACCCGGTCGAAGAGGTCAAAGTGGCACGTGAATTATTAAAATCATTTGGCCTTGCATCAAATGCAGCAACACTCATCTCATGTCCAACTTGTGGACGAATTGAAATTGACCTCATTAGCATTGCAAATGAAGTCGAAGAATATATTTCTAAAATTAAAGCACCGATCAAAGTAGCTGTTCTCGGATGTGCTGTAAACGGTCCAGGTGAAGCGCGTGAAGCTGATATCGGCATCGCTGGCGCTAGAGGTGAAGGCCTCTTATTCCGCAAAGGTGAAATCGTTCGGAAAGTGCCAGAAGAAACAATGGTCGAAGAACTGAAAAAAGAAATCGATAAAATCGCTGAAGAACATTATGCAAAAATGGAAGCTGAAAAAGCAAAACAAGCGAACGCATAACAAAGAACGCCTGACATCACTGTCAGGCGTTTTTCTGTTCCTGTCCTGTTAAAAGAACGGGGTGATAAAGATGCCGAGGATGACGGAAACGATTCCGATCCCGATTGACCACGCGCCAAGCGCATGTGCTCCTTTTCTTCTTGCAATATAACCAACGACGATTGCCGCTACGCCTAATAGCACCGGCAAGACAAATAATGAGATAATCGCAATCGCGAGTGCTGTATAGCCTATCCCCTTACTGCCTGAATCGTCACCTACATGGTCACGTTCTCTTCTGTCTTCACGATCTCTTGATGCTTGATATGGCTCTGCTATTTCAGCAGCTGTTTCCTCTAAATAGCCATCATCATTACTAAAGTGTGTGTCGATTTCACGATCATTTCTTCTGAAATCTTCGTCTCTTTCCATGATCAATTCCCCCTTTTGGTTAATAGAAAGGAGCTTTTTTAGTATGAGCAAAAATGTCTGTTTCATGTTTGCTAAAACTTGCTGGAATTGTGAATTGATTATGTTACACTTTAAGAGGATAAATATGAGGAGTGTGGGCATGTTACGTTTAGGAATTGATATCGATGGCACAGTCACGGCGCAGGACACCTTTGTCCCCTACTTAAATGAGTCGTTTCAATGTGACATCACACTAGATGATATGACGGAATATGATTTGACGAAGCTTTTAAAGATTTCAAATGAAGAATTTTGGGGCTGGATGAATGAGTATGAGCCTCTTATTTATAAACAGGCAAAGCCTGCCGAGGGTGCAAAAGAAATCCTCAATCAAATGAAACATCATCATCAATTGATTTATATCACAGCCAGAAGGCAGCATCACTCAGACATCACCTACAAATGGTTTGAGGAGAATCATGTCCATTACGACGATATCGAGCTTGTTGGCGGACATCATAAGGTGGAAGCTGTTCAAAAACATAAGATCGATGTGTTTTTTGAAGATCACCATGGCAATGCCACAATGATTGCAAAAGAAGCTGACATTCCAGTGATTCTGTTTAACTCACCGTATAATCAAATGCCAATTGATGAACGGATCATTCGCGTTAATAACTGGCAAGAAGCATCCCAATGGATCAAACAGTATGAAAAGCGACTGCAAACTGCTTACTAAAACAGATCAAAAGCCGATACGTTTTTAATGTATCGGCTTTTTGATTGTACGATAATGTCCTTCTTTTATTAAAAAATGATAAAGTGCACCCATCATACCTGCCTGATTGAAGTAATAGCACGTTTCCAGTGTCACCTGTATGTTTTTCCATGCATGCAAAGTATGTAAATGTTTCTCAATGTTTGGAATCAAATCGGGCCTTGCACTCACGCCCCCGCCAATGAGGATTTTCTCTGGATTGAGAACTGTTGCCACATTGTAAATACCAATTGCGATTCGTTTGTACCACTGATCGATCATCTTCTCAATGGCCGGATCTTGCTTGGCTTTTTCAAAGATTTCTTGACCGTCGATTTGCTGACTTTGTGGAATGCCCTGCTGCTCTTTGTAACTTCGTATCAATCCAGCTGTCGAAGCACTGCTGTTGAGTGTGGTAAACTGACCATTTTCTGTTTCTGTCAGCATCATACCAAATTCACCGCCGCGAAAAGAGGCACCGCGAACAAGCTCGCCACCAGCAAAAATACCGCCGCCGACACCAGTCCCAAGTGTCATACATATAAAGCTGTCACACTCTTTCGCATGACCACTAAATTTTTCAGCCAGAGCTGCACAGTTCGCATCATTTTCTACTTCTACACGAAGTGATGTTTTTTCTTCCAAAAGCGTTTTGACATTTTGGCCATTTAAAGCAATAATCGCTCCTGCAAATTCCGTATAACCCGTTTGACTGTCAACAAAACCCGGAAGACTCATCGCAATCCCTTTGATATCCCAAGTCCTTTGATACTCTTTCACCACGTTCTCCATGTCCTCTAAAAACGGCTCAAGTTGTCGGCAGTTTGTTTCGTAGTCGCCGCTCGTGATCAGCTCACCATTTCGATCCATGACCCCATGCTTTGTTTTTGTTCCGCCTACATCGAAAACAACATAATACGCCACCTTTGACCACTCCCCTATTTCAAAAGACTCATTTATGTTTCAATAGATGATCTATTGTTCTCATTTTAATGAAACAGCTATCCTTTGTAAAACGTTTTCAAGATCACAAAACAAAAAGCCAGCCCATCGGCTGGCTTCTTTCATGAATGAACTTCTTTCGGTTCGCAAGAAGGACACGTTCCGTAAATTTCAAATTTATGTCCGCTAATGTGATAATCCTCTAGATCAGCATCAAGCTTGTCCATAGGGCAAGCGTCAATTTCCTTTGTTTTACCACACGTCAAACAAATAAAGTGATGATGATGGTGGGAAAACGAACATTTAAAACGGAACAGTTTCTCCCCTGATAATTCCGTTGTCTCTAATATCCCAAGATCTTCATATAAAGACAGGTTTCGATAAATCGTATCAAAACTAAGCCCTGGGTAATCTTCACTTAATGCTGTTAATACATTTTTAGCGGTCAAGTATTTATCAGAATCAGAAAACAATTGAAGCATATCTTCACGTTTGCTTGTATATTTATAGCCTTTTTCCTTTAATAAATCAAGCGCTTCTTGTACGTTCATGATGATTCCCCCTTCTGAATTTCCCAATACTAATACACCCGATTAAAATCAAGATAGACAGCATCACAATGGTTCCACCCGGCGCTAAATCAAGATAATAACTTAAAATCAAGCCGACCATGACAGACAATTCCCCAAATAAGATGGAAAGGAAAATCGCCTGTTTAAACCCTTTGGCAATCCGAATACTTGCCGCAACTGGCAGTGTCATGAGTGCGGACACTAGGAGTGTACCGACAATACGCATCGATGCTGCGATGACAAGTGCAACGACTAAAATAAAAATAAAATGAATCCACTTAGCTGAAATACCAGAAGCCTTCGCATGTTCTTCATCAAAAGAAAGCAAAAACAATTCTTTATACAAGAGCACAACCACTAATACAACGACAAGTGAGATCCCAACAATAATCCAAAGATCGAGCCTTGAAACCGCACTGACACTTCCGAACAAATAACTGAACAAATCTGTATTAAAACCATTTGCAAGTGAAATGAAAATAACAGAGATCCCAATACCACCCGATAAAATAATGGGAATCGCCAGCTCCTGATAATGTTTATACACAGAGCGCAGACGTTCGATAAACAATGAGCCAGCCACAGAAAAAGCCATTCCTAAGTAAAGCGGGCTAACCCCTGTCAAAAGTCCAAACTTTTTATCAAGGAATAAACTTGCCGCTATCCCAGCAAGTGACACGTGACTAAGCGCATCTGCGATGAGAGAGAGCCTTCTCACGACAATAAATACACCAAGTAAGGGCGCAATAAAGCCGATCAGCATACCTGCGATAAACGCATTTTGTAAAAATTCATAATGAAAAAATGGAAATAGCATTATTCATGTCCCCCATGATGGTGATGATCGTGATGAATCACTTGAATGTCATGCCCGTAAAACTGAGAAAGCGCCTGATCATCCATCGAATCAAACGTTTCCGCATCTCCATGAAAATGAAGTGTCTGATTTAAACAAGCCACATGCGTGACTTTGTCAGAAACGGTTCCTACATCATGTGTAACGAGAATTAAAGACATTCCTTTTTCTTTGTTCAATGTTTCTAACAGCTGATAAAAGCCCTCTACTGTTCTTTGGTCTACACCCACAGTCGGCTCATCTAAAATAAGCAGCTTTGGCTGACTGACGAGTGCACGGGCAATAAATGTACGCTGCTGCTGACCGCCTGAAAGCTCACCAATGTTTTGATGTTTTAAGTCTTGTATACCAACTGAGCGTATGGCCTCATCTACTTGAAGCTTATCCTGCTTACTCATGCGTTTGAATAAACCAATCTTCGCCGTTAAACCACTTGCCACGACCTCGTATACAGAAGCAGGAAACCCTGTATTAAAGCTATTCGCCTTTTGAGAAACAAATCCAATTTGATCCCAGTCTTTAAATTTTTGAGCTGGTGTGCCAAAGAGCTTCAATTCTCCCTGCTGGGGTTTAATCAAGCCAAGCAGGCATTTTAATAAGGTTGTTTTACCAGATCCATTCGGTCCAACAAGTGCTAGAAAGTTTCCTTCCTCTACCGTTAAATGAATGTGATCAATGACATTTCGCTGTCCATATGAATACGAAATGTCCTTCATTTCAATAATTGGCTTTGCCATAAATCTTCCACCTTTAATCCAATATAAAAAGAATGATTACGATTTATACAACAAAAAGAAAATGGCAAAAGCCATTTTCTTTGTCCATACATACATTTCATTATATAAAAGAAAGATAAAAAAGTAAAATAAAAGCTAATGAATGGCTGTTTTGAATTTACCGCCTTTTGTTTCATGCGTATCCATAATCGTAATAAAGGCTTGACCATCAATTTCAAACACGATAGATTTCAGCTTCGTAATTTCAAGTCTTGTCACGACGGCGTAAATGACATCTTTTTCTTCATCGGTATAGCCGCCTTTTCCTCTAAGCTTGGTGGTTCCCCTGCCGAGACGATGAAGGATCGCATCTGAAATTTCATCATAATAATCCGAAACGATAATGACAGCTTTTGTTTCATCTAGTCCCTGAATGACAGCATCAATTGTTTTCATTGCCAAATAATATGTCATGACAGAATACATAGCTTGCTCCGGTCCGAAGACAAAGCCCGCCCAAATAAAAATGAACACATTGACGATCATGACAAACTCACCGACGGAGAAAGGAATTTTTTTCGTCAGAAGAATTCCTAAGATTTCCGTTCCGTCCATTGAGCCTCCATTCCGTATCACAAGCCCAACGCCAAACCCGAGTAACAGCCCTCCAAATACAGTAGCTAAAATCGGCTGCGTCGTAAATGCTTCTACATGATGGAGTGAAGATTCAATCACGGCCAAGCTGACAATTCCAATCACAGTGGAAATCAAGAAGGTTTTCCCAATATGTTTGTATCCTGATATCATAAATGGAATATTTAAAATGACAACAATCGTCGCAAAATTAATGAATGGGTTATCCGTAAAAAGATAATCCAAAATAAGCGAAATACCGATGATGCCTCCATCAATAATATTGTTTGGCACTAAAAATAATTCAATGCTGACTGCTGCACATGCAGCTCCTACTAGAATCAGAAAAATTCTCAAAATAAAATGAGGCACTGATTCCTTTTTATGCTGTTTACTATTTGCCATACGTTCTCCCTTCTACACATGTTTAGTTTTCAATGAACATTTTATTCACTTTACTATTTTATCATTTCACAGAGTAAAATAAAATTTTTTGCACATTTTCCGTTTTCGCCCATACATTGATACAGAGGGGAGGAATGGAATTGATTTTAATTCAAAAAATTGTGTTGCAGCGTCTGAATCAGATCACAGCAAATGACTTGTTAAGGTATGCAAAACAGTATGGGATCAGCTTAACATCCAATCAGGCTGCAGAGGTCGCCAAACTCATGAATGGGAAAAACGTCAATATTTTTAATGATGCAGAGCGCAACCGGCTGCTTAAGCAAGTGGAAGCGATTACGTCTAAACAGACAGCACAGACCGTCAATGATCTGTTTAATCAATTCACAAATTAGGCAAAAAAGGGCCGCATTTAGCGGCACCTCATCACATTGCATGCACTTTTTATTGACCCGTAATCTTATCTAGTAAACCTTCATCAAATTGCTTTTCTTTCAGCATCGCAATTTCGAATTTATAAGGTGGTTTCTTGTTCTTTTTATCTTCACCTACATAAGGCGTTTCTAGAATCTTCGGCACATCTTGAAGCTGTGGATGATGAACGATATAGCTCAGGGCATCAAAACCAATTTCTCCAAAACCGATATTTTCATGTCGGTCTTTTCTTGCGCCTTGTACATTTTTACTATCATTAATATGAAGAACTTTGATTCGGTCGATCCCGACAATTCGATCAAATTCTTCTAAAACTCCATCAAAATCACTCACAATGGGATAACCTGCATCGTGCGTGTGACACGTATCAAAGCAAACAGAAAGTGCTTCGTTATGTGTCACACCGTCAATAATTTGGGCAAGCTCTTCAAAGCTTCTTCCGCACTCTGATCCTTTTCCCGCCATTGTTTCCAGCGCAATTTGAACCTCCTGCCCCTTCACAATGACTTCATTGAGACCTTCAATGATTTTTTGAATTCCAGCATCTGCACCTGCTCCGACATGCGCACCTGGATGAAGAACAATTTGTCTTGCACCTAGCGCTTCTGTACGCTCTATCTCAGAGCGAAGGAAGTCCACTCCAAGCTCAAATGTCGCTGGATTCACTGTGTTCCCAATATTGATAATATACGGTGCATGAACGACGATATCTGTCATACCATGCTCTTTCATATGCGCTTGTCCAGCTTCAATATTGAGATCTTCAATTTTTTTACGGCGCGTATTTTGCGGTGCACCTGTATAAATCATAAAAGTATTTGAACCATAAGAGGCAGCTTCCTCACTCGCTGCAAGTAGCATATGTTTTCCGCTCATGGATACATGTGATCCAATCTTCAACAATGTGTCCCCCTACTTTCCGTTACGCTTTGACTTTCTACGTTCTTGTCTTTTGATCTTATCCATCTCACGTGTCATTTTCTTTTTATATCCAGGTTTGACGGCTTTCGGTTTTCTGACAAGGCGTTTTGCTTTTTCTTCAATTTCATTTGGTGCTTTTTTACGTCTTTGACGCTTCAAACGATCATCTGCATCTCGCCATTCGCCATGAACAATCGTTTTGTTTTCAAATACAACACCCATTTTTTCAATTTGAACGAGTGCATCCTCATCAGCAAGATCATAAATGGTCATCGCAATGCCAGATGAACCAGCGCGAGCCGTTCTTCCCACACGATGAACATAGAAATCAAGATCGGATGGGAGCTCATAGTTAATCACGTGGCTGACGCCCTTAATATCAATCCCGCGGGCAGCAAGATCAGATGCCACAATATAGGTGAACTCCAAATCTTCAATTTGTTTCATCACTTTTTTACGTTCACGAGGCGTTAAACCACCATGAAGTACCCCAATTTTCATTCCTTTTTCCTGTAGGAATGAGGCAATTTCATCAACAGTTGATTTCGTGTTGGCAAAGATGATCCCTAAATAAGGCTGTACATTCGTCACCATTTCATGAAGTAATTTTAATTTATCACGCTGTTTAGATGGAACTAAAATATGCTGAATGTTTTCAGCCGTAATGCGTTTCGGTTCAACATGTGCATATTTCGGATTATCCATATATTTTTTGAGGAAAGGTTTTAATTTTTCTGGAATAGTTGCTGAGAACACGAGCATTTGCAACTGTTCTGGCATTTGTGAGCCAATACGATCCACATCTTCTAAAAAGCCCATATCCAGCATAAGGTCTGCTTCATCAATGACAAGAGATGTCGCTTTGTACACATTCAGCGCTTGCTCATGAATAAGATCAGCAATACGTCCAGGAGTGCCGACCACTAAGTGCGGCTGATTCTTTAGCTTTTGAATGGATTTCTGCTTGTCCGTTCCGCCAATGTAAAGCTTTGCCTTGATTTCTTCTTCTGGAGGCGTATTTTTTAAGATCGTTTGTGCTTCTTTAAAAATTTGATTCGCTAATTCTCGTGTTGGTGCAGTAATGACCACTTGTACTTGCTCTTTGCTTGGATCAATTGAATGAATAAGCGGCAATAAATACGCATGGGTTTTCCCTGTCCCTGTTTGAGACTGTCCAATCACGCTTTCACCTTTTAAAACAGCAGGTATGATTCTTTTTTGAATATCAGTCGGCTCATAAAAGCCCAGTTCATGAATAGCATCTATAATAAAAGACTTTAATTCATATGTCGTAAATTTCGTTTCTTTCATGTTTTCACTCCTTAAGGCAATGCCTTTTTGCTCATCTCCTCATTATAGCTGATTTTCACCAAAAAAACCATGTCCGCTTTTCTCACAGGAAACCAAATGATACTTCCCTGCATAACCTATGAAGAGAAAGAGAATGCAGTAAGGGAGGTACAAGTATGTTAGGGCAAAGGCCTATGGGCGATTTTCAGCCGCATCGTCCCTCACGCCGGCACCTTGGAAATGGCGGACAGCCCGGGATTTTTCAACGGAGACAGCAGGCTCCGATCGAACAGCCTTTTCAAGGGCAAGGCAACCAATTTCAACAAATGATGCCTCGCTCTCCGTCTGTACAAGGCGGCGGTCTACGCGGGATGGGTGGCATTCCTGGAGGCGAAAGCCGTGCACTAGGCGGCGGAGCCGGAATTAAGGGCATGCTGGCAAAATTTCTTCCTGGAGCTGGAGGAGCAGGGATCTCCGGCGCTGGAGGTGGTGCGGGATTACAAGGAATCCAGAGCTTCGCAAACCCTGCGAACCTTTCAAGCATGTTAGGAAATGTTCAAAAAGTACTCGGAATGGCGCAGCAATTCACGCCTATGATTCAGCAATACGGTCCTTTAGTCAGAAATTTGCCTGCCATGATTAAACTCTATAGCCAGCTTGGCAGTGCGGATGACGATGAAACAAATACGAATGATGCAGACGAAGAACCAAAAGAAATCACTGCAGAAACAGACGTTCCGCACGAACAAACAGCACCGGTTGATGATGAAATAGAAGAAGGAAATGAAGAAGAACCAGAGGACATCCTTGTCAAAAAAACCACTGTACACACATCAGCTGCTCCTGAAGCAAAACCGAAAAAAAGATCGGGCAGTTCCATTCCGAAACTATATGTCTAGTGATCTTTTAAAGGCGAAGTGTTTCCCATGTATAACAATCTTTGATATATGCGCTTACTTTGGCTATAATGAAGGAAGAGAATGATCAAAAGCCGTTTTTCACGGCTTTTTATATTGTTCTTCTCTAGCAGCACTTCCCTACAGGAGGACGAATAAATGAATGTAATTAAAATTTCGCCGCGTGGCTATTGCTATGGCGTTGTAGATGCAATGGTCATTGCTAAAAATGCCGCACTTGATAAAAACTTGCCACGCCCAATTTATATATTAGGTATGATTGTGCACAACAAACATGTCACAGATGCCTTCGAAGAAGATGGAATTTACACACTGGACGGACCAAACCGTCTGGATATTTTAAAGCAGGTTGAAAGTGGCACAGTGATTTTCACCGCTCACGGCGTATCTCCTGAAGTCCGTCAAATTGCAGAAGAAAAAGGCCTTGTCGCCATTGATGCGACCTGTCCAGATGTCACGAAAACACATGAACTCATTTCAGAAAAAACAGCTGATGGATATGACATTATTTATATCGGGAAAAAGGGTCACCCTGAGCCAGAAGGAGCCGTCGGTGTTGCACCTGACAAAGTGCACCTTGTCGAAACAGAAGCTGATATTAAAGCGCTCGATTTAACGTCAGATAAACTGCTCATCACCAATCAGACGACAATGTCTCAGTGGGATGTTCATGATCTGATGGAGCTCATTAAAGAAAAATATCCTCACGTCGAGTACCATCAAGAAATCTGCCTTGCGACACAGGTACGTCAGGAAGCTGTGTCACAGCAAGCAGGCCAAGCCGATCTGACCATTGTGGTCGGCGATCCAAAAAGCAATAACTCAAATCGTCTGGCGCAAGTGTCAATGGAGATTGCAGGAACGCAGGCTTACCGAATTGGTGATCTCAGTGAGTTAAAGCTTGAATGGCTCCAAGGGGTAAAAACCGTTGCCGTTACTGCAGGTGCTTCCACACCAACACCTATTACAAAAGAAGTCATTCGTTTCTTAGAAAACTACGAACCTGATGATGAATCAACATGGAAAATTGAACGGACGGTTCCTCTTTCTAAGATATTACCTCGCGTGAAAACAAAGAAATAAAAAAACGTCAGAGCTGCTATGCTCTGACGTTTTTGCTTACACAAATTGAAACGGGTTTGTGTTTGATTCTGATACAAAGAACTGCACATCATATTTTTTATCTGTACATAGCGATTCTAGTTTTGTCTTCACGCCTTCTTTCATGATCTTTTCTGCGTAATGACCCGGGTCCACTACATTCAGTCCGAGCATCATGGCATCGTGAGCGACATGGAAATAAAGGTCGCCAGTCACGTACACATCTGCCCCCATTCTTTTCGCTTGATGGATATATTTATTTCCGTCTCCTCCAAGCACAGCTACTTTTTTCACGACCGCTTCCTGATCTCCTACAAAACGCGCTCCATTCACATCTAACTTCGTTTTCACAAATTGAGTGAAGTCTTTAAGTGTCATAGGTTCTTTTAATTCTCCAATACGGCCAAGGCCTTTTTGAATAGGAGGAAGATCTGTCGTGTGTACACTGTAAGCCACTTCTTCATAAGGGTGTGCTTTGATCATTTCACGAATCACTTGTTTTTCAATACTTGCTGGGAAAATGGTTTCGATTCGTACTTCTTTCACAAATTCCAATTTACCCGTCTCACCAATAAATGGCACAGCTTCTTCTGATGGCAGAAAACTGCCTGTCCCTTCATTTGAAAAAGCGCAATGACTGTAGTTGCCAATATGGCCAGCTCCCGCATTTCCTAAAGCCGTCCTGATGGCCTCTTCAAATTCCACTGGAACATACAAGGCTAGCTGCTTAATTGGATCTTCGTATGTTGGAACTAGCACTTTTGTTTCCCCGAGCTCTAAAGCGTCTGCAAGCAAGTCATTGACTCCTCCATCAGCCACATCCAGGTTTGTATGTGCTACATACACCGCAATATCATGTTTGATGCATTTCTCAATGATCCGTCCTGCCGGCTGATCTGTCGCCACATGTTTTAATGGACGGAAAATTGGCGGATGGTGGGCAATAATGAGATCCACCTTCCGCTCAATTGCCTCATCTACCACATTTTCTAATACATCTAAGGTGATCATGACATTGGTCACTTTTTTATTCAGCGTTCCAATCTGGAGCCCGATTTTATCACCTTCCACCGCATATGCCTTTGGTGAAAATTGCTCAAATAATTGGATGATTTCATGCCCGTTCACTGTTTTAGCCAACAGTCAAAACCTCCTTTAGAATTTTTATTTTCGCATTCAGCTCTTTCAGACGTTCTTTGTTCTCTTCCGTCGGCGCTGCTTGTTGAATCTGGCTTTCTATATGCTCCATGTGCTGAAGCTCATTCATCCATTTGCGCCGGAAGACATCATTTTGCTCTTTGGCAAGAAACGGACCAACGAGCATGCCTGTTTCAATCGACATGCCTTCATAGGCTTTATCTTTGTCGCCAGTTTCGGCAATGATGATTTCGTATATTTTGCCATCTTCTTCTAAAATCACTTCATCCATCAGTTCATACCCCTCTTGATAGAGCCATAAACGAATATGGTGGGCATGAATATTAGGCTGAAGAATAAGCCGCTCCTGCCCTGTGAGCTTGTGTTTACCTTCATTTAGAATGCTTGCAATGAGTGCTCCGCCCATTCCTGCAATCGTGACAGCATTCACCTCGCCTTTTTCAATCACTTCAAGGCCATTTCCTTTTCTGACTGAAATCTGCTCATCTAATTCAAGCCTATGTACTTGCTGCTTCGCAGATTGAAGCGGTCCATCAGTAATTTCACCAGCAATGGCTTTCAATGCTTTATGATGTAATATCGCATAACATGGCAAATAGGCATGATCTGAGCCAATATCAGCAAAGACCGCCTCTTTTGGTAAAAAGTCTGCGACTCTTTTTAATCGTTTTGACAAATTCATTTCATTCATCCATATCACTACTTTTCTTTAATGTTCATACTTGTCTATCTTATATAAATTATGGACTTTTTAAAAGTCGTTTTCAAATGAAAAAAGCTCTTCTGATGAAAAAGAGCTTTTTGCGCTTTATTATTTAATTTTGGATACCCATTCTGACATTTCATCGAGCTTTTCATTCGGAATTAGCCCGCCCGGCATTCCATTTCCGCCCTCTTGAATTTTCTTCTTGATGTCTGCCACTTCAAGCTTGTCGCCAACACCTTTTAATGCAGGACCAGCGCCACCTTCGTAGTTTTCCCCATGACAGCTAATACAGTTCTGCTTATACAATTCTTCCGGCGTTGCATTTGCGGTCTCTTCTTGCTTTTGCTCTTTGCCCCCAGAGGCAATTTTGTCTTCATCTTTCAGTCCCTTCATTGATAAGAAAAAAGTGAGTCCAATACCTAAAATGGCAATCAATAAGAATGGTATAAGTGGATTCCGTTTCATTTCTTTCATCCTCCCCTTTGTGAAAAACCCCTTTGAGACTATGCAAACAATTCTAATTCTACTTTAATTTTACAAAAAGTAAACGAATTATGATACAAAACTTTGGTCAAGTTCACAGATTAGACAAAAATGATTCAAAATGAGAAATAAAGCCTTCAGCACATTTAGATGTATTTTTTATACATCTTTTCTCTAAGAACGTTGCAAATTCATTTGTTATTCAGTAAAATATAATCAGATCAAAAAAGCGTTTTCATTTTGATGAAGAAAGAACGGATCTCTCTCAAGATCCGTCCGGTTTCTATTCTAAGAAGTCTTTTAATCGTTTACTTCTGCTTGGGTGTCTTAATTTACGAAGAGCTTTCGCTTCAATTTGGCGAATACGCTCTCTTGTTACGCCAAACACCTTTCCTACCTCTTCTAATGTGCGTGTTCTTCCGTCATCTAGTCCGAAACGCAGTCTCAGCACATTTTCTTCACGGTCCGTTAGCGTATCTAATACATCTTCAAGCTGCTCTTTTAAAAGCTCATAGGCAGCATGGTCTGATGGAGAAGTCGCCTCTTGGTCTTCGATAAAATCACCAAGATGTGAGTCATCTTCCTCACCAATAGGTGTTTCTAAAGATACTGGCTCTTGCGCAATTTTAAGAATTTCTCTTACTTTCTCTGGTGTTAAATCCATGTCTTCCGCAATTTCTTCTGGCGTTGGTTCTCTACCTAGATCTTGTAGAAGCTGTCTTTGAACACGGATTAATTTATTAATGGTTTCCACCATATGAACCGGGATCCGGATTGTTCTCGCCTGATCGGCAATCGCACGTGTGATCGCCTGTCTAATCCACCAAGTCGCATATGTTGAGAATTTGTATCCTTTGCGGTAATCAAACTTCTCAACCGCCTTCATGAGCCCCATGTTTCCTTCTTGAATCAAGTCAAGGAACAGCATACCACGACCAACATAACGTTTCGCAATGCTGACAACGAGACGAAGGTTCGCTTCCGCTAATCTTCTTTTTGATTCCTCATCGCCTTCTTCAATCTTTTGAGCATACGTAATCTCTTCTTTAGCAGATAGCAAATTGACGCGCCCGATCTCTTTTAAGTACATACGAACAGGGTCATTAATTTTGACACCTGGTGGTACGCTTAAATCATTCAGGTCAAATTCTTCTTCTGCCTTAGCCAGCTGCTGAACATTTGGGTCTTCAGTCTCTTCATTTTCACTGATGAGTTCTACACCCTGTTCGCCTAAGTATTCATAGTATTCATCCATCTGGTCTGATTCAATTTCAAAGCTAGACATACGCTCTGCAATTTCTTCGTATGTTAAAACGCCCCGTTTTTTACCCGTTTCAGTGAGCTTATCTCTCACCTGTTCAAAGGTTAATTCAGTTTCAGTTTCGTGGGCTTGTTTATCAGCCATTATGGATCCCTCCTTCCAAAGCTTGCAACGAATTCTAAAGTAACTTGCGATTTGCTTCTGCTCTGCCTTTCTCTCTCTATCAAACAGAATGAGCAAATAGGAATAAAATAAATAATGATGAAGGCAAGATGCTTGCGGTCTTATGCTCCTCCCATTAAAGGATTCATTGCCAGCCGTAAGTCTTGTCATAAATAGTAGACGTATTACTTCAGCGAACGGTTCAACTGAATAATTTCTTTTGCAAGTGTTGCCGCTTTGAAGAAATCTTTTTGCCTCTCCGCCTCTGCACGTTCTAGTTCTTTTTCCTTTATCATTGACAAATTCCGATGATTCAACACTTTTTTTACATAATCACTTAATTCAGCTTCACTTAGTTCGTCTCCAACTTGAATCATGAATATATCCGTCAGGAGCTGATTAATCACATCATCTTCTATACGGTTCATCAGATGCTGCGGGGTCGGCTCCTTGCCTTCTTCATACAATGCATAAATGTATGTTGCCAGCGCTCTGTGCGAATCTATATTAAATTCAAACCCTATCCTATCAAGCACTTTTCGGATCACGTCATCATTTTTCAACATATGTGCAAGGAGCATTCGCTCTGCGTTTTCATATGCCGGCCTTAGACGTTTTCGTCTTACCTGTGTTGACAGATGTGCACGCCGCTTTTCAAGTCCATTTTCTTCTTGCGAGCTCTTGGCCTCTTGTCGCTGCTGCTTTTCAAAAAGCTCCAATTGCTCCTTTAATGAGTCAAGTGAAATGGAGAACTCCCCAGCCAGCTGCTTCATGTAAATCTCTTGTTCCAAGGAACCGTTTAATCGGCTAATTTCTCGGAGAACCTGCTTCATGTAAGTCAGGCGGTCTCCTTCGTCAGACAAATTCTTTCCTCTTCGGAAAAAGTTCATCTTAAATGTCATTAATGTCACACTTGCATCTATGATGTCATTCCTAAATTTCTCGCCGCCATATTTACGAATGTAATCATCTGGATCAAGTCCATCTGGTATCATGGCAACGCGAACTTTACATCCTCTTTTTCCAAGCAAATCTGATGCTTTCATGGTCGCTTCATACCCGGCCGTGTCAGAGTCATAACATAAAATGATCTCTTCAACGTTCCGCCTAAGAAGCTTTACGTGCTCTTCTGTTAAAGACGTACCCATTGTTGCAACACTTTCGCCAACACCACTTGTGACAGCCGAGATGACGTCAGCAAATCCTTCGAAAAGGACTGCACGTTCGCGTTTTCTAATATGCATACGCGCGTCATGAAAGTGATAAAGCAGCTTACTTTTATGAAAAAGTGGCGTTTCAGGACTATTCATATACTTTGGCTGCTGATCACCAAGTGATCTTCCAGAAAAAGCGACGACCGTCCCGTGATGATCATGAATTGGAAACATGACACGATCTCTAAAGCGGTCAAAAAAACCTGTGCCGTTTTCTCGTTGAATCAAAAGACCAGCCTTCTCCATCATCGCAGGATCAAACCCTCGTTTTTCTAAAAACTTGGTCACGAAATCCCACGAGTCGAGAGCATACCCGATCTCAAACTTGGCAATTGTTTCATCCGTAAAGCCCCTGGACCTTAAATAATCGAGTGCGTTTTGACCTTCCTTTGTATTTACCAGCAAATGGTGGTAAAATTTCTTAAGAAGCTCATGCGCCTCAATCATTTTATGATCTGCTGTATCCTCTTGCTGTGAGGAACTGATCTGCGCATTCGCTACATGATCCGGCAAATCAATATGGTACTTATCAGCAACATGTGAAACGGCTTCAATAAATGAGTAGCCTTCCATTTGTCTGAGGAACGAAAATACATTGCCTCCTGCACCACAGCCAAAACAATGGAAGATTTGCTTATCTGCTGAAACAGAGAATGAAGGAGTATTTTCACCATGGAATGGACAAAGACCGAAGTAATTCCGACCTTGTTTTCTAAGCTGTACGTATTCTCCAATCACTTCGACAATGTCTGCGTTTTTTTGGATTTGCTCCAAAAGTTCATCTGGTATACGTTTGCTCATCCTAATAACACTCCGTCGTACATTATTCGCCTTTTAATTCAAAAATCCTTCATGATTCGACAGGATTTTTTGTAGTTGGGCAATAAATCGCTTTTTATCCTCTTCTAAAAGCTTTTTGGGACCTTTTCCGTATACACCTTTTCTTCGCTGTTTACTGGAAACATGCCTGCGTTCCAAATCAAAATCAATTGTTTCGTTTGTGTACATTCGTCCTCTTTCAGACAGAACAATGACTTGTCTTGGAAGCAGTAAGGAGGCCAGACCAATATCCTGGGTGACAACAATATCGTGCTTGACAGCTAAGTTTGCAATGACTAAATCTGCTGCTTCCTTATGTGTATCAACAAACCGCCAATCTTCAAGTGGTGATCGTTTGGTTTGAAAATGCTCATATGAAGCAATGAAAGTCACAGGTACTTCAAATTGAGATGCGACAGAAAGGATTTCGTCTTTTACAGGACAAGCATCTGCATCGACATAAATCGTCCTTTCTTTTTTACGTTCATTCAGGTGACTAATTCTCCATCCCTCCACCTTATTCCTGCTTTAGAGAAGCAAAAAGACCATACTTTTCCCCCATAAAGCAATCAACAGTAAAACTCATTTTGTCGAAAAGTTATGTTCAGAATCACTTGACTTCTGCCAATATTAGTTTATTCGTTCTTGACTTAACTTAAACCTAAAATCAATCATTTTATCACAATTTTTTATTATAATACAAATGCAGCAAATATGCCATTGTTTTTGTTTACCCGTTTCCCACCATAGGAAAAACCCAGGAGGAGCATCCTGAGTTTATTCGGAACCTCTTTTGGTCAGCATTTGATGAATGACATTTGCTGTCTCCTCAACTGCTTTATTCGATACATCAACAACTTGACAGTTAATGCGGTCAACCACTTTTTCAAAATATTCTAGTTCCTCTTTAATCCGCTCGATATTCGCATAAATGGCACGGTCATTTAAACCGAGTGATTTTAAACGTTCTTTACGGATATGATTTAGTTTATCTGGACTAATTTTCAGGCCGATGCATTTTTTTGGATCAACTGAGAATAACTCCTCTGGCGGATCAACTTCAGGAACAATCGGAACGTTTGCTACCTTCAAGCGTTTATGTGCTAAGTATTGAGAAAGTGGTGTCTTAGACGTACGCGATACACCAATCAGCACAATATCAGCCTTTAGAATACCTCTTGGGTCCCGGCCATCATCATATTTCACAGCGAACTCAATGGCTTCTACCTTTTTAAAATAGTCCTCATCTAATTGACGTACACGACCTGGCTCATGTTTCGCTTCATTTCCATATGCCGTCTCCATTTTATCAATAAGTGGACCGATAATGTCATAGTACACGACGCCATTCGCTTCTGCTTCTTCTATTAAGAATTGGCGCATTTCTGGCACAACAAGAGTAAAGCAAACGATCCCATTATCTGCTTTCGCCAATGAAATCACTTCTTTAATCGTACCGACATCCTCTACATATGGGATTCTTCTAATATTTGAATGGTCGGATGAGCCGCCATCAAATTGGCTAAGTGCCGCTTTGACCACGAGCTCTGCCGTTTCTCCTACTGAATCTGATACAACAAAAATTACGCGATTACTCATAACATCCCCTCGCAGTCTTCTGTAATTAGATAATTTCGTTCTCTGATAAGCTAACAAGTATTTTCGTCATGTTTGTTTTCGTAATTCTGCCGACCACTTCAAAGCCTTTATCCGTATCTTTTATAACAGGAAGTGCATCTATTTGCTTTTCAATCAAGTGCTTGGCCACATCCATAATAAAATCTTCTTTGCGGCAAACGGTAATGTTCGGCATTCTTGTCATAATAATATGGACAGGTATAGATGGAAGCTCTTGTTTCCCAATACTTGCTCGAAGGAGGTCTTTTCTTGATAACACGCCTGTTAAAATAGAGTGATCGTCCACAACGAATAATGTGCCCACATCCTCTAAAAACATCGTACAAATCGCATCATAAACCGAAACATTCTCGTGTATCACGACCGGAATGGACTGAAAATCTTTCACTTGAAGTTTTTTCAGCTTATCTGCCAGAAGCTGCGTGCCTGTTTTGCCTGTAAAAAAGTAGCCGACCCTTGGTCTTGCTTCTAAAAAGCCAGACATCGTTAAAATGGCTAAATCCGGCCTGAGGGTAGCCCTTGTTAAGTTCAGCCGATCGGCGATATGCTCTCCAGTGATCGGACCATTCTCTTTGACAATCTGTAAAATCTGCTCTTGCCGTTTATTTAACTCGATTGTACTCACCACCTTTAAATAGAGAGAGCGAATCCTTACTTTATGTATATCAATTTCATAACTCATCATATTATAGCGCATCTTCGTCCGAATGAAACAAAAATCCACTCAAAAACCGTGAATTAAATGAGTAAAAAACGATTGCCCTTCGAAAAAGGCAACCGTTCTTAGGTATTTATTTTACAATTAAATTGTTCATATTCGCAAATGATTGAATGACTTTTGCAAGTTTGACCATTTGTGCCAAACGATTTTGTTTCAGTTTTTCATCATCCGCATGAACCATGGTATGGTCGAAATAATGAACAATTGGTGCTTTTAATGTATCTAGCGCTTCAAGTGCTGATTGGTACTGACCTTTTGCCATATACTCGTTGACGGCTTTTTCCGCTTGCTGATACGCTTCAAATAGCTTTTGTTCGTGTTCATTTTCAAACAGTTCAGGCTGAATCTGTGCGTCTTCCCCTTTTTTACTGATTGAAATGACGCGGCCTAGTGCCTTAGCCGTTTCTTTGAAACTCTCCTGTTTCACGCTCTCTTCAAGAACAGCCGCTTTTTTCACAACCGCATATGGTTCAATATTTTCAACATCAAGGACTGCTTCCACCACGTCATGACGGATATGTTCTGCTTGAAGGACATATTTCAAACGGTGTGTTAAAAATTCAATGAGAGCCGCTTCATGTTTTTCATCTACTTGAGCTAGTGCTAAAAGCTCTTTAAATGAAAGATTCCATTGGCGGTCGAGCAGGATTTGAACGATACCGCTCGCTTGTCTTCTTAATCCATAAGGATCTTGAGAGCCCGTTGGAATGACATCAATTGAGAAGAATGAACAAATAGAATCTAGCTTATCCGCCACTGCAACAATCGCCCCAATAAGTGTTGACGGCGCATCGTCACCGGCAAAACGCGGCATATAGTGCTCGTTGATACTCTTTGCCACTTCTTCATGTTCGCCAAGTGCTCTAGCATATTTTTCACCCATGATTCCTTGCAGTTCTGGGAATTCATAGACCATCTGAGTCACAAGGTCAAATTTAGAAATACTGGCTGCTCTTGCAGCGCGTTTAGACGTTTCTTCATCTGCACCCACATGACTAGCAAGGCGGACGGCAATGTCTGTTACTCTTTTCAGCTTGTCGCCAATCGTGCCAAGTTTCTCATGGAATACGACTTTATCAAGCTTTTGAATGTTGTCTTCAATGACGAGTTTTTCGTCTTCTTTATAGAAAAATGCCGCATCTGATAAACGTGCACGAAGGACCTTTTCGTTCCCTCTTGCCACATTTTCAAGTGCCTCACTGTTCCCGTTTCTGACCGTAATAAAGTGCGGCAGTAATTCCCCTTGTTCATTTTTCACAGGGAAATAACGCTGATGCTCTTTCATTGTCGTGACAAGCACTTCTTCTGGCAGCGCAAGAAATTCTTCTTCAAAAGAACCAAATAGAACGGTTGGATATTCAACGAGATCGTTCACTTCTTCTAGAAGCTCAGGATCAACTGGAATGACCCAGCCTTTTTCGGAAGAAAGGGCATGTAATTGCTCAGTAATTAATTGTTTTCTTTTATCTGAATCTACAATGACAAATTGATCTCTTAATGTTTGCTCATAAGAAGCTGGTGTGTCAATGCTGGCTGTCGTCCCTAGGAAACGATGTCCTCTAGTCTCCCGTCCGCTTTTCACTCCTGCAATTTCGACAGGAATGATCTCTTGACCAAATAAACAAACAATCCATTTAATTGGACGGATATAGCGTAAATCCTCGCTTCCCCATCTCATGTTCTTTGGAAAACTCAATGAAGCGGCAATGTCCCCCAATGCTGGAAGAAGGTCTTTGACTTGTTTTCCTTCTTGAAACTTTTGGACATGGACATAATCCACACCTTTGATGTCTTTGAAATACAGATCATCAGTTGAAGCGCCTTGTCCGCGGGCAAAACCTTCGGCAGCTTTTGTCCAATTGCCTTCAGCATCTTGAGCAATCTTTTTAGCCGGTCCTTTTGCTTCTTCTTTGATGTCCTCTTGTTTTTCTGCAACACCTTTGACGAGTACAGCTAGACGTCTTGGTGAATTAAATAAAGCAACGTCTTCGAATGAAATATTTTGCGCTACGAACCAAGCTTTTACTTTGTCACCTAGCTGCTTTGTGCTTTCTGGCATGAAACGAGCCGGCATCTCTTCTAAGCCGATTTCAAGTAATACATCTTGTTTATTCATGAGAAGCCGCCTCCTCTTTTAGCATAGGGAATCCTAGTTTTTCTCGTTCTTCGTAATATGTTTTGGCTACTTTTCTCGCTAACTGACGTACTCTTCCGATATAACCTGTTCGCTCAGTCACAGAAATCGCGCCTTTGGCATCAAGCAGGTTAAATGTGTGAGAACATTTGAGTACATAATCATATGCCGGGTGAACAAGCCCTTTGTCCATTTGGCTATGTGCTTCTTTTTCATATGTTGTAAATAAATCGAACAGCATATCCGTATTAGATGTTTCAAACGTATACACAGAATGCTCGTATTCAGCCATTAAGAATAAATCTCTTACAGTAAAGCCATCTGTCCATTCAAGGTCAAATACATTTTCTTTGTCCTGGATGTAAGAAGCAAGACGCTCAATTCCGTATGTGATTTCAACAGAAACTGGCTTACATTCTAAACCGCCGACTTGCTGGAAATACGTAAATTGCGTAATTTCCATTCCATCAAGCCAAACTTCCCAGCCAAGTCCTGCGCAGCCAAGAGATGGGTTCTCCCAGTTGTCTTCAACAAAACGAATATCATGTTTCAGCGGGTCAATGCCAAGCGCCTTCAATGATTCTAGATACAGTTCTTGAATATTGTCAGGTGATGGCTTAATGATCACTTGAAATTGATGATGTTGATACAATCTGTTTGGGTTTTCTCCATATCTGCCGTCAGCCGGGCGTCTTGAAGGTTCTACATAAGCTACCTTCCATGGCTCTGGCCCAATGCTTCTGAGGAACGTGTATGGACTCATCGTTCCAGCACCTTTTTCTGTGTCATATGCCTGCATTAATACGCAGCCTTCATTTGACCAATGCTTTTGCAGTGTCAAAATCATGTCTTGAATATTCAATGATCGCACCTCCATCTTTTTTACACCATCCGCTATGTATGGCGGTGGGGCCTAGAACCTTTTTGCAAAACACAAAAACTCCCGTCTCTATGCTCACAAGGTTCCTTGCAAACATAGGGACGAGAGTTTTTCCCGCGGTTCCACCCTATTTGCTGGTGTCGTAGCACCCAGCCGCTTTGTTTTACGTTGCTCAAGAATGCCTTTCGTTACGTGTCCATCCTTAGCTCACACCGCCCTAAGGTCGCTTTTATGGCTGATACGTAAGTACTTCTTTCTGTCAATGCAACATATTTGATCTTAGATGATCTTACAAAAAGTCACGAGAGATGTCAACTTTTGTTTTCACCGTCCATTAGCTTTTTCATGGATTCCATTTGATTCATGAATTTTTTTGATTTTAAATAAAGACCTGAATACTCTTCATAATAATGATCGAGCACTTGACGAATTTCTTGTTTCGTTTGCGGTTTCACGTCAACCTGACCAAGCCTTGATAAATCAAAATAATGAAACAAACGGAGCAGTCTTGCTGCTGCTGGGGATAAGGGCAGTTTATATGGATCTTTAGAAAAGCATTGCCTACAGATGAATCCGTTATCTCTAATTGAGAAATGGAACTGCCCTTCTTTTTGACCGCAGTGTACACATTGGTCCAGTTCAGGCTTCAACCCCATCACTGACAGCATTTTAACCTCTACGATAAATAAAATAATATCAGCATCTGTGCCTTCATTGAGATGGCGTAAAGATTGAAGAAGAAGTTCAAACAAGTAAGGGTTTGGCTTCTTTTCTTCTGTTCCTTTATCAAGTAATTCTGTCATATATGCGGCATATGCGGTCAGAAATAAATCTTCCCGAATGGTTCGCATGCTTTCCATCATTTCACCTTGCTGGAGCGTTCCAAGTCCTGTTGATGATTGGATCAGGAAGGTTCCGTATAAAAACGGCTGGCTTATGGCTGACAGGCGGCTGTTCGATTTCTTAGCGCCCCTTGCCATCACACCAATTTTCCCATGTTCTCTAGTGAGCAGCATGACAATTTTGTTTGTTTCGCCATAATCTGTTGTTCTAAGGACGATTCCTTCACTTTTAATGAGCATTTGTCTACACTCCGAGCGTTGGAGGGGGTCAAGAATTATAAGATTGGAAAATCAAGTCGTGCTATTTCTTCTTCAAGTACATCGGGTCTTTCCAGGTTCTCCTTTTCTAACTCTTTGAAAAGCAGATACGTGTCAACGCTTCCTGTTTGTGAAAATACGTTCCATGTAAAATTCAACATAAAAACCCCACCTTTCTTTATTAGAAGCAGCAACGCTACATCCAACATATTAACTTTATCTTGACCAGGCTACCTCCATTTCATGATAAACAATTTTTACTAATCGAACCGCACCATTGTCAGATCTACTAACAACTGTATCGGTTTTTAATATTCGTCTTCTCTAAATCCGAAATCACGAAGATGTGTGGATTTATTACGCCAGTCCTTCTGCACTTTTACCCAAAGCTCTAAATACACCTTTGAGCCTAAAAGTGCTTCAATGTCTCTGCGCGCTTTTTGTCCCACTTCTTTTAATAAGCTGCCGCGCTTACCAATCACAATCCCTTTTTGTGAATCACGTTCGACGACGATGGTCGCTGCAACATGAATCTTGCCGTTTTCATCTGGCTTGATCGATTCAATCGCAACCGCAATACTGTGAGGGATCTCTTCTCTCGTTAAATGCAGCACTTTTTCACGAATTAATTCAGAAATAATAAATCGCTCTGGGTGATCTGTTACTTGATCTGCCGGATAAAATTGAGGGCCTTCTGGAAGATAACCTTCAATTTGCTGAAGAAGCGTATCAATGTTGTTGCCTTCAAGTGCTGAAATTGGCACAATTTCCTTAAATGGGTAACGTGTGCGGTATTCATCAATTAAAAGGAACAGTTCATCCGGATGAATTTGGTCAATTTTATTGACGACAAGGAACACCGGTGTCGATGTTTGCTTTAGTCGTTCAATGATGAATTCATCACCTTTTCCATAGCCTTCCTGTGCGTTGATCATAAACAAGATCAGGTCGACTTCCTTGAGTGTATTTTGAGCCACCCTCATCATAAAATCGCCAAGTTTGTGCTTCGGTTTATGAATTCCTGGTGTATCGATAAAAATCGTTTGTGACGTGTTCGTTGTCAGTACACCTTGCACTTTGTTTCGAGTCGTTTGGGGCTTATCACTCATAATCGCAATCTTTTGCCCAATCACACGATTAAGAAAGGTCGATTTCCCTACATTTGGTCTTCCAATAATTGATACAAATCCTGATTTGAAGCTTTCGTTAGTCATTTAAATCCTCCGGTGAAAATGCGCCTGGCAATAGTTCGTTTACTGTCGTTTCGTATATATGTCCTTTTAAGTTCGTTAGAATCACTGGCATATCAGGTGCACATAGCTCTGAAATGACCTGTCTGCATGCGCCGCATGGCGAAACAGGTCGATCTGTATCAGCCACTACTGCAAGCATTTGAAAAGATGTGATGCCCTCTGAGTAAGCTTTAAAAAGTGCTGTTCTTTCCGCACAATTACACATACCATATGCTGCATTTTCAATATTGCAGCCGCCATACACTTTTCCGTCATGCGATAATAATGCTGCACCGACTTTGAATTTAGAATAGGGTACATATGCAAAATCTCTTGCTTTGACTGCTTCTGAAATCAACTCTTGTTTGTTCATTCTAGTTCCCACTTTCAGAAGAAATGGTACCACTGTCACATTTATATTTTACATAATTCACGTGACATTTTCACGCCCATTTCTAAAAATGTTAATAAATAGTAATATTGTTCTATTGCATGATCTTCGGTAAGAAGATCATCAACCCAATCATAACCGAAATGGCGGCGTAAACGCAAACAGCGCCTGCTGCCGCGTCCTTCGCTCTCTCAGCAAGAGGATGCTTCTCTTCTGTGAAAAGATCTACTGTATGTTCAATCGCTGTATTCACAAGTTCTAACGCAAACATCCCGCCGCATAAAAGCAGAATGATCATCCATTCAACCGGATGAATGTGAAACCAAAAGCCGCAAATCACCACGATGATGGCTGCGACTGTGTGAAACCGAAAATTCCGTTCATTCAAGAAAGTTCGCCATATTCCTCTAAATGCATAATAAAAACTCCGAAAAAAACGGACAAGCGGCGTTCGCTTCTTACGATGATCTCGAAAGGCCATAATCATCCAAGATTTTTGTCTGTTTGGCGAACATTTCTTTTTCATCTTCTTCTGTCATATGATCATAACCAAGCAAATGAAGAAAACCATGAATCGTTAAAAACCCTAGCTCTCTCATGAAGGAATGTCCATATTCCTCTGCTTGCTCTTTCGTACGATCAACACTAATGATAATGTCACCAAGTACAGGCGGAATGTCATCAGCTCCAATGATTTCAATTTCCCCTTCGCCTTCTTCCTCAAGGGCAAATGAAATTACATCTGTTGGTGCATCTTTTCCTCGGTATTCTTTATTAATTTGATGTATTTCTTCATTTGAAACGATCGATACTGATACTTCTGCTTGATCTTTTACTTCAAGAGCATCCGCAGCAAATTGAAGAAGCTTTTCCACTTCTTCAAGCTGCTCTTTCGATACTTGTCCTGTTTCATCTATTAAATCGATTAACAATGTCATTTACTTCACCTTCTGCTTCGGGGCATCTGGATATTCAATCCGAGAATGGAAAATCCCCTTTAATGTTGTACAAATTGTTTGGCTAATAATATTTAATTCTTTAAATGTCAGATCACATTCACTAAATTGCCCATCCTGCATCTTATCTGAAATAATGCCTTTCACAAGCTTTTCAATCCGCTCAGGGTTTGGATTATGCATCGAACGAACCGCCGCCTCCACGCTGTCAGCTACAGAAATAATGGCCGCTTCTTTCGATTGCGGTTTTGGACCAGGATAACGAAATTCTTCTTCTGTCACCTGATCATCCCGTTCTTTTGCCTTATAGTAAAAGAACTTCAGCAAGGACTTTCCGTGATGCTGTTCTGCAATGTCCACAAGTTCCTCTGGAAACTTCTTTTCTCTCAGCATTTCAGCACCATCTGTCGTATGGGCAATAATAATATTTTTGCTCAGCTGAGGAGAAAGCTTGTCGTGCGGATTATCAATGTTCATTTGGTTTTCAATAAAGTATTGTGGCCTTTTCGTTTTCCCAATGTCATGATAATAAGCCCCAACCCTTGCTAACAATCCATTTGCACCGACTGCTTCACATGCAGCATCCGCTAAATTCGCCACCATGACACTATGATGATATGTACCTGGCGTCTCTGTTAAGATCTTTTTCAGCAGCGGATGATTCGGGTTCGATAATTCAATAAGCTTCATGGTCGAAAGAATGCCAAACATGCTCTCAAAGACTGGCATTAACCCAATAACCAAAATAGCCGATGCAAACCCTGACACAATCGCCATGATGAGGTTTACACCTATTTCAAGCCCTGATGGAGAAGAATTTTGAATCAGCGTAATGGACAGCACGACAAGTACATTCACCAAAGCTACCCAAAGCCCCGCCTGCAAAATTTTCGATCTTGCATTGTGTTTTCTCAAAAATAAAATTCCCGCCATCCCGCTTATTAGATAATAAGCACAGATGACATAGTTAAAGACACCTGTTACTCCTTGATTAAACATCATACTGCCGCAAAGGGCAAATACAAGACCGGAGAAGATCGCCAGCCGCTCATTGATCAGCAGCTTAATCAGCATCGTGCCAAGTGCCACAGGCACGACATAGCCTATGGTCGTATACTTCGTTTCCTGGAAGAGACTGAATACTTCCATGATGATTAAAATGATGGTGAAAATGAGCGAGTACAGCAGTAACGATTTATTCTTATGGACGAGTGACTTTTTCCTCGATTCCAGTGAGTGGACAATCGCCGCTAAGAAGAGACCGATTAAGATGATTAGACCGCTTACAGGCTTAAACAAATTGGAGCTGTTTAAAAGGCCGGTCAGTTCTAATTTGCGATACACTTCACGGTCAATGAGCTCTCCTTCTTCCACTAAAATTTGCCCTTGCTTGATTTGAACCGGCTGGATATTATCAGCTGCTTCTTGTCTTTTCTTCTCTGTTGCGACCGGGTCAAATACATAGTTTGGAATAATCGCAAATTCACCAATTTCTTTCGCTGCATTTAAATATTTTGATGGAATCGAATTGTTTTCAAGCTCTGCTTTCACTTGTTTCTTTTCATCTTGCAGCTTAGAAGCTGTGATTTCTTTACTCATGAGAGAATTGACCACTGTGATGATGGAATCCTTTGTAAAAGAAAGGTTTTCGTCGCTTGCTTGGAGCAGTGCTTTAATCGATTGATCCGAAACAGCTTCCTGCATATCGGTTGTGAGTTTCTCTTTTACACGCTTCACCATCTCTTGATCTGTTGGCGGGTTCTCTTTGTCATCAGCTGCTGCTTTCTTCTCTTCTTTAATGGCTTCAAAGAGGGATGAAATGAGGTCAACACGATTATCAGAATACGCTTTTTTGAGTGTATATTGGTCTTCCACTTGATCCGTTGCTTCTTGTTTCTTTTCTTCTGTTGCTTCTTGGTCATCAACGGTAGACGGAGAATAGATGGTCTGTTCGCTCACTGAAAACAAATCTAGGTCGAGCGATTCAGGCTTTACATGGAAGAAGAGCACCACAAACATGATGGCTGCTAAACCAGCGTATAGCAGTACGTTTAAATAGCGTGAGCGCTCCATTTTCTGAGGTTCTTTTTTAGACAGCAGCCTTTTGCGCTTACTGCCTTTCTGATTCTTTCTCAAGGAAAGTACCTCCTTTTTTACTTTAAACCACGATCGAAACAAAATGACCCGATTAAGGCGATCGGGTCACTCAGTTCATTTTTGCTTTTCGTATGCTCCAATGATCTTCGCCACAAGCGGGTGTCTGACCACATCTGTCTGATCTAATTCAATGAATGAGATACCCTTGATCTCAGCAAGCATGTCCTTTGCAGCTGCAAGGCCTGACTGCATACCTTTAGGCAGATCAATTTGTGTAATATCTCCTGTAATGACCATTTTAGAACCAAAGCCCAGTCTCGTCAAAAACATTTTCATTTGAGCTGGCGTTGTATTCTGCGCTTCATCTAAAATCACAAATGCATCATCAAGCGTCCGCCCTCTCATATAGGCAAGAGGGGCAATTTCAATCACTCCACGCTCAATTAAACGTTCCGTATGATCACTACCAAGCACATCGTGCAAAGCATCATATAGCGGTCTTAAATAAGGATCGACTTTTTCTTTTAAATCTCCTGGCAAAAAGCCAAGACTTTCTCCTGCTTCAACAGCTGGCCTTGTCAGGATAATTCGTTTGACATGTCCATTTTTCAGGGCATGTACGGCGTTGACCACTGCCAAATACGTTTTACCTGTACCAGCAGGTCCAATCCCAAAGACCAGATCATCTTTTTTCATTGCCGCAGCATATTCACGCTGGCCGATCGTTTTGACTCTGATCGACTTTCCTTTGGCATTTTTCGTAATTTCATCTTCATACATATTTTCAAAATAATTGAGCTTGTCTTTTTGCGCCATTTTAATGGCATAGACGACATCCCGTTCAGAAATCTCAATTCCTTTACGAATGAGATGTAAGAGAGATGTAATCAAACGGCTCACAGTATCTCTTGATGCTTCCTGACCAGAAACATACACTTTCTCTCCACGTGTGATAATGGAGACATTCAGCTCGTTTTCCATCAGTTTCAGATAAGCATCTTGATTGCCAAATAAAGCAATGGCTTCGTTTGGGCTATCCAATTTTTGTTGAATCTCAAGTAAATGTTCTGTCATTCTCTAGTCTCCCTGAACAATAGGTGTTGGTTGAACAATATCTTCTATTACTTGGTAAAGGATGATTAACTTAACTTTACCATTCCCTGTTGTCTCGTGCAAAACTTTTTCACTTTTCACCTCACCTGTTTGACCTAGCTTTTCTTCTAATTCTTTTTTACCCATTTTAATCCCTGCTTGAACCGCTTCTTTATTTGTGTATTCTCGATTTATTTTTTCACTTTCTCGTGTGATTTCCTTTTCATAAGAGAACGGTAGTTGCATATTCAAAAAATGAAGCGGGTGAACTTCTTTTTCTGTTTTCGGCTGCTGAAAATCATCTTTTTTAAAGGAAAATCCCCAAAATGGAATGGAGCCTCCAAACAAGGAGAGCTTGTGCTTTGTCTTCATTTTACCCGTAAAGACATCAAAAGATGTTCGGAGAGGGACAGAAACTTCAGATCGGTACCATGTTTCACCATATATTTTCGCTTTGGCTCCGACCGTTTTTTTCTGATCTTCACTCCCAATTAAACCTGAGACGAGCATCTGCCCTTTTTTCACATGTTCATCGACCTGGGCAAGCGGTTCCCCCTTTTCTACATACATTCTCGTGATGACCGCCTTTTTCTTGGCAACGATGTGCTGAGGACTCGTATATTTCTCCTTTTCAGGTTCATTTTTTTCGACCACTTTCATTTGAAACGTCGTTCCGTTTAGTTCAACTCCGACCCATGTAATGCTCTGAATATTGGTCGTCAATGACTTTTGTATTTTTTCAGGGGTCCCCATGAGAAACTGAAAACGCCCTTTTTGTACCCCAATTTCATCTAAATGCTTTCTCATTTGGTGTTCTGTTTCTGGATTCGCACCTTTAATCTCAATTTTCCACACCATATTTGAAAGAGCCAATATCGTCACTAGGAAAAAAGCTATCCCGAGGGTGAATCCAATATTTCTTCTCGACCATAGAAGAAGAAACGGGAACCCTTTCTTTTGATGAAATGAACATTTCACCTCATGATGTCTGCGCACTTTTCTAAAGGCATGTACATCTGAGAGGCGAATAAATAAGCGCACGCTGTCTTGACGGCGGCTCACTTGAAAAATTGTGATCCCCTGTCTCGTGCACTCATTGATTAGCCGCTCAATACCGCTTCCTCTTATCTCCACTTCCACTCTGCCAATAAAATAGGCAAACCATTTGTTCTTCACGTTTCTCCCCTCCGTCAGTTAAGAATCAATATAACGGACCTCATCGATTTTCCCCTCTAATAAGATCTCTTCTGGCAAAATCGTTTTAATCACAAAGTCTTTTCCTGAAATAATGCACTGTCCTTGCTTGAGCATCAGCCTTACCTCTTGATCACTGAAAAGTAAAAGCCCTTTATGGTTCTCTATGTAAATATGGAGTCTGCCAACCATCGTAATACGGGGAAGATCCATCATCACGTCCGGAGGGATTTCAAGTGTTCTTGTCAGCCATGCTTTAAGTCGATTTTTTCTTTTTCCCATTCAATAAGAACCCCTTCCCACCTCATGTGTATGAGATCAAACTGAAAGATGGTGAGACTGATGAGAAAGCCTCTATATCATCCTATTCCTCAGCGGTTCATATCATGCTAATGAATCCCGTAAAACAGCCGTTTCATCATTTTGACTAAGAAAAGTCTCCATTACACAACAAAAAAGCCCCCTTAAGGATGAGGGGGCTTACTTCTTTATCTTTTATATGGTCGTTTCATCGTTCGATGCGGCTTTTTGGCACGAGGCTCTCCAAATACTTCACCAAGGATCATCCCTTGAACGACCGTATCTTGGTTGAGTTTCTCAATCATTTTCGGCTTCATTCCAGCAGATGCTGCTTTTGGCCTTGTAAGTTCTCTTTCAAGCGATTGAAACTCTTTATTCAGCTCGCTTTTTCTTTCTTCCATTTCGGCAAGTGTAGCGGTATAACGATCCTGTAAGGATTGTGAACCTTGTTTCTTCATCCCGCCATGATCATGTACATCGCCAAAATCGTCAAGCTGGTCCGTTACGACCGGATCTGGACTTGTTTGTTTTGTTTGCTTTTGCGGCACTGGTTTACGCTGAGGAGCCGGTTTGTTTTGCTGGTTCTTTTGTTCGTTCTCCTCTTGTTTGCCGATTTTCCCAAAGACCGCAGAGATAATACCGATGATAATCGCTATTAGTAACGGATTTTCAAATAGAATGTCCAATGGGCTCCCTCCTTAAAGCGTGAGAGGATGCTTATTTGTTTTCATTATCAGATGGACCTTTTGTCATTTTGCCAAATGAATCTCTCATATCCGTATCAGCATCGATATTCTTAATGTTCATGTAGTCCATAACTCCAATATTACCTTCACGTAGTGCTTCGGCCATTGCAAGTGGTACTTCAGCCTCTGCTTCTACTACTTTCGCGCGCATTTCTTCAACTCTCGCACGCATTTCTTGTTCTTGTGCAACAGCCATTGCCCGGCGTTCTTCTGCTTTCGCCTGTGCAATGTTTTTGTCGGCTTCTGCTTGGTCTGTTTGCAGAATTGCCCCGATGTTCTTACCGATATCAACATCTGCGATATCAATCGAGAGAATTTCAAATGCTGTACCTGAATCTAATCCTTTACCAAGAACCGTTTGAGAAATCATATCAGGATTTTCAAGAACCTTTTTATGATTATCTGATGAACCGATTGTCGAAACAATCCCTTCACCTACACGAGCAATGATCGTTTCTTCCCCTGCACCACCGACAAGTCTGTCAATGTTTGCACGAACTGTAATACGTGCTTTTGCTTTTACTTCAATCCCGTCCATTGCCACACCAGAGATAAATGGTGTTTCAATGACTTTAGGGTTTACACTCATTTGGACAGCTTCAAGTACGTCACGGCCTGCTAGGTCGATTGCCGCACAGCGAGCAAAGTTCAATTCGATATTCGCACGTTGAGCCGCGATCAATGCATTGACAACACGGTCAACGTTACCACCTGCAAGGTAGTGACTTTCTAATTGGTTAATCGTCACATCAAGACCTGCTTTATGTGCTTTGATGAGCGGATTGACCACTCGGTTTGGAATGACTCGGCGAAGTCTCATTCCTACAAGTGTAAAAATGCTCACTCTTACGCCAGCCGCTAGGGCAGAAATCCACAGCATCACCGGTACAAAGGTGAAGAAGATCGATAGAACGATCAAACCTGCTGCGATAATCACAAATAATAGTAAAGTAGATGGATCCATTTTATTCCTCCTATAAAATCAGTATATCTATACTTTCCTCACGACAATGCGTGAGCCTTCCGCTTTCACAATTTTTACTTGTTCATCCTTATCGATAAAAGCACCTTCTGACACAACATCAATGCGCTCGTCTCCGAATACAATCGTACCAGATGGACGAAGTGCTGTTGCTGTCACTGCGATTTGTCCTACAAGATCATCTCTTGTTTCATTTGAGACATAACCACTTTCTTTATTGGTTGAATCGGTTAAAATGAACTTTTTAAAAAATTTCATACGTTTCCCCAACACCTTTGTCAATAAAATAACTGCTATGATTGAAACAGCAGTGGCAATCAAGATGGAAATCGCCATTTCTGTAAAGCTTCCAGCTGCTAAAAATAAGCTGACAACGACACAGATTAGTCCAATGACACCCACGATTCCCCCTGGCAAAAATAATTCCAGAATGATCAACACAATCCCTGCCAAAAACAGGAACAATGTCTCATATCCTGCAAAACCTGCCACGAGATGACCATAAAAGAATAGAAGAAGCGCTGTGACTCCCATGGTGCCCGGGACCCCAAAGCCCGGAGAATATAATTCAACAATTAACCCTAAGCTCGCAATGGATAAAAGGATAGGAATGACGATCGGATGCGTGAGAAAACGCGCAACCTTTTCAGCAAAGCTCACTTCATCGTATTGAACAGAGGTACCTGCTAAGTTCAGCTTCTGAAGCAAGTCATCCATATTTTTCGCTTCTCCTTCTGCATAACCGAACTGAAGCGCCCGATCTGTGTTAAAGGTCAACAATTCTCCTTTTGGTGCACCAGCTTCTTTTGCGTCTATATCTACATCTGCCATCGCAAGAGCATATTTTGGATCACGCCCCTGCTTTTCAGCAGCGTCACTCATTTCAGCAAGCCATACAGATTCAGATTTTTGATCGGCAGCGTTGCCTTCACCGTCAATGATCGCAGCAGCCCCCATCTTTCCGTTTGGGGTCATATAAATTTGATCGGCATTTAGGGCAATGAATGCCCCGGCTGAAAGCGCTCTATGATTCACAAACGCTGTCACTGGGATGTCGGATGCACGAATGGTATCGGCTATTTCAAGCGCCGCATCGACTGCACCACCTGGTGTATTGATGTCGAGAATGATGTGCTTCGCCCGTTCCGACTTTGCCTGCTCAAATGATCGTTCAATGAATTTAGAAAGTCCTTTTTCTACTGTATCTTCAATTGGGATAACATGAACTTTCTGATCTGCTGATTTCGCGGTCAATTGAACCCCTAATAACAAGCATATTATAAAACAACTGAAGAGAGCAATAGAAATTTTCATTTTTTTCATCTATTTGGTGATCCCCCCTCTCTTTCTTTCATTTTACCGTTCCTTTACATACGTTACAAATGTATCATAGGTTTCATTTTTATATGACAAGTTTATGGAGGCATAAAAAAAGTACCCTTCTAACATGAGAAGGATACTTTTTTATTGAGACAGTTGCTCGCTGACAAGTCTGTTAATCACAGCCCCATCAGCTTTACCTTTTACTTTTGGCATAATAGCGCTCATCACTTTACCCATATCAGCTTTCGATGAAGCACCGGTTTCGGCGATTGTTTCTTTCACAACCGCCTGCAGTTCTTCTTCAGAAAGCTGTTCAGGTAAATAAACGTCTAAAATGTCAATCTCTTTTTGAACTTTATCTACTAAATCTAAGCGATTAGCTTTCGAAAATTCATGGAGGGAGTCTTTACGTTGCTTAATCTCGCGGGAAAGGACGGTTAGTTCCTCATCTCCGGTCAAACTGTCTTTCTTAAGCTTTATTGCTTCATTTTGCAGTGAAGCCTTTACCATACGAATGACAATAAGCTTGTCTTTCTCTCGGTTTTTCATAAAAAGCTTCATATCAGAATTTAATTGCTCAAGAAGACTCATAAAATCCACCCTCTTTAGAATTTACGTTTTCTAGCAGCTTCAGACTTTTTCTTACGCTTTACGCTAGGCTTTTCATAAAATTCACGCTTTCTTGCTTCTTGCAATGTTCCAGTTTTGGATACACTGCGTTTAAAGCGACGAAGAGCATCTTCAAGCGATTCGTTTTTTCTAACGACCGTTTTTGACATTCTCTTTCCCTCCCTCCGAATACACCAATCGACTGCATTAAAAAAAGATATACATATGCAAAACATGTACCTAGACATTATAATATAAGCCTAGGTTGAGGTCAACTAAGTGATTTGGAAATATATTTTCGTCATGAGCAGGTAGACAAGTCCATATATTCATTGGTAAGAGGAGGACTTTTCTATGATGGCGATCATTTATTTTTGTGCACTTATTTTCATTTTTTTATGGGCAATGGGTTTGCTTAGGAAAGGATTAATGGCACTCACGTCGTCTCGTATTGAGAAATCACTTCTTCTCTTTACAGATCATCCAGTCAAAGCATTCTTGGTCAGTATTGTGTTTACAGGGGTTCTTCAAAGCAGTTCGGCGTTTATGGTCATCGTTATCGGCTTTGTGAGTACAGGCATTCTCACGTTTAAAAAATCCATACCCATGATTCTTGGAACGAATATCGGCTCAACATTTACGACAGAATTTATTGCCATTAAGATGGACGTGTTTATGTGGGTTCTGATTGCAGCTGGTCTTTTATGTATCATTTTGGGCAGGAAGTCTTTTCGATATGCAGGAAAAAGTTTATTTGGGCTTGGCATGATCTTTTTTTGTATTCAAGGTTTTTCAAAAATTGCAGGTATGATGACCAGTCAGCCAGAGACACTGCGTTTCCTTGAAATGATGCAGCATTCCGATTGGACAGCTCTTCTCTCTGGTACAGTGTTCACGGCGATTGTTCATTCAAGTTCTGTATGTATCGGTATTTTGATGGGATTTATGAATGAAGGGACTGTCGCTCTAAAAGAAGGCATCAGCTTTGTTTTAGGGTCCAATATCGGAACATGTATTACTGCCGTGATGGCTGCTATCTCTGGCGGTTATGCAGCCCGCCAAACCGCGTATGCACACGTCGTGTTTAATGTTCTAGGTGTTCTTTTATGTCTTCCTTTTCTCACCTTTATCACAGAGTTTGTTGCACTTTTAGCAAGCTCTCCTGCCCAGCAGATTGCGCACTTTAGTCTGCTGTTTAATGTTGCAAGTTCTCTCCTCTTTTTCCCGTTCATCCGCCCTTTTCACGCCTTGATTTTGTTCCTTCTTCCAAATCAGTCAACATAAAAGAAACCGGCTTGCCTAATGGCTGCCGGTTTTTCATTCATTATGAGGTCATTCTCACTTGATCCGTCTGCACGTCATCACTTATACGGACGAATTGCCCTTCGTTATAAGGATAACCTGCTTTCGTAATCTTCACTTTTACCAAACGGCCGATCATGTCCTCTGTTCCTTCAAATACGACCTTCATGTAGTTATCAGTATAACCTACATACAGATTGTGCGTTCCGTCTTGTTCTTTGAAGGATTCTTCTGGAATAATCTCTAAGACGTCGCCTTCATATGCCGATGCATATTCTTTTGCAAGCTGATCAGAAAGAGCAATGAGGCGGTGAACGCGTTCGTTTTTCACATTCTCATCTACTTGATCTTCCATTCTTGCAGCAGGCGTACCTGTCCGTTTGCTGTAAGGGAACACATGGAGCTCAGAGAATTGATGGTCTTTGACAAAATTGTATGTTTCCATAAATTCTTCTTCTGTTTCTCCTGGGAATCCAACGATCACATCTGAAGTGACAGCAAGACCTGGCAATGCTTTTTTGAGCTTCGTTAAACGCTCTGCAAAGAATTCCATTGTGTATTTACGGCGCATTCTTTTCAGTACAGTATTAGAGCCAGATTGAAGCGGAATATGCAAGTGTCTCACAATTTTATCTGACTGATCGAGCACTTCAATCACTTCGTCTGTAATTTGACTTGCTTCAATGGATGAAATGCGGATTCGTTTTAATCCCGCCACACGTTCATCTAATTCTTTCAGAAGCTTAGCAAAGTTATAATCCTTTAAATCTTCACCGTATCCACCTGTATGAATACCTGTTAATACAATTTCTTTGTAGCCAGCATCGACAAGCTGCTGCGCTTGATTGATGACTTCTTCTGGATCGCGAGAACGCAGTAATCCGCGAGCCCAAGGGATAATGCAGAATGTACAGAAATTGTTACAGCCTTCTTGGATTTTTAATGAAGCACGTGTTCTGTCAGTAAACGCAGGAACATCTAGTTCTTCAAAGACCCGTGCTTTCATGATATTGCCAACTCCGTTGATCGGCTGTCTTTCTCTTCTGTATTCTTCAATATAACCAAGCAGTTTATGTCTGTCTTGTGTGCCAACCACAATATCAACACCAGGAATCGCCATGATTTCTGCCGGAGACGTTTGTGCGTAACAGCCTGTTACACAAATGACACCATCCGGATTATGACGAATGGCTCTTCTAATGACTTGGCGGCTTTTTTTATCGCCTGTATTGGTGACGGTACATGTATTAATGACATATACGTCTGCTTTTGATTCATAATCTTTTCTTTCATAGCCAGCTTCTTTAAACAGCTGCCAGATGGCTTCTGTTTCGTAGTGATTGACCTTACAGCCAAGTGTATGGAACGCTACTGTTCCCATCATGATTCACCTCTTAATAACTCTGTTTGATAAGATATAGCAGAAAGCGCGTAAAGAGGAGCTGTTTCTGTTCTTAAAATGCGTGGTCCAAGCCCGCAAATGACTGCACCATGCGCTTCAAGTTCTTCAATTTCCTTTTCTGCTAAACCGCCTTCTGGACCAAAAACCACTAATAAGGTTTGTCCGCCCTTCATCTGTTGGAGCACCGTTTGAAACCGGCTTTGCTCGCCTTCTTTCGATGATTCTTCGTATGCAACGACACATTTATCGAATTCACCGGCCAGTTGAATCAGCTCTTTAAATGTTGATACTGGATAAACGCGCGGAATGATATTCCGGTAAGACTGCTCCGCAGCTTCTTTCGCAATTTTTTCCCAGCGATCTCGTTTTTTTAATGACTTTTTTTGGTCAAGTTTTGTAATCGAACGAGTCGCTTGAAACGGAATAAAAGCACTTGCGCCAAGCTCGGTGCCTTTTTGGATAATCCATTCAAGCTTATCCCCTTTTGGCAGACCGCTTGCAATCGTCACCTTGATCGGAAGTTCTCGATTCTGATTCGTCCAGCCTTCCAAGTGACAAATCACTTCTTCCTTTGTTATTGTATCAATTTTACTGAGCGCTTCAAAGCCGTCTGTCGTTAAGCAAAGGATGTCTTCTCCTGCTTTCATCCGCATGACGTTTGCAAGGTGATGAACATCTTCACCCTTTATGACGATGTTTCCCTTTTCCGTCACTTCTTCTTTTGTGAGGTCGATAAAATATCGTTGCATACGTGTCCTGACACCTACTCGCTTTATTTTTTCGCTATTATGCTGACCCAATCTTCCATTGACAGCACTTCAACAATCTCAAAACCGGCTTCTTCTAAAGCAGTTTTGACTTGTAATTTCTTTTGTCCGATAATGCCTGATGTAATGAAGTAACCGTCTTTCTTCAATAGATCATACGCTTGATCTGTAAAGCGCATGATGACCTCTGCAAGGATGTTGGCCACAATCACATCGCGTTCACCTGAAATCCCATCAAGTAAATTATTTTGTTTTACCGTTACTTGCTCGCTCACACCATTTAATTCGATGTTCTGCTTTGCACTTTCCACTGCAACGGTGTCGAGATCAAATGCATGAATGTCTTTTGCACCGAGCATTGCAGCGGCAACACTTAAAATGCCAGATCCTGTTCCAACGTCAATCACCGTGTCGTTTTCCTTCACATAGCGCTCAAGCGCCTGAATGCAAAGAACCGTTGTTGGATGTGTACCGGTTCCAAATGCCATTCCAGGGTCCATTTCGATGATCAATTCATCAGAATGAACGGGTGTGTACTCTTCCCATGTTGGGACGATGGTAAATTTCTCAGAGATTTTCACAGGATGATAGTATTTCTTCCATGCAGTCGCCCATTCTTCTTCGTTTACTTCACAAATTGACAGTGTATTTCGTCCAAGGTCAATATCGTATAGAAGAAGATTATTGATGGCTTCTTTGATCTCATCTACCGTTTCCATCAAAAAGCTATTCATCGGAAGGTAGGCTTTGACGATAACCCCTTCCTCAGGATAATCATTCGGATCGAGCTGGTAGATCTCACCGTATACATTTTCACGTTCCTTGACTAAATCAAGCGGGTCCTCAATCACGACACCACTTGCACCTGCTTCATGCAAAATATTGGTGATCGGTTCCACCGCTTCATTTGTTGTATGGACGCTTATTTCTGACCACTTCAATACTACCAACTCCTTATCCGTCTTACTCGCCTTTAAATGCGCGTTTCACCTTATCGAAAAAGCTCATTTCTTGTTCGTCCGGTTTATTTCCGCTCACTTCAGCAAATTTTCTAATGATATCTTTTTGATTTTCAGTTAAATTCGTCGGTGTTACGACGCGTACAACGATATGCTGATCGCCTTGACCATAACCGCGTACATTTTTTACACCTTTTCCTTTGAGTCTAAACTTCGTGCCCGTTTGTGTGCCCGCAGGAACTTTTAATTTGACTTTCCCATGTAATGTCGGCACTTCAATTTCATCACCTAGTGCAGCCTGCGCAAAGGTAAGCGGCATTTCGCAGTAGATGTCATCTCCATCTCGTTCGAAGAATTCATGCGCCCTCACATGGAAAACAACAAATAGATCGCCTGGAGGTCCTCCATTTACACCTGGTTCACCTTGACCAGATACTCTAAGCTGCTGACCATCGTCCACACCTGCTGGGATCGTCACATTGATTTTCTTACGCTTACGCACTTTACCAGATCCACCACATGTTGAACACTTATGTTCAATTTGTTTACCAGTTCCGCTACAGTAGTTACATACTCTGCGGTTGACTACTTTACCAAATGGCGTGGATTGCTCGACATTTAGTTGACCTGATCCGCCGCAATGTGAGCATGTCTTCGCCTGTGTTCCAGGTTTTGCACCTGATCCATGACACGTTTCACATGATTCCTCGCGGGGAATCTCGATCGTTGCTTCTTTCCCAAATGCCGCTTCTTCAAATGAAAGGGTCATTGTATATTGAAGGTCCGCTCCTTGACGCGGTGCATTTGGATCTCTTCTTCTGGCTCCGCCGCCAAAAATACTAGAGAAGATGTCATCAAATCCGCCGAAGCCGCCAAAGTCTCCTCCACCGCCAAATCCGCCGCCACCAAATCCTTGGTTTGGATCGGTGTGACCGAACTGGTCATACTGTGAACGTTTTTGATCGTCAGAAAGGGTTTCATAGGCTTCTTTTACTTCTTTGAATTTCTCATCTGAGCCAGCTTCTTTATTAATATCAGGGTGATACTTTTTTGAAAGCTTGCGGTATGCCTTTTTGATTTCGTCCTTTGAGGCGCTCTTACTCACGCCAAGCACTTCATAGTAATCACGCTTACTCATCTCTTCACACTCCCGATTTTCTCACATAAATACGATTGTATCATTTTAAATTGATCTTTTTCAATTCCTTTTCATCGTTGAAAAGAAAAAAGTCAAAGCCAAGAGATCCTGACTTTGACTTTCTGACGAGTACGTTTCAGCAGTCTTTTTCAAAAGTAAAGGTGATTATTTTTTCTCTTGATCGTCGTTTACTTCTTCGTATTCTGCATCCACTACATTGTCATCTGCTTTTTGAGCACCTTCAGCGCCTTCTTGCTGAGCTTGTGCTTGTTTTGCAGCTTCTTCATAGAGCTTTGTCGTTAGTTCTTGAACGATTGTTTGCAGCTCATCTTTTTTCGCTTTGATGTCTTCAAGCTCGCCTTTTTCGATCGCAGCTTTTAGTGCATCTTTCGCGTCGTTTGCTTTTTTCACTTGCTCTTCATCGATTTTGCCTTCAAGATCTTTTAATGTTTTTTCTGTTGTAAACACTAATTGATCTGCTTCATTGCGCACTTCGATTTCTTCTTTTTTCTTCGCATCTGCTTCAGCATTTTCTTCTGCTTCTTTGACCATTTTTTCGATCTCATCATCAGAAAGACCTGAAGAAGATTTGATTGTGATGTTTTGTTCTTTTCCAGTACCCATATCTTTCGCACGTACGTTGACGATACCGTTTTTATCGATATCAAAAGATACTTCGATTTGTGGTACGCCGCGTGGTGCTGGTGGAATGTCAGTCAATTGGAAACGACCTAATGTTTTGTTGTCTGCTGCCATTGGACGCTCACCTTGTAAGACGTGAATGTCTACAGCAGTTTGGTTGTCAGCAGCCGTTGAGAATACTTGAGATTTACTTGTTGGAATTGTTGTATTACGTTCAATCAGCTTTGTGAATACGCCGCCCATTGTTTCAATTCCTAAAGAAAGTGGTGTGACGTCAAGAAGAACAACGTCTTTGACATCTCCTGTGATAACTCCACCTTGAATTGCTGCACCAAGTGCAACCACTTCATCAGGGTTTACGCCTTTATGAGGCTCTTTACCTGTTTCTTTTTTGATTGCTTCTTGTACTGCAGGAATACGAGTTGATCCACCAACAAGGATAACTTTATCAATCTCACTAGCAGATAGACCAGCATCTTTCAGTGATTGACGTACAGGTGTCATTGTACGCTCTACAAGGTCTGCAGAAAGCTCTTCGAATTTAGCACGCGTTAGCGTTAATTCTAGGTGAAGAGGACCTGCATCTCCAGCTGTGATAAATGGCAGTGAGATTTGTGTAGAAGATACACCAGAAAGATCTTTTTTCGCTTTTTCAGCAGCATCTTTTAAACGCTGAAGCGCCATTTTATCTTTAGAAAGATCAATGCCGTTTTCTTTTTTGAACTCAGCCACTAGATGATCGATGATGACTTGGTCAAAATCGTCTCCACCTAGACGGTTGTCCCCAGCAGTTGAGCGTACTTCAAAGACGCCGTCTCCAAGCTCAAGGATTGACACGTCAAATGTACCGCCGCCAAGGTCGTATACAAGGATCGTTTGATCTTCATCTGTTTTATCTAAACCATAAGCAAGTGCAGCTGCTGTTGGTTCGTTGATGATACGTTCTACTTCAAGACCAGCAATTTTACCAGCATCTTTTGTTGCTTGGCGCTCTGCATCGTTGAAGTAAGCAGGAACTGTAATAACCGCTTTTGTTACTTCTTCGCCAAGATAAGCTTCAGCGTAAGATTTAAGGTGTTGAAGGATGATTGCAGAGATTTCCTGCGGCGTGTAGTTCTTGCCCTCAACTTCTACTTTATAATCTGTACCCATATGTCTTTTAACAGACATGATGGTGTTTGGGTTTGTAATTGATTGACGTTTTGCTACTTCACCTACTTGGCGCTCTCCATTTTTAAAAGCGACAACAGATGGTGTTGTACGTGCTCCTTCAGCATTTGCAATAACTTTTGGCTCGCCGCCTTCGAGTACTGCAACGCATGAGTTTGTTGTTCCTAAGTCAATACCAATGATTTTACTCATATTCGATGACCTCCCATTATGTAGTTATTGATTTACTTTTACCATTGATGGACGAATAACTCGGTCTTTGAGTTTATAGCCCTTTTGCAATTCTTCTACAACGATGTTTGAATCGTAGTTTTCATCTTCAACTTGCATGACGGCTTGATGAAGGTTTGGATCGAACTCTTTGCCGACAGCTTCAATTGGTTCAACGCCTTCATTTTTCAACGCTTCTACCAGCTGGCGGTAAACCATTTGCATCCCTTCTAACAAACTTTTCGTCTGCTCATTGTCTGGATCGATTCCAAGCGCTCTTTCAAAGTTGTCGAGAGCTGGGAGAAGGTCGCTGACAACATGTTGAGAACGATATTTTTGCACGGTCTCCACTTCAGTTCGAGCACGGCGTTTATAGTTTTCAAAATCTGCTTGAACACGCAGAATTTTGTTTTCTTTTTCATCTAGAAGCTGCTGCAATTCATCAATCTTCTCTTGGAAGGCAGACTGTTCATCGTGCTTTACTTCCTCAGTTTCTGCTTGAACTGCTTCTTCTTGTGCTTCAACCTCTGCTGCTTGCTCAGGTGTCTGTTTTTCTTCTGACATTGTGTTCACCTCCCTCAAAAGATTCAATTATATGAAGGGGCTGTGCCCCCCACCTTTTATCACCCTACTCATCATACAAATTGGAAAGTGCGTTTGACAAGTCTTTTGATACATGATGCAAAAGACTAACGACTCGCCCGTAATCCATACGGGTTGGACCAATGACAGCGATGGAGCCGAGTGATTTTTGATCAATCGCATAAGTTGCTGTGATTAAACTGCAGTTCTCCATTGCTTCCAAATTGTTTTCTGAACCGATTTTAATGGTGATTCCTTGCTGATTTGGATGAAACAGCTGCATGACATCATTCTTTTGTTCAATCAGCATCATGAGTGAACGAATGCGGTCAATGTCATGAAACTCTGGCTGGTTCAACATATTAATCTTCCCGCCAAAGAAAAGTTTTGATTCATTTTGTGTTGAAGTGAATGTGTTACCAAGTGCATCTAAAATATGATCATAGTCTTTTAAATGCGTGCGAAGGAGCATCACTACTTCTTTATACATCCTGTCCTTCAGCTGATCCATCGGGACTCCGGCTAAGCGGCTGTTTAAAATATTCATCAGCTTCTCAATATCGGAGACATCAAGATGCTCAGAGAAGGTAATGGTTTTGTTTTCAACATGCCCGCTGTCTGTAATCATAATCGCTACTGCTTTATTAGGCTGGACAGGGACAAGCTGAATTTGCTTCAATCGATTTTCACTTAGCTTTGGACCAAGGACAATCGATGTGTAGTTTGTGAGATCTGATAAAATTTCCGCCGATTTTTGAACTGTTTTTTCCAGCTCAAAAATTTTCTCCTGAAATACTGACTGGATGAGCACAAGCTCTTTAGATGACAGTTTTCGCGGAGAGAGCAAATGATCTACATAATAACGATATCCTTTTTCGGAAGGAATTCTTCCTGATGAAGAATGGGTCTTTTCAATAAAACCGAGTTCCTCCAAATCAGCCATTTCGTTTCTAATCGTCGCAGAGCTGAATGTAATGTCTTCTTTTTTGGAAAGAGTCCTTGATCCAACTGGCTGCGCCGAACGAATAAAGTCATTAATAATGACTTGTAGAATCAAAAGCTGACGATTTGTTAACATCATCATCACCCCTGTTAGCACTCTCTTTCAACGAGTGCTAATTGTATAAACAAAATTACCAAACTCAAATTAAAATGTCAATTATAACTCACCGAGAAACGCTTGAAATACTTCATTCCCTAACAATTTTCCTTTTCTTGTTAAACGAATGCCAATCTCATCCTGTTCAATGAGACCTTTTTCTGCTAATTCTTCAAGAATGGCGGGAAAGAGTGCTTCTGGTGATGCTCCAAATTTCGCTTGAAAGTGAGCACTTTTCACGCCTTCAATTTTCCGCAAACCTAAGAACATTTCTTCTTCGATCTGTTCTGCTTTTGTCACCTGATGCGTTTCCTTATATGGAAACCCTGTTTGTTCAATGAGCTCTAAGTAATGCTTCACTGGTCCAGCGTTCACATTGCGGACGCCATCTACATACCCGTGCGCTCCTGCGCCAAAACCAAAGTAATCTTCGTTGCTCCAATAGGTGAGGTTATGCTGGCTTTCAAAACCTGGTTTGGCGTAATTGCTAATCTCATATTGTTTGAGTCCGTGCCGCTCCATTTCATCCATGACGAGCTCATACATTTCAGCCTCACGTTCTTGCGGTGGTAAATGCAGTTTCCCTTTTTGCATCAAATTGTAAAAGACCGTCTTTGGCTCGACAATCAGCGAATAAACCGAATAATGTTCTGCACCTAATGAAAAAGCGGTCTCTAGTGAATGCATGACATGATGCTTCTCTTGATGAGGCAAACCAAACATAAGATCAAGACTAATGTTGTCAAACCCAACTGCTCTTGCTCGCTCGAAAGATGTGAGAACATCTTTCTTTTGATGAACCCGTCCGATTTTTTTGAGCAGGTCATCTTCAAATGTTTGAACACCAAAGCTCAGCCGATTAACGCCTGCTGATTTTAAGACATTCAATTTCTCAAGCGATAGTTCGTCTGGGTTTGCTTCTACTGCAAACTCGATTAAGTTTTTGGTTGGTTTTAATACGCGGTGAATGCTGTCCATAAGCTGATCTAACTGGCTGGTTGTCAGTGATGTCGGGGTTCCCCCGCCAATAAAGATCGTCTTTAGTTCTTGCTCCCCTTTTTGATCGATCGTGTGCTGCATTTCTTTTTCAAGAGCGGCTAAGTATTCATCGACCGGCTGGGTTTTAATGAAAAATTTATTAAAATCACAATAGTGACAAATGTGCTCACAAAATGGAATGTGAATGTATGCTGCTTTCATTTGTTGACACCTTCTTTACAGGTAAAGAGCCGCAGTTTATCGCTGCGGCCTCTTCGTTTGTTTTCGACTATAAACGTCAAGGCGAGCATTGTAAAGCAGGTTGCCTTGAGGATGTTATTTTTTCGGTGTGCTGTCGTCCATTTTCAGCACGGCCATAAATGCTTCTTGTGGGACTTCTACAGAACCCACTTGCTTCATGCGCTTTTTCCCTTCTTTTTGCTTCTCAAGAAGCTTTCTTTTCCGGGAAATATCTCCACCATAACACTTCGCTAGTACGTTCTTGCGCATTGCTTTAATGGTAGACCGAGCAACAATCTTTTGACCGATCGCTGCCTGAACTGGTACTTCAAAGTGCTGGCGCGGAATCAATTCTTTCAGCTTTTCTACAATGATCTTTCCGCGTTCATATGCATAATCGCGGTGAACAATAAAGGAAAGCGCATCGATTTTTTCGCCATTAAGCATGATATCCATTTTCACTAGAGTGGATGGGCGATAGCCGATCAGCTCGTAATCAAAGGATGCATACCCTTTTGTATTGGACTTTAATTGATCAAAGAATTCGTATACGATCTCTGCCAGAGGAATTTCGTACACAATGCTCACGCGGTTTGCATCAAGATATTGCATATCAATGAAATTGCCGCGCTTTCCTTGGCAAAGCTCCATCACAGAACCAACATAATCATTTGGCACCATCATTGTTGCCTTCACGTATGGCTCTTCAATTCGCTCAATCTTTTGCGGATCAGGCAAATTGGACGGGTTATCTACGACGATTTTTTCTCCGTCTGTCATATACACATCGTAAATAACACTTGGCGCTGTCGTAATAAGGTCGATTTTAAATTCACGTTCAATCCGTTCTTGGATGATTTCCATATGAAGCATGCCAAGGAAGCCGCAGCGGAAACCGAAGCCCAGTGCTTGGGATGTCTCTGCCTCATATTGAAGTGAAGAATCGTTTAATTCAAGCTTTTCTAACGCTTCACGCAAGTCGTTATATTTCGCTGTGTCAATTGGATAAAGGCCGCAGTACACCATTGGGTTCAGCTTTCTATATCCAGGTAGAGCTTCTTTCGCAGGGTTTACCGCACTTGTGATCGTATCCCCTACACGTGTATCGCCAACATTTTTAATAGCAGCTGTTAAATAGCCAACATCTCCAACAGTGAGTTCGTCTGTTGGCATTGCTTTCGGTGTAAATACGCCGACTTCAAGCACTTCAAATTCTTTGCCTGTCGCCATCATCTTGATTTTTTGACCTGGTTTGACGGTTCCTTCGACAATTCGTATGTAAGCAATGACGCCACGATACGCATCGTAGAGAGAATCAAAAATGAGGGCTTGGAGTGGTGCTTCTGGATCTCCAGCTGGTGCCGGCACCTTTTCGACAATTTGTTCTAAAATATCCTCGATCCCGATGCCCGCCTTAGCAGAGGTAAGAACAGCTTCAGATGCATCCAACCCGATGACATCTTCAATTTCTTGTCTTACACGTTCAGGTTCTGCACTCGGCAGATCAATTTTGTTAATGATCGGCAGGATTTCTAAGTTGTTATCAAGAGCTAAATAAACGTTCGCTAGTGTCTGTGCTTCAATGCCTTGTGCTGCATCCACCACAAGAATTGCACCTTCACAGGCAGCTAGGCTTCGAGATACCTCATAGGTGAAGTCGACATGCCCTGGTGTATCAATCAGGTGCATAATATATTCTTCTCCATCCTTCGCCTGATATTTCAGCTGGACAGAGTTTAATTTGATCGTAATGCCGCGTTCACGCTCTAAGTCCATGGAATCAAGTAATTGTTCTTTCATTTCTCGTTGCGTAATCGCCGCTGTTTTTTCCAAAATACGGTCAGCCAATGTGGATTTCCCATGGTCAATATGGGCGATAATGGAGAAATTTCGAATTCTTGATTGCCGTTCTAATCGTTTTTCTTTATCTGTCACAATCTATCACTCCTACTATAAAACGCGGGTTGCGCTAGGTTAGATTATATCAATAGGGCTGTAAAGATTCAATCGAAATCAAGAAAAGCCGCTCATCGGTTAGCGGCTTTTGCGAAAAGGTGTGATATCTTATGAAATAACATCCAACATGATGCTTACTACAGTTTATTTACCATTCACCCAATCATAAAGTGTACGGGCTGCATGCGTCATACCATCTGATAATGCTTTTCCGGCCTTAGAGAAGGCGTTAAAGCTCTCCATTTCTTCTAGCTGCTTTTGTTTTTCTGCTAAGTCTTTTTGTGTGACAGCTGTTCCGAGGATAGAAGCTTCTTTTTCTTGATCATCATTCGTTTGCACAGTGAAGGCCCCTTTTAATTGCGGATCATGATACCCTTTCATTTGCAGCATGCCATTATTGGCTTGCTGCATTCCTAAAAAGACACCGAATAGCAATACGAGCGATAACATAATGGTTTTTCCGATAAATGAGCCCATGTCCTCCACCACCTTAAGACCGTTTTTTCTCATCCTTTGCTTTGCCGTCTACCTTTTCTGCGTCCCAGAAAATTTCACTGAACACATCAGCTGCTGCATTGGATGCGTTTTTCAGTTCTTCCATATTATTATCCACACCACCAAATTCTAATAGGAGGGCTTTGTCAGATAAATCTTGATTATAGATTCCATTATCACCAATTTCTCCTTTGGCAAACACACCGACACTAAGTCCTTTATATTTTTTCTCCATCAAATGGTGGAACTCTGTCGCCAGCTTTAAGTTTTTCTCATAGCTTTGATTCTTCTTCCCTACAACAAACGCGATTCTCGCATATTTCTTGCCTTTGATTTCTACTGTCGTATCTTTCTTTCTTCTTGAATCCCGGTGAATATCGATTAAGTAATCTAAGTCATCATTTTTAGCGAGAGCTTCTTTTACAACCAATCTGGATTCATTATACGATTGTGGGTACTTCAACCCTTTTTTCAGCAGTCTTTTTTCGATTTCTGTTTTATCCACTGTGTTGCCAATTCCTTGCTGATCGAGCGCTTTACCAAACATCTCCCCGACAAGGGTGACGTTCACTTTTGAGTGGCGCGCATTGTTTGGGTTTGTTTCTCCTTTTAAAAATGGTAAATATGATTCCGTATTATGTGTGTGATAAATGTACACAGCCTTTCGTTTTCCTGTCGACTGGTCAGGCTCTTTTGCAGGCGTTTTCGGTTCATCTTCATCAAGCTTGTCCAGCTCAGCTAGATTTGCTTCTTTTTCATCTTTGATGACTTCACTTGGAGGCGGCGATTCCATTGGCATATTCGTATAGTCTGTACCTTCACCTGCTAGGATGATTTTTGTATCAAAATGTTCAAAGCCTGGCAGCTCTCTTCCTAGAAAACTGCGGGGGTCTTCTAAATTGATACTTGTGGCAAGTTTGAGTGACAGCCCGGAGAAATGAAATCCTTTTTGATCTTCAGGGACTGCTGAGGCAAAATATTGATTTTCCATCCCCATTAGAGTTGCAAAGAATGCCCCTGACAGCTCATCTGCCACACCATATAATGATGCTTGAGGCCTAAGCTCAGGTTTTAAAGACGTCAAAGCCCCTGACATGACAAACACAACCACCAGAGAGACAATAAACAAAAAAATACTCTTCACTACTTTTGTTCCATTAATCGCAACGACCAATTGTCGAGGACGGCGAGGTCTTTTTTTCATGATTTACTCCCTCCAGCACGCTTTCTAGTAATTACACTATGAGCGAGCTAGAGAAAGTAGAACTGATTAATGATTATAAGAACCCATGTTGTCTTGAGAGATTTTTTGATGAAGTGCTGTATTTAACCCATTGGCGAGTACGTTCGCCATGTCATCAATGAATGTATCCACTTCCTTCGGTGTGACCATTAGATTTTGTCCAAGCGGTGCAAGCACTTCATGGATCAACTGTCTTTTTTCTTCTTCAGGAAGCGTTCCGACGATTCCTAAAAAGGATTGACGCGTTTCATCATCTGGCAAATCTTCTTCATTCAGCACTTTTTTCTTCCCAAATGTCAGACCCGCTGGTACTAAAGATCGGGAAGGTCTATCATCTTTCAGTTCTCTACCAAAATGCTTTAACACGTAATCAATCGTGTCACTTGCGATCGTCACTGCATCGACCACTGTCGGTACACCAATGGCAATGACAGGAATCCCCAAGGTCTCTTTGCTTAATTCTTTTCGTTTATTTCCGACACCCGATCCTGGATGTATACCTGTATCAGAAATTTGAATCGTCGTATTCACCCGTTCTACTGCACGTGCAGCTAGTGCATCGATGGCGATCACAAAATCTGGTTTAGATCGTTCAATGACACCTTGTATAATGTCACTTGTTTCTATACCAGTCAGTCCCATGACCCCAGGCGATAGTGAAGACACCGGGCGATAGCCTTCCTGCACATTCTCAGGCTGTAATTCAAATAAGTGGCGTGTCACCAGCAAATTCTCAACTGTGAGCGGCCCTAAAGCATCAGGCGTGACATTCCAGTTTCCGAGTCCTACGACAAGACAGCTCGCATCAGCCTGAATGCCGTGATCTTTTAAAAACTGAGCAAAATGATGGGCAAAAACTTCGACCACTTTTTCTTGCATCTCAGAGTCTTTCTCCCGAATTCCTTGCGCCTCAAGCGTCAAGTATGTCCCTGCCTTTTTTCCGGTCAACTCTTCTCCTTCTGTCGTAATCTCCACAGTGCGAATGCGGATGCCGTGCTCTTCCTTCTCCTTCTCAACAATTCCTTGAATACCGTCCTTTTTGACCACATTCGGATCGTTCTCTTGTTCTAGTATCTCTTTTGTTTCAACGGCCAAATCGGTCCGGATTTGATAAGCGCTTAAATCGAGTTTCTGTTTCTTCATGAAAAGGCTCCTTCCATCAAGTAATTAACAGTAGTCTTTCCATCTCTTTCAAGAAACATTCGAGCGCTTCATCAATGAAAAATACTTTACATTTATATTGCATTCTAAAGGTGTGTTTGATAGAATACAATTTGTTCTATTGTGAAGATTTAACCTTAAGACAATTGTGTTTAGGTTGTATCTTAGGAGGTGAAACACATGCCAAATATTAAATCAGCGATCAAACGTACAAAAACGAATAACGAACGCCGTGCACACAACGCAACAATCAAGTCTGCGATGCGTACTGCGATTAAACAAGTTGAAGTTTCTGTAGCTAACAACGATGCTGAGCAAGCAAAAGCTGCTCTTTCTTCTGCTGCAAAACGCATTGACAAAGCCGTTAAAACTGGTCTTGTACACAAAAACGCAGCTGCGCGTTACAAATCAAGACTTGCGAAACAAGTAAACGGACTTTCTGCATAATGTTTGCAACGCCTCAGTGATGAGGCACCTGTTTAACTGTACGTCCGTCCTGAACGGCCGAGCCTAAGGACAGACTGGCAATTATACATCTAAACAAAAACGACCCTCTTTTGAGAAGGTCGTTTTTTTATGTTCAAGCCCCTAATAACCGAAGCAGGAACAATTCTAATAATAGCTGCTTGTCCTTTTTACCCGTTTTCATTTCATAATCAATCGTGGAGAGCTCTTTGACGATGTACTTTAGCTCTTCTTCTGAAAACAGTCTTGCTTGATCCATCGCGAGTTTGACCCGGAATGGGTGGACTTTCAGGTTTGACGCAATTTGTTTTTGCCCGTATCCCTGCTGAGCAAAGTACTTTGTCTGCAATATCAACCGAAATTGATTTGAAATGAGTGCCAATATTTTAATGGGTTCCTCATTTTGCTTTAGGAGGTCATAAAACATTTGCATCGCTTCAGACCGGCGCCTGTTCACGATTTGGTTAATCAGTTCGAAAATATTCTGTTCCAAACTTCGTGCAACGAGCTGATTGACATCCGCCAGCTCAATTTCCTCTCGCTGCCCAATATATGTACTTAGCTTTCGAACCTCTTGAAAAAGTGAGGACAGGCTCCCGCCACATAACATGACAAGCTGTTCTGCCGCTTCAGCCGAGATTGTTTTTCCTTCTGTTTTCACTAATGTGATGGTGAAATCCGTTGTTTCTTTCGGATTTAACTCTTTCGCCTCAACCACAGCCGCTTTCTTTTTTAACAATTTGGTGATTTTCTTACGTTCGTCCAGTTTTTCATATGGCGCTAATAACACGAGAATCGTATAGGGTGCTGGCTTTTCTAAATAAGCTTCTAACACAGAAAGCTGATGCTCAATCTTTTCTTTTTTCTTTTCTGCAGTGAGGAAATAAGGGTTCTTGATCACAACGAGACGCCGCTCTCCCATAAACGGAAATGTTTCTGCGTCCGTCACAGCCTGCTCAAGCGGCACCTCTTCCATATCGAAGACAGAGTAATTAAAATCCTTTGTTTCTTCGTCGACGACAGCTTGTCTCAATTTTGCAGCTGTCTCTTGAAGTAAATACGTTTCTTTTCCATATAAGCAATAAACGGGATGGATATCCCCTTTTTTTAAATTGTTCCATACCTCAAAGACCATTCGCTTAAATCCCTCTCTTTCACTTCCTCCTCTATCCTAAAGTGTGTAGAGACATTAGTAAAGAGGAAGCTGAAAGTGCCGCCTCCTCATTTATAGTAAACGTCTCACGTAAGCTCCCGGGTCAGCTTACAGTCAGACGATATTCACAAAATGATCATGAAAACGGAAAACGGTTACTTTACCTTCTAGCAATTCCAAATGAGTTCAAGTATACTAAAAATAGCCAGGAGGGATGAAAATGAATGAATTTGAAAAGAATGTTCAAAGCAAGCGGAATGATGTGACCGACTCAGCTGTTGGTTTTATCGTCACATTCGGATTTTTCGCCTCAATGTTTATTTTGGCAACAGTGATACACCTCGTTGGATCTTAACTACATGAATGCAAGATGACTGCCGTTTTGGCAGTTTTTTTATTGATTTTGTAAGATATCATATGGAGGATGAGCGTAAAATGTTCCATCCTCTTCAAGAAATTCATAGGTCACACTTCCATCGATATCTGTACGATACACCTTTGTTTGATGATCATTTAATTTTTTCAAAACTTCTTGATGAGGATGGTGATACCGATTTCGTTCACCTACTGAAATCAGTGCATATGACGGGTTCAAATGCTGAAGCCATTCTTCACTTGTTGATCCTTTACTCCCGTGATGCCCAACCTTCAAGACATCCGCTCGTAGCTCAGGGTAAGCTTGAATGATGTCTCGTTCCCCTTCTTGTTCAAGATCCCCAGTCAGCATAAAACGCTTGCCGCCAAGCGTAAAGGTGAGGACCAGTGAATCATTATTTTTACTCGTCACCTGGTCACGTGCGGGATGCAGAACGTCAAATTTTTGTCCTCCAATTCTCAGCTGATCCCCTCTTTCTAACTCATCTATAGGAATCCTTTGATCAGCCGCTTCCTTTAAAAGCTGCGCATCCTCTGGATTTCGAGCAAAGCCTTTTGGGATTGCAAGACGTTTGACTTTATTTCGCTTTATTAACCGCATCGCTTCTCCCATATGATCTTGATCTGCATGGGTAAGGATGAGGACATCAAGTTTTGCTATGCCTTTAGAATGCAAAAATGGAATAAGCGTTTGATCCCCAATTGTAGATACTTTACGTCTTTTTTTCCATGGCTCTTCTTCAAAAGAAAGTCTGCCTCCTGTATCGACTAATATATGCCCGGTTCGATAAGGTAGCTGAATAAACAAACTATCCCCTTGTCCTATATCTAACATCGTGACCTCTCCTTTTTGAAGAAAATTCGGCGTGAAATAGTGTACAGCCAGCACACAAATGAGAATCAAAATCGGCACAAAATAAGATTTGATAGAAGTTTTACATTCCATCACAATGAATAGAAAAACAATGGAGGAAACCTCTAGGAGAACATGCCACCATGTCGATTTCATAAAAATCAGAGTAAGACCATCGTAAGCAGCCATATGTGCTGACAATTGATGACTAAACTGGATCACCCAATCAAGCAGCTGAAACAGTGTTTGTCCAAGCGGAAGATAAATGATAGATAAAAGAAAAAAGAATAAGGACAGAGGCATGACAACCATTGTATAAAAAGGAACAAACATCATATTTAAAGGAACACTCAGCAAGGAAAATTGTTGAAAATAATATAAAAGAACAGGAAGCGAAGCAAGCTGTGCAATCAAGGAAATGAGGAATAACTGCATCACCGAACTTTTTGCTTTTGATAAAATACTAGTGGATAGCAAAATAAATAAGGTCACCACAAATGACAGTTGAAAACCGACATCAAATATATAAAGTGGTTGAATGGCTAATAAAAGCAAGAACGCTGCACTTAACACGACCGCAGAAGGCTGTTTCATTTCTTTTGGCAGGCTTGTGATGACTAAATAAATTCCAGCCATGAGACAGGCTCTTAACACAGACGGTGCAGCACCTGTTAAACAAGCATAAACCGGCAAAAAGGATAATAAAAGAATACGCGCTGTCTCTCTTGTCACGCCAGCGCGGAGTAGACACCAAAATAGACAAGCGAGCAATGTTTGAACATGAAGTCCTGAAATGGCTAATAAATGAATGATGCCAAGCATTTGATAATCTCTTAATGTATCAGGGTCTATTAAATCACGATCGCCAAAAATAAGTGCCTGCACAATCCCAACAGAACTCTTCGGAACGTGATCTTCTAGAAATTTCAACCCCTTCTGCCTAATAGATGAAAGGTAATGTGAAGAGCTGTCATGTTTCGTGCAGCTTTTCATAGACTGCGTTAGGAAAATAGCATCAATGCCTTTTGTTTTTAGAAATTGATCATATTGAAAGCCATTCGGTATGGTTGCATGTTTGGGCAACCGCATCTCACCTGTCATATGACAGCTCATACCTGGCCCAACATCTTTTAGCGCTTCTTTTTCACGCTCCGTTTGAATCGTATAAAATGCCGCTAGTCGACGATTCTCTGATGAAACAGTCGCTGAAAAGCGATTGCCATCTATTTTCGGAATCGTTTCAATCTCAACCGAATCAGAAAATGCTTTTTCTTGTACAGGATGATCCGTTTCAAAAGACTGATGCACCATAAAAATGAGCATATAGATCATTCCACACAAACTGACCATTAGAAAGAGCTGGGGTGTTTTTTTCAGCAGACTGAAAAGAAGACATACAAGAAGAAAAAGGAGAAAATACAAATGAAGATGATATGCGGCCAGAGCAATTCCAACAGCTGCTGAAATCGCCCCGAACGGCAAATACTTAAACATAGGAAGTAAATAATTGATTCGCCTTTTCATGCATTTGACGAATTTCTGTTTCGCTAAGTCCTGATTCACTTAGTTTGCCTATTAAATCCGCAACAAAGGCTAATTTTTCTTGGTTTTTTAAGTCAATAATCATCTCATCTAGTTCAACCTGTTCTGTTTGAACTCCGGCCTGTTCAAATAAATCAACAGCATATGGATGATTTTTATAATCCTTCGCATAATACACTGTTCGAATACCTGCTTGAATAATCGCTTTACAGCACTGCAAGCAAGGAAAATGCGTCACATATATTTCAGCATCAGCCGTTGGTGCACCAAATTTGGCACATTGTAAAATAGCGTTCATCTCCGCATGGATTGTACGAACGCAGTGATGATCTATGACATAGCATCCTACATCTGCACAATGTACGTCGCCGGCAATGGATCCATTATATCCACCTGCGATGATGCGCTTGTCTCTTACGATCGTTGCCCCAACAGCTAGCCGCTCACAGGTGCTTCGCAAAGCAAGCAGATGGCTTTGAGCCATAAAATATTGATTCCATGAAATTCTCTCCACGAGCTGATCCCTCCAGAATGATGTATGGTATTAAGTGTACATGCCTTTCTTCTATACCGTCAATTCTACTTAACCGTCAGTTGATTTTTTAGTCGTTCAATGGTCTTCTCTCCAAAACCCGAAATATTCCGCAAATCTTCAATTTGCTGAAATTCTCCATGTTCTTCTCTATACGCAATGATAGCTTCCGCTTTGGCTGGGCCTATTCCGTTAATGGTCTGCAATTCCGCTGCATCAGCTTGATTGACATTCACCCCTTGACTCTGTTCATTTCCCGGCGGCGTATTAGCCGCTGCTGTTTGTCCCTGCTTGTCACCTTCCCCCTTCTTTTGTACATAAATCATCATACTGTCCTCTAATCTTGCTGCTTGATTGATGTCAACTGTATCTGCCTTGCTCGTAAAACCACCTGCTCTTTTAATCGCTTCTTCAACTCTGTCCTCAGCCATAAATGCATAAACGCCAGGCTTCCGTACAGCTCCTTTGACCTCTACTACGATGGATGTTGGCTCTTTTTCTGCACTCTCTTGTTTTTCTTCTAATGTGACCCGCGTTTCATGTTGTTCTTTCAATACACTTGGCTCGGCGCTGCCTTTCTCTTTTCCTACTAAAAAGCAGAAACAGATGATGAGGAGGAGGATGATTCCCGCTATCAGATAAAGACGGTATTTTTTCAACGAAATGAGTTGCTTCACTTGTTCACGCTTCTTTCAATCATATTTTCACGCTACTTCACATACTGTTTAGAAGATAACAGATCCTATGCGTCTAAGGAGGGAGAACGTTTGAATATAGGGTTAATCGGTACAGGAAACATGGGTACCATACTTACTGAGGCATTTATTGAATCAAAAGCAGTCAATCCCTCATCCATCACCATTACAAATCGGACCATCGAAAAAGCGTTCAATATAAAAAAGAATCACCCAGAGGTCGAAGTGACGAAACAGCTTTCAGGAGCTGTAACGGATAAAGATTTCATCTTTGTTTGTGTCAAACCACTTGATATTTATCCGCTTTTAAAAGAGCTGAGCCCACTTTTAAAAGAACAGCAAACCATTGTCATCATTACAAGTCCGGTTCATCCTGAACAGCTTCAAGACATTGTTCCTTGTCAAACAGCCAGACTGATCCCAAGCATCACCAACCGCGCATTATCAGGCGCATCACTTTTAACATTTGGTTCATCATGCAATGTCACGACAAAAGCAGCGCTCAGACAACTCGCTTCCCGCATTTCAACACCAATAGAAATTCATCATTCAATCACACGGGCAGCCTCAGATATTGTCAGCTGCGGTCCTGCCTTTATTAGCTTTCTTGTTCAGAAAATGATTGAAGCCGCTGTTGAAGAAACGGATATTTCAAAAGAAGAAGCCACCACCTTATCAGAAGATATGCTTGTAGGACTTGGCCGTTTGATTGAAAAAAGGGTGTATACCCTGCCGACACTGCAAGAGAAGGTGTGTGTAAAAGGCGGCGTCACCGGCGAGGGCATTAAAGCACTTGATGCAGGTGTTCAAGATATGTTCCATCAGCTTTTTCAGAACACTCATGACAAGTTCGATGAGGATGTAGAAGCGGTTGCGCATCAATACCCACCGAGTGTGTTTACTGATGATCTCAGAAATTAAACATGTTCGCAACAAGCGAAAAAAGGGTTTTAAAAAACCATCGTCCATTAAACGATGGTTTTTGGTTTCTTCGCTGAAATAAAATATCTTTCTGCACATTCCTGAGGTGCTTCATTTGTAAAATCAGCGGTCACTTCAATCTGTTCAAAGCCAGCGGACTCAAGGAACGCTGCATATGTCTCAAAAGGAAATGTACGTTGTTCGTGCGTTTCATCATAACGTTCATACAAGTCTCCGTCTTTTACAAAGAAGCTTAAATCATGAATGATCGAATATGGATGATCTCCTTTATCACTCTGCCAAATGTAGCTGATTTCTTCATCTTGATCGGCATAAGTAGAGCCAGGAAATACCTCTTCCATTTTATAAGGGGTATGAACATCAAACAATAAAACCCCATCTGTCTCTAAAAGCTGAAACATGTTTTTAAAGGTTTTTTTGACGTCATTTTCGTTTTTTAGATAATTCAAAGAATCACAACAAATAACCGCTGCTTGAAAGGTTTGTTCAAACCCCTCAAGCTCTCTCATATCTTGATGTAAAAATTGAATAGACTGCTTATGAGCCTGTGCTTTTTGCTGCGCAAATGCCAGCATCTCTTCACTTAGGTCAATTCCTGTGACCATGTGACCTTTTGCAGCTAACCGAAGAGAGATTTCTCCAGTTCCACAACCTACATCGATAATCGCACTATTCGGCTTGATATACCGCTGTATCCACTGAACCCATTCATCATAAGGGGCATGTGTCATGAGCTCATCATACACACCTGCAAACCCTTGATAAATCATGAGTTAATGCCAAGTGAAAGCGTTTCTCTCGGCGCATCTCCCCATAGCTTTTCTAGATTGTAGTATCCTCTTTCTTCTTTGTGGAACACATGGGCAATGACATCTCCTAAATCAATCAAGACCCATCTTGCTTCGTCAAAGCCCTCCATCTTTTTAACTTCGATGCCGCCTTCTTCTGCAAGGTGTTTCACTTCTCTTGCAATGGCCTGTACTTGTTTGTCAGAATTCCCGTGACAAATAAGAAAATAATCTGCAACAAGTGAGATCCCTTGCATATTCAGGGCAATAATATCCTCTGCCCGTTTATCATCGCACGCTCCTGCTGCGATGTTTAAAATTGATGATGCATCCATCAAAATTCCTCCTTAGTTGTTCTTTTGCACAAGTGAGTTATAAGTAGCAAGTGTATCTGGGAAAACTGGCTGATTCTTTTTCATTAAAAAGCTGACGGTGTTTTTTAAAGATTGAATCAAGGCAAGGTCCAAATCCTGCTCTGCTAACTCTCTTACTTCCTCCACACCAGGAAAATGGCGTCCTGGCTCTATATAGTCGGCGACATAAATCACTTTTTCAAGCAATGTCATGTTCCGTCTGCCGGATGTATGGAATTCAATGGCTGTTAAAATATCTTGGTCGTCAATTCCAACTTCTTTTTTGACCAAATAGGCACCAACTGGGGCATGCCAAAGCTCAGATGAATATTTAAGCAATAGAGGGTTCATCTGTTCTTGCTGGATGATGCCCTTCATTTCTTCTTTCGGTCTAAATTTAGCATAATCGTGGAAAATAGCCGCGACCTCTGCTTTTTTCACATCTGCACCAAAACGTTCAGCTAATGAAATGGCCGTCTCCATTACCCCAATTGTATGTGTATATCTATGCTCTGTTAACTGCTGTTTGACACAGTTTAAAGCTTCTTCACGATTCATATAAATGATGCTCCTTTATATAACACTCAACCGCTTTCGGAATCAAATAATCAACAGGTTGCCCCTGCTTCATTCGCTGCCTAATCAATGTCGATGATACATCAAAAGCCGGAACATCTGCAAACAAAAGAGGATACGCCGTACTTCCTTCATAACCTGGTCTTTTCATCCCAATAAAGGTGATCATCTGAAGCAAATCATCGATTCTGTGCCATTTCGGCAAATACTCGACCATGTCCGCTCCAATCATAAAAAAGAACTCATCTTCAGGATGGCGCTTCTTTAACAGCTCAACCGTATCTACTGTATAAGATGGGCCCTCCCGCTCCATTTCAATAAGCTCAACTCGAAAATGAGGATTTGTCTGAATCGCTTTTTCCACCATTTTTACGCGGTGATGACTCTCTGCTCGTTTTCGGCCCGTTTTATGAGGGGGCTGGTGATTTGGGATAAACCAAATTTCATCAAGCCCTACTTGGAAACGCACCTCACTTGCCATCAGCAAATGCCCATTATGCGGGGGATCAAACGTACCGCCGAACAATCCTATTTTTTTCATATCATATCCACCTTTACGGCAGCTTAATTTGTTTATTTTCCTTTGATTCCTTATAAAGGACAATCACATTTCCGATCGTTTGAACGAGTTCAGCTTTTGCACCTTTTACAAGTGCTTTTGCAACCTCTGTTTTGTCCTCGTCGCAGTTTTGCAATACGCTGACTTTCAAAAGTTCTCTTGCTTCAAGCGCCTCGGAAATTTGCTTGACCATATTGTCATTTACCCCGCCTTTTCCAACTTGAAAAATAGGTGATAAATGATGTGCTTGCGCACGTAAAAAACGTTTTTGCTTACCTTTTAACATGGTGTTCCTCCTAATTTCTCTATGACAATTGACTTCATTTTTCGGGCGTCAGGTGTAATGCCCGTCCACAGTTCAAAGGCTCTTACCGCCTGACCAACAAACATGCCGACGCCATCGACTGTTTTCAAACCTAACCCGGCTGCTTCGTTTAGCAGCTTTGTTTCTATTGGATTATACACAATATCACAAACGACCGCTGTTTTTTTTGCGTTCGCTAAAGAAATGGGGGTTTCTTCAACATTCGGATACATACCAATCGAGGTCGTATGGATGATGACATCATATTCCCCAAGCCGCTCTTCTGCTGTATTTAATGCAATGGCATGAGATGTGATTTTCCCATCGGCACTTTCAATTAAAGCCTCAGCTTTTTCAATGGTGCGGTTGGCGATATCAAATTGTTTCGGTGCATACTCAGCAATTGTCGTGTAAATCGCTCTTGCTGCTCCACCAGCACCAAGCAGGAGAAATGACAGCTCTGATAACGGCTGATCCAAGGCTTCAAGCAATGAATGAAGAAAACCCTCTCCATCTGTATTGTACCCAACGAGCTGACCATTTTCGAGGCGAACCGTATTGACGGCACGCAGACGTTCAGCTGTCACATCAATTTTGTCAAGGTACTGCATGATGTCTACCTTGTGCGGAACAGTGACGTTAAAGCCGCTGATTCCTAAGGCTTTCATACCGCTAATGGCATCTTTCAGGTCGTTTTCTTCTACTTGAAAGCCATGATAATGTCCATCAATTCCAGCATCCTTTAATGCTGCATTATGAATATCTGGAGACATTGAATGGCCAACAGGGTTACCGATTACTCCGTATAAAGGTTTCAAGGTCTCTCCCCCTCTGAACATTTAAATTAACGAACGTCTCATAAACACGTGCACGCCTTTTGGCGCATACACTTTGATTTGTTTTCCAGCATCATTCGCAGTCACCCAGCCTAATCCTGAAAAGACAATGTCCATTTTTGGCTGATCGATGGTGAAAGTGTGCGGAACGAGCGGCGGGAAATCTTCCATTCCCTCTTTTGATGGCGGTGAAAGCAGCTCACCTGCATGCTTTTCATATAAGTCATCTGCATTCTCCATCTTCGTTCTATGAATGTTGAGTTCATTTGGCATATAGCAAACAAAGGATGTTCTGCCGCCTTTTACATAATCAAATCGAGCCAGTCCGCCAAAGTAAAGCGTTTGAGCTTCATTTAACTGGAACGTTCTCGGTTTCAATTCTTTTTTCGGCGTTAAAATCTTTAAGTCATTTTTGCCGACATAGTGCGCCATTTGATGGCGGTTGATGATCCCCGGTGTATCGAATAAAGCAGACCCGTCATCAAGCGGGATTTCAATCGCATCAAGTGTTGTCCCTGGGTATTGGGATGTGGTGATCACATTCTCTTCTCCAGACACCTCTTTGATAATGCGGTTAATAAATGTTGATTTCCCAACATTTGTACAGCCGACAACATAGACATTTCTGCCCTCACGGTAATGATCAATGGCCTCCATAACCTCAGGCACACCTTGTCCTCTGCTCGCACTGATTAAAAACACATCAATCGGATTGAGCCCATTTTCTTTTGCTTCCCGCTTCATCCATTGAACAAGACGGTCTTTTTTCACGGATTTCGGTAAAATATCTACCTTGTTGCCGACAAGTAAAATGGGATTACCACCAACAATACGGCTCAGTCCATTAATCCAGCTTCCGTTAAAGTCAAAAATATCAACGACCTTGACGATCAGAGAATCAGTCTCGCCAATGCTGTGTAAAATATTTAAAAAGTCGTCTTCTGTTAAAGATACATCCTGAATTTCATTGTAGTTCTTTAACCTAAAACAGCGCTGACAGATCACATCTTCTTTCAATAGAGATGCTGCCGGCGCATATCCTAATTGATCTTTATCTTCCGTCTGAATGGCTACACCGCAGCCAATACAAACAACCTTTTCCATTATTACTCTTCCTCCCACTGAATGTGGCCCTTACGCTTTAAGGCTCCTAAAATTCTGCGTTCAATCTGCCTGTTAAACTTCGTGAAAAATCCGTCCGATGCCGCAACAGGTACAACCAAAATGGTATGGAAGCCATGCCTGTTTCCGCCAAGCACATCTGTCATAAGCTGATCGCCAATGACAACCACATCTTCTTTCTTCAATTGCATATCAGCGACGGCCTTATTAAAGGCTCTTCCCATCGGTTTTCTCGCTTTATAAATAAACGGGATATGAACCGGCTCAGAAAAAAGCTTGACCCTTTTTTCATTATTGTTCGATACAATCGTCACCTGTATCCCGTGATCTTTCATCTCTTGAAACCATTCAATTAAACGCGGGGTCGCACTTGGACGATCCCATTCTACTAGTGTGTTATCTAAATCCGTAATAATTCCTTTTACATTTCGTTCTTTTAGTTTTTGCGGCGAAATGTGGAAAATACTTTTCACAAATTCATCCGGTAAGAAATACTTCTTTAGCACAATTTGCACCCTTTCTTCCATTGGTTTTTCAGCGATTGTGTCGAATCAAATCACAATTTGTCTGTCTATCGAATACAATGAAAAAGTTTTCGACATATGATGAGGACCTTCAACAGGTGTGGATAATTTTACACACATTATCCACCTATATTTCATCACGCTTTCATTCAATTATAAACACTCTACCCACAAGTTATCCACTTAACCATGTGGATAACAGAACGATTGTTCTTGTTTCCCATTCATGGTAGATTAAAGGTACTTCAAAGACATTCGATCAACCTATGATGATATGTCTTTTCCTCAAGTTTTATGCCAACTTTTTCAGGGGAGGTGTTTTTCCCATCATATGGGTTTCTAGTATGAAAAAGCTGTCAGATGATTTACTTATAGAATCGTATTATAAAGCAAATGAAATGAACTTAAATCGCGACTTCATTGAATTAATTGAGACAGAAATGAAAAGACGTTCGCTCGGGCATATGCTCTCTGTTTCCTCTTAATTCCATATATCCAGGAACCATGCCTCCCGAGCACTCTCCTTTTTAAACTCAGGTGACTGATATTATATCACTTGCGCTATAGGCTTACTACTATTTTCCGTAAAAAACACCCCTTCTGATCAAAGAAGAGGTGTCTTATTTGCAAGGCTGTTCATTCCAAAACCATAACCCTCCACCTACGACCAAAATAACGACAAGGAACACAACAAGAAAAGCGTAACCGATTCCTGCTCCTTGAGCTGGATAAGGTGAACACGCAGGGTAAGGATAAGGACATCCCCACATATCAGTTACCTCCTTCTAAGAAGATATACTGTTAGACTATGCTGGATGGATCGTCTTGTTTAGGCAGATGGCCTGTATTTAAAAATGTTTAATGATATCACGCTCTTTGATTTCGTTATAAATGATTCTTGCCCCTTTTGGTGTCATATGATTGCCAGAAGGGTCAATGAGGCCAGACTGAATCAAGGCGCTGTCACTATCTTCACCCGCTTCTCGGATGAACGCTTTCCAATTGTCGACAAGCGGCACTTGCTGTTTTTCAGCTACTTGTCTTGTGATGTCATTGTATGAGTTTTGCCAAGCTCTCGCCCCGCCTCTCTCAGCAAAATAAGATGACTTATATCTAGAATAATAATACAAGCCCTTTTTGCCTCCTTCCACCACAGGCACGCACGTCATGAGGATCGGGGTAATTCCCTCTTTCCTACTTTCAGAAATGAAGTAGGATAAGTTTTCTTTAAATCGTTTTTTGGTCACACGGGGATGTTTCCCGTCTAGAATCGCCGCATCATTTGTACCGAACATGATGAGGACGTAAGTTGGTTTTTGTTTTAAAATATCCTGCTCAAAGCGCAGCTTCGCATCTTCTGTTGTCTGCCCGCCAATCCCGGCATTCTGTACCTTGATTTGGCCACGCTCGACGTTTTTCATGAGATTCACCCATTTTTCAGATGTGGGATAATCTCGAAAATCCCAGTTCGATCCTCTTGTGTTACTGTCACCAAATGCAATCACGCTTTCCTGCACTGGTTTTGAGCACCCAGCAGCAACACATAACAGGATGAAAAGAAAAACAAATTTCTTCACAACATTCACCTCCAAAAGCCCTCTTCATATAGTAAACGACAAGACTTTTGGTTTCAATGAATGACTGTTTTCTTATTGTAATTGAACCGGCAGATAATCTCTGTCATGGTGCACCAGTTCGCTTACTTTCACAAACTCATAGCCCCTTTTCTTTAGTTCAGGTACGACTTGTTTCAGCGCTTCTACTGTCTGCTTACGATTTCCTCCGCCATCATGTAAAAGGATGATATCACCGCCCTGAATATTCTCAATAATACGGCTGGCAATTTTGTGTGCACCTGGCCTAGACCAGTCCTTCGGATCTTGAGTAAAGGACCACATCACGACATCGTATCCTTGCTTTGAAAGAATGCGGAATGACTTCATCGTCAAGCGCCCGCCCGGGGGACGAAATAATAAGGGTCCGCCAGGCTGGAGAGAAGCGATATGAGCCGCTGATTCTTTTAATTCTTGCTTGATTTCTTTCGATGACAAAAGGTCAAAATACGTATGGTTCATCGTGTGATTGCCAAGCTCATTTCCTTCGCTCACAATCCGCTCTGCGAGCAGGGGATATGCATGAATACGGCTTCCGATGACAAAAAAGCTGGCATTCACTTCATGCTCTCTCAGTACATCTAGTATTTGATTTGTGTATACCGGATAAGGCCCATCATCAAAGGTTAACGCAATCTTTTTCCGTTCCTCTCTCATGTCCCAAAAGGCTCGTCCCGTTTTTTCTAGGTCGATTCTTTTTAATGTACGCGCCTCTATGTTATCAGGAACAAAAGTGCATAATACCAATATACATAACAAGATATGCAACCCTTTCATCAGACCGCCTCCACAGAACATCATTACACATTAAATTGCCCGCTTTCTGACGAATTCATTCAAGTTTCGTGATCGTCTATTCTTCTTTTTCACATAAAAAAAGCCGGCCCATCAGGCCCGCTTTTTGTCTCACGTTTGGTTTCTCTCTTCAACTGTCGAACGTTGCTTAGAATTCATACAGACACTCTCCTTCTTGGATTTGATTTTGAGCCCATAGCAATTTTCGATAATACTGGTTGGACTTCTGGTATTGTTGAGAGGTTTCTAAGGCTGTCGCAATTTCTAGTGAGATATCCTCTATATAAGAGTATAGGCTAAGTTTTTCCAAATAATCAATGGTTTTTTGCAGTTGTTCTTCATTGATTTCCTGAACATATAAAGCATCCAGATACTCAAACATATGACAGAACAGCTGGTCTTCATGCTTCTTTGCGGCCAATTTCCCATCCTCTAATATGCGCCTTGCTTCAGTCTGCTCATTTTGTCTAAAAAGCAGCTTGGCCAGTGTATAAAGTGTATGAGGCAGCGTGGGAAGCAGTTCTTTTTTGGCGAGGTCAGCCGATTCGGTTAAATATCGTTCTGCTTCTTCTCGATAACCTAACTCCCCGTAACATTTCCCTAAATTATAGAGTGCTGAGCTATAAATGCGCGGGTGGTCAATTTCGGATGCGAGTTGTTTCGCCTTTTTCAAGTGAGGCAGTGCTCGATCTTTACGTTTTAAATCTTGATAATTTCCCGAGATGACAAAGAGGCACTGAATAATGCGAATGGAATATGCATCATGCTGATCGTATATTTCAAGCGCTTTTAAAATATGGTGCATGGAGACATGCGTTTGTTTCATTATATAGTAGGCTTCTGCTACTTTAAAATGAAACTCGGCCTGCTCAATATCATCAAATACCATAGACAGCTGTTTTTCTGCCATGCGATAATATTTGACGGCCTCCAAATATTCTTTTTGACTAAACTCATGCATGCCACGAAAAAATGCATGGTAATAATGCAGCATATCAGATAACTCATGATTGGAATTTTCGATTTTATCGACAAGGTTAGATACTGAGAAAGGTTGATATTTTGAAGGGTGTATATAGTCGAGCATAATTTGGTGCCGAAAACACATGAGCTGATAATAAATCAGTAAATGCTGGTCCTCTTCCATACGTTCAATTTCCGCTTCTACTTCCGCTTTCAAGATTTCCGCATCTGGAACACTGAACTGCCGTATCATTCGATACCATTCATTAATTTTCATACCGACATGTGAAGAAAGAACCTTCCCCATGTTCCGAAAAAACCCCTTCCTTTTCGGTCTAATATTACATATTTTAGCACGCTTCTAGACCGCCAAGCACCGCAAAGAAACCGCAAACATATGAGAGGTGCAGCAAAAACATACGCATAAGCACGTTTCTTTCGAAAAAGATGATTTTTTCATCGTACAGACACAGACAATCCTTCCTTCACATACATTTGAGGATATAGGCAACGGCCTAAACATGGTGGAGGTGAAAATCGTGGCAGGAGTATTTACAGCGATGGGATTGATGGTCAAAGAATTGGTGTTTTTAGTGTCCTATGTCAAAAACAATGCCTTTCCACAGCCCCTTTCGGGAGATGATGAAAAAAAATACTTAGCCCTTATGGCAGAGGGCGATGAACACGCAAGAAACATGCTGATTGAACATAACCTTCGGCTCGTCGCCCATATTGTCAAGAAATTTGAAAATACCGGGGAAGACGCTGAAGACCTCATCTCCATCGGGACGATCGGACTCATTAAAGCCATAGAAAGCTATTCCTCTGGAAAAGGAACAAAGCTGGCGACATATGCTGCGCGGTGTATTGAGAACGAAATCCTCATGCATTTACGCGCACTCAAAAAAACAAAAAAGGACGTCTCTCTGCATGACCCCATCGGTCAGGATAAAGAAGGTAATGAAATTTCATTAATTGACGTCTTAAAATCAGAAAATGAAGACGTGATTGATACCATTCAGCTCAACATGGAGCTTGAAAAAGTAAAAGAATATATCGACATTCTCGACGGCCGGGAAAAAGAAGTGATCGTCGGCCGGTTCGGCCTTGATTTAAAGAAAGAAAAAACGCAGCGGGAAATAGCCAAGGAGCTCGGGATATCGCGGAGTTATGTGTCCCGGATTGAGAAGCGAGCGCTGATGAAGATGTTTCATGAGTTTTACCGGGCGGAGAAGGAGAAACGGAAGCGGGAGAAGGGGAAGTGATTTGAAAGATGTAAAAGAACCACTTCATTTTGTGTGATAAACAACAGACCGCATTAGGTCTGTTTTTTTATTTTAGCTCTATACTACTGTCTCTCTGCATTGCTTTTTATGCCTCTATTCAAGCTTCTCGTTGATACGCTGTATAAGAAACTGCATCTAGAACTGACTATCAGCCATATTTGTGTTGTACATTTATGACAATCTCCATTTGGATTGATGCATATTCCTGTATACCTTTTATTTCTTCTGGTGTAAGTCCTGCCTTTTTAACTGCATCCTTAAATTGCTAATGAACATATCCACATTTCTCGCCAGCTCCTGATAGAAGCTTTTGATGTCATCGGCACCTTTTCCAATGAAGTCCTCGCCGAGACTAGTTCCTAATCGTGTTTGGTCCTTGTATTCATGGCACTTATTAGTGCTTTAGCAGTATCTTACTTAAAAGAATTCACTCCCTCCTACTCCTTGATGAAGAAAGATACAAAAACAACATCTCTTATGCGCAATGATCAGCGACCTTGTTTCTCCATTTCCTCATTCTTATGATGATATTCTATTTCAAACTTCTCAAATAAGATGAACTGCATAGTAAAAACTTTATTTTATTCTTTTCCACTTTAGCCCTTACATATATTTACATGTTCAATATGATATGTATAACTACTTTTTAAAAGGAAGCGTTATGATGAAAAATAAATATTATTGTTGTCGCTGTGGGAAATGTTTTGAATATTGTTGCTGTATAAAAACCATCATCGTTCCTGGAAGACGTGGGCGTCCGGGGCGAACTGGTCGTATCGGAGATCCTGGTGCAACCGGACCTACTGGGCCGACCGGGCCGATTGGACCGACTGGGCCGACTGGTGATCCCGATCCCGGTGTCACCGGAGATACCGGACCGACTGGCGCAACTGGCGATACTGGACCGACTGGCGCAACTGGCGATACCGGACCGACCGGTGCAACTGGCGATACTGGACCTACTGGTGCAACTGGAGACACTGGACCTACTGGCGCAACTGGAGACACTGGACCTACTGGTGCAACTGGCGATACTGGACCGACTGGCGCAACTGGTGATACCGGACCGACTGGCGCAACTGGGGATACTGGACCGACCGGCGATACTGGAGACACTGGACCTACTGGTGCAACTGGCGATACCGGACCGACTGGAGATACCGGACCGACTGGCGCAACTGGGGATACTGGATTGGCTGGCGCTACAGGAGATACTGGACCGACCGGTGCAACTGGAGATACCGGACCGACTGGAGATACCGGAGACACCGGACCGACTGGCGCAACTGGAGACACTGGACCGACTGGCGCAACTGGAGATACCGGACCGACTGGTGCAACTGGCGATACCGGACCGACCGGTGCAACTGGAGATACCGGACCGACCGGTGCAACTGGCGATACTGGACCGACTGGTGCAACTGGAGACACTGGACCTACTGGTGCAACTGGTGCAACTGGAGATACCGGACCGACCGGCGCAACTGGGGATACTGGACCTACTGGCGCAACTGGAGACACTGGAGACACTGGACCTACTGGTGCAACTGGCGATACCGGACCGACTGGCGCAACTGGGGATACTGGACCGACCGGCGATACTGGAGACACTGGACCTACTGGTGCAACTGGCGATACCGGACCTACTGGCGCAACTGGGGATACTGGACCGACCGGAGATACCGGACCGACTGGCGCAACTGGGGATACTGGACCGACTGGTGCTACCGGAGATACTGGGCCTACTGGCGCCACTGGGGATACTGGATTGGCTGGCGCTACAGGAGATACTGGACCGACTGGTGCAACTGGCGATACTGGACCGACTGGTGCAACTGGAGACACCGGGCCTACTGGCGCCACTGGAGACACTGGAGACACTGGACCGACTGGTGCAACTGGCGATACTGGACCGACTGGTGCAACTGGAGACACCGGGCCTACTGGCGCCACTGGCGCCACTGGAGACACTGGACCGACTGGTGCAACTGGAGACACCGGGCCTACTGGCGCCACTGGAGACACTGGACCGACTGGTGCAACTGGTGATACCGGACCGACCGGCGCCACTGGCGATACTGGACCTACTGGCGCCACTGGAGACACTGGACCGACTGGTGCAACTGGCGATACCGGACCGACCGGCGCCACTGGCGATACTGGACCTACCGGTGCAACTGGTGATACTGGACCGACCGGTGCAACTGGTGATACTGGACCGACCGGCGCCACTGGAGATACTGGACCTACCGGTGCCACTGGAGATACTGGGCCTACCGGTGCTACCGGAGATACTGGACCTACCGGTGCCACTGGAGATACTGGGCCTACTGGCGCTACTGGAGATACTGGACCGACTGGCGCTACTGGAGATACTGGACCGACTGGCGCTACTGGAGACACCGGACCAGCTTCAACATTATCAACAAAACCTATTTTCTTTGGAGGAACCAATACCGGGTTTGCTAGATTAGCAGGTTCCCCAGGTCAAACATCGGAAGTTCTACCTTATGTGGTCGCTGGTATTACAGGGAATTTAGTTGCTTTATCAGGAAGTATAAACGCAAATAACTTAACAGCCGGCACCTATACCTATGAAATGGTTACTAACGTTCCAAACAATACCGGTACTCCGTCGCCTGCTAATGTCCTTGCTACAGTGTCACTTGTTGTGACCGCAACCATCACTGGTACTATTAAATTTTCAAGTAAACCAACAGATGTAGGTGCCCAAAGTGTCTTTGTCTCAAATAACGGAGTTTATACTGTAGCACCTGCAACTGTCACATGGACATCTAATGTACCGACGGCACCCGTAGTTAGAGATGACTCACTATCGTTATTTATATCTCCTACACCGGCTACAAGCGCTGTTTATACTGTTTATGTAAGAACTGACGTTTAACATTAGATACGATAGAAAAAGCCAAGGGTTATAGGATCCTTGGCTTCTTTTGAAATAATATCTCTTTTCAATACGACATATACATTTACAAATAGAAAATACATGACTTTAAACCCATGCTCTAAGTCGTAAGATATTTTGTCTAATTTTGTCGAAAATCAACAATCTAACTTTTTTTCCTTTATAATATTGTCTATGTTTCTAAATTTTGTATGCAGGAAGGGTTAAACTAATGAAAAAAACTAAACTAGTCTTATTTTTATGCTTCATGGTACTTCTAACAGCTTGTGGCAACACTACAAGTTCAAATGGGTCAGCAAACGCAAACAAAGAAGAATCCAGTAAAAAAGAAACGAGTCAAGAAACCTCAAAAGAAACTTCAAAAAAAGAAAACAAACCAACATCAGGACTTCTAACCGAAATTGGCCAATGGAAGAAAGACGAAAATGGTTCTACACTAACTTTAAAAAAGATAAATAACAAAGAAACAGAAATAGATTTAAAACCTATTAAGATGAAAATTAATGATGTTAAAGTATTTGAGTACACTGATTTAGAGGCTCAGGATGAATTATTGCTTTCAGATAATAATTATAAAAAAGATAAATATCATAGAATACAAATCACTTATACAACTGAAAACACTTCTGATAAAAATATTTTTTTTACTGGTGTTGATGTTATTACCACTAATACAAAAAAACAAATTGAAGTCAGTAACTCTAATTTGACTTCGGAAACAGGTGTTGGTTCTTTTTATGGTAAAGTTGAAAATGAAGGTATGGTTTTAGTTCCTCTATTTGTGGATGATGTTTCGGATTTAAGTTCAATTACACTTCACTTAAGTGAAGTATATCTTGATGACGAACTTGAATTATTACATGATGGATCAAAAGTTAAATTCGATTTTTAAATTACAACGAAATTCCATCTAAAAATGAAGACGTGACTGATATCATTTAGCTTACATGACCGGTTCGGTTTGAAGTTAAAAAAAGAGAAAGCAAAATGAGCGAGACATTTTAATGGAAAACATTTTTCTACAGACCAGACCTTATGAGGTCTGGTCTGGTTTTCTTTGTTTACACTCTTCACATCTATGTATTGGCTTTTAATTTTGGATAAGGTTTCGGTATATTTTTTTGCCCTTCAAATCTGAAAAGTATATAATTAATATACTTGTATGACAAATAAAGAGGGGTGATTTCTATTACATTCAATCCTGTTTCCAATAAAAAATTATACATACAAATTTATAATCAGATCCTTTCTGAAATACAGTTAGGCTCTTTTCAAATAGGAGATAAACTTCCTTCAGAAAGGGAATTATGCGAACAATTTGGTGTCAGCCGCGCACCTGTTAGACAAGCCCTCAGTGCACTAGAAATGAATGGTATTATTTATTCACGTCAAGGAGAAGGTGTTTTCGTTAAGAGTACGACCATACACAATGAAGGGTCCATCTCTATGAAATCAGCATCACCTGAGGATATCGTGGAAGCTAGAATGCATATCGAGCCTTTAATTATTCATTTTGCGGCTTTGAGAGCGACTGACGAAGATATTTTAGAACTGAAACAAACCATCAAAAAAATGGAAGAAGAAACACATTCAGGTGTATACGTCCCGGCAACTGACGAGCAGCTACATATGGGAATTGCAAAAGCGTCACATAATGATTTATTCATTACCTTTATGTCTTCCATTACGAATGCTATGAAGCAGCAGGAAATGTGGAGGTTTATACGTGATCGAACCGTTACCCGTTCTGACTATCGTGAGGTCAACTTTCAGGAGCATAAACTGATTATAGAAGCACTCGAAGAACGGAACGCAGCAGAAGCTGTGAAACGTATGACTGCCCACATGCAAAACCTATATGATCGATATTGGAAAAGCTAGGATCTTCCACTTCCAAATACGATATGAGAAGCTTCTTTTTATTTAATCGAAAAATAAGACGCATACAACAAGTAGAAGCCTTGCTGTTATGCGTCTTTGTCTTTTTAAGTTCATTTATTTTCCGATGCTCGGCACCCTTCGCATATTCCGTATAAGACTTTAACCCCTTCAGAGCCATAAGCGATGTCAATGATTTCTCCACATTCCCGGCAAACGATCGTATTTTGTGGTACATTTGTCTCTTTTTCCATGAAAATTTCAGCTCCAATCGTTTTATTCTCATGTATTGTCTCGTTTTCTTTCAGAACTTCTCCTGACAGCTAAATCACCATAATATTTCCCCTTACTACTTCCATCATAGTTTTTTTATGACCCTCGTTTAAATAGACTTTTCTATACTGGATTTTTCTGTACTTGCTTTTACAACTAGTGCTTTTCCTGACTGTTTAACTAAAAACACAATAATAAAAGAAGCCAGTATCATACTAATACCTAAAAAAATCATACTGATGTGAAAAGAACCTGTGACATCCTTAATGTACCCGACTATATATGGCCCAAAGAAACCGCCAAGATTGCCAATACTGTTGATTAGTGCGATCGCTCCACCGGCGGCTGCTCCTGTTAGAAAAGAAGGGGGAATGGCCCAAAATGGAGAATAAGCACCAAAGGCTCCGCACAAGGCAATGGTTAAAAACACAAAGGATAAGATCACACTGGAATTTGCTATATAACTGCTAATGATCATGGCCATCGCACTGACAGTTAAGCAGGCAGATACATGCCATCGCCTCTCGTTTTTCTTGTCAGAATGATTCCCGACCAGCACCATTACAATGATAGCGACGGTATACATGAAACCTAACAGCCAGCCCATTCCCTGCGTACTTAAGGAAATGGTGTCTGATAATCCTTTAGAGATTGTCGGCAAAAACATATTGATGCCGTAAAACCCAACCATCCAGCAGAAATAGCCTGCCGATAAAATGAGTACATCTCGATCTTTTAAAGCTTGAGTAAATGTATATCGCTTGACCTGTTCTTTTTCAAGCTTTTCTTTTGTTGTGACATGAATCAGCCACTCTTTTTCATCTTGATTCAGCCATTTTACATCTTCAAGTTTGTCATCCAAATAAAAGAATGCAATTACTCCAAGAATGAGTGCTGGAATCGCTTCTAAAATAAACAGCCACTGCCATCCAGACATATCCAGCCAATCAACACCTAATAGAAATGTAGAAAGTGGTGCACCTAGGGCATTCGCTCCCGGAATCGCCAGCATAAATCCAGCAATGGCTTTGGCATGATGTTTGGTTTGATAAAAACCGCTCAAATAAAACACCATACATGGATAAAAACTAGCTTCTGCCGCACCCAATAAGAAACGTGCTGTATAAAACTGCCATGGTTCTTGGACAAAAGCCATTAAAATCGCAATAATTGCCCATGTCACCATAATTCGGCTGATCCATTTACTCGCACCGATCTTTGCCATAATGGCACTTCCCGGAACTTCTAATAAAAAATACCCTAAAAAGAATATTCCAGCCCCAAGTCCAAATACAGCATTTGAAAACCCTAAATCTTCATTCATTTGAAGAGCAGCAAATCCAATATTCACACGATCTAAAATAGCGATAACAAAACATAAGGATAAAAATGGGATAAGGCGAAGTGTAACTTTACGAGTCGTCGACTTTTCTAATGCTTGTTGATTCAACATGATTCCCCCTTCAAGTTGCTTTGGCCAACTGCGTGAAGATGTCTAAATGGCATGACACATCTTTATTAAGCGCTTACAAAATATCATTTCATCAATCATTTTGACTGTGACTCTACTTCCTTTTTATTTAAAATAGAGTCAGGCATGTTCATGTGCCTGCTCCATTTCTTTCTACTAGTCCATATGTGAACCACCATTGATATCGATTTCTTCTCCTGTGATGTAGGATGCTTCTTTAGTAGCCAAAAATGTAATAGCGGCTGCGATTTCTTTCGTTTCACCTGGTCGGCCAAGTGGTATATTATCAATTACTTTTTCGGCTTCATCGCTAGGAAGTGACTTCCAAATATCCGTATTCACAAGGCCTGGTGCCACACAATTCACTGTGATACCATCTTTCCCTACTTCACGGGCAAGGTTTTTAGAAAAACCTAATACTGCTGCTTTGGAAGCTGAATAATGTGCTCCTCCAAATACGCCTCCTCCCCTTTTAGCCGATACAGAAGACAGGTTGATAATACGCCCATATTGCTGCTTGATCATTGGTTCTAGCACGGCTTGTGTACACAAAAACAAACCAAACATATTTACATTAAAGACTCTTGTCATATCTTCAAGTGTCATGTTCTGAACGGTTACTTTTTGAGAAATACCTGCATTATTCACCAATATGTCAATGCGGCCAAACGTCTCAAGCGTTACAGCCACCATTTGATCAATTGATTCCTTATTTGTTACATTTACTACTACGCCTAACGCTTTTCCTCCGGCTTTTTGAATGGCTTCTACTGTGAAGCGAATCCCTTCTTCATTGATATCTGCTACCACGACAGCAGCACCCTGTTTAGCAAGTGTTAGAGCGATTGTTCGGCCAATTCCTTTTTCAGAACCGCTCCCTGTTACAATAGCTACTTGATTGTTTAATGTAAACATTGTAAATAACCTACTTTCAAATGTGATTGTTCAGCATGTCTTTTGCTGTATTTATGATGTTTTCGATTGTTATTCCATTTATTTCTAAAAGTTTTTCGTAAGGTGCAGATTCTCCAAAACGGTCTTGCACTCCGATCCGTTTGACTTTTCCTCGACCTTCTTCTGCTGCTACTTCACATACAGCACTGCCTAATCCGTTCAAAATGTTATGATCCTCTACAGTGATCATACGTCCAATATCAAGACACTCCAAAACCGCCTCTCGATCTAGAGGTTTGATCGTATGCATATCTAAAAGTGATGCTTCAATCCCTTGTTCTTCTAGTTTTTTAACCGCTTCCAAAGCAAGATATACTGTATCACCATTTGCAATGATCGCAATATCTTTGCCAGACCTTAATTTTTTGGCTTTTCCAATCACAAACTCCTCATGTTCATCATAAATCATCGGCACAGCATCTCGGGTAAAGCGCAAATACATGGGGCCATACGTATTCGCTGCCTCTTTGATCAATTTTCTCGTCGAATAGTAATCAGAGCCCATGATGACCGTCATGTTGGGAAATGTTCTTAAAACGCCCATATCTTCTATCGCTTGATGACTTCCACCGTCATTTCCCGGTGTCAATCCTCCGTGCGAGCAGGCAATCTTTACATTCAAATTCGGATAGCATATTTCTTGGCGGATTTGCTCTGCCATGCGCAGCGAGCCAAAAACTGCGTAAGTGCTTACAAATGGAATTTTTCCAGTTGTCGCAAGACCAGCTGCCAGCCCGGCACCATTTTGTTCGGCAATTCCAACGTTCACATGCTGATTGGGAAGCTGTTTGATGAATTCTCCTGTTTTGCATGATTTTCCGATATCAATATCAATCACGTAAATATGTTGATTCTCTTTTCCTAACTTAACAATTTCATCACCGAAGGCTTCACGTGTCGCTTTTTTCTTAATGACCGCTTTTTCAGTTTGGCTCATGATCTCAAACCTCCTGCTAATTCTTCTAATGCCTGTTCATATTCTTTCTCATTTGGCGCAACACCGTGCCATGAGCAGATATTTTCCATGTAGGAAACGCCTTTGCCTTTAATCGTGTCTGCTACAATACATTTCGGCTTTCCATTTTTCATGTTTTTCACTTGATTCAATGTTTCTACTATCTCTTCCATCGAATGTCCGTCAATTCGCTTTGTTTCAAACCCGAATACTTCAAACTTCATTTCTATGTCTTGCAGCGGCATGATTTCCTCGCAGAAACCATCAATTTGCAGACGGTTATTGTCAACAAAAACAATTAAATTATCAAGACGATATTTGACTGCGGTTTGAACCGCTTCCCAAATTTGTCCTTCTTGACATTCGCCATCGCCTACCATCGCAAATACCCGATAATCTTTTTCATCCCGTTTACCCGCAAGCGCCATACCAACCCCACAAGAAAGTCCTTGGCCTAATGAACCTGTTGAAATATCAATTCCAGGGCATTTCTTCATATCAGGATGACCTTGGAACGGTGAACCGTACTGTCTCAATTTGTATACGTTTTCAAAAGGGACATAACCTTTTAGCGCTAAGGCAGCATATTGAATAGGTGCAACATGGCCTTTCGATAAAACAAAACGATCTCGATCTTCCCAGTTAGGATTTTGAGGATCGATATTCATCTCTTTGAAATAAAGGGCCGTGATGATATCAGCAGCTGATAAAGAGCCGCCAGGATGCCCCGATTGCGCTTCATAAATCATCGTAATCGCCGTTTGTCTAAGTTCAATCGCTTTTGCTTTTAAATTCGCCAAACTTACATCTTTCACTGGATCACCTCATTTTATTATTTGAAATCCAACCTTATATTCTTAGTTACTTGTTCACTTGTATGACAAGTAATTTATGAGAACACTATACAATTCTTGCAAGCATTTGTCTATCTATTTTTTGAATTTTTAAAAAATCAATGCGGATTTGTATTAGATGTTCTTTAGATTACATAGAGCAAAATTTTATAAAATCAGTATCCAACATAAAAAAACATCACTCGTCATTTTCATTGAGTGATGTTTCACATTCTGTATTTATCTCACTACCCCGTTTTCTTTTAAAAAACGCTCAAACAGCTGATTTCCTTCACCTTCAATTTTGTCATCTTCAATAGAATACTCGCCAATCAACAGCCCTAAATCTTCATATTTTTCATAATGCTTTAAAAGCGTTATCTGATACCATGTATGGTCAAAGAATAATTGCCACTTTCCTGTTTCTAAACTCTTAAAAAACACTCCTTCAACATCAAGACCCTGTTCGTAATAGCCAACATGTACATGCATGGTATCATCTAAACGACACATTTTATTCTCCTTCTCGTTCCCCGTAAGAATTTATAGATCTTGCTGAAAATCAATCGTCCTCAACTCCACCCATTCAACACTATCAGGTATCGATTTTGTTTTTAGAAAATGTTGAACGATTTCATAAGCTTGATGTCGATCGACGTAGCTGCATGAAGGTACATACAATGGTGCGCCTGCAACGACATGCTTGATCGTTTCTATCTTCTCTACTTTTTTAAAAGGAACCAAAAAATCTGGATATCTCATGAGAAAAAAGCCATAAGGTTCATGATAAAAGAAAACAAGACTTTCCGTTTCCCAATCTTCATCCACTTCAATAGAAGATTCTCCATTCCCTTGTTTCCAATAGTCTTCACCCTTATGGAAGAAGATTTCTTTCATCCATTCTTCTCCTGGATTTTCCACTGGAGCACCGGTTGGTCCATAATACAAAAACATTCCATTCTCTCCTTATTCATTTATTGATCCCTTGTTCTCTTTCCTTCAAATGTGTAAAATGCACACGTCTGTTTATTTAATTTTAGCATGCTGAATAACTGTGGATTTAATTTTTCAGCATCTTGGATGCTTACCCATTTTACTTCTTCAATATCATGATCAGGATCTAAAATATTCATCTCTCCCCCGATGATTTCCGCAAAAAACGTAAAAATAAGTGCATGATGCATGTTATCTTGAAAAAGTATTTCTCTAACAGAATGAAGTTCATTTACTTTGATCACATATCCTGTTTCTTCTCTCACCTCACGGATCACAGCTTGCTGCAGATGTTCTCCTTTTTCCACTGCACCACCGGGAAACTCCCAATAACCTTTCACATTTTTCACCATGAGAATATGTTCATCCATGTCATAAATCAAAGCTGACACCACGTCTACTCTCTTCAACTGAATCCTCCTCACCCATTGTCGAAAATATGTCCAAATCAGATTTACGAGGAACATCGTCTCTCTTTTGAGACAATTCAAGGAGTCAAACGAGAAAATCATTGAAAAACGACAAGTAAAAAACCTCCTTCATTTAGCGGGAGGTTTGTTTATTTGATTCTCTTTCAATTGTTTCTCATCGTATAACAAATATCTGATCCGCTGTAGATAATGGAGCGCAATATGACCGAGACAGAACATAAGCCCGATCATTGAAAGTATATAGATGGGCAGCATCAAACTAGGTACATTGTTTATGACAAAAGCCAAACCAACCACTGTCAGCATAACGAGACTTAAAAATCTTATCAATACCACTTGAAGTCCCCCTTCATATTCACCATAACAGATTTTCCCTTTATTTTCATGACCTGCCTAAAAAAAGATGCGAATCCGCTAAGATTCACACCAAAAGGGGTATTACCTATTCGACTCACTTCTCTTCTCACGCGCTTCCTTCCACTGCTCAAGCTCAGACACCGTCAATAATTGATATCCTTGTTTGGTGAGTTCTTTGATAATCGTGACGGCTGCGTTGGCTGAGGTGTCATAGATGTCGTGCATTAAGATCGTTTCACCGCTAGATGCATGAGTTAGAATGTAGTTCGCGACGTATTGGCTGTTTCGATATTTCCAGTCTTCAGGATCCACATCCCAAAGGATCACTTTCATGTGAAGAGCTTCGTTGATTTGCCCGTTTGTCCCGCCATATGGTGGTCTAAAATGAGTCGGTGTGAACCCGCTCGCTTTTTCAATGATTTGCTGCGTGTCTTCTACTTGTTTGACCGCTTGTTTTAAAGGAAGTCTTGTGAGCAAAGGGTGGTTATAGGAATGGTTTCCAATTTCATTTCCACCCTTTCTAATTTCACCTAGCATATCGGGATAATACTGAACCCTGCTGCCTAATACAAAAAATGTGGCATGTCCTTTGTTCTCTTTTAATGCTGTTAAAATTTTTGAGGTCGTTGATGGATTGGGCCCATCATCAAATGTGAGTGCAATGGCTTTTTGATTCGGATGAAATGTGGATGTTTTCGGCAGTTTCACAATCTTTCTTGTTGGAATCGGTTCTTTTTTCTCGTTTTTGTTCATTTCTTTCTTCATATATTCAGGTTTTAATATTCCTTTCAGCAGTGTTTTCTTAATCGCTAACACTTGAGGGCCTTGATGATTTGGAGCAATTTGTCCTCTTGGAAAGTAGAATTCAATAAAACGATCTTTGATGGCAAAATACTGATAGTTCTTCGCCACAGGAGACGTTCCCTGTTTGAGTAGCGGCTGATTTTCAGCTAGCGTTCGATCTTTTTTTAATTCCTCAAAAGTCATATGAGATAATTTTTGAAGATTGTCCTTCTTTGATAGAAAGATATCGTTGATTGATAAAAATGTCTGTTTCTTGAAATCAAAGTTCATCACCTTCGTTTGATTGACGCCTTGCTTTCCGCCCTTCACTTCATATGTATTGAATTTGATTGCGACTGTTTGCTTGGCATAATGAATGATCTCATAATCGATGTTTAACTCGTATCGTTTCTCTTCATTGACATCACTCGCTTGACTAAACGATGTTTTAAACCTTTCTAACGCGGTCTCTGCAAATCTTTTGATCTCCTGATCTAGTTTTTCTTGATGAAACAGCGGATAGTTGACAGCATATCTCATGAATTTCCCGTCATTCACAAGTGTGACTATTTCAACTTGTTTGTAGCTCGCATCTTGTTCTACTTTTTTTCTCTCTGTCCCGCTTGCTTGCTGATTATGATAAAATCCAGCGATTCCGATGACAATCGCAAGTCCGCATAGAACAAGAATGACTTTCCCTTTGATTGACACAATGATTCTCCTCTCGTGATGCCGTCCTGTCTAAATGGCGTGTGTTTGTAGGATAGACTTTTCTCAGCCCCTTTTTAGTTTGCAAAAAACACATTTGTCACATTTTCGACATATTTTACGAGAGACATATAAAAAGGGCTTGATCGCTCAGCCCTTATTTTTTCATATACAGTTGGAATAACTTTGTTTCTTCATCAATAGAGCGTGCCTGGTCAAAAGCTGCTCTGACTGTCTTTGAGTTGTTCACCAGCTCATACAGCATGGTGAGAACAAAAATAAATGACGCATTTCCATCAATGTAGTCATCGGGCGCTGTATAGGATATCGCCCCTGTTTCTAAAAAAGCTTCTGCCACCTTTTTTTCGCCTAGTGTACAGCCTGTACATATAATGTGGACTCCATTTAACGAAGCATACCGCTTTATGTCATCCGCACCAAAAGCAGCACCTCTCGGCTCACCCTCTTCGTATACATCTTCTCCTAACTCCGGCATGAGAAACGCTCCTTCTTCTCCGTGAAAGGATAAAAGAATGAAATCCGTCTCGCCTCTATTCCTCCCGGATAATACATCAATCAGGTCATTCGGTCTGCCTATCCAATGCATATCGACTTTTGCACCAAAGTTTTCAAGTGATGCACGAAGCGCAAACGATTCCAGCTCACTATTTGGTCCGGCTGCCAATGTGATGCGCATGACTGGCTGGCTCATTTATATCCCCTCCAAACGATGATAAACATAGCACCATTTTTTCCTCATCTACATAAGCACCATTTATTTTTAGTGCTTTTTCTTCTACCGCATACGACTTAAATCCAACAGACCTGTAAAGATGTTTGGCTGGGTCATTTGTTGTGACCACTGTTAAATATATTTGTTCGATGTCTTTTTTTTCGCGTGCAAAAGAAAGAACTTTTGTCAGGAGTGCCTTCCCCATTCCTTTTCCGCGTCCATCGGTCGTTACATACATCGCTACCACATTGGCACGGTGCTTTAATTTCTGCAAGGTTTCTTGTATGAGTGTAACCGCACCCACCAGCTGACCTTGATGAAAGGCGCCAAATGTCCACATAGATTGTGGTGAAGCAAAACGCATTCTATATTTGCTCTCTGTATCTATTTTCTCTTCTTCAAAGCTCATAGCAAAACTCTCTGGGTTTAATCGGAGTGCTTCTAATCTCAAGTTCGCATATTCTTGAGCATCTTCTGGTGTTAACAATCGAATATTCAGAAAATCGCCTCCATCAGAATGAATTGATACTTCCAATTTTATCTTGAAAGGCGCTTTTGATCAAAATTTTTATACAAAAATAAAAAGGCATCCCATCACAGGATGCCTCACTTCTTTATACCATTATCTTACCATTTACAGCGTTTGACCGGGCGGCAGCAAGGGTTCTTGATATCACTGCCACAGTCATATTCTTCCACAATATACTCATTTCGAGTAGATTGCGTCACAGGGTAGTAGTTTTCAATTCTTTTGATGTTTTTATTGACGTTTGTGATATGAGTTGGATGAATTTTTCTAATCGTTTGTTCATTTGTTGTCGTGTTGACAATTTGACGTGTAGGGGATACAACCGTTTCAACTTCTCCATGATTCCCTCTGCGAGGCCCAAAGAAAAAATTGTCTAATCGATTCCGGCTCATTCTCAACACCCCTTCAAGTTGTCTTTCACTTACACTCTATCGTATGTCAGAGGCACGATTAGTGATTAGATGCTTGTCTATTTTTGAAAAAATCCGCTTGTGATCTAGTAGTGTCTTTCTTTACAATAGGACAATTTTAACATATTATACAAATGATCTCTTGTGAAGGAAAGGACATTCATTGATGAAAACAAGACATAAGCTTTTTTCATTTTTCATCCTGCTCGTCGTAGTTATCACCCTTCCCTTGCTGTCGCCTATGATTTTTACAAATGCGACTGAAAGAGGAGCCATTCGGCAGACGATCTATCAAGAAGGCTACCCTTACCAAAGCTATTTTGCTATTTTGCAAAAAAAGGACGATGTAGACCCTCAATATGGTCAGCTGTATGATGTGTATTGGCAGGCTTGGAAAAGCGAGACAGGAATGACACCTTCCGTCTGTTATTCAAAAAAGATAGAAGACCATGAATATAAGGTCAGCTGCGGAACTGCACCATAACATTTTTCAATAACTTTAAAATTAGAGGTGAACGATTTGATCAACACAACACAAACCATCGAACGAAACAAACTGGACATTGCACTTGAACTGACGCAATTGCATTTGAATCGATATGAAGCAAATCATCCTGATCAGCTGAGTGAAATTTATGCGAAATATTATGCGCTTCTTGAAGTACTGGACGTATCCTCATCTGATCAATTAATGGATTTACTGCCAGATGAACTGAAACAAATACTTGATTAAAAAAGCCATCTATCCACACAGGATAGATGGTTTCCTTTAGACACGTGCAGCCATATCGGTTTCGATTTGCTCTAAGCTTCTTCCTTTTGTTTCGACTAATACAAAGCGCGTGAACAACAGGCCAATTAAGCAGATGACCCCAAATGAAGAGAAAATGACGCCAAAGCTAAATTGGTCAGCCAAGATAGGAAACACAAGGCCAACTGCTAATGATCCCGTCCAGTTAAAGGCAGAGGAAATGCCCGCTCCAATACCCCTGACAGAAAGTGGGAAAATTTCACCAATGATAATCCATGTGATCGGTGCCCATGAGAAGGCATAGCACAAAATAAAGCAGCAAAGTGAAATCAATGTGACCCAGTTTAATATGCCTTCACTCACTCCGAGCGCACCTAATGCCGCTGGTGCAAAGAAAGACAGGGCCATCCCCGTTCCCCCAACTGTGAGAATCGTTCGGCGGTCGAACCGGTCAACGAATTGTAAAAAGATCACGGTCGTCACAACAAATATGACACCAACAATGACGGTAAAACCTGCGGCAACTTGCGGAGCAAGACCTACATTTCTTGCGATACTCGTTGCATAATACACAATGGAGTTCGCCCCCTGTATTTGCTGGAGTGTCGCCATTCCGACCCCAATAAAGAGAGCCATTCGGAATTTCTTTTGAAATAATTCACGAATGCCTGAGCGTTCTTCTTTTGCCACTTCTAAAATTTCTTGCATTTCTGCTTCAATCTCTTCACGTGATGAACGAAGTGATCCTAATACTTCACGTGCCTTATGAGCCATTCCGTGTTTAATTAAATATCTTGGAGATTCAGGAAGTTTCAGCATGCCAATATAAAGCACGATCGCAAATAAAGCAGCGCTTCCCAGCATCCAGCGCCAGCTGTCTGGAATTGGTTCAAACACAAATGCGACGATATAGCTAAGCAATAATCCACTCACAATCATCAGCTGATTCAGGCCGGACAATTTCCCGCGAATTTTAGCTGGAGCGATTTCAGACATGTAAGCAGGCACGAGCGATGAGGCTGTCCCTACAGCTGTTCCTAAGAAAATCCGGGCAATGGTTAATGAGATTTCTTCTGGTGCAATGGCTGAGCCAAGCGCACCGACAAAAAAGATAATCGATGACACCAAAATGAGCTTTCTGCGGCCAAACTTATCCCCCATCAGACCGCTTAAAATGGAACCAATGATCGCCCCGCCCATTAATGAAGAAACGACGATGCCAAGCCATAACGGGCTGAGCTGAAATTCTTCCTGAATGTGCCCTTCTGCCCCTGCGATAATACCAATATCATATCCAAATAAGATACCTGCAAAGGACCCGAAAAAGAAGATAAATTTACTTGATACTTTTTTCTCCAAGTGGATGACCCCCCTCACTTAATAAACCGCTTTCATTTCTCCCTGCCATTCTACCGTTCACAGTAGAATGCATTTCACCCTTCTTTATAAAACCACATATTCTGCATTCACAAGCTTTGCAAAATGAACAATTTGATCAACCGTTAAATTGAGAGATACGACTGTATGATGACCTCCGCCGTGCTTAATCCATGCTTTGACGCCATCTTGAAAGTTCGGTTTGATTTTCCAGAGGACTCGTGCCACCGGTAAATGTGGTGCTGCTTCCTGCGGCTCAAAGGCTTCCACTTCTTGAATCAGCCATTTGAAATGTGTTCCAAAATCAGCAATGGAGACAACAACGCCCTCGCCTGCTTTTCCATCAAACACAAGACGTGCTGGGTCTTCCCGGTTTCCAATGCCTAGCGGAGACACGACAATGACAGGTTTTGTATGTGCAAGCGCAGGATCTACTTCTAGCATATGAGATTGCAGCACTGCTTCCTGACCAGCAGTCATTTCATATGTGTAATCTTCCATAAAACCAGTCGATTGATGATGGCTCATCACCTTTAATAAACGATCCAGTGCGGCGGTTTTCCAATCCCCTTCACCCGCAAAGCCATATCCCTTTGCCATCAGTCGCTGAACGGCTAAACCCGGAAGCTGCTTCATACCATGTAAATCTTCAAAGTTTGTCGTAAAGGCATTGTAGCCGCCTTCATCTAAAAAACGCTTGATGGCAATTTCATATCGTGCCTGCACTTTCACACTTTGTTCCCATTCTTCCGCCGAATAGCTCCCATAATCCACGTCATATAACGTTAAGTACTCAGCAAACAGAGCATTAACTTCTGCTTCTTCCACAGCATTTACATAGTTCACAAGATCGCCAATTCCAAAGTAATCAACGGTCCATCCCAGCTGGATCTGCGCTTCAATTTTATCTCCTTCTGTCACAGCAACGTGGCGCATATTGTCACCAAACCGAGCCACTTTAATGTGGAAGCTCTCATGATAGGCAGCCGCAACGTCCATCCAATCAGCGATTTGCTGCTTCACCTCCTGCTTCGACCAATGACCTGCAACGATTTGGTTTTGCTTATTTAAACGTGCATTGATATAGCCATACTCTCTGTCTCCATGTGCCGATTGATGGAGATTCATATAGTCCATATCAATCGTGTCCCACGGAATGTTTTCATAGTATTGCGTGACGAGATGCAAAAGAGGCTTTTGCAAAAGAGACGTACCACGTATCCACATTTTTGCTGGAGAAAACGTATGCATCCAAGTCATCACACCGATGACCTCATCACGATAGTTGACCTCTTTCATCAGCTGTGTGATTTGATCCGCACTGACCGCCAGTTCCTGCAGAATAATTGGATAAGGCAGCAAACCGCTCTCATTTAAGGCATCTGTTATCTTTTGCGCATCTGCCTTCACTTGCTTCAGTGCCTCGTCCCCATATAAGTGCTGTGACCCGACGACAAACCAACATTCTTTCTTCTGACTTGTTAACATAGAAATCCCTCTTTTCTTTATCTTGAAGGTTTTTGTCCGTAATACGCATGTGTTCCATGTTTTCTTAAATAATGTTTATCTAAAATCACCTGCGGAAGAGGCTCCGCATATTCGTTCAATTGCTTTGCAAACAGGTTCATTTTCGCTACTTCATCTAAAATGACACTGTTCGTTACCGCACTTTTTGCATCTTTTCCCCACGTAAAGGGACCATGACCTTGTAGCAAAATACCAGGAACCGCCATGACATCTATTTGTCTTTTCTCAAACGTTTCAATGATCAAGTGTCCTGTTTCCACCTCATACCCGCGATTCACCTCTTCTTCTGTGAGAAATCGAGCGCACGGAACAGGTCCGTAAAATGTATCTGCATGTGTTGTGCCCATTGCTGGTAAATCAAGTCCAGCTTGCGCCCATACCGTTGCCCACATTGAATGGCTATGTGAAATGCCGCCAATTTCCTCAAAGTGTTTGTAAAGAACAGCATGTGTGGCAGTATCGGAAGAAGGATTGAATTCCCCCTCGACCACTTGACCGTCAAAATCGACCACGACCATGTCTTTTGCTGATAATTTGTCATACGCTATGCCGCTTGGCTTAATGACAAACAGTCCACTGTCACGATCGCACGCACTGACATTGCCCCATGTAAATTTCACAAGTCCGTACTTTGGTAGATCTAGATTCGCTTGAAACACTTCTTCTTTTAACCGCTCTAACATACAGGTGCCGTTCCTTTCTGTGGCGTCAAATGTTCTACTGCCGCTTTTTCTATCGGGAGTCCTTCTTGATAGCGCTTTATAAATGCCTCAAAACCTTTAACATCCAGTGGATCAGGATCAATAAGCTCTTCTAATGTATGGGCAAATACTTGATGCTTGAGAAAATGGCTCAGTGTTTGCTGCTGGTGATTGAGCATATACGAAGCAAGGACCGCCATCCCAAACGCACCGCCTTCTCCCGCCGTTGATACGACGGATACAGGTGTCCCAAGTGTAGCAGCGACCATTTTTTGCCCAACTACTGGTGTTTTAAATAAACCGCCATGTCCTAGTAAACGATCAATCTTGACTTGTTCATGTGCTTTTAACCGATCCATCCCGATTTTCATTGCGCCAAATGCAGAGAAGAGATGCGTCCGAATGAAATTAGCAAGGGTAAACCGGCTTTGAGGAGATCTAACAAAAAGAGGTCTTCCTTCTTTTAGTCTCGTAATATTTTCACCAGAATAATAGCCATAGCTTAAAAGCCCGCCCCCATCATGATCTGCTTCTAAAGCTTGATTTAATAGAGTTTCGTACAATCTTTCTGTTTCAACTGGCTGACCCATTGCTTCAAACGCTTCTCTGAATAGATTCATCCAAGCGTTGAGGTCACTTGTACAATTGTTGGCATGAACCATCGCGACTGGCAGGCCATCTGGTGTCGTGACAAGATCCACTTCTGGGTACACACCTTTTAGATGATGCTCTAACACAATCATGGCAAATACAGATGTCCCAACTGAAATATTCCCAGTTCTCTTTTCCACACTGTTTGTTGCGACCATCCCTGTTCCTGCATCACCCTCTGGCGGGCAAAAAGGGATACCTGGCTGCAACTGTTTGCCTTGGTCTAAAATCGCTGCTCCAGCTGCTGTTAACACACCAGCTTCTTCGCCTGCTAAATAGATGCGCGGCAAAAGATGACGAAGCTTCCACGGGTAGCCTTTTTCTGCAATCAATGCTTCAAATTGATGAAGCATCACTTCGTTGTAATCCTTCGTTTTTTCATCAATGGGGAACATTCCCGACGCATCGCCAATTCCGATGGCCTGCTTCCCTGTTAGCAGCCAGTGAATGTAGCCGGACAATGTTGTCACATACTCCAACCGGTACAGATGTTTTTCCTCTCCTAGTATCGCTTGATATAAGTGAGCAATGCTCCATCTTTCTGGAATATGAAATTGAAATACATCTGTTAGCTTTTGACTCGCCTCGGTCGTTGTTCCGTTCCGCCACGTTCGAAACGGGACGAGGAGCTCTCCTGTATGATGACAGGCGACGTAGCCATGCATCATCGCAGATATCCCGATGGAGCCAATGGTTTGAATCGTCACCCCATACAATTGTGCAGCCTGTTCTTTCATCTGACGGTACGCCACTTGAAGACCTGTAATGATCTCAATTAAGTTGTACGTCCATAATCCTTCTTGAAGAGAACTTTCCCATTCAAATGCACCTTGCGCAATTGGCTGAAACTCTTCATCTATTAAAATCGCTTTAATTCGTGTGGAACCAAATTCAATACCCAAAGATGTCCGTCCTTCTCTAATGGCTTTGGCCGTCTTTTCACGATTCATTTTGTTCACCTCCAAGATGATAGCGGTTTCAAATATCTTTTTCGTTTGATTCATCTTTACCTGTGCACAAAAATAATATAATATTTGTCCGTACATATGTCAATAATAAATATATTTGTACATACACAATCAGACAAAAACTTTCATATTCTCTAAGGAACAGACGATAGACACTGTAAGCGCCTGTTTTTGATTAAGCAACCATGTTAGAATATGTCCATACAAGTTCTTCTCAACCCGAGTAGAGGATCAACTGTGAAAGAAGTGAAACGATGAAAAAGAAGTACCAGATCATTATAGATGATATAAAAAGCAAAATACTGACAGGAGATTACCGGATCGGGGAGCGTATTCCAACCGAATCAAGCTTACAAGAGATGTATCAAGTAAGCAGACATACGGTGCGAAAAGCCATCTTGGAATTATCGAGTGAAGGTTTTTTAAGAAGTGAAAAAGGCTCAGGCACATTTGTCACCAATCAATATCAAACAAAACCTGCTGGACATGCTCATATGAAAACGATTGGCGTCATCACCACATACATATCCGATTACATTTTCCCGTCGATCATTCGGGGCATCGAAAGCCGATTAAATGAAGAGAACTATTCTTTGTTACTGGCGAGTACGAATAACGATGTGGAGCAGGAGAAAAAAGCGCTTGAAATGATGCTGTCCTTTGGTGTGGACGGATTAATTGTCGAACCGACAAAAAGCAACTTATATAATCCAAACATTTCGTACTACCTATCCTTTAAAGAACAGGATGTACCGCTTATTATGATCAATGCCTACTATGAGCAGTTAGAGGTCCCCTTCCTTTGTTTGGATGATGTAAAGTCCAGCTATTTAGCGACAAAGGAGCTGATCACCTCTGGGCATCACCACATTGGACTGATTTCAAAAACAGATGATTTACAAGGAAAATATCGAATGAAAGGCTATATTCAGGCACTCGGTGAAGCGAAGCTCAATTTCCTACCAGAGCATGTTCTTTTTTTCGATACAGAATCGAAGCAGTATTTGGGGGATCATATCAAAACCTTTTTACAAGCGCACCAGCATGAGCTGACAGCCCTTGTTTGCTATAACGATGAGGTAGGATTAGAAGTAGCAAATGTATGTAGTGAAATAGGTTTATCTATTCCAGATGATCTTTCCATTATTGGACAGGATAACTCGTATATTGCCCAAAAAAATGCCCATGTGAAACTGACAACGCTGACACACCCTCAAGAGCAAATGGGACGAGATGCGGCAGACTGGATGATTAAAAAAGTACAAGGGAAAAAGAATCTCCCTGATCAAACATTTTATGAGCCTGAACTCGTTCCTGGTGAAACGATTAAAGCGCTGAACGCAAGAAAAAATGAGCCCTCTTCATAGGAGGCTCATTTGGCTTTATGCTCTTGTTCAAGCATATTCATCACGTCATAGGCAATTCGGTCAGGAGAATCTTGCGTGATACGATTGCGATAGTTAGACAAGACGACCACTCCTGTTTTTGAATGAGGGCGGAAGCCCATGAAGCTGGAGAAACCAGAAGTTGCACCATTATGGCAAATCAATCCCGTATCATCTATGACCCACCCAAGTCCCATTGACATGTTTTTCCCTATCTTTACCTTTGGCTCGTGGGTCATTTTCCATGGAGAAGCGACGTCTGCACTCATATGCGCAGAGAGAAATGAAAGCAAATCAGTGACCGTCGAACGAATCGCACCAGCCCCTTGATAGTCATGCATCTGAAGCGGAGGAACCTCCTTTCCATTCTCTTGATGACCGAGGATCATCTTCTCTTTGACGTCCTCCTTGATCGTAATAAAGGTGTTCGATAGTTTCAGCTCATCCACGATATATTCAGTCAGCAGCTCTTCATATGTTTTGTGAAGAGACCATCCCATGATCAACCCGAGGAGTCCCATCCCTACATTGGAGTAACGAGATGGGTATTCTTTTCGCTCATTCCATTTTTTCGAGTGTAACAGTTTCATTAATTCATCAAGGGAGTATTGACAGTACATATCTCTTCTCACTTTTGGAAGAAACCTTAGTTGTAAATCTCTGAGAAAACGATGTGAAGGAAGTCCAGACGTATGGGTTGCCAGCTGTTCCAATTGGATGGGGTGATTCTTTCTTATTTCTGGACAATACAGTGAAATGGAATCGTCTAGCTTCACCTGCCCTTTTTGAATCATTCTTGCCAATATACTTGTCGTAAAGACTTTTGAAATAGAGCCGATTTCAAAAATGACCTCCTCAGGCTGCACGCGCTGCTGTATGGGGTGATCTCCGAAATGAAAAACGTGTCTTTTTCCTTGATGAATCAGTCCGATCACGAGCAGTGCCTGTTTCTTTTTCTCCGTATAAGAAGAGGCAATTCGCTGTACTTCTTGTTTGAGCATCATCAATGGATCATCATCCTTCCCCTTCATTTTGATCTACAATCAATTGATCAAGCTTTGTATAAATGGATGTCAATGTGTTGATCTCTTCGAGGCTTAATTTTGAATAGTATTTTTCAATGATCGCAAGTTCTATCTTTCTCATATTCTCCAAGTACGTCTTTGCCTTTTTAGAAAGTTCAACGTGCAATTCCCGACGATTTTGCGGGTTGATGCTGCGGCGAACCCATTCTTTTTTTTCAAGCGTGTTTAACAACTGGCTCACAGCACTTTGGGTGATGCCTAGTTGCTGAGCAATTTGAATAGGTGAGCTCCCCCCTTTTCGCTCTACGAAATCAAGGACAATGTGCTGTTTATCAGTTAACTCATCTACAAATAACTCTTCAAACTCTAATCGGAGCTTTTGATGGATGCGCGCTTCGATTTGGTTTAATTCTTGGATCATCGTTGTTTTGGATGTCACTGTCATCACCTTCATAATTAAGATAACTTAAATATAAAGGTATGTTAATTATTAATCAACAAAAATCCCTATCTTTTATCAAAGATAGGGAAAATGCCGATTATACTTCTTCTTTAGGTGAAGGTACTGCACATACGCCATCTGCACATGCTTCTTCAAATGAAGCATCAGCCGCTTTCTCTGTTTGTGCTGCCTCTTCTGTCCAAGCCGTTTCAAGTGCACGAAGGAACGTATCTGCTGGCTGTGCACCAGCAACCGAATATTGATCATTGATCAAGAAAAAAGGCACAGCAGAAATCCCGAGCTGTCTTGCTTCTTTTTCGTCTTCTCGTACATCGTCTGCAAATTCTTGCCCGTCTAGAGCCTTTTGTACTTCGTTCTGATCAAGACCTGCTTTTTCTGCAATATCTAAAAGGGTTTGACGATCACCTACATGCTTTCCATCTGTAAAATACGCTTGAAACAGCTCACCCATGACGAGATCGCCTTTTCCCATTTTTCCAGCATATTGTGCGAGCTGGTGGGCATCAAAGGTGTTTGTCAAAACGAGTGGATCGAATTGAAAATCGATTCCTTTCTCCTTGCCCGCCTGTTTCACCTGTTCATTCATTGCGATGGCCCGGCTACGGCTCATGCCATATTTTTTGACAAGCATATCATGCACATCATAATCCACTGCAACAGGTGCATTCGGATCAAGCTCAAAGCTTTTAAACTCTACTTCTACCTGTTCTTTATGAGGGAATTGCTGAAGCGCTGTTTCCAACTGTTTTTTTCCTATATAACAAAAAGGACAGGCGATATCTGACCATATTTGCACTTTCATCTTCATCTTCCTTCCGTTGCTTACGTTTTTTCTTTCAAGATGTAACTATTATAGTTACATCTTATCCTTTATGTCAAGTGATCCTTCTTTTTAAGTACCATGTATTAAAAAAACCTTTCCTTCAAAAAAGGAAAGGTTTTCATCACGGCTATTCTAAGTTCGCATGGTGACCGTACATTTTATGGGTGTCAAGCTCTTTCATTTCCATCAATCTCAAGATGACCGCATCGTACATAAGAAGCAAAGTTTGCTCAAATAATGAGCCCATCGGCTGAATCGTATGATGGTTTCCTTCATGTTGATCCTTTGGCGCACCTGACAGTAAGATGACTTCATCCGATAGATCAGCTATGGGTGACTCAGCTGAAAGTGTGAACGACGCCACGCTTCCGCCAATCGCCCTTGCCTTTTTCGCGAGCACAAGCAGCGTCTCTGTTCGGCCAGAACCGCTCCCTACAATCAATAAATCCTCAGATGTAAAAGCAGGCGTATTCGTTTCACCGATCACATAAGCTTCGACACCAATATGCGTGAGTCTCATCGCAAACGATTTCCCCATCAAACCAGACCTGCCAGCCCCTGCGACGAAGACCTTTCGAGCCGCTAAAATGCTTTTGACAAGCTGCTCTGCTTGTACGTCTTGAATCGCGGGCGAGTGCTCAGAAAGCTCGCTTAGAATCGCTCTCACATAGTCACTTGTTTTCATGATTGTGCAATCAACTGCTTCATTTGCGCAGCCACTTCTGCTTTATTGTCTTGGCTCGCAATGCCGCCGCCGACAATAATCAAATCAGGGTTTAATTTGACGACTTCAGGTAACGTATCAAGTTTAATACCGCCTGCAATCGCTGTTTTCGCCTGTTTGACCACTTGTTTAATGGTCATGAGGTCATCAAATGAGTTTTGACCAACCGCTTGCAGGTCATAGCCTGTGTGCACACAAATATAATCTACCCCAAGCTCATCAAGCTCTTTCGCGCGGCCGGCGATATCTTTGATCCCAATCATATCGACTAAAATTTGTTTCCCTCTTGCTTTTGCTTCTTTCACCGCTCCTTGGATAGACATATCTTCCGCTGCCGCAAGAATGGTGACGATATCCGCTCCAGCTTCAGATGCCTGCTGCACTTCATACCCGGCAGCATCCATAATTTTGAGATCCGCCAGCACACGTAAATTCGGAAACGCCTGTTTGACTTCTTTCACAGCACGAAGCCCTTCGTTGATCACAACAGGTGTCCCAATTTCCACCACATCAATAGACGCTTCTACTTCTTTGATCAGCTCGATCGCTTCTGGTATATTCACTAAATCTAACGCTAATTGTAATTTCATCTACATTCACTCCTGTTCATTTATTTCACCTTCAAGAGCTCCGCGGATGGTGCATCTTGAATCTTTCTTGCATGAAACGAGTATAACAACAGGAATGGCGCAATCCTAGTACGCACTTTTTTTTTACATACTATACTTTTTCGCATATGGGCACAAAAAAGATACTGTCTTTCGACCAGTATCTATTGTAGGTAATTCTATTTATCATCCTTTAAGAAATTGCTGTCGAGATATTGTTTGCCCCAATCATACATCGCCTCTAAAATTGGCATTAAGCTTTCTCCGAGTTCTGTGAGAGAATACTCAACCTTTGGCGGAACGACAGGATAAACCTCCCGGTGCACAATGTGATCTTCCTCTAATTCTCTTAGCTGATTGACAAGCATTCTTTGCGTAATCCCAGGCATTAACGACTTTAACTCACCAAACCGTTTTGTCCCTTCTCTGCCAAGGTGCCATAGGATCAGCATTTTCCACTTACCGCCGATAATATTCAGCGTCAGCTCTTTTTCGCAATTGAACACTTTATTTTCCATACGTGATGACAACAACATACACTCCTTTAATTTCAAACCACTTTATCATATACTGCGGCAAAATGGATTGCCCTAGCATACAGTCTTTGTTATTGATTTTGTTTTTTGACGAAAGCCATCACAGCCTTTGTCATCTCTTGCGCTTCTTTTGGCGCTCTGTCAGATCCAAACCATTTATTTAAATCACTGTGGCTCAGCGAATGAACCCGAAACACAAACCGAGAGCCTTGATCATGGTTCAGTTTTTCTGCAAATCGGTACACCTCTGGATTTTCCCAGCCTGTGACCAAATAAACAGGCGGTACATTCTTTTGATTCATATAAGTGACCGGTGATGCCTTTGTCCAGTTCTTCTCCTGTTTGCCAAACACTTTTTTATACGATGGAATGGCTTGTATAAATTGATTGATGTTTAACGGCCCATCTAAAATCACGATAGAATTAATCGTTTTTGGCGACAGCCCCACACGTTTTAAGTAAGTCGAATCTGTAGCAACCAATGCTGTCAAATGACCACCCGCTGAGTGACCCATGACATTGATTTTTGACGAATCGATTTGATATTCATCTGCATGATCCTTGACCCACTTAATAGCATTCGCCGTATCATCTGCCATCTGCCCATAATTGGCATCAGGGTGAAGCCTGTAATTCATTGAAACAAACACATACCCTTGACCCGTAAAATAATCAGCCTTTGAAGCGACTCTATTCTTATCGCCGCCTGTCCAGCCGCCGCCATGGAGATAGATCATGACTGGATGCTTCTTCTTTTTGTCTTCATCTTTTCCCTTTGGCATATATATATCCAGTGTTTGTTGTTTGTTTTGTGTGTCTGCATAATGGATGTTCGTCGTCGGCTTAGGCTGGTTGAAGCGGAACACAAAAAATGCGCACACCAATAAGCCAGCGATGACTGCCGCAAATAAGAGCCATTTCATGATTCGATTCAATGTCATTGCACCTTTCTGTGTTGGGATGGGGAAGCATGATTCGCACATATGTAGAGCGACTAGCCCGATTCATTTGATACGACTTGTATGACTTGAACCATCTGACAGTAAAAAGAAAAATACTGTTCTTCATAATCTTCGACAAAGTAATTCAAATATTCCCAGCCTCTATCCAAAAGTTGAATGTTCAAAAAAAGATAGGAATCGTTTGTTAACTCCAAATCTTTGATTTGAACAGAAGAGACATTGGTAAATTTCAGATGAATGTCTGCTTGCAGATTCGGGGAATCATATGGGATGTGCATTACAATACAGTTGATCAAGTCGTAATGTTCATTATACTCTTTAAAGTAGTGAAATTCATTGATTTGCTTTAGATGGTTGATATTGAAATCAGGGATTTGTTTCTGGATTTTTTCATCTAAAAATCATGTCATTGTTTGGCCTCCAAGAGGTTATTGTATAAGTGCAATGATTCGTTTTCTTGTTTCTTCATGGTATTGAACATAGGAATGCAATAAAGGATACGATTCAAGGATCTGTTGATATGATTTGATTTGGGGATATTGCTCTTCAAATGACTGACGTAGCACGTTTAACTGTTTTTTCGGTATTCGTTTATGATCGATCACATAACTTAGGCTACCTGCAACAAGTGAAAAAAATAAATAAAAGTCATCTGAAAATATACCAGTTTCTGCTTCAAAAGAGACGATTTCATCTGGATAAGATGAATCTAATAAGTATTGATAACGTTGTTTTACATCATCGAATAAACCTTGTTTATCACGGCTGATTCTCATGGATTTTCCCCCAATCTCTCATTGTTTTTAATTCTTATTTAGACGCTAATGAGATCTTCCTATACACTGCAAATAAATTCTTGTGAATCGAAACATACGTTTTTCGATTCTATTGCGAGTAACATCCCATTGATGTTAAATAGAAAATTTGCATTTGAATCAAATTCTTCAAGAAGTACATTTTTAAGGTTCCCTATCCCATTAGGATGGTAACTGCATTCAAAAATTTGCCAATTCATCTCTTCTTGTATCAATTCTTCAAATCTATCATTACCTTCACCCCCATTATAATAAAGACTCGCCACATTCATAAATCGCAATTCATGTTGAGTAACTTTATTTAATTCTGATACTTTTAAGCTCAGTACTAATTCTTTATGAAACAAATCAAATGTGACTCCGAGTACATTACAACCCCATCTAGATAATCGATCCATTTTTCTACACTACTAAACAACTCATTCACTCTCTAACGTATTCTCTTGTTTTTTGATAATGAATCCTATTCTGTCACAGGGTTTGTAAATATTCTTCAAATGAAATAAAGTCCACCTTTTTACAGATTCATTTAAAATTTTCTACTTTCCTGTAATAGTAACCTCTGTTTAAATGAAAGGAACCTAATATTTGAATACACAGAACAATGTAGATCGTGAAATTTACCATCTAATTTTTATAGTTTCTAAAGAGTTTATTTTTAAAATCATCAGGAAGTTTTTGATTCGGAAATACAACTGAAACCCAACCTAATACAACCTCATCTAAAGGTCTCCACGTTTTCAACATATGATTGTCCTTGATTTCAATTTTATGAGTTGCTAATACTCCGATTTCATAATCTCTCTCCATAAATCTTCCATTTCGCAGAAGGAGACACCCATAAGATGCGAGATGCAGTATTCATGATGCTGTCATTCAAACTCTGCTGCGGGTAATCCGCTAAAATATCAAGGTAATCACTAGATGAGATATGTAACGGTATTTTCACCCAAGGATAATAACCAAAATCCTGATAAAAATGATCCATACTTTTCTAATCTTCTAATACAGCCATAAATATATTGTCGTCACCATGAATCAAAGCCACATGCTTTAACATATCCCAGCTGTCATCAGATAATAACCAATGAAATTCTTCAAATAAATAATCATGCTGTCGTTTTAAACACTTGTTCAGGGAATGTTTTTTACAATGAACTAGCGAATGAATAAATGATAAATAATGTTCAAATTCTTTCGGATTAGTGATAAACAATTTTATGCCCCTTTTGAAGAATAATGAGTTGCAAATTGAGTGACATAATCATTGACTTTCTTTTTGTCATTTAATAATAGCTCTAACCAATCTGTTAAGCTAGGATGATCTAATGGTTTCCATCCTTCTTCTAAGAATGTCTTTGGTGCTTTTTTAGATGCCAAACCTAATATACAAATTTCCAGCTCTCTATCTCCCCAAATTGCCCACTCCAAAGAATGAGATAACCAAACAACGATATTTGAGTTAGTGATAATAGCATCAGCTATGGAGCTTTCTGGACTGGTCCATAAGGCATTTACATAGTCCTCACCAGAAATGTCAACACTCGTCCTCAGCCAATTATAATAACCAAATTCCTTCATATAGTATTCTACTGGATCTGGCTTAAGGACCGCCGTTAAAAAGTCCTTATCTTGTGTTAAAACTGATAGCTTTTTTATTGTTGTTAAAACCTCATCACTCAATGCCCAATCAAACTCTTGAAACAAAAAACAATCAAAATTCTTTTGAAATACTTGTTGTGGCAGATGTTCATTTTGATAAAACACATTCTCGACTAAAGACTGATAGGATCTGAATTCATTTTCTGAATGCATAAATAAGTGTTCAAGCCGCTTCAAATCTTTGCTCCTCTCTTTTCACCTTTTAAGACGATCTAGTAGTTTATTTAATTCTTTCTCTGTTTCTTACAGTTTTTAAATAATAGAAACTTCTTTTCTCGTCATTATCCCATTTAAGATATTTAGACAATTATGTCGTTTATATGACATATCCAAACGAATCCATATATCATCATTTTATCAAAAAGTCTCCATTTCTACTCATAAAAAAAGCATCCTAAACGGATGCTTCTACCAAATGATATTTTTTCAAAATACGATAGGTGATTTCTTTTGCTTCTAGTCCGGTGCCTTCTATATTTGTGGTGAAGATGTAGGTTTTGTTTTCATGTTTGATGAAGCCTGCGTACCAGCCGATTCCTGATCCGGAGCCTGTTTTTCCGTATAACGTGGTGTGTTTCTCTTCTTCTTGTATCATCATTCGTTTGACGGTTCTCATAACCGATAGGTCAAATGGGAGACTTTCTTCATATAGCTGTTTTAGGAAATGGACTTGTTCTACTGGAGAAATGCGCAACGTACTGCTTAGCCAAAACTGATCAATTCCGCCAGATATGTCTTGATTCCCATAATGAATGGCTTTTATCCAATGGCCCATGCGTTCTTTCCCGATGTCACGTGCCATAGCTTGATAATACCAGACGACTGAATCTCTCATACCAGTGCCCAGTGTATGGTCCTTATTCCAGTTATCAATCTCTCTTTTTACTCCGTCCCAATATTTAATGTCGTATTCATCTTTAACTGCGCCAGTTTGAAGTCCGATTAAGGCATTTGCTATTTTAAACGTTGATTGTGGTGCAAAGCGCTTGTTCGCTCTTTTTTTGTTATACACCCATGGTGATTTTTCTTTTACTTCTTGAATCACAAATGTGCCTGCCCGCTCTTTCATGAATTCATCGACGGACCATTTTGGAGATGTTCCTTCACTTGATGCAGGCTCGCTCATACAAAGTGCTGCAAGCATCACGCCAGCAATCAGCCATTTCATCTTCTTTTTTTGCAAACAATCACCCTCTTTGCTCATGATTGCAATCGATTGTAGCATGCTGACTGATCAGAAATAAGAGCCGCTCGTCCTCTTTTTCAATAAAAAAAGCCGGTTTTATCCGGCTTTCTGTTTATTGTACGTTCAATTTTTTCTCTTCTATCGCTTGCTTTGCAATTTTCGAAATCGTCATATCGTCCATTGGTGGGTTATGAAGGCCAGCACGAATGTCTCGATAGTAACGTTGAAGCGGGCAGCTAAGGCTTAAGCTTTTTGCACCGACTAAACGCATGGCTTTATCGACCACTTGCAGACTATCATTAACGACTGTATGCTTCACAGCACCGAATTCATTGATTAACAGCTCTCTTTTCTCTGGCTGCTCATACAATGTTGTCGTTGAATAGATGACATGGCGTGCTTGCTTTAGTAGTAAATCAATTTCGCCAATCAGTGTTTGGACATTTGGCAGTTCGCTAATCGTTCCGCTAATACTGTTCGGTGAATGGGTGATGGCATACTGAACAGCATAGTCTCTTGCCGCTTGTGCAATCCCTAAATAGCAGGAAGGAATATGTGCGATCCAAGGGTTTAACGTACCGCCCCGAGGTCCTTTTTGCACTTCAACCAACATGTCATCTGGAACTTCCACATGATCTAGAATTAAATCATGGCTCTCTGTTCCTCTCATGCCAACAACATCCCAAGTTTCTTCTATAGAAACACCTTTTGTATCACGGTGAATTAAGAAGAAGCCCATCGCTTCTTTTTCTTCGATCCATACACCGACGAGAAAATATGTGAGTGCTGGTGACATCGTTGTGAATGTTTTCCTGCCGCTGATCACCCATTGATCTCCTGATCTCGTTGCAGTTGTTCCAGGTTTGCCTCCTCTTGTTGGACTACCTGTCTGCGCTTCACTGACAGCCCGGTTCACAAGAGCCCCATTTTTGATTTCTTCAGCAAAAAATTGCAGCTGTTTCTCATTCCATAGTTTCTTTTCATAAATTTCACCAACAACTCCTTGGTGCCAGCCGATCGATAAGGCAGTTGCTCCATCCATACTTCCTAGTGTTTCTTGAAAAAGGACCATATCCTTTACAGATTGACCCCCGCCCCCGTACTCAACAGGCAGAGACAACGTTGTATAGCCCAGTTTAACTAATGATTCGATATTCTGTTTAGGAAAATAGGCACCCTCATCATGTTCTTTTGCAGATTGTTCGATCGTTTCACGAAGGGATTCTAGTTGATCTAGCCAATTTTTTTGAAAATCTGTATCGACAAATAATGCTTTAGACAAAACGTATCCAACTCCTCTGTTTCTCGCAATCTATCATATCCGATTTATCCAATGGGTATTATTAAAACACACTTTACTTATAGGATTTAATGTGTTAAATTTTATCAATATTAAGTACATATGTCAAAGGAACGTGATGCTTTTATGATTTCTGCTACTAATCTACATAAATCCTATGGGTCAACTCATGTGTTAAAAGGAATTGATTTCACCGTACAAGAAGGTGAAGTGGTCGCCATTATTGGACCGAGCGGATCAGGAAAAACAACCCTTCTCCGCAGTTTAAACAGCCTTGATATCCCAGACAAAGGAACGCTGACAGTTGGAGAAGCCACGATTCAATTTGAACAATATCGAAAAAAAGATCTTCTAAAACTCAGACAGCAATCGTCTATGGTGTTTCAGCATTATCACTTGTTTCAAAATAAACGAGCACTTGAAAACATCACAGAAGGATTGATTGTGTCTCAAAACATGTCTAAAAAAGAGGCGGAAAAAATCGGAGAGCAATTGTTAACGCGAATTGGGCTACTTCATAAAAAAGATGCGTTTCCAAGTGAATTATCCGGCGGTCAACAGCAGCGGATTGGGATTGCTCGTGCTCTTGCCATGAATCCTGCGGTGCTTTTGTTTGATGAACCAACGTCCGCACTGGACCCAGAGATGGTCGGAGAAATCCTTGAAATGATGAAAGATATTGCGAGCCAAGGCATGACGATGGTCATTGTGACGCATGAAATCTCGTTTGCAAAAGATGTAGCGGATACAGTGATCTTTATGGCAGATGGGGAAATCGTTGAAAAAGGCTCACCAGAAGACGTCCTGATGAAGCCTCAGCATGAACGGACGAAACAATTTTTATCAAGAATTCATCGCGGGATGTGGCAAGGATTGGAGGAAGACAGATGAAGCGCAAGACTTTATTCACTGCCGCTAGTATCCTTCTGTTTCTCCTCTCTCTCATTGGCTGCAGCAGTGTGAAAACGACAACAGATGATGGCAGACAAATTGTCAAAGTCGCACTAAGCGCAGAAGTCAATCCGCCTTTTTTAGCCACAAATGACCGCAACGAACCGATTGGCTATAACATCGATTATTTAAATGAAGTCGAGAAACGTTTGCCACACATTCATTTTGATTATATCTTTGGCGAGGAAGAATCCAATTTAATTGGGATCGGCGCTGGGAAATTTGAAATGGCGGCTAATTGGTTTTTTAGTAATCCTGAACGTGAAAAACGCTTTCTTTATCCTAAGGTTCCATACGGCTATTCGATGACAGGTTTAATTGTGAATGAATCAGAGCAAGATATTGAATCTCTAGACGATATGACATCAAAAAAGCTCGCTCCCGTCAGTCCTAGCGGCGGCCTTCGTTCCATATTAAATCAATATAATGAAGAAAATGATCCGAAAATTCCGCTCACGACCATTGAAAGCCCTTCAAACGAACTCAATTTAAAACGAGTCGAAAGTGGACGGTCCGATGCGGCTTTTATGAATATTTCGACCTTTGATACGATTCAAAAACATCTTCACCTGAAAGTCAAAGTGGGCGGCATTGTCTCAAAGGAACCTATTTATCTTGTCTTACAGCCTAGTCAAAAGAAACTAGCATCACAATTGGACCGAGTGACACAAGAGATGATAGAAGACGGAACATTACCTGACCTTGCGAAGAAATGGTTTGGCGTTGATTTCTTTCAAGATATTGACTATATATCAGAGCAAGGCTATCAATATGAAGAAAGGAAGGAAACGCCATGACGTTTACAGCTGGAGATTGGCTAAGAATCTTTTTACAAGTGGTGGATCGTCTGCCACTCACATTTCTGATGATTGTGGTGTCATTGTTTTTTGCCATCATCATCGGATTGCTGTTTGCTTGCATTCGAATCAAACAAATTCCAGTGCTGAAACAATTGGCGGTCATTTATTTGTCATTTACACGAAGTACGCCGCTCATTGTTCAGTTATTCCTCATTTATTTTGGCCTGCCTCAGCTTTTACTCATGGCCGGAATTCAAATCAATCATTGGGATCGTGTGTTATTTGTGATGATCACATTCTCGTTACATACGGGCGCTTATTTATCTGAAGTCTTTCGCAGTGCATATTCTTCTGTTGGGAAAGATCAGCTTGAAGCAGCTTACATTGTTGGGATGACAGATTCGCAGGCATTAATGAGGATCATTATTCCGCAAGCCTTTCTCATTGCACTTCCGAACCTCGGAAATTACACCATTGATCTCGTGAAAGATACCGCCATTGCATTTACAATCGGACTCATTGATATGATGGGACAGGTCAAAATCATCCTAGGCAATAACTACGGGATAGGGATGTTTGAAGTGTACGTCATCATTGCAATTGTGTATTGGCTGATTTGCATCAGTATTGAACTGATCACGATGCTACTGGAAAGAAAATTTGTGAAAGGCCGTACCAGCCTGTCACGCTAAGGAGGCGATTTGATGCAAACCATTGATATATCATTTGCGATTGATCAAATACCACATATTCTAAAAGGCGTTCCCTTTACCTTATTGATTGCACTTGTTTCTATGACTATGAGCCTTTTGATTGGATCTGTTTTTGCTTTCATTCGCCTCTTTCGTATCCCTGTGCTCCGCCAGCTGGTCACGCTCTATGTCTCATTTTTTAGAGGAACACCTCTCATTGTTCAGTTGTTTGCTTTCTTTTATGGCATTCCATTTGTTCTGACCAAAATGAATAGCACTTTTGGGTTGACCTTTCACCCGGATATGGTCTCCCCGCTTACCGTTGCCCTTATCACCTTCAGCCTGCATTCAGCCGCACATTTAACAGAAGTGGCCCGCAGCGCACTCCTTGCGGTAGACAGAGGGCAGCTTGAAGCGGCGAAAATCGTTGGCATGACCACCAGACAGGCGATGATGCGCATTATTTTACCGCAAGCGTTTGTGGTTGCCCTGCCAAACCTAGGGAATCAGCTCATTCAGCTGTTAAAAGCCACATCCCTTTCGTTTACAATTGGTGTACTGGAAATCATGGGGATCTCTCGAATCATTGCAAATGACGGCTACAAATTTTTAGAAACGTATCTTGTCTCTGCTTTGATCTATTGGATGCTTAGTATTTTCTTTGAACTCGCTTTTGCTTTGTTAGAGAAACGAGTCAGCGTGTACGGAAAATCTCTTGGACGTTAAAAAAAGAGAACGGCATCTGCCATTCTCTTTATCGTCCTACTTATTCAGCACTGACTAAAATTTTCACTTGATCTTTTTCATTGATTAATGCATGGAAGCCATCTTCGATCACATCGTCCAGCTTGATTTTCTTCGTGACGAGTGTATCTGCAGAGAAATAGCCTTTTCTCATTAAGTTTAATACAGATGGGAAAACATCTCTGTAGCCGATGATTCCTTTGACTGTACGTTCTTTAATGACAATGTCATTCGGCATAATTTCTGCGCCTTTTTCCCAAATGCTTACAATGACTGTTTCACCTGAAATTCTAGTTGATTGGATTGCTTGCTTCAATACAACAGGTACACCTGTCACTTCAAAAGAAACATCGACTCCACCATTTGTGCGGCGTGAGATTTCTTGAACAACATCTTCATACTGAGAAGGATCTACAATGATCGCTCCAAGTTCTTTTGCTTTTTCTTGGCGCTCTTTTGATAATTCCACTGCATAAATGTCAGTAGCACCAGCTGCTTTTAATGCTTCAATGACAAGTAAACCGATTGGTCCACAGCCAAACACAGCTGCTGTATCCCCAGCTTGTACTTTACTAGAACGAACGGCATATAAAGCAACTGCAGAAGGTTCAACAAGTGCACCTTGCTCATATGAAATTTCGTCTGGTAACAAATGAAGTAATTCTTCATCGACAGATACATATTCAGAGAATCCTCCGCCGCCACCAGCAAGTCCTAAGAAGCCCATGTTTTCATCTAAGTTGTAAGCACCTTGGTGCCCGTGAGTTGCAAAAATAGGTTCAACAACCACTCGATCGCCTACTTTGTAATTACTCACGCCTTCTCCAACTTCTACAATTTCACCAGAGAACTCGTGTCCCAGTGTAATGGGTGCTTTTTCTTTTGTAAGTGGATGAGGTTCATTCACAGGAATGAAGATCGGTCCGCCTAAATATTCATGTAAATCACTACCACAAATGCCGCACCATTTTACTTTCAGTTTCACTTTTCCTGGAGCAACTGTTGGTTCGTCAATTTCCTCTAGTCGAATGTCCTTTTGATCGTGCCAGCGTAGTGCTTTCATTTGTAAGACTCCTTTTCTCATCAATTTAATTAACTTACTTAAATAATGATAACATAATTTTTTTAATTTTCTAAGTAAGATGCACTATTTTTTTGACAGTCAATGGACGAAAAATGACAAAACATAGCAACAGACAAATAAGAAGCATACATAGGCAGCCAATCATGACAGAAGTACGTATCGATAAAACATGCGCCAATGCGCCGCATATTCCTGTCATCATCATCGTCAGAACAGCTTCACATAACGCATAAAAACTTGCCACTCTCCCCATAACCTCTACCGGGATATTCGTTTGATAAAAAGTCATAAAACCGGTGTTTGCAAATGCTAAAAAGAAAGCGAGAACAAAGAAGCCAGCTGCTGCGACAGTCAATGTGCTTGAAAAAGCATAGATCAAGTATCCAAAAGCCACAAACAAACTCCCCGCACCAAGCATCACTGAAATAGGCAGCCTTTCGACAATGACCGTATTAAGACATGCCCCTGCGATAATCCCTGCTCCAGCTACACTGACAAGAAACCCATATTCGGTATTGGTCAACATCAGCACTTCCTTTGCAAAAGCTGCTTCAAGTGAGTCAATGGCAGTCGGCAGCACTGTGATAGCGGCACTAAATAATAAATACACCACCATCACTTGGCGGGATGAGAGACTGAAACGAAACACAAGTTTTGCATCTTCCTTTAATACTGAGAGAGAAAAGCCTTTTTGTGCCCCGGCTACTTTTGACAAAATCGGTAAACACATCGTCAAAACAGCAGATATCAAAAGGCAGATTGCATTTACATAAATTGAAAGGACTGGTGTACCAATGAGAAAAAGCAACCCTGCTACGGCGGGTCCGAGTAAAAATCCACCAGACTGAAGCAAAGATCGAATGGCATTAAACCGTTTTCGTTTATCCGCCGGGATTAGTGCTGTCATATAGACCATCGAAGCTGGATGAAACATGGCTTGTGCCATATGAATGAGAAATAGCATCACATATACGATCAATAAGTGGCCTGAAAATAAGGCAAAGGGTAAACAAGCAATCAGAATGGCCCGGCATAGATCTAGACTGATCATGACATTCCGCTGATTCAGTCTATCTATTAAACTACCAGACCAGCTATTTGTTAAAAGAGCCGAGACAGGTCTTAACATATAGACGGCTGTTACAGCAAGAACGGAGCCCGTTTCCTGAAAAATCAGCAGATGGAGAGCAATCATATAAATCCATTCTCCTATGTTCGCAATACCAATCGCTCCAAGTAACATGCTCATATCCCGCCAATGTTTTTTCATCGTGGTGCCCTCCTTTTTGTCATAAAAAAATCCCGCCCCCAAGACATTTCTGTCTTGAGGACGGGATTGACTCCGCGTTGCCACCTCAGTTCATTCACCTGTTACCAGATGAACCTTAGCAGGTTATCGCTAACCCTTCTCTATAACGGGAGAATGCCGCTGCACCACCATCACAATGAATCCGGTGCAGAGCTAAGAGGCTTGGTTCTGTAACGCTTCCCAGCTCCTTCTCAGCTTCACGGAGTTCTCTGTGTGAGGCAGCCATTACATACTCTTCTCTATTTGCGCTTTATCTTTTTTTCATCACGATCTTCAGCTGAATTGTTCTATATTGTACTGCGCCTCCGTCAAGGCGTCAATGTTTTTTCATGTTAATCCGCATAAATCATTTTTCTCGTCATGCCGCCATCAACAACCAAATCTGTTCCTGTCACAAATTGATTGTCTTCATCTGTTAAATAAAAACAAGCTTTGACAATATCCTTTGGCGTTCCTACTCGATTGGAAAGATGCTGCTGATGGTCAATTTCTCGCAGGCTTTTCTTATCCTTCGTTTCAATCCATCCAGGGGAAATGCTGTTTACTGTTATGTGATCCTGACTAAAAGAAGCAGCCAGCGCATGAGTAAGTGCTGATATCCCGCCTTTTGATGCAGCATACGCTTCTGTATGAGGCTCTGACATGGTCGCACGGGTAGATGAAATATTCACAATGGAACCGCCGTTTGGATTCTCTTTGATATAACGTGCCGCTTCCCTTGCACATAAAAAAGCACCTCGTAGGTTTGTATGTAGCACATGATCAAACTCATCAACCGTTAGCTCATAAGGCGATTTTGTACACATAACCCCTGCATTATTGATGAGAATATCGATCGTTTGATAACGAGCCACAGCAGCCGACATGATGTCTTGAATATCCTTCTCTTGTTTCACATCCGTTTTTTTAAAAAAAGCCTCAAAGGACTCCTTTTTCAGCTGATCTTCCAAGCGCTTGCCCTTCTCTTCGTCAATATCCGCAAGCACAACACGCGCCCCTTCTTTCGCATAGCCATACGCGATCGACTCACCAATTCCATTGGCTGCGCCAGTGATGACAACTGTTTTATTGTGAAAGTTCATCGTTTATCCTATCCTTTCTCTCATGAGATGTTGTCGTCTATCATACCACTCATGTATACACGATACCTAGTCAACTTATTGAACCATGCCAATCAATTACTTCACCATTAGGCCCTAATAAAGCAAGTGAGGCACTTTTTAATACTTGTTATCTTCATAATCTTTTATGATGATTGTGCTTTTAGCATGAAATGCATCAGAAATAGCAACACCTTTTTATATTTAAAAACACAAAAAACTTACAGGAAAAATCCTGTAAGTTTTTTTCGATGGATCATTATTTAGAAATCATGCCATGCGGGTCAATCACAAATTTCTTCGCCACACCCGAATCAAAATCGCTATATCCTTTAGGGGCTTGATCAAGGGAAATGACGGTTGCATTAACGGCTTTGGCGATTTGTGCTCTTCCGCTTAAAATAGATTTCATCAAGCTGCGGTGATATTGCATGACAGGGGTTTGGCCTGTCACAAAAGTATGGGCTTTTGCCCAGCCAAGTCCAATTCGCACTTTCAGAGATCCAACTTTTGCATCTTCATCCACAGCACCTGGATCTTCTGTGACGTAAAGTCCTGGAATTCCAAGCTTACCGCCAACTTTGGTAATATCCATAATTGTATTTAAAACGGTGGCTGGTGCTTCTCCTTGATCTCCATGACCTGAAGCTTCAAAACCGACACAATCGACCGCACAGTCGACTTCTGGCTCTCCAAGGATGTTTGTCATTTGTTCACCGATTCGATCATGTTTTCGTAAATTAATCGTTTCGCAGCCAAAGCTTCTCGCCTGCTCGAGCCTTTGTTCATTGAGATCGCCGACGATGACAGCAGAAGCGCCAAGGAGCTGAGCGGAATGCGCTGCTGCAAGACCTACTGGCCCTGCACCAGCAATATAGACGGTAGAGCCCGGCTTTACGCCAGCCGTATAAGCACCATGAAAACCTGTCGGGAATATATCAGAAAGCATCGTCAAATCAAGTATTTTTTCCATCGCCTGATCTTTGTCCGGAAATTTGAGTAGCTGGAAATCAGCATATGGCACCATGACGTACTCCGATTGGCCGCCAACCCATCCGCCCATATCTACATATCCATAAGCTGAGCCAGGTCGATCGGGGTTCACATTTAAACACACATGGGTTTTTTGTTCTTTACACATGACGCAGCGACCACAGGCAATATTAAATGGAACTGATACGAGATCACCCTTTTGGATAAACTCTACATCTCGTCCAACTTCAACGACTTCACCAGTAATTTCATGACCAAGGACAAGTCCTTCAGGCGCAGTTGTACGCCCTCTTACCATATGCTGGTCGCTCCCGCAAATGTTTGTTGTCACCACTTTTAAAATGACGCCATGCTCACACTTACGTCCAACATTGGCTTTAGGTACACCAGGGCCATCCCTTAAAACCAAATCAGGGTATCCAATATTCTCAACTGCTACATTTCCTGCTCCTTTGTAAACGACACCTTTGTTTCCCGACATGTTTTCATTCCTCCCTTTTTGTTTAAAAATGAAGTCTCTCCAAAATTCTCTCTTTCTCGGGCTTTTTCCTTCTTTTAACCGCACATTGACTCAAAAAATAAGTGACAAATGTCTATCTAGGATAGAAAAATGTATTTTCCAGTCAAATAAAAAAGAAAATATTGAAAAAAAAGCTAAACATTTGCAGAACATTGTCGATATAAGGAATAAGCCAGACAGGTATCCTTAATCGACAAACAAATTCCTTATATATACTATCATTCCTTACACACCTGGCTGGCCCCTACATATGAAATGAATGCAATCGACTCTTCTTGTGAAGAGTCTTTTTTATTGATGAATGATCAATTCCCACATGCAAAAAAGGCCCTTCTGGCGAAGAGCCTTTTTTTGAGTGCTTGTTCATTACCTGGGAAATATTTTCATCATTTTAAGGCTTTGATACAGATGTATGTATCATAATGGTAAACAGAGACGTCTCTAAAGTGATACGCTGAAAAAAGACAGCTGATGTCTTCTTCACTGTACGTTGAAAGAGACTGTGAGCGTTTTTGTTCCTTCATTAGTTCCTGCTTTTGAAAAGATAAGAATACTTCTCCATCCACTTGAAGAACACGATATACCTCTTTCATGACTTGTTCGATATCTGGCAAGTAATAGATGGTCTGCACTGTGAACAATTTATTGAATGATCTGTCTTCAAAAGGTAATTTCTCAGCTTTTCCAAGTGTGATAACGGCTTTTTCCTGCTCGACAAGCCTCTTATGTTTTCTTTTCGCGTATTTTACCATATGACGCGAAGCATCGATTCCATATACTTTTCCTCGATCAAGTTTTTCCGCTACTTTAGATAATGTCATACCTCTTCCAGTACCAATTTCTAAAATCCGGTCGTTTTCTTGTATATTTAAGAGTTGAATCGTCCATTGATTGATATTATGATGATTTTTTTCCATATAGCGGGCAACCCATTTTGAGAACAAGCCCTTTGGTTCCCTCATTTGTTTTCCAATCCAGCTTTGAATCAATGTCAACACCTGCTTTGCACCAGTAAATAAAACTATTTACGAATTTTCTTACTTTTCATATCGGCTCTCGCCTAACAAAAGTTAAGACCTAGTCCTAATTTCTTTGTCTTTTATTAGACGGCACCTTTTCTGAAAATGTTTCGCACGTAATGAAAAATATTTAAACAAATAGGCATTTTCATTAATTGTGCTCAGATTGATTTCGTTTTCCGCATGAGCTGCATATTTTATGAATGTATCTTGATTAGATAAAGGTGGTGCTAGATTATGGGCTTTGGCGGTTATTCTGGAGGCTACTGCGGTGGCTACGGTGGCGGTTTTGCAGGCGGATTCGCATTGCTTGTTGTACTGTTCATTTTGTTAATCATCATCGGTGCAAGCTGGATTTGCTAATGTAAAAGGAGCAGGAAACGATAACGTTTCCTGCTCCTTTTCTTTAATACCAATAAGTTGGATAATTGTACATATAGCGTCTGAGCATTTCTTCTTGCTCTCTTTGTATTCTGTATGGATTGCCGTATCCGTGCTTTAAAGAATGCGGAATAGACGCATACCCGTGCCCCACTGACGGAAATCTCATATATGGTGACATCGACATTCATTGATCACCTCACAATCTCCTTTTACGGTTATCATATGTGCAGGTGATCAATGTGGAGCGTGTCTAAACCTGGTCCTTCTCCCTTGTATAACAATCAAGCATTGCAAGCATCATAAACATGTCAATCTCCTCCTTTTCATGTTTTTATTGTCCTTTTTAGTTCATGTACTTTAGTTGTTTCTGCTTCATTTCTTCATAAAACGTTTCGACTTGTTGTTCATAAAGAACGGTTTCAATGTCCTTGTATTTACGTTGGATCGTCAAAGTAATAAAAAATAAATGGATTGTCATATACGCTCACCTCCCTTCAGTTCGCAGCACGCGAAATAGCCCGCAGATCTTCTTTATCAGTTGACCTGCGGGCACACAAAAATGCAGATCAAAAGACAGTGTCTTCTAACCTGCGATGGATGATACGTGAAATCCTCGTTTACTTAAACAGTTTTGTAGCGTGAACCGTAAAAGGTAAAGGAAGGACACGAACTCTTCCACAGGCTGATGACATGATGAAATTGGTTGTTGAATTGATCACAAGTAGATACGAATAACATATTCTTCAGCCTCCTTTACGTTTTTAATTACTTTGTAAGTATATCCAGCAAGCACCATTTTGTAAACCTGTTTTTAGTAAATTAGATGATTTTTGTGTGTTTGACTAAATTTCTACAGTGATTCTTGTCCGATTATCCAGTGCAATTAAAAAAAGTTTCCTCATCACATGAGGAAACTTCAGACTGTTGACAAAGGGCTAAAATGAACTTGATTTTAGCCCTTTGTCTTCTTTTCAGCGTGATAGAAAACCTTTGAATTCTAGGAAGGACGAGTACCGGCGCGGAGCGAATTTGACATTCGTGAGCACCGGCACGCAGGACTGACAAAGAATGCGAGGGTTTGTCTACACGCTGAAAGTCTCCTCATCATATGAGGAGACTTTTTGCTTAATCTTCATCTAGTTCTTGTAGCTTTTTTTGAAAAAAGATCGCACGTTTCACGCAAAGAAAAGCAGCCAATAGGAAAACACAATCAACTGCCAGCATCAGCATTTTTGGTGATGCTTCTATGTGCTGATTCGGTAAAATCGTACCAATATATAAAAAGGTGCTGACAGCAAGCAAAATAAAAGCGTATTGCTTGTAATCTGTCACTAAACCATCCCACTTTTTCTTCACTTGTTTCACCTTCCCGTTATCAATGTCTATTGATAGCTTACCATAGTGAGAGAAAGTGAGGGGCATGTAAATCTATCCATTCGTTACTGCGTCGAGCCCTTTTTCAATATCATGTAATAAGTCATCAATATCCTCAATACCGACAGAAATACGGATTAAACCATCTGTGATACCAAGCTCTTCTCTGCGCTCTTTTGGAATGGATGCATGGGTCATGCGAGCAGGAACAGAGATTAAACTTTCAACCGCCCCTAGGCTTTCTGCGATTGTAAACAATTTCAATTGGCTTAAAAACACGTCGACATTTTCTTCTTTTCCAATATCAAAAGAAATCATACCGCCAAAGCCTGTTGCTTGAGTTTTTGCAAGCTCATGACCTGGGTGAGCGGTTAAACCTGGGTAATAGACACGTGTAATCGCAGGATGCTGTTCTAAAAACTCAGCAATTTTCTGTGCGTTTTGTTGATGTGCTTCCATTCTTAGTCCGAGCGTTTTCATCCCTCGCATTAGAAGCCACGCATCTTGCGGTCCAAGAATACCGCCTGTAGAGTTTTGAACAAAGTGCAGTTCTTCACCAAGCTCTTCAGTAGCTGTCACGACAAGTCCGCCCACCACATCACTATGGCCGCCTAAATATTTTGTGGCACTGTGCAAGACAATGTCAGCCCCATATGAAATCGGCTTTTGAAAATATGGGGTAAAAAACGTATTATCGACAATCATCAAGATGCCAGCTTCTTTTGTGATCCGGCTTATGGCTTGTAGATCGGTCATTTTCAGCAATGGATTGGTTGGTGATTCAATATAGACGGCTTTTGTTTCTGGTAAAATTGCTTTTTTCACTGCTTCAGGATCACTTGTGTCTACAAATGTGGCTTTAATGCCAATCCGGTTGAGCACCTTTGTCATCACACGATAGGTTCCGCCGTACACGTCGTCAGTCAGTACGATATGATCTCCGCTGTTAAACAGCATCATCACAGCTGTAATTGCAGCCATCCCTGAACCGAATGCATAGCCGTTTGCCCCGCCTTCAAGATCACGAATGACTGTTTCCAGTGCTGTTCTTGTTGGATTCGCAGTTCTGGAATATTCATATCCTGTGTGCTCGCCTGCTTTAGGCTGCTTATAGGTGCTGACTTGGTAAATGGGAACAGACACGGCTCCTGTTTTTTCATCACCAGTGATTCCACTATGAATCATCATTGTTTTTGGCTTCATTTTATTTTCCTCCCTCATAAATACCTTTACTTAGATAACGCTCACTGCTATCAGGAAAAATAGTGACGATCACCGTCCCAGGTGATGCCTTTTTCGCTTCCTCTAAAGCGGCAAATAGAGCGGCTCCAGACGAGCTTCCGATCAGAACACCTTCCTTTTCAGCTGCTTCTTTCACCATTCGGAAAGCATCATCGTCACTGACGGTATAAATCTCGGCAAATAAAGTCGATTCCATATAATCTGGAATAAATTCAAGGCCAATTCCTTCCGTTCTATGCGGTCCCGGCTTTCCGCCATTTAAAATAGATCCTTCTGGTTCCACGATCACTGTTTTTAGCGCTTCTTTCTGCTCTTTTAAATAGGCAGCACAGCCTTGAAACGTTCCGCCAGAGCCCGCTCCTGCTACAAACACGTCTATGTTTCCCTGGAGGTCAGACCATATTTCTGGCCCGAGCGTTTTATAGTAAGTCAATGGATTTACTTGGTTTTTAAATTGTAAGACACAATAAGCATTGTCAAGGCTTGCCTCTAGTTCAAGGGCTCGATCAATCGCACCCTTCATCCCATCTTTTCTTGGTGTATGAATAATCTCTGCACCAAGCGCCTTCATGAGCTGTTGTTTCTCTTGACTAAAATGTTCTGGTACACAGAAGATCGGATGCAATTGATGTTTTCTTGCACTTAGCGCAAGCCCGATGCCTGTGTTTCCTGCAGTTGCTTCAATAATGGTTCCGCCTGGGCGCAGTTTGCCCGATGCCAGCGCTTCTTTAATCAGCATATCACCTAAGCGATCCTTAATACTTCCGCCTGGGTTCATCATTTCAAGTTTTGCATAAACATCAACACCTGCCGGCACACCCATCCCTGACAGTTTTAAAAGCGGTGTGTGGCCAATTAATTCCGTAATATCATGTATGACAGCCATATAAATCCCTTCCTTTGTATGGAAAAGAAGGGGGAAACCCCTTCTTTTATTGTGTTTGCTTTATCATACGCAGGACAAGGTCTGTTGAGTGAATCGCTGCTTGCTCTAGAAATTGATCAAAAGAGATATTGGATTCTTTCCCAGCAATATCTGACAACGCTCGAACGACCACAAATGGCGTTTCAAATAGATGGCAAACTTGCGCAACTGCTGCTGCCTCCATTTCCACTGCATACAGCTCTGGAAATTTCTCTCTCACAAACGCGACACGACCAGGATCATCCATAAATGAATCTCCTGTTGCAATCGTTCCTTTTGCCACTTGAATATGATCGATTTCTGAAGCAGATTCCTCTGCCAGCTTCACAAGCTGATCATCTGCGATGAAAGCAGCTGGTAATCCTGGCACTTGTCCATATTCGTAATTAAAGATCGTCACGTCCACATCATGATGTCTAACATCTGTAGAGATGACAATATCACCTACATTTAATGAGTGATGGAAACCGCCAGCTGATCCTGTATTGATCACATAATCTGGCTGAAAGCGGTCAAGCAGAAGTGTTGTGCTGACCGCTGCATTTACTTTTCCAATCCCTGATTTTAATAAAATCACTTCTTTATCTTCATAAACACCTGTTGTAAATTCACACCCAGCGATGTTTTCTTGTGTGGCATTCTTTAGTTGATCTCTTAAAATCGTCACTTCTTCTTCCATTGCACCTATCACTGCGATTTTCAAATCAAAAACATCCTTTCATTCCCTTTTCTTCGCTTCTACGATCCACACAAAATCATTCATTTGATGAAAAGATGTGCTAAAACCTTCTTCTTCAAAGATTTGCTTTAACACACCTATGGATGGATAATATTCCGTTTCTAAATCCTCTGCAAGCTGATCGAACCCAGCGGCTTTCGCTTTGTTCGTTGCAGCTTGATGTGCTGCTTGATTTTGAAACATTGTATCAGCAAAGACTATTTTACCACCTGAGGGAAGGATGTTGCCATAGGTGTGGATGGCTTGTTTTTTTTCTTCGTCCGTTAAATGATGGAAAGCATATGAACTGACGATCGTATCAGGCTCAAAAGGTGGGGCTGGAAACGATAAAAAATCTCCGTCATGAAATACATTTGGTATTCCTTTTTGAAGAGCCGCTTTCTTCATGGCCTCTGAAGGTTCAACGCCAAACACTTTCTTATCTGCTTGAAGCAGTGCCGCCGTTAGGTTTCCTGTGCCGCTTCCAAACTCAATGACATGTTGACCTGCACGGCGAGTAATCTCTTTTAGAATGGCCGGATACCGGCGAAACACTTCTTTATACTGCTCGTCATGACCACTTACAGTGTCATCATAAGATTCAGCCCAATGATCAAATAAAGAAAGAAACTCACGTCCCATTTTTCTTTCCCTCCACTTTATCTATTTATTCCTATCCGTATAGTATGTTTTATTCCGTCGAACAGTTCCTATCCTACCACATCTTCTGATTCTTTCCTACTAAAAAATACTGAGTGGGGTGGAAAAATATTTGCCCTTTTGAATGGGAGAGATTATGATGAATCTAGAGCATGGAGGGATGAATGAAATGGATTTTCAACTGGATTTTTTAAAGGACAAAATTGAATTTTTTGAAGCAACGTCTTTAAAAGAGCTTGAACAAAAGATCCAAAAACAAATTGAACATAATCAGGCGATCTTGCTGACTGTTCATTCTGTGAGTCATCAAACGACTGTCATTGATGATAAGATTTTGTATACAGCAGTTGTTCATTTTAAAGCGAATGTCTCATAAAAAAAGATCAGCGTATAGGCAGTCAGGTCTGTGCGCCGGTGCTAGTCCTTCCTAGACTGCAAAGGTTTTCTATCACGCTGAAAAGAAGAAAAAGGCTAAAATGAAGTTCATTTTAGCCTTTTTGCATGCATCTTTTTTATTTTAATTTTTCAACCTTCACAGGTTTCCAGCCTTTTTCGTCCACCCACGTAATTTCTACACGGTAGCGTTCACCTGTTGATTTATCACGGATGGTTCCTTTTGCATCTTGAGGTCCTCCGTTATTTCCTAACCAAATAACAGTCATTTGATCTTCTGAGATTCCTGTCGCATAGGACATGGCTTTGATCATTTCTTTCCAGTCTTTTGAGTTAGCATCATAGGTTGCTGTATGTGATCCCGATTGCTCTGTTCCTACAGGCTCCCAGTTATCGTTTTCATATGTTTTGTCTACGTCACTTGTTTTACCGCCATCTGTTTCTGTGGCATCTTTTAACGCATCTTTGTTTGGCTCTTCTTCATCATCTGTTTTCTTTGTATCGTCTTTTTTGTCAGATGAATCGTCTTTTTTCGCATCCGCATCATCGGATGTATCTTTCTTTTGATCTTTCACATCTTCTTCTGAGTTTTGTTTATTTTCACTCGATGCAGGTGCTGTTTTGGATGGTTCGTCTGCTACATTTGTATCTTTCGGTTTATTAAAAATTAACAAACTCGATGCGACAACCAAAATAAGCACCACAACGATACCAATTAATATGTTAAGCACCATATTCGCCTTTCTGCGCTTATCACGATGTTCAAATCGAGAATTTCTACTCAAAATCTCTGCACTCCTTTGCCTCTGTTCCCTAAGTCGTTACTATTCTAACATGACATGAAGGGATGTTCTATGTCTGTTTCTTTTCAATTTCATTGACCTTTTTTACAATATCATAAAACGCTTCATTTGTCTTAGCCCGGCCACTTGCCTCATCAAGGTGAATAACGACGAGAGCGTATTTTGGTTTTTCTGCCGGAAAGTATCCGGCAAACCATTTGTGATAAAGTGGATTCCCCTGTTTGTCTTTGCTGCCGGTTTGGGCCGTGCCTGATTTCCCTGCTATATGGAACGGCAGGTCTTGAAATCTTCTTCCTGTTCCTTTGTCAGACGTCACCACCTGCCTTAAGTACTTTTGCAAGGTTTGAGCTGTATAGCGGTCAATACTGTCACCATCAGGTCGTTTGTTTTGAAAGGATAGCATCGTTGTTCCGTTTTGATACATCACTTTATCTGCAATCCTCACTTCTTTTCGTTCTCCACCCCTTGCAATCGTTGCCATCATATTGGCAATTTGTAAGGGGGTTGTTTTGACATTTTTTTGACCAATTGCCGTTTGCGCAATGGCTTTTTTGACATGCTTGTCTCTTTTATCTCCCCACACACTGCCTGTTTCTTCACGATCAAACTGTTTGAATTGTTGCTTATGGTATACATCCCCTTCCCAGCCAGCTCGATCCACAAGCCCAAGCTTTGAAGCTGTCTTTTCAAGGATTTGATCATCTGTTTGGATGAGCTGCTCAGCGAGTGTCGCAAATGTATAATTACAGCTTTGCGCAAAGCTTTCAGACAGATTCAGTACTTCCTGCTTTCCTTCTGGCTCTCCATATAAATTCTTTCGACAATCATACATCGTTTGTGGTTGGTTCAAGTTTTTTTCAATCGCTGCGGCAAGCACGACCGTTTTAAATACAGAACCGGGAGCCATTGCGGTCAGCATGTAATTTCTTGCCTCATTCCGGTTTTTGCTGGTCACATTTGGAACACTCGCCATCGCTAGCACACTGCTATTTTGGATGTCGAGCAGAACCGCTCCGCCTTTTTCAACACCTTGTGCTTTGAGAACATTCTCCATTTCCCTTTGCATGTCTTCGTCCATGGTTGTCTGCACTTGCAGCGGATAAAACGAATGAGCTTCTGCTGTATATTTGACGTCCATCCCAAACAAAGGGTTTCCCCTTCCGTCCACATGGTATAACAATTTTGTGTCTTGCTCTGGTAATAGAAATTCGTCAAATGTACTTTCCAAACCGAATGTACCGATCTCAGTGCGGATTGAAAGTTCTTTTTTGTCCGGATAACGTTTTCTCAAGAGTTCTGGATTCTCGCTTGTGAAACCTAATGTGTGGAGGGCAAGTCTTTTTTTGTCCTTCTCTTTCATATATACGCCGTAAACACCTGAATATTTCATATCATTGATGTCTTTTAGCTTTTTTTTCGTGATCTCATCTTTTAAAATGAGTGGTTTCTTCGTTTCTGTCAGCTGGCTCTTCAATTCATCTTCTTCCATCTCAAGTATAGAAGCGGTTTGTTTTAAGTGAGGGAGGTCATATTGCAGGAAAGGAAATATGATGACCGCAGGCTCTTCTTTTGTGAGAAGTGCCTCGCCGTTTCGATCTAAAAATTCGCCGCGTCCGTCTGAAATGACTACTTCTTCTGTCCGCTGCCTGACACTTTCTTGGATCAAATTAATATCCAGCTTTGAAAAAGATTCTGTGAAAAACAACTGAATTTCCGCTAGTCTAAATAGGAGACCGAGCAATAAGATAAAAATAATGACACCTGTCCATTGGATTCTTCTTGTTTTCAGCATAAAAACACCTCGTCCCTATTGTGGACGAGGTGTTGATCGTATAAACGTAATTATGAAATTTTTACAATTTGGACGAACATTTCTCCGCCAGGTGTTTGAACCGTGACTTTGTCGTCTACTTGTTTGCCTAAAAGGCTTTTTGCAATTGGTGAATCGTTTGAAATTTTGCCTTCAAACGGATCAGCTTCTGCACTTCCTACAATCGTATAAGACTCTTCTTCACCGTCCGGTAATTCAACGAATGTCACCGTTTTACCGAGTGAAACAATATTTGAGTTACCTTCATCTTCAATAATTTTGGCATTACGAATCATATTATCAAGCGTTGTAATACGACCTTCTACAAACGCTTGCTCTTCTTTAGCAGAATCATATTCCGAGTTTTCAGAGAGGTCTCCAAAACTTCTAGCGATTTTAATACGCTCTACAACCTCTTTACGTTTAACCGTTTTCAAATATTCAAGCTCTTCCTCTAATTTGCGCTTTCCTTCTTCTGTCATTGGAAATACTTTCTCTTGTGCCATGAATCATTCACTCCTTCTATTAATCCTCATCATACAAGCTTTCTGCATGTGAGTGACGACTGAAATATACAAGAATGAGGACATATTCCGGCCCTCATTCCTTCTGTCCCATATTCGTAAAAGTCCATCTTACATGGCGTCCCTTTTAGATGCAACTATTATGCCTTTTTATTAGGCAGGAACAGCAGCGGTCTCATGATGATATATTATCTTCATCGCACAAACTGTGGAAAGGCACAGGAAGCTCCTGTACCTCGTTCGGCCATTTCGATCATATGTAGAAGAATAGCTTATCCATTCTCCATCTTCCAATACATAATATGGTCAGTGTACGATATGTCTATGCTATATTATTACAAAATTGCATTTTGATCAAGAATTGTTTGAAAATTTGTGATGATTTGTTTGTCGTTTTTTTAATATACTTTTACAAAGCAGGAATAACTGAAACTTTCAGCATCCCATCGTGATTTTCCTGTCTCCATTTCGCAGCATTGTTTTCCTATCATATCAAATCTTTTACTCAGAGGACTGCTTCTTACAATGCTCACCGATGATTTCGGACTAGCCATTACTAAAGTATTGACTACAAGAGCATGATGTTGAAAAGACCTTTACGTCGTAAAGGTCTTTGTTCTTCTCCACCATTTACTCTCCGCGGTTTTGAAGAATCGTTTGAATTTTTGTCACCATGAGGTCAATGGCCACATGGTTTTGTCCACCTTCTGGAATGATGATATCCGCGTATCGTTTTGACGGTTCAATGAATTGATTGTGCATCGGTCTGACGACAGATACATATTGTTCAATCACGGAATCAATCGATCTGCCTCTTTCTTTCGTATCACGTAAAATACGGCGAATGATCCGAAGATCTGCATCTGTATCCACATACAGTTTAATATCCATTAAGTTTCTTAGACGTTCATTTTCAAGAGCAAAGATTCCTTCAACGATGATGACATCTTTGGGCTCAACATGTACCGTCTCTTCTGAACGTGTGTTTAGTTTAAAATCATAAATCGGTTTTTCAATGGACTCGTACTTTAGCAGCGCTTCTACATGCTCAATCATCAGGTCATTGTCAAATGCAAGCGGATGATCATAATTGGTCAGCAGGCGCTCTTCAAATGGCATATGACTTTGATTTTTATAATATAAATCTTGCTGAAGCATGAGGATTGAATGTCCTTTAAATTTTTCGTAAATGGAATTGGTGACGCTCGTTTTACCTGAACCCGAGCCGCCAGCGATTCCAATCACCACTGGTTTTTTCCCCATGTGCCGGTTATTTCCCCTTTCTCATCATGTTGCTAGGGTATACTTTTTGATCAAGCTTAAATTTCACAATTTGCAGTGGATGACGAGCGGCATCGAGTTCGTTCCCTTTTTCGTCCCAAATCGTCTCAATCTTGCATGTGAAATTTTCAATTTCTGGACCGAAAAATTCAACTTCGTCGCCAGCTTTAAAGAAATTACGCTGCTGTAATGTGACAATTTGTTCTTGTTCATCATAATGAAGTACAAGACCGACGAAATCAAAGGTCGTTTTCTTTCCGTGAATGCCAAACATTTGTTCATCCGTTCCTGGTACACCTTCAAAAAAGGCAGGAGCCGTGTCACGGTTGGCACATTTGTCTAATTCATCGAGCCATTCTTGTTGAATGACGAAATTGTCTGGATCCGCACAGTAAGCATCAATGACTTTACGATAGACACTGACAACTGTTGCTACATAATGAATGGACTTCATTCGTCCTTCGATCTTTAAGCTATCAATTCCCATTTCGATCATTTGCGGTATGGATTCGATGAGTTTTAAATCTTTTGGACTCATCGCAAATGGTGCGTCTTCTTCACTGAATAAAGGCGCTTCCTCAGAGCCTTCTAGTTTATAAAGATCATAATCCCAGCGGCAAGATTGGCAGCAGCCTCCGCGGTTTGAATCTCTCGCTGTCATATGGTTACTGAGCACGCAGCGGCCAGAATAAGCAATACACATCGCCCCGTGAATGAACGTTTCGATTTCAATATCCACTTTTTCTTTCATTTCTTTAATCTCTAGGGCGCTTGTTTCACGTGCAAGGACCACACGCTCAAGCCCCTCTTCCTTCCAAAACTGCACCGCTTTCCAATTTGAAAGAGACTGCTGTGTGCTCAAGTGAACTTCAAGCTTTGGAGCTACTCGTTTGCATGTTTCAATGATGAGTGGATCAGCGACAATAATTCCCGCTACACCCGCTCCTTCAATCCCTTGAAGATATTCTTCCAGCCCGTCCATGTTTTCGTTGTGGGCGAAAATATTCGTTGTCACATAAATACGAGCACCGTATTTGTTCGCAAATGCGACACCTTCTGCCATTTCTTCGATTGAAAAGTTATCTGCATTTGAACGAAGTCCAAATTCTTTCCCACCAATAAAAACAGCGTCTGCTCCATAATGCACAGCAATTTTTAGTTTTTCTAAGTTTCCTGCTGGCGCTAGCAGTTCTGGTTTTTTTGTAATGACACGTTTTCCATCGATCATTTCAGAAATTCCATCTTTTAAAAGTGCCATTTCCTCTGCCTCCTTTTATCTTAATAAACCGTTTCTTTAAAGAAGAACCCTGTATCGATTGAACGGTTGACAGGCTGGATCTCTTCAATACGCTCCACCCATTCATCTTTCTGATCTTCATAGGCTTCCTTATCAGTCACTAGTAAATCAATGGCTTTTCGATAGAGGGATGTCACCTCTGTCATATAAGAAAGTGACTTTAAAATTCCGTCAATTTTAAATGAGTCAATGCCTGCGTCGACAAATTCTTCCAATTCATCAATCATACATACATCATTTGGACTCATAATGTGTGTGCCATTTTCATCCTCAAAAATAGGATATTTGTTTTGACGCTCCTGGTCGTGAAGGAATAGACCTTCTTCCATATTTCTTCCTTCCACGTCCATTTGTTTACCTTGATATTCAAAATAGTTGCCAACAAGTGTCCGTTTGGATTGGAACATACAGGTCATGCCGTGGACTTGAATTTCAATCTCCACTTCAGCGTTTTCTTTGATATCAATCACGCTATCCATATTGAGTTCTTTGGCAAGAACAGCACGTGTTGCGCCTTTTCTGCCCCAGTAGTTACAAGTGTAATAGTTTGTCCCAGTTGTTTCTGTACTCCAGTGCAGATTCAAGTTGACACCTGTTTCTTTTGCGGCCATGATCACTGCCGGATCTCCAAAAACGACACCATCCACGTTTAACCCATCGAGAAAGGTTAAATAATCTCCAAGCAGTGCCACACGGTCATTATGAAAAATCGCATTCATGGCGACATATACTTTTTTGTGATGTGCATGTGCAAGTTGAACCGTTTGTTTCACATCTTCTCTTGAAAACTCACCTGCAAGACGGATTCCATATGTTTGTTCACCTATTAAAAATGCGTCAGCACCCGCTTCAATGAGCGGCAGTACATCCGACACCTTGCTTGGCGTCACAAGCAATTCTGGTTTTTTCATGATTGGTCACCTCTTTTTGTACTAATAGCGATCCCATCTCCAACCGGAATGATACACGTTTGGTAGTCAGGATTTGACATCAGCCATTGATTGTATCGATCAATTTTGCCTATTAATTGTTTTTTTCGTTTATCTTCAATTTCTTCTTCATAATTTGTCGCAACTAAGCCTTTAAATAATACGTTGTCTGTAATAATCATTCCGTCATCGGACAGCATCGGTTCAAACAGCTCAAAAAAGCGTTGATACTGGCCTTTTGCCGCATCAATGAAGATCACATCATAGGGCGCCATCGTCTGAACCGTTTTAGCTGATTCGATCGCATCGCCAAAAAATACGTGAATTCTATCTTTGAAATGTAATTCTTCAATATTCCGAGTCGCTTCCTCATAACGTTTCGCATTTCGCTCAATCGTATAGATTTCAGCATCTGGCAGAGCTTCTGCCATTCGAATCGCTGAATAGCCAATCGCTGTCCCAACCTCAAGAATCTTCTTTGGTTTTTTCAAAGAAAGCAGCTGCAATAACAGTTCAATGCTCACCTTTTCCATGATTGGCACATGATGCTCTTTCGCATACTCCTCTAATTGAGCGATGTCATTAGGACTTGGCTCAATTAAACCTTCAATATAATCATTTATTTGATCATCTTCGATTGTCATTATATGTCTAGCTCCTTCATGACCTGAAAAAGAAGAGTCCTGCCTGCTGCAGCTCTCTTTCTCGTCAATCTTTCGTTCATCTAAGTAAAAACAACCCGATATATTTTACCACAAAGATGTGGTAATTGCGAACCTATAAAATGGATATAACAACGAAAAAAACTGCAGGCAATTTCACCATTGTCTACAGTCTTTTTCCTTTCACATGAGCGCTAGTTGCTGCCTGTGATGTATTTCGCTTTCGCTTTGTTGTGCTCATTTAACGTTTTCGTAAAGACGACTTCCCCATTTTTCTTTGCTAGGAAGTAAACAAAATCTGTTTTCTCTGGATGGAGTGCTGCTTTCCAAGAAGATTCTCCAGCATTGGCAATAGGTCCAGGCGGCAGTCCTTTGTTTGTATACGTATTATAAGGTGATTTCACTTTTAAATCTTTGTAATAAACACGGGACTTATGCTCGCCAAGCGCATAAAGAACGGTTGGATCTGTTTGAAGCGGCATGTCCTTTTTCAACCGGTTATAAAACACACTTGAGATTTTTGACCGGTCTGTTTTTTCGGTTGCTTCCATTTCTATCAGGGATGCCATCGTTAGGACATCATGGATGGACATCTTTCTCTTTTTCATGTCCTTTTCATACGTTTTCACATATTGATCTGTTTGTTTAATCATCGTGTCAATGATGGTTTCAAGTGATTCATCCTCACGATAAAACGGATACGTCGCCGGGAATAAATATCCCTCTAACGGATGCTTGACCTGTTTCCCGTTCACTTGTGATGTCACCGTTTTCGGGTATTTTTTCATCAATTTTTTAATAAAGGCTGGATCATCCAGCTTCGCTTCAACTTCCTTCGCTGAAAAATTCGTCTGGTTTGCGATAATAGTTGCAATATCAGACAACTGTTTCCCTTCAGGTATCACAAGCTGAAATGCGTAATCTGTCCCGCCAGATGTCAGCTTTTGAATTAGCTGATCCGCATCCATTGTTTGTTTGAGATGAAAATAGCCCGCTTTAAAGCCTGACGCTTTTTTGTACTTTGCATAGTAAGTGAAAATCGTGTCATTTGAAATCAGCTCATTTTCTTTTAAAATGCTCGCAATTCCACTGACAGATGTCCCATTTGGAATATGAATATTAATGGTTTGTTTGCTTTTTTGATCGACCGGCCCGAGTGCTGATTTTACATATAAAAAACCTGATAATGCTACAATGATGATCACAGCAAGTACAGATAACAGGACGATCCCCATTTTTCGTTTAAAAAATGGTCGTTTCTTTTGTTCTGAAAACATGCATGGCCCTCCTCACATCTAGCTTTTATAGTACATGATTCGACGGAGTTCGGCAATTACTTGCTCATGCATGTCATGACAGAACTTGCCATAGTGCGGCTAAACCGACACCGCCTCCACTGCCAATTGCAGCCATGACATAACTTCCATTCGGTAAGGCGCGGGCTTCGTAAAACAGTCTCACCATCATAGCAGCTCCCGAGGCGCTATATGGATGCCCAAGACAAAGCGCACCGCCTCTTTTATTGATACGGTCATAAGGAATACCTAGTGTCCGGGCAATGAGCACTACTTTGAGCGCAAACGCTTCATTGATTTCAAAAAGTGCAACATCTTCTATCTTCACCTGTTCCTTATGTAAAAGTTTCTTGATTGCATCAATTGGTGAAGCAGCAGGATAATGCGGGTCCATAGCGGTCACGGCACTCCCGATATACCGCAGCATAGGGCTGAAGCCTTTTGCCTCCGCTTCCGCTCTTTCCATCACAACGACGGCAGCTGCACCATCTGCTTCTTTACAGCTATTGGTCACAGTCACAGTACCTTTGCCTGGTAAAAAGACAGGTTTTGCCCGCTTTATCAAGCTTGCAATCGGTCTTATTTTAGCTGCCGCTTCATCTGTACTCATCCCGCTAATCGGAACAATTTCTTCTGAATACGTTCCTTGCTTGAATGCGGTTATACTTCGTTCCCAGCTTAAAAGTGCATAGTCATCTTGCTCTTGTCTCGCAACTGAAAATCTCGACGCCGTCAGCTCTGCCGCTTCCCCCATATGAGGGTCCCCTATCCACTCTGGAGAAAAGCGGGCCCTTTCTTTCATTGGTGACCGAGAAATGCTTTCCGTTCCACCAGCGATATACATTGATCCCTCCCCCGACTGAATCATGATACACGCCGTTCTAATGGCTTCAAGACCGGAAGCACACTGCCTATCAATGGTCATACCCGGAATATGTAATGAAAGCCCTGCTTCTAACGAGGACAGACGGGCAATGTTGCCACCACCCCCGACGACATTGCCTAAAATGATGTCATCTGGCTTGGTCACGTTTGAAAAATGCTGGATCAAGGGCGCAGCTAGATGCTCTGGCCGGTAATCCTTCAACATTCCATTTTTCTCACCGAAGGGCGTCCGCTTCGCTTGTACGATCACGGCTTGCATGATAATTGTTCCTCCGCCCACTTTTTCATACTGGCACGAGCGATTTTCCCTCCTGATGTTTCGATCATTTTGTCCGTGACGAGCCATTTTTTTGGTACTTTGTATGCCGCTAATGTTTCTTTTACAGCTTGCCGAATGGTTTTTGTTTGCTGTACATTCTCAATAATGGCAACAGGGATTTCGCCCCAATATGGATCAGGAAGTCCAATCACGATTGACCGATTCACCTCTGGCTGTTCATTCAGCACACGCTCAATTTCCTCTGGAAAAATATTCAGTCCCCCATAGACAATCATGCCATTCTCGCGGCCGCTCATATACAAGTAACCATCTTCGTCGAGCCACCCCATGTCATATACGGTCAGCCACTCTTCGGGCGGCTTTTCATCTTGTAAATAGCCTGAAAAAGACATTGGGCTTTTCACATAAATTCTCCCTATTTCATTTGGCTTGCAAACGGTTTGATCTGCCCTCCTGACTTCAACCTGAATAGAAGGAAAAGGCTTTCCGACAGAAGTAGGCTTTTGCAAAAAGTCATCTGAAGATAAATAGGAGACAAAACTCAATTCTGATGTTCCATAAAAATCAAAAAATGTGATGTGGGGATTGCGGTTGACGAGCTGTTTTTTTGAATAGTTTCCCCAATCTGCACCAGACGACAGGACAAGAAGCGGATTCTTTCCGAAAGCATCCATTTGCAATAACGATTCTGTCATGGTCGGAACCGTATAAATAGCCGTGATGTCTCCTTTCTCTAAGGTTTTCTTTGCTTTCTCTGGCACAAATTTTTCTAACAATGTCACGGTGCCCCCGAAATAAAGTGTGCTGATCGCACCGTATAAAAAATGAGAGGATAAAAGTGTGCCCAAAATCAGTACATGATCTTTATGTGTGATCCCAAAGACGGATGTTGTCATTTGAAAGCTCTCGATCCATGACTGCTGGCGTCTTATAAAGGCTTTGGGCGATCCCGTTGATCCTGAAGTAAATCCCATATAAAAAGCAGGATCTTCCTCCGTATCACTTTTGTTCGATTGAACATTTATGCTGAGGCTGATTCTTTCTTTCCATTCAGATAAAGAGAGCACTGGCATATCCAGCTTGTACTTTTCAACCCTTTTGATATATCGATCTTCCACAATGACAAGGTCTGCCTCGCTTAATAAGAGCTTTTCCGCGCATTCCTTGTCACTCCACCGCGGATCAAGAGGCACCGCTGTCCATCCTGCAGAAGCTGCGCCAGCAAATAGTTGGAGAAACGGAACACCATTTGATACTAAAAAAGCGACTCTTTTTTGCTGATGAGGCGTTTCTTTTAACCATTGTGCAGATGACTTCACACGCTCATGCCATTCTTCATAAGTGATCTTCTCTTTTTCATCTCTGATCGCCATCTGATCTGGCTTCACTTTTGCATGAGCTGCATAGCTTTCCGTTATTCTCATCAAACTGCTCGCCTCCCTCTATGTAAGTCCCTTTTTCGATATGACATCGCTTGAATGATTTTCACCGTGAAGACGGCACATATCCCTGCTTTGATCAGATCACCCGGTAAATAAATGACGCTGAACAGAGCTGCTTGCGTGATCTTTATATGCATCATCATGGCTTGAAAGGGAATTCCGCCTATATATAATATCCCGATACTGCATACCGCATAGATTAAAAATAGTCGTAAGGCCGTCACTTTCTTCAGCCGGTTCAGCCACAGACTGATCATAAAGGCAGCCACTGGATAAGCAAGTAAAAAACCACCGCTTGGCCCAAAAAAGACCCCTATTCCGCCTCTCCCTCCAGATAAAAGAGGTGCGCCTGCTGCCACTATTAGAAGAAACAGAAGTAAACTAATCAGCGCTTGCTTTGGTTTTAACAGCCCTCCAGCAAGCAAAAGACCTGCGGTTTGTAAGGTGATTGGTACAGGTGTAAACGCAAGAAAAATAGGCGGAATCAATCCTAACATCCCAATAACTGCTGTCATGAATGCCATTTGCATCATATCGTGAATTTTCAATTTTCATACCCCTCACTCGATGTTTTTGATAAAAATAGCGTAAAAGGTCGAGTGATATATGTCAACTAAATTTCAATAATAGTTTACATATAGAATGTAAAAAAAGACCTGTGAAGAAAGATCACAGAGATCATGTTCACAGGCCTTTTATTCGTTCTATTCTTCTTCGTCTTCTTGATCTAAGAACGTATTTAACGTTTCTTCAATCATGTCCCACTCTTCATCCGTTTCAATTGGCTCTAATTCGCCATCTTCACCGTCTTCGTTTGGTGTGAAGCTTGATGCATGAATTTCAATTTCTTCGTTATCTTGTTCAGAAATTGGGTAGTAAAGAACATATGATTTGTTAAAATGGTCGCTTTCAAAAGTAAATAGTACTTCGCAAAGCTGCTCATTTCCATTATCATCAACGATTGTAATTTGCTTTTCTCCGTGTTCCATTTGATTCACCTCATTTTAATTTAAGCTGTCTAAGTATCCTTGAAGGATCATAACAGCCGCCATTTTATCAATGACTTTTTTACGCTTTTGTCTGCTCACATCTGCAGAGATGAGCATTTTTTCTGCTGCCATCGTTGACAGACGCTCGTCCCAAAGCACAACAGGAACATTGTACGTGTTTTCTAACACTTTCGCAAATGATTGGCTGGCCTCGCCTCTTGGACCGACCGTACCGTTCATATTTTTTGGAAAACCAAGTACAATTTTATCAGTTCCATATTGCGTGACGATCTCAGACAGGCGGCTGAGACCAAAGTCTCCGCCTGCTTCATCAATTTTAATGGTTTCAATCCCTTGAGCTGTCCATCCCATTTCATCACTGATTGCCACACCAAGGGTTTTCGTGCCTAAATCTAAGCCTAAAATTCTCATGTTTTACGCCTCTTTATGTGTCTCTAAGTACGATTTAACCAATTCCTCAATTAATTCGTCTCGTTCTAGTTTACGAATTAGGTTGCGTGCATCCTGATGTCTTGGAATATAAGCAGGGTCGCCTGACAGCAAGTATCCGACAATTTGATTGATCGGGTTGTATCCTTTTTCTTGGAGTGCGTCATAAACTGTTATGAGCACTTCATTCACATTGGTTTCAGCTGAATCATCAGAGAAGTTAAACTTCATTGTCTTATCAAATGAACTCACTGCTTCTTGCACCTCTCTTCCAACATTCTACTAGCAAGCTTTTTTCTAACCGCTCATCTAATACCATTATTCTACACTACATTGACTGATTATAAAACGGATTTGACAGATTCTTCGACAGTTGCCAGTGCTTCTTCAAGCTTTTCTGGCTGTTTCCCGCCTGCTTGTGCCATATCTGGGCGTCCGCCTCCGCCTCCGCCGCAAATTTCAGCTGCCTGCTTCACAAGTTTTCCTGCATGAAGACCTTTTTCAATGACGTCTTTCGTCACACCGGCTGAAATGTTGACTTTTCCATTTTGAACGGCACCAAGTACGATGACAGCTGAACCTAATTTCGCTTTTAAGTCATCAACCATCGTTCTTAAATGGTTCATGTCTTTGGCGTTTACTTTTTCAGTTAACACGTTCACTCCGCCAACTTCGATGACTTTTTCTAAAATAGAGCCAGCTTCTGCTTGACTTAATTTCGCAAGAAGTGATTCGTTTTCTCTTTGAACTTCTTTTAAATCAGCCTGCAAGGAAGCGATGCGTTTTGGTACATCTTTTGTATTTGATTTCAGTTCATTAGCTGCCTTTTCTAAAATCGCAAGCTGATCATTTAATTCTTCATAAGCACCTTTACCTGTTACAGCCTCAATACGGCGTGTTCCAGCACCAATACCCGATTCAGATGCAATTTTAAACAATCCGATCTCCGCAGTGTTTTGAACGTGACAGCCTCCGCATAACTCGATGCTGTAATCACCCACTTGCACAACACGGACAATATCGCCATACTTCTCGCCAAACAGCGCCATTGCGCCCATTTCTTTTGCTTCAGCAATTGGTTTCAGGTCAATGGCAACCGAAATGCCTTCCCAAATCTTTTCGTTGACGATTTTTTCAATTTGTGACAATTCTTCTTTTGTTACTTGTCCAAAGTGAGAAAAGTCAAAGCGAAGTCTGTTTTCATTCACAAGTGAACCCGCTTGGTTAACGTGGCTGCCCAATACATCTTTTAGCGCTTGGTGCAAAAGATGTGTCGCTGTGTGATTTTTCACAATGCCTTTTCGAAGCGCTGATTCGACTTCTGCAGTGACTTCAATGCCTTTTTGAACCGTACCACTTACGACGACTCCTTCGTGGACATGCTGGCCGTTTGGCGCCTTTTTCACATCTTTGATATCAATGATCGCTTCGGCACTTTTTAACGTTCCTTTATCCGCCACTTGTCCGCCGCTTTCCGCATAGAAAGGTGTTTCATCTAATAAAATTTGCACCGTTTCCCCTTCGTGAGCTTCTGTGACAATTTCACCGTTTTGAAGCAATTCGATAATACGAGCATCTGCAGTTAAATTTTCATAGCCCACAAACGTACTTTCTGCTTTAATATCGCCTAAAGCCCCGCCTTGAACCTGCATACTGCCTACATCTTGTCTGGCATTTCTTGCACGTTCACGCTGCTTCTCCATTTCTAGCTGGAAGCCTTCACGATCAACTGTCATGTTCTCATCTTCTGCATATTCTTCCGTGAGTTCGACCGGGAATCCATATGTGTCATAAAGCTTAAACACATCTTTACCGGAAATTTGTGAGCTGCCATTGTCACGTTCTTTTTTGATCACTTCTGATAAAATGGCTAACCCTTCATTCAGTGTCTCATGGAAACGCTCTTCTTCATTTTTGATCACTTTTGCAATAAATTCTTCTTTTGCTTGAACATCTGGATAGAAATCCTTCATGATCTCCGCAACAACTGGAACTAGGTCATACATAAATGGACGGTGGATATGGATCGTTTTTGCATAACGCACAGCACGGCGTAGCAAACGTCTTAACACATAACCTCGGCCTTCATTAGAAGGAAGTGCTCCGTCACTGACGGCAAAGGCAACAGTACGAATATGGTCAGCAATGACTTTAAATGCTGTGTCTTTTTCTTTTGACTCCCCATAGCTTTCTCCAGAAATCGTTTCTACTGCACGAATAATCGGCATGAACAGGTCTGTATCAAAGTTCGTCGGTACGTTTTGAATCACAGAGACCATACGCTCAAGACCCATTCCTGTATCAATGTTTTTCTTCGGAAGCGGTGTGTATGTACCATCTGGATTATGGTTAAATTCAGAAAAAACAAGATTCCATACTTCTAGATAACGTTCATTTTCTCCGCCTGGATATAATTCAGGGTCGTTCATGTCGTTGCCATATGTTTCGCCACGATCATAGAAAATTTCTGTATTCGGACCACTTGGCCCCTCGCCAATATCCCAGAAGTTGCCCTCTAGACGAATAATTCGTTCCTCAGGGACACCAATTTTATCTCTCCAAAGAACATACGCTTCTTCATCCTCTGGATGTACCGTTACAGATAACAGATTCGGATCAAAGCCAATCCACTCGTCACTTGTGAGGAATTCCCAAGCCCATTCGATTGCCTCTTCTTTGAAATAGTCTCCAATAGAGAAGTTGCCCAGCATTTCAAAAAACGTATGATGGCGTGCTGTTTTCCCTACATTTTCAATGTCATTTGTACGAATTGATTTTTGTGCGTTGCAAATACGCGGATTCTCAGGCACGACGCGGCCATCGAAGTATTTCTTTAATGTTGCCACCCCGCTGTTAATCCATAAAAGTGTTGGATCGTCATGCGGTACGAGGGACGCACTCGGTTCGACAGCATGTCCTTTTTCTTTAAAAAAATCTAAAAACATTTGACGTACTTGAGCTGAAGTTAAAGTTTTCATCATAAATCCTCCCTTTTTTATTCTCAATCTTCACACAAACGAAAAAACATCCCGCCCTATGCAAGCAAAAAACTACTTACACAGGGACGAGATGCTCTCGCGGTACCACCCTGATTATAGACATATGCGTCTATCACCTTCACATCCGATAACGCCGGAAGAGAGCGGCAGTGTTTATCTGCACTCGGGACTAGCTTCCGTTAAAGGTCTGATAAGGCTTTTCTCAGCAAACAAAGCCTCTCTCTGCAACAGCTTTTTAACGTACTCGGGTCCGTCATTGAATTCAATATGTATGAATCGAAATTATTATAGACAACTCGGCTCGTCTTGTCAATGAACGCTTCGTCTCATGTGAATATATTGCACAATGATGACCCTCATAATGGCTGCGGACGGCACGGCTAAAATCATTCCAATCAAGCCAAACAGCTCACCTCCAGCGAGTAACACCAGCATGATTACGACAGGATGCATATGCAGGCTTCTCCCGACAATGATCGGACTCAGTACATTGCTTTCTAAAAATTGAAGCACGGCTACTGTAATTAGCACAATGATCACTGACTTCACTGAGATGGTAAAAGCGATAAAGACAGCTGGAATCGCTCCAATAATCGGGCCAAAATACGGAATGACATTCGTTGCACCGATTAACATACCTAGTACAAGCGGATATGGAATATGAAACAGCCAAAGAACAATGGCAGCAGCTCCCCCAATTAAAGAACAGACAAGCAATTGCCCTCTAATATAATCCCCAAGTGAGTCATCCACTGCTTTCACAAAGGCATGTCCCCTTTTTCGGAAGCTTGGCGGGGTTAAATACCATGCTGCCCGCTTCATCGTGTTCATATCTTTCACCATATAAAAGACAAGAAAAGGAATAAGTGCAGCAACTAAGGCGTAATCAAGCAGTACTTTACAGCTAAGAATCATCCGCTCTGCCCCATTTGCGGCATACGTCTCAGATTGGACAATAAAACGATCCAGTCGTTCATGTAGTCCATCAGGCCAGTGGCTTGTATGACGATGAACATGTGATAAAGCACCATTATACGTTTCGGCAAGCATGGGAATTTGCTCCGACAATTCATTTAACTGAGCGATTAAAACCGGTGCCCCTTTATACACAGCCAAACCAATGCCGCCAAAAAACAGCACATATATCAATAAGAGACTGACCGTCCTTGGCAAACCTCGCTTATGTAGTCTTTCAACAATGGGATAAAGAAGATAAGAAATAAAAATAGCGATAAGAAGCGGGATCAAAACCGCTTTGAGCAATAAAAAAATAGGCATCCATAACTCGTCGAGCTGAACCAAAATGAGTAAAGACGCAAGGACAAGCAGTACACCTGCAGCATATATTAGAAACTCGATCGGACGTTTCTTCACCTTTTTCACCTCTCTTCTTATTGTTTAACCAACTTCTGCAATTATCCATGTAAATAAAATTTGTCCTAACTTTGTTAAAAATGAATACACATGAAACATACGGCTCCATCCAAAGTCACTGTTTGCTGTAAAATCTCGTTAGAAAACATTCCATTATTTTCTTATTTTTGCCTCATTTATGCTAGAATCCGCTTTAGCTCAATCATTAGAAGAGGAGGTTCTTCATGATCACATTCGAAGAAGTCAACAAGCATTACGGCCAGTTCCATGTACTTAAGGACATTAACCTACATATTCAAAAAGGTGAGGTTGTTGTGATCATCGGTCCTTCAGGGTCTGGAAAAAGCACGATGCTCAGATGTATCAATCGTCTTGAAAGCATTGATGAAGGAAAAGTCCTTGTCAATCAAGTGTCTGTTCAGCATCCGAAAACCAACATCAATCTCATCAGGCAAAATATCGGGATGGTGTTTCAGCACTTCCATCTTTATCCGCATAAGACGGTGCTTGAAAACATTATGCTTGCACCGATGAAGGTTAAAAAAGTGAGCAAAGAAGAAGCAAAGGAAACAGCTGAATTTTATTTAAATAAAGTTGGCATTCCTGAAAAAGCAGACACCTACCCTTCTAGACTCTCAGGAGGACAGCAGCAGCGTGTGGCAATCGCAAGGGGACTTGCAATGAAACCTGAGGTCATGCTTTTCGATGAACCAACATCAGCTCTTGATCCAGAGATGATTGGTGAGGTGCTAGATGTGATGAAACAGCTGGCAAGGGAAGGAATGACAATGGTCGTTGTCACGCACGAGATGGGGTTTGCCCGTGAAGTCGCAGACCGTATTGTGTTTATTGATGAAGGAAGAATTCTTGAAGAATCTACACCAGCTGCCTTTTATGAAAAACCGCGCGAGAAACGCGCTCAGCTCTTTTTAAGCCGTATTTTAAATCACTAGGGGGAATGAATTTGATGAAAAAAATGAAACGCTTTGGCCTATTACTGTTGATGACTTGCTGTATGATCGCTCTCGCTGCTTGCGGATCTGCCGAGAAAGGCTCAACCGATGCAAAACAAGGCAGCTCATTAGAAGCCATTAAGAAAGACAAAAAAATCGTTTTCGGTGTGAAAAACGATACTCGTTTATTCGGTCTAAAAAATCCTAGTAGCGGGGATATTGAAGGGTTTGATATTGATATCGCAAAAGCGATCACTAAAGAAATGCTCGGTGATGAAGGAAAAGCAGAATTTAAAGAAGTAACATCTAAAACAAGGATTCCTTTACTGCAAAAAGGAGATATTCATGCCATTGTTGCCACAATGACGATCACAGAAGAGCGTAAAAAAGAGGTCAATTTCTCAGATGTTTACTTTGAAGCAGGACAATCACTGCTTGTGAAAAAAGGCAGCGACATTCAATCGATTGATGATCTTAAAAAAGGTACGAAGGTGCTTGCAGTGAAAGGGTCCACTTCTTCTCAAAACATTCGCGAAAAAGCACCAGAAGCATCCGTTTTAGAATTTGAAAATTACCAAGAAGCCTTTACAGCCTTAAAATCAAATCAAGGGCAAGTTCTGACAACTGATAATGCAATTTTATTTGGCATGGCAGACGAAGATTCAAATTATGAAGTCGTTGGCGGAACATTTACCGATGAGCCTTATGGCATCGCTGTGAAAAAAGGCGATGAAAAATTGACAGAAGCCATTAATAAAGCGTTAAAGGCATTAAAAGATAATGGAGAGTATGACAAGATTCATAAAAAATGGATCAAAGAATAATCAATTGACTCGATCAATCTCAACACCCTCAGGAGAGCCGCTTGCCGGCTCCTCTGTTGATTAGGAAGGAAGTGAACTGATTGCTGCGGTTTTCCATTTTAACTGAGAACTTCCATCTTTATTTAGAAGGGTTTAAATATACGATTGGTGCAAGTGTCATTGCGTTGATTGGAAGCTTTTTCATCGGTACACTCATTGCCATTATGAGAATTGCGCCACTAAGGCCGCTCAACTGGTTAGGGACGGCTTACGTGGAATTTATTCGGAATATTCCGTTATTATTGATCACCTTTGTGTTCTTTTTTGGTTTACCGGTACTTGGCATTGTGGCAGATGGCTTTACAGCAGGAACCATTGCCCTCTCCATTTATACGTCTGCTTTTATCGCTGAAGCCATTCGTGCAGGTATACAAGCTGTACCGCTTGGACAAATGGAAGCAGCTAGAGCTTCTGGTCTGTCATATGGCGGAACGATGCGATATATTATTCTGCCGCAGGCAATCAAAATTGTCATTCCACCACTTGGGAATCAATTTATCAACCTTGTGAAAAACTCGTCTATTTTAGGTGTCATTGCAGGGTTTGATCTGATGTACCAAGGAGACCTTATCGCTTCGAGAACATTTGTGACATTTGATGTATACATCTTTGTTGCCATGTTCTATCTTCTATTGACCATTCCGCTTAGTCTAGGCGTTGGTTATTTAGAAAAAAGATTAGCCCGAAGCCACTAGAAAGGAGGAAACACAATGGATTTTATAGGTGCCTACCAGCCCGATCATCTCGCCTTTTTACTTGAAGGATTTGCTGTCACCTTAAAAGTGGCTTTTATCTCCATCATTTTAAGCTTTATCATCGGATTAGTCGTTGGCACATTGAGGTTCGCACAAATCCCTATTTTATCAAAGGTGCTTGCGGTCATTGTGGAAACCGTTCGGAACCTGCCGCTTTTGCTGATCATCTTTTTTACGTATTTCGCTCTGCCTGAAATCGGCATTAAGCTGAGTATTACAGCCTCTGCCATTGCGGCTTTAACCGTGTTTGAATCTGCCATGCTGTCAGAAATCATTCGCAGCGGATTAAAATCAATTGATAAAGGACAAATCGAAGCGGCTAGATCCTCTGGTTTAACCTATATTCAAACATTAAAAATGATTATCATGCCACAGGCGTTACGCCGAATGGTACCGCCGATTGTCAGTCAATTTATTTCTCTTTTAAAAGATACATCGCTTGCCGTTGTGATTGCCCTTCCAGAGTTATTGCATCACGCGCAGATTTTAAATGGTCAAAGCCAATCTTATTTACTTCCTATTTTCCTCTTGGCGGCCATGATGTATTTTGTTGTGAACTTCAGCTTGTCTATACTTGCACGGAGATTAGAGTACAGGCAGGCATAAAAAAAGGACATCCGCTCATGGTGGATGTCCCTTTTTGTTTAAAGCATTCGCATAACTCGTTTTCTCATCTTTTTCATATCCCGCTTAGATGGCATATCATATCGACTTGCAAAGTGATATGCGAGTGCACCTGCACCAAGCGTTAATAGTGAAGAAGTCATTTTGCCCATTCGAAATTCCCCCTTAACACTTATAGTTGAATTGAACGTTCATCGTCACTAAACAGGTCGTCTAAACTGCTTAGTGTACCGTCTTCCTCCACTTGGTGAGTAGATATTTTGCCTTTTGACAGTGTCAATTCAATAAAACAGCCCCAGCAATAATATTGATTGACCCCAATTTTTCCGATGTCTTTACATTTGCAATTTGGGCAAATGAGCATACTCAGCACCTCTTTACGTTCGGTTTAGAACAAGTGCTTCCTTTTGAACATCCATCAAGGTTCCGGCAGCATGCAGCTGCTTTCGAATCCCTGATAGCTCTGTAAAGAAGCCGTCCGAGAGTTCATATGCTACGATTGTGCCCGAATTTGTACAAAAGTATACATCTTCCAAAACACCTAATGTTTCACCATCTGGCGTACGGATCATTTTCTTTTTTAATTTCGAAAAGAAGAAGGATGGGGCGGAGGTATCTATCTCGATGCCCTTCTGGCAGCTCACATATAGACCTTTGTCTGTCAGTTTGTCGCCAGCTGAGAATGGGATGAAAGCACAGTCTTTCTTTTTCCCATCTAAAACATATCCCCCGCAGCTGCCGCCGGCTAAAAAGCAAATATCTTTGATCGCCCCAAGTGAATGAGACAGCTCGTCTGTATAGATCGTCAGTCCTTCAAGCTCTCGACATGTTCTCAAAATGTGATCAACCACCTTTTCGGAACAGTCTTATCGTGTGCGTTTCCTCTATGACTCATACGAAGAAATGGCTTCCATGAAGGAAGCCATTTACTCTTGCATAAAATCAAACGGGGTGATTCCCTCCATGCCAATATTGGCATCGTGTACGCTGAAAGGAAGTTCTTTTTGGAGGGCTGCTAGCTCAGCGTCCATGATTTCTCCCTTTTCAGTAAGACGCATGGTTAAAGATGTTTGTCTGAGGGAGTCTTCATTATTTTTCACGCCCCACTCTAATGCTGATTCCTCCCCGCACAAAATTAAAAACTTTTTACTTCGTGTAATGGCCGTGTAAAGCAAATTTCTTCGAAGCATTCGATAATAACTTCTTACGACTGGCAGCACCACGATTGGGAATTCACTGCCCTGGGATTTATGAATCGAGCAACAATAAGCGTGTGTAAATTGATGAAAATCTTTTTTCGTAAACGTGATTTCATTTCCATCAAAGGAGATGACCGCCATATCTTCTTTTTCCGTGTTTTCTTTCGCATAAAAGATCGAGACAATTTCGCCAATATCTCCATTAAAAATGTTATTCTCGGGCTGATTGACAAGCTGAAGTACCTTATCACCTGTCCGGTAGACGACATCACCAAAAGGAATTTCTCTTCCTTTTGGCTTTTTAGGATTCAAAATTTGCTGAAGCATTTTATTCAGTTCATTAATACCTGCTTTTCCTTTATACATCGGGGCAAGCACTTGAATGTCCTTTGCTGAATAACCCTTTTGAGCAGCATTGCTGACCACTTTCTCGATGACTTCTTTCATTTGGTCACTAGAGCATTGAATAAAGGATCGATCCTTCGAGCGTGCAGTAATATCCTTTGGCAAAACACCATTTTTCATATCATGCGCAAGCTCAACAATTGTTGAACCGTCTGCCTGCCGGTAAATATCAGTTAGTGTCACTGCCGGTATAGCTTGTGACGCAAGCAGGTCTCTTAACACTTGACCAGGTCCGACAGATGGAAGTTGATGTTCGTCTCCAACCATAATGACTTGAATATGATCTGGGATCGCCTTAAACAAATGGTTCGCCAGCCAAATATCCAGCATACTCGATTCATCAATGATGACAAGCTTCCCTTCAATCGGCTGGTCTTCATCATGTGAGAAGCCTTCTGATCCATTCCAGCCTAGCAACCGGTGAATGGTCACAGCAGGAAGTCCAGTGGATTCTGTCATTCGTTTCGCAGCACGTCCAGTTGGTGCGGCAAGCACGAACGGAAATGCTTCATCTTTTTTATAATCACCCGGGTCAAGAGATACGCCGTGAAGATCGCTGTAAAGCTCGACAATCCCTTTAATGACCGTCGTTTTCCCTGTACCCGGTCCGCCTGTTAAAAGCAGCATTGGAGACATGAGTGCCTTTTGAATGGCTTCTTTTTGGGTTGGTGCATACTGGACACCAAGCCGTTCCTCCAGTTCACCGAGTGCAAGCAGAAATTCTGATTCAGGAAATTGATCTGCATATTCCGTTTGAGCGACAATTTTTTGAATGCGTTTTGCCACACTTTGCTCCGCATAAAAGAGCGACGGATGATAACAGCGCTCATCTTCAATAATCATGTCTTTCCCTTCACCAAGTGCAATGATCTGATTGGCAACGTCCATTTCAGTCACTTTGTAGTCATTACCGGTTTGATTCAGCAGTTTACGGGTCTCGACAATCAGATCTTTCGTTTGTATGTACGTATGACCGTCCTGCAGGCTTGCTGTCTCAACGGTATACAAAAGGGCTGCACGAATGCGGTCTGGATCATTTCCAGATATCCCTGTTCTAGCGCCGAGTTCATCTGCTTTAATAAATCCAATCCCCTCGACGTCTTTGACGAGCTGATAAGGGTTTTCTTCAATTTTCTGCAAGGTTTCACTCTCGTATACTTGGTAAATCTTCATGCTAAGCTGAGGACCAAAACCATATTGATTCAGGCTAATCATGATTTGCTCAAGCCCTTGATGCTCTTGAAGTGCGGCAGCCAGCTTATCTGCCTTCTTTTTTGACAGGCGAGGGACGTCATACAACACAGACGGATCACGCATAATTTGATGAAGCGTCTGATTGCCAAGCTTGCCGACGATTTCTTCCGCCGTCTTTTTTCCAATCCCTTCAAACAAGTCACTAGAGAGATAATGAATGATGCCTTGCTTTGTTGTAGGGACTTCCTTTTGAAAATGAGTGGCTTGAAACTGCTCGCCAAACTTCGGATGACTTGTGACTTTGCCATAGAAGGTGTAGGTTTCATCCTCATGAAGTGCTGGGAAGTAGCCTGTGACAGATGCTGTTTTTTCCTCTAAATTCTCTGATGTTTCAATGACTTTTACTTTTAACACAGAGTATAAATTACTTTCGTTATGGAAAATAACGGCTTGAACCGTCCCTTTTAAAAACGGTTCATCTTCAAGCTTCATTTGATCTGGATGTTCCTGCACAGGTCTTCCCTCCTTCCGGTTATTCTGCCTCTTGAATCAGCTTTTGCGCATGCAATGCAAGCATATGATCAGGCTGCACGTCAATGGCTTTTCCTAGCATTTCAAGCGCTTCGTCCTTTTTCTCTAAATACGCATACGCAACGCCTGCATTATAAAAGGCGTCTGCATGCTGCGGATCTCGCATAATCACTTCAGTAAAGACTGCGACCGCTTCCTCCAGCAGATGTTCATTCGCTAAGCACATGCCAAATTGAAATCTTGCTTCGTTATCTTCTTCGTTTAGCTCAACTGCACGCTGAAGATAAGGCATCGCAAGCTTTGGCTGCTCTAATTTCATCAGTGTCTGCCCTAACATATAAAACAAATCACTGTTTTCCATTCCAGCTTGTAGCGCTTGCTCAAAATAGTCTTTCGCTTTCATAAAGTCTTCTTTCATCGTGTAAACATTTCCTGCTCCGTAATAGGCTGCAGCTGCTGTATGATCAAGTTCAATGGCTTTTTGAAAGAAGTTCAAAGCACGTTCAAATTCATGAACACTTGAAAGTAAATTCGCAAAGTTGATATATGGAACCGGGTCCTTTGGGCTTTCTTCAATGGCTTTCGTAAAAGCTTCAGCTGCCTGTTCGATGTTCCCTTGATTTAAAGCTTCAATACCGATTTCGTTATGATTCATTCGCTCTCTTCATCCTTTCATTAAAAAACCTCAACAGCGACGTTGAGGTTTTTAACACATGTTACACATACGACAGCTTTTGGCCATCTTTAAAGACATCGTCAATGGTCCCGCCGCCAAGACATTCTTCGCCATCATAAAAAACAACAGCTTGTCCTGGAGTGACAGCACGAACGGGTTCATCAAAGATCACCATTGCTTCCTGCTCACCTGTCATTTTGACTTTTACATGATGGTCTTCTTGACGGTATCGGAATTTCGCTGTGCATGTGAGTTCACCGTTTTCGCCGACAATATGAGGACGCGTCCAGCTGATGTTAACAGCTGAAATACTTTCAGAGTATAAAAGCGGATTGTGGAAGCCTTGTTCAACAAATAAGATATTTTTCTCTAAGTCCTTCCCAACAACGAACCACGGATCACCGCTTCCGCCAATGCCAAGTCCTTGGCGTTGACCGATCGTGTAATACATGAGTCCATCATGTTCACCTTTTACTTCTCCGTCCATTGTCTGCATCACACCGGGCTGTGCAGGCAAATATTGGCTAAGGAACGTTTTAAAGTTTCTTTCCCCAATAAAGCAGATGCCCGTAGAATCTTTTTTCGTTGCTGTTGCGAGCTCTGCTTCTTTCGCTAATTCACGCACTCTTTTTTTCTCTAAATCGCCGATTGGGAACAATACTTTATCAAGTTGTTCTTGAGTCAGCTGATTCAAGAAATAAGTTTGGTCTTTGTTTGTATCAAGACCTCTTAGCATTTTCACTTCATCGCCTGTTCTGTCGACACGGGCATAGTGGCCTGTTGCCAAATAATCCGCTCCAAGCGACAATGCATGCTCAAGAAATGCTTTGAACTTAATTTCTTTATTACACATGACATCTGGATTCGGCGTTCTGCCTGCTTTATATTCATCAAGAAAATATTGAAACACTTTGTCCCAATACTGTTTCTCGAAATTCACTGCATAATATGGGATTCCAATCTGGTTACAAACACGAATGACATCCTCATAGTCCTCCGTTGCTGTACATACACCATTTTCATCTGTGTCATCCCAGTTTTTCATAAATATGCCGATCACATCATAGCCTTGCTCCTTTAGCATGAGCGCAGCAACTGATGAATCGACGCCTCCGGACATACCGACCACAACTCTTGTGTCTTCAGGTCTTTTTGTCATCTTCATCAACTCCAATTTCAATGAAACAACGTGCGCGTTTCGTTCTTCAGGTGCCTAGCTGTTTCATTTTTCACACACGAACAAAAGGGGAGCATTTATTTGGCTAGGCGTTTGACGACAGCCGCTATCTTATACGCCGCCTGCTTTACATGTTCCTCTTCATTACCAAGACCGAAGCTAATTCTGACTGAGGATGTCAGCTCTTTTGCTTCTTCACCATACATGGCGCTTAATACGTGCGAAGGAAGGACAGATCCAGCCGTACATGCTGACCCGCTCGAAACAGCAATCCCTTCCATATCTAAGTTTACAAGTAACGATTCAATAGAAACGCCCGGGAAGTGGACATTTAAAATATGCGGCAATGTCTCTTTCGGATGTCCATTGATAGAGAAATTGAGTGATTCCTCTTCGAATACTTGCAGCATCGCTTCTTTGAGCTTACCATAATGCACTGCTTTTTCTCTTCTATTTTGCTTTGTTAATTGAACTGCTTCTGCAAGCCCAATGATTCCCGCCACATTTTCAGTGCCAGCACGGCGTTTTCTTTCTTGTTCTCCTCCGAATAGCTGCGGTGAAAGTTTCACACGCTCATTCACGTATAAAAAGCCTGTTCCCATCGGGCCATTTAGTTTATGACCGGACGCAGATAAGAGGTCGATATGAAGTTCTGTGACATCAATTGATATTGTCCCAAATGCCTGTACAGCGTCTGTATGAAAATAAGCAGTGTGTTCGTGTAAAAGTTGACCAATTTCTTTAATTGGCTGGATCACACCCGTTTCATTATTGCCATACATGATGGTCACAAGAATTGTATCGTCTCTTAGTGCTTGTTTTAATTGATCAAGATGAATCAATCCAGTGTGATCCACATCTAAATACGTCACATCAAAACCAAGCTTCTCTAAGCGTTCGCATGTATGCAGCACTGCATGATGCTCAGTTTTTGTTGTGATGATATGTTTTCCTTCATGCTGCCTTGCCATTGCCACACCTGTAATGGCCAAGTTGTCTGCCTCTGTTCCTCCGCTTGTGAGGATGATCTCCTGCTGCTTACAGTGTAATTCTCCTGCAATGACTTCCCTTGCTTCATCGAGCCACTTTCTTGCCTCGCGCCCATATGAATGAATACTAGAGGGATTGCCAAATATCTCTGTAAAGTAAGGCATCATCTTGTCCACAATCCGTTGATCCATCGGCGTTGTGGCTGCATGATCTAAATAGATACGTTCCATTTACGGTACACCTCTGATCTAAATATAGAACATATACGCCTCTTGATCCTCGTCATCTTTATAGCTTGCCAAGTCTTCAAGAGTTGTATTGTCCAGTACGTCTTTTACTGCATCACGAATACGAATCCAAAGTGCACGCTTTGCTGGTTCTTCGTTTTCAATCACTTCAACAGGACTAATAGGTCCTTCTAATACACGAATAATATCACCGGCTGTAATCTCGTTTGGCTCATGGGCAAGCACATAGCCGCCATACGCTCCGCGGATACTTTTCACAAGACGTGCATTGCGAAGTGGTGATACAAGCTGCTCTAAATAATGCTCAGACAAATCATTGTTTTGAGCGATTGATTTTAATGATGTAGGGCCTTCGCCATGTTTTTTGGCTAATTCGATCATGATCGTCAGACCATATCTGCCTTTAGTAGAAATTTTCAAGTTAAACACCTCTGCGTTTTCTATTTCTATGTCATCAATTATTTTTCTGATTTCATATACGCTTATATAGACCAAAAGCAATTATATCATACTTTTAGCCAACTTTCATTTGCGGGTTCTGAGCTCAAAACGAGGACGCATCCCTTTTCTATTTGAAGAAATTTCGGTACTCTATACAAACAAGACATTGCTTTAGGAGAGATAATCATGAAACCTTTAGCGTATCGGATGCGCCCAAGTCATATTGGAGACATTATTGGGCAGGAGCATCTCGTTGGGGAAGGTCAAATTATTAGACGAATGGTCGAGGCAAAACATTTGTCCTCGATGATTTTATACGGACCGCCGGGAATCGGCAAAACATCCATTGCAACTGCAATCGCTGGCAGTACAAGCATTGCCTTCCGTACATTGAATGCGGTGATTCATAACAAAAAAGATATGGAAGCTGTCGCCGCTGAAGCGAAAATGAGTGGTCAGGTCATCTTGATTTTAGACGAAGTCCACAGACTCGATAAAGGGAAGCAGGATTTTCTTCTTCCGTATTTAGAAAATGGCATGATCATTTTAATTGGCGCGACAACAGCTAATCCGTATCATGCGATTAACCCAGCCATCCGCAGCCGGACACAAATATTTGAGCTGAAGCCGCTGGAAACAGAGCAAATTAAAGCTGCATTATCTCGAGCTTTACAGGATGAACATCGCGGGCTTGGCGGTTATTCCGTCAAAGTTGATGAGGAGGCAATGAATCATTTTGCAAATGGATGCGGAGGAGATGTGCGTTCCGCTTTAAATGCACTTGAACTAGCCGTCTTATCGACAAAAGCGGATGAATCTGGACAGATCACGATCACTCTAGCTGCAGCAGAAGAATGTTTACAAAAAAAGAGCTTCTCGCATGATAAAAACGGTGATGCCCATTATGATGTCCTCTCGGCTTTTCAAAAATCCATTAGAGGATCTGACGCAGATGCTGCGCTTCATTACCTTGCAAGACTGATTGAAGCGGGAGATCTCGAAAGCATTTCGAGACGATTACTTGTGATGGCTTATGAAGATATTGGCCTAGCCAGTCCGCAGGCAGGGCCACGTGTGTTAAGCGCTGTTCAAACAGCTGAGAGAGTTGGTTTTCCAGAAGCACGAATTCCACTCGCTAATGCCGTGATTGAACTGTGTCTTTCTCCAAAGTCAAACTCCGCTTACCAAGCGATTGATGCGGCACTGCATGATATTCGCACGGGGAAAATTGGTGAAGTTCCCGTTCATTTAAAAGATGCCCACTATAAAGGAGCAGCAGCACTTGGAAGGGGCGCCGATTACTTATATCCGCACGATTATGAAAATGGCTGGGTGAAGCAGCAATATTTACCTGACCCGCTGAAAAACAAGCAATATTATGAACCAAAGCAAACTGGAAAATTTGAAGGTGCACTAAAGCAAGTGTATGAAAATTTAAGACGGCAAAAATAAAAAAAGCCCCCTGCTCTAAGCAGGCGGGCTATTTATTTATCTTTCACACGTGTAATCGGAATGTCTTTTAACAGTTTCATAATGACATGACCACCCATGATCAGTCCAGCCACAGATGGAACAAATGCATTGGATGATGGCGGCATTTGTGCCTTACGAATTTTCGCTTCATCATTTCCAACTTCTTTTCTCACATCTTCACGAATGACAATCGGACTTTCATCAGAGAAAATAACTTCAATTCCCTTACGAATGCCTTCCTTCCGCAGGCGTGTTCTGACGACTTTCGCAATTGGGTCTGTATGTGTTTTTGAGATGTCATCAATTTTAAACCGTGTCGGATCTGTTTTATTTGCAGCACCCATACTCGAAATAATGTTAACATCGCGTTTCAGGCACTCTTTCATTAAATGAATTTTATAATGAATTGTATCTGATGCATCAATGACATAATCAAGTGGATACTCAAAGAATTGTTCATATGTTTCTTCTGTATAAAACATTTTGAGCGCAACAACTTCACATTCTGGGTTGATGTCAGCAATTCTTGCCTGCATTAAGTCAACTTTAGGCTGACCAACCGTTGATAGCAGAGCTGGCAGCTGCCGGTTTACATTTGTAATATCAATATCATCTTTATCAACAAGAACAATACGGCCAACACCTGAACGAGCAAGAGCTTCTACTGCAAAAGAACCTACGCCGCCTACTCCAAGCACTGCAACTGTACTGTTTTTTAATATATTTAAGCCTTCCTTGCCAATGGCAAGCTCGTTTCTTGAAAACTGATGTAACAAGTGCCTCACTCCACCTTTATTTAAAATGAATCGAAAGAATCATATCATATTCAGAGTTCTCCGTCATCCTTCTCAAATAGAAAAAAACACAAAAAAGTCCCGATCACGCCGCCAGCTTTTCCTTCGTTTTGAACCCCGCACCATGCAGGTGGGTGCTTTCTTCCTCACTTTATAAGTCCTCAGAAGAGGCATTTATGCAGAAAGGAAAGGCAAGCTCCCGTAGAAAAAAATGTTCGGTCAAAACTAGGTAACCACCGTACGTATCAGGACTTTATTTATTGGTTGATGAAAGCATATCATAGGCATGTCCCTTTTTCAAGCGTTTACATGCCTATAAACATGCGCCTATTTTACTGTTTTACTTTTGTTTTAATAGCCAAACTCAGTTCATCTAGCTGCGCTGCGCTTACAGTGCCAGGAGCATCTGTGAGAACACAACTTGCACTTGCCGTTTTCGGGAACGCAATGGTATCTCTTAGGTTAGATCGGCCGGCAAGCAGCATCACTAAGCGGTCAAGTCCAAGCGCAATTCCGCCGTGCGGAGGCACACCATGCTCAAATGCATCAAGAAGGAAGCCGAACTGATCGTACGCTTCTTCTTTAGAAAAGCCAAGTAAACCAAACATTTTCTCTTGAATGTCCTTTTCAAAAATACGAATAGAACCTCCGCCAAGCTCATAGCCGTTCAGCACAAGATCATACGCTTGAGCTTTCATATCTTCTGGACTTGTTTCAATTAATTCAAGATCATCACGAACTGGCATTGTGAAAGGATGATGAGCAGCATAGAAGCGGCCTTCTTCTTCATCTTTTTCAAGCAGCGGCCAATCGACTACCCATAAGAAATTGAAGACAGACTCATCGATGAGTTTAAGCTCTTTGCCAAGTTTTAAACGAAGTGCGCCAAGCGCATCATGGACAACAGACGTTTTGTCAGCGACAAAAAGTAAAAGGTCTCCCTCTTCAACTTGAAGCTGTTCTTTTAATTCTGCTTGTTTTGACTCATCAAAGAATTTAGCGATTGGTCCTTTTAACTCTGTCCCTTCAGCTTTTAGCCAAGCAAGACCTTTTGCACCATAGTTCGCTGCAAATGCACCAAGTGCATCGATGTCTTTTCTTGAGTAGTTTGCTGCAGCCCCTTTGACATTAATCGCTTTGACAGCTCCGCCATTGTTTACAGCACCGCTGAAGACTTTGAAATCTGAGTCTTTTACCGTGTCTGAAATGTTGACAAGCTTCATGTCAAATCGGGTATCTGGCTTGTCAGAACCATAGGAATTCATCGCTTCATCGTACGTCATACGAGGTAATGGCAATGTCAGGTCAACACCTTTGACATCTTTCATCACCTTTGCCATCATCTCTTCAGCAAGCGTCATGATGTCTTCTTGGCTCATAAAGGACATTTCAATATCGACTTGTGTAAATTCCGGCTGACGGTCAGCACGCAAGTCTTCATCTCTAAAGCAGCGAGCGATTTGATAGTAGCGGTCCATCCCAGACACCATGAGCAATTGCTTAAATAATTGCGGAGACTGCGGCAGCGCATAGAATTCTCCTTCGTGTACACGGCTTGGCACAAGATAGTCACGCGCACCTTCTGGCGTACTTTTTGTTAAAATTGGCGTTTCAATGTCTAGAAAGCCGTGATCATCTAAGAAATGGCGGAATGCTTTTGTGACTTCATGTCGCATTTTCATCGTTTCAAACATCGCAGGACGGCGAAGATCTAGGTAGCGGTATTTTAAGCGCACATCTTCTGATACCTCATCTGCTTGATCAGAAATCACAAATGGAGGCGTCTTGGCTTCATTTAAAACAGTGACTGTGTCGACTTGAATTTCAATTTTGCCTGTTTTTAAATTTGGATTGATCGTGGCTTCTTCTCTTGCGACCACTGTCCCTTTAATATCAAGGACATATTCATTCCGAATCGATTCTGCTGTCTCAAGAGCCTCTTTTGATTGGTCTGGATGAAAGACAACTTGCACAATGCCTGTACGATCACGCAGGTCAATAAAGATTAATCCGCCAAGGTCACGACGTTTTTGTACCCATCCTTTTAATACAACTGTTTGACCGATTTGGTCTTCTGTTACTTCTCCACAATAAAAAGTTCTACCAAACACAAACATTCCACTCCTTCTTTACGCTTTCTGGTGGGCTTTCATCATTTGAATCAGCTCATCAAGCTTCACTTCAATTTGTTCACCCGTTGTCGTATCTTTTACGTTTACAATTTGCTGCGCCAGCTCATCTTCACCAAGAACTGCAATAAACTTGGCTTTCAAGCGGTCTGCCGCTTTAAATTGTGCTTTTAGCTTTTTCCCTGTATAGTCCATTTCACTTGAAATGCCTTCTTTTCTTAGGCGATTCAATAAGCCAACAGCATAATCTTTTGCTTGATCTCCTAATGCCGCAATATATAAATCAATGCCGTCTTGAACAGGAAGCTCAATCTTCTCTGCATCAATCGCTGATAGGAAACGTTCAATACTCATCGCAAAGCCGATACCTGGTGATTCAGGACCGCCAATTCCTTCAACAAGTCCATCATAACGGCCGCCGCCGGCTAATGTTGTGATCGCGCCAAAGCCTTCTGCATTACTCATAATCTCAAAGGCAGTGTGATTGTAATAATCAAGACCGCGCACTAAGTTCGGATCGACGACATATTCAATGCCTAGATCGGTTAAGTATTGTTTTACTTTTTCAAAATAAGTCCGTGATTCTTCATTTAAGTAATCTTGAATGGATGGTGCCGTTGCCATCAGTTCGTGATCGCGGTCCTTTTTACAATCAAGAATACGTAATGGATTTTGATGTAAACGAATTTGGCAGTCGTGACAGAATTCATCAATTCTTGGTTCAAAATGCTCGACAAGTGCTTGACGGTAATCTGCACGGCTTTCTTTGTCACCAAGGCTGTTAATGACGAGTTTTAAGTTGGAAAGACCTGCTTTCTCATACACACTCATCGCTAATGAAATGACCTCTGCATCAATGGCAGGATCTTTTGAACCGATCGCTTCAATTCCGAATTGATAAAATTGACGATATCTTCCCGTTTGCGGACGCTCATAGCGGAACATTGGTCCAATGTAGTACAGCTTTGTAGGCTGTGCAGGCTGTGCAAACAGTTTATTTTCAACATAAGAACGGACAGTTGAAGCTGTTCCTTCTGGGCGAAGTGTGATGCTACGTCCTTTTTTGTCTTCAAATGTGTACATCTCTTTTTGAACGATATCTGTTGACTCGCCTACTCCTCGTGCAAACAGTTCTGTATGCTCAAAAATCGGTGTGCGGATTTCTTTGTATTGAAAGGCTGCACATGTATCTCTCGCAATTTGTTCAACATACTGCCAGCGTTCTGATTCTCCCGGTAAAATATCCTGTGTGCCTCTTGGAATATTAAAACTCATTTTTCGTCCTCCTACGACCATCATTCATTTTTTATGTGGACATATAAAAAACCCCCGCCTCTACTATGTGTATAGTAGGGACGAGAGTTATACCCGTGGTGCCACCCTAGTTGGAACATGATCTAGCCATGTTCCCGCTCAAATCCTTAACGCAGATTCACGTTCTCCGCCTAATGACTCATTTTTTGAGTGTTCAGCAGGAAACCTACAGAGTGTTCTTTCGTGATAAATGCCATGCGGATTCGCTTTCAGCCTAAGGCGATTCCTCTCTGCTCACGCAATTTACCCTACTATTCTCTATCATCAGTTCCACATTTTAAATTTTCAAGTGTGTTGATTTATATTATAATAAGGTCGGTGCTGCCACTCTGTCAACCCTTGCCGTGTCTCTTTTTCTTTTCCAGCTCTTCTTTTGACGTGCATCCGTATTCAGATGCCGTTTCTTCAAGGAAGCCTGGTTGATCCATTTCGTCGTGCTGCCAGCGGTCGATATCACGATGTCCATTATATTGCACTCGTCCTAATTTTCTGCTTAATCTCATGTTTGTACATCCTTTTATCACATTTTTATCTAGTATAAACAGATTGATTCAATTTTATTAGGGAAACTGCAAGGAATTCATCCATTACATAACGAATTAACATTCATCGGTTTTACAAGGGAGGGGAAAACACCGTTTTGAATCTGAAAACACACCATCACATGATGTTGCTGCTCACCTGTTTTGTCCTCATTGCCAGCACTTGGCCAATGACACATGCGACGGCTCAAACAGATCAAGCTGTCGTTGCAACAGATGAAATCAATGTGCGAACCGGACCTGGTTTAAGCTACGGGGTCGCAGCAGTTGTGAAACGAGGAGAAAGCTACCCGATTCTCACTGAACAAGGAGAATGGGTACAGATCGGTCTATCGAACGGACAAAAAGGCTGGGTCGTCTCATGGCTGATTACCAAGTCATCTGATGCACAAAAGCCTGCTAAGCAAAAGACGCAAGGTCAAAGTACGCAAGGAAGCAGTTCAATTACGTCAACAGCCTCTGACCTTCGCATTCGGACAGGCCCAGGGACTTCCTATCAAGTCATTGGCACTTTCCCGCAGGGCGCTTCCGCTAAAAAGCTGGACACAAGCGGCGAATGGACAAAAATATCGTACAAACAAGCGGAAGGCTGGGTCCACTCTGATTATATTTCTGGCGGACAAAACGCTTCTTCATCCAGTTCAGCTGAGCCCGCTCGTTCTAAACAGTCCGGCACAGTTGGCGTATCAAGCTTGAATGTTCGAAAATCGGCGGCACCAAACGCACAAGTGGCCGCTTCACTTTCCCGCAACACTCAAGTCACCATTTTACGGGAGCAAAATGGCTGGTATGAAATCGAAGCAAAAGGCGTTAAAGGCTGGGTTGCAAGTTATTATATTGTCTCAAACCAAGGAACAAGTGCAGCACCTGAAAAGAATTCATCCTCTTCGTCATCTCATCAGAAAGCGTACATCGTTTATGATGGAACGAATATTAGAAAAAGCGCTTCTACCTCTGCTGGAATTGCAGAAAGAGCAACAAAAGGAGCTGCTTATCAAATTGTTCGTACGCAAGGTGACTGGTACGAGGTGACATTATCAAACGGCGGAACAGGCTACGTGGCGAGCTGGGTCGTTCAAACAAAGAAAAATAGCAGCGAAGCACCAAGACCTCAGCAGGATTCATCGTCTGGCACTGGATCTTTAAAAGGCAAAACAATTGTTCTTGATCCTGGGCATGGCGGAAAAGACAGCGGCACGATCGGCGCAGACGGTGCATTTGAAAAGAATATCACGATCAAAACCGCTCATTTGCTGGCGGGTAAGTTAAGAGCTTCTGGAGCAAATGTCTATTTAACAAGAAGTGATGATACATTCATCAGCCTTCAATCGAGGGTTGCCACTTCACATTACCGAAATGCAGATGCATTTATTAGTCTTCATTATGATAGTTTTATGGACCAAAGTATCAGAGGGAGCACCGCATATTATTATCAAGCATCCAAAGATCAACGTTTGGCGACAAGCGTTCATACGGAAGTCGCAAAACGATCACAGATCCCTGATAAAGGAGTCAAATTTGGAGATTATTTTGTTTTAAGAGAAAACAAGCGCCCTTCCCTTTTATATGAACTCGGCTATTTAAGCAATCCTCAAGAAGAAGCGATCATTTATAGCGCCTCTTACCAAGAACGAGTGACAGAAGGAATGACAGAAGGATTAAAACAATATTTCCGATAGAAAAAAGAGGCCGCTGCGCCTCTTTTTTGTTTGATCGCAAAAGAAAAAGACTCTAAACAAACTCTCAGCAAGAGTTTATCTACAGTCTAATGTCTTTCTATTCTTTGCTGTCCATCAACATGGTGACAGGCCCCGAATTGGTCAATGAGACGTCCATCATCGCCCCAAAACGTCCAGTTTCAACATGGATGCCTTTTTCTCTAAGCGTTTCATTGAAGCATTCGTAAAGTGAATTCGCCACATCCGGTTTGGCAGCTTTCATAAAGTTCGGCCGTCTGCCTTTTCTCGTATCACCATAAAGAGTAAATTGAGATACAGACAGTACACTTCCTTTTACATCTAACAAAGAATGATTCATTTTCCCGTTTTCATCTTCAAAAATACGCAAGTGTGCGAGCTTTTCAGCTAAGTAATGCACATCTTCTTCTGTGTCTTCATGTGTAACCCCAACGAGCACCATATAGCCTTCATTGATGGCACCTGTGATCTCTTCTTCTACTTTCACAGATGCACTCGTCACACGCTGAACAACAAGCCTCATAGACGATATACTTCCTTTCTAATTCATGAATCGGCGAACAGAGTAAATGTCTTTGATTTGTTTAATGCGTTCTACCACTTTGTGCAAATGGTTAATATTTTGGATAAAGATCGCCATATGGATCGTCGCCACTTTGTTACGATCAGACTTACCAGAAACCGATGAGATGTTCGTTTTGGTTTCGTTGACTGCTTGAAGCACCTCATTAAGTAAGCCGCGTCTGTCATATCCTAATATTTCGATTTCCACATTGTATTCTTTACGGTTTCGAGCAGGCTGTTCATGCTCCCACTCAACCGGGATTAACCGTTCCTGCGCTTCTCCTGTCTTTACGTTCGGACAGTCATCACGGTGAACAGATACGCCACGGCCTTTTGTAATAAAGCCAACAATGCTATCACCAGGAACAGGATTACAACACTTAGATAAACGGACAAGCAAGTTATCAATGCCTTTCACTCGCACGCCAGCTTCTCGTTTTTTCCCGTGATATGGTTTTGACTCTACAGACACTTCTTGAACGGTTTTCTCTTGTTCTTCCTGATCTCTTTGTTTTCTTTCTTTTTCCGTTAAACGATTCGCCACTTGGAGTGCCGTAATTCCGTTATAACCGACAGCTGCATACATGTCCTCTTCATTTGAGAAATTAAATTTATCGGCCACTTTTTGCAGATTTTCAGCGGTCAAAATGTCTTTGACATCGAACTCAAGGTTTTTGATTTCTTTCTCCACAAGTTCTCGGCCTTTTTCGACATTTTCTTCACGGCGCTGTTTCTTGAAAAACTGTCTGATCTTGTGCTTCGCTTGAGAGGTTTGGGCAAGTTTGACCCAATCCTGGCTTGGTCCATAGCTATGCTTAGAAGTCAGAATTTCAATAATATCACCTGTTTTTAGCTTATGATCAAGTGTGACCATTTTACCGTTGACTTTGGCTCCGATTGTTTTATTCCCAATTTCCGAATGAATCCGGTATGAGAAATCAATTGGTACGGAACCAGACGGTAGCTCGATGACGTCTCCTTTTGGTGTAAATACAAACACCATATCAGAGAAAAGATCAATTTTTAACGATTCCATAAATTCTTCCGCATCTGTGGATTCATTTTGGAATTCAAGGATTTCTCTAAACCAAGACAGCTTCTTCTGGAAAACGGCTTCTTCCGTCGATTCTGCTGACTCTTTGCCTTCTTTATACGCCCAGTGTGCGGCAATTCCGTATTCCGCAATTTCGTGCATTTCCACTGTACGAATCTGAACTTCAAGCGGGTCCCCTTTTGGACCAATCACCGTTGTATGAAGAGACTGATACATGTTCGGCTTTGGCATCGCAATATAATCCTTAAATCTGCCTGGCATCGGCTTCCAGCATGTATGAATAATACCAAGTACCGCATAGCAGTCTTTAATGCTGTCAACCAAAATACGTACAGCCAGCAAATCATATATTTCATTAAATTGCTTATTTTGCATGACCATTTTTCGATAAATACTATAAATATGTTTCGGTCTGCCGGAGAATTCAGCCTTAATGTTCACCTCAGACACGCGGTCTTTTACTTCATTAACAACCTCGTCCAAGTATTCCTCACGTTCCGCTCGTTTGCGCTTCATGAGATTCACAATCCGGTAGTATTGCTGCGGATTTAAATAGCGGAGGGCTGTATCTTCAAGCTCCCACTTAATCTTTGAAATCCCTAATCTGTGCGCAAGCGGTGCAAAGATCTCAAGGGTTTCATTTGAAATTCTTCGCTGCTTTTCCTGCGGAAGGTGTTTGAGTGTTCTCATATTGTGAAGACGGTCTGCCAGCTTAATTAAGATGACGCGAATATCCTGCGCCATTGCAACAAACATTTTACGATGGTTTTCAGCCTGTTGTTCTTCTTGTGATTTATATTTAATCTTTCCGAGCTTTGTCACACCATCAACAAGCATGGCTACTTCTTCGTTAAAATGCTCTTTTAAATCTTCTAATGTCACATCCGTGTCTTCGACAACATCATGCAAGAAGCCGCCAGCAATGGTCGAAGGGTCCATTTCAAGATCAACAAGAATTCCCGCCACTTGAATAGGATGGATAATATAGGGCTCACCGGATTTCCGGTATTGCTCCTTGTGAGCATTTTCAGCATATTCGTATGCACGCTCTATAAATTGAATATGTTCAGCGGACAGGTATTCTCTTGCCTTATCAATGACCTGCTGCGCCGTTAAAACTTGTTCGTTCGCCATGGAATCACCTTTTTAAATGAAAACTGTATTGTAGTTTATTATCAAGAAAAATTCGATAGATGTAAAGAGAAGAAGTCCGCTAAAAGATTTTTGATAGGAAAAAAGCACCCTTCTTACTGAGTGCTTTTTTCGTAAAACTCCATTAGTATTGCATTAACGTCAAGATGTCGTAACCGTCAAGCTTCTTTCTGCCATCAAGATACGTCAGCTCAATTAAAAATGCAATCCCTGCCACAACGCCGCCTAATTCCTCAACCAGCTTGATGGATGCTTCAATCGTTCCACCTGTCGCAAGCAAATCATCTGTGATCAGTACACGCTGACCAGGACGAATTGCATCTTTATGAATCGTTAATACATCTTTACCGTATTCCAAACCGTAATCGACTTTGATGACTTCACGAGGAAGCTTTCCTTCTTTACGAACTGGGGCAAAACCTACACCAAGTGCGTATGCTACAGGGCAGCCAATAATGAATCCACGCGCTTCAGGTCCAACAATGAGATCAATATCTCTTTCCTTCGCGTATTCAACGATTTGATCCGTTGCATAACGGTACACTTCGCCTTTATCCATTAACGTTGTAATATCTTTAAATTGTACACCTTCCTTTGGGTAGTCAGGTACAACTGTCACATATTGTTTTAAATCCATCTTTTCCTTTTCCTCCTCGTACGTCAAAGCACAGGTGAGACTTCGCTCATCATGCTATTCAGCCATTCCTTCAGCTCTTTGGCTGAGGAATATGTTAGTGTTTGATCGAGTTCCATCAATCGTTGTTTTGCTGTATAAGACGATGATGCGGTTAAATCTTTTTTAGGGGCATCACGCACTATTGACAGCACACCATTCTCTATTTTAACAAAACCGAGTTCAAAAAACACCTTTGTCATAAAAATGATTGTATCTTTTGTCCAACCTCTATGTTTGGCAAGCTCCATGCCTTGTTCTTTAATAGGAAAACTTCCCCGTTTGAACAAGAACCCATAAAACCATTTGAATTGATCACGGCTCGGGAATGAGGACATAAAGTGATCTTCTTTCCGCTGAAACACCGTATAAATTCTTGCTGGTTGTTGATTTTCTAAAAGCAGCTTGAGCAAGTGTTCGTCTGCAGGAACATCGGCAAAGATCACATACTTTTCCTGCACATCAAACGTGGATACATTTTCTGCATCAATAAGGTGAATCGGAATATCCACCAGCTCCGATTGCTTTTTTGTTTCTTCGTCAAAACAGAAGACCATTGTTTTTGCGGGATCAAGTGTTGATACTTTCTTTTCCCAATCTTTTTTCCCGCGTAAATCAAACAGCTGCCATTCATCGACTCTAGCGTCTTTTAGCATGAGCTGAGGTTTCTTTCGGTTATTCCATTCATTAATCGAGACCTCGCCAACGACAGAAATTTGACTCCCTGGGACAAGTTCTTCTTTTAGTTTGCCTTGGTGAAAACCGACACAGTCGAGCAGCTTGTCTTCGTCTTTTAGTGACATTTTAATGTGATTTTGATTGGCCCCGATCGTTCGGATGTCTTCAAGCTGGGCGTCTTCAATCATAATGAACGGCTTAGGATTCTGCATGCCAAACGGGGACAGCAGCCCCACTTCTTCAATGGCTTGCACCGTCATTTCGTCCACTTTACATACTGCATCGACCCGTTGAATTGGAATGAAATCTTCTTCTGTCAACGTTTCATTTGCATATTGATTCAATCTTTCCCTAAGTAAAGGAACATCATCCGCTTGAAGTGTCATTCCTGCTGCCATCGGGTGTCCACCGAAATGCGGCAGGATGTCACGGCACTTGCTCAAATGGAAAAATAAATCAAAGCCAGGAATACTTCGTGCTGACCCTTTCGCCATCTGCGTTTCTTCGTCTATTCCAAGCACAATCGCCGGACGAGAAAATGTATCCGTCAATTTTGAGGCAACAATGCCGACAACGCCTGGATTCCAGCCAGCTTTTGCTACGACGATAGCAGACTGGTCAGCACCTGTCTCTTCGACCATTTGAATGGCTTCTTCCGTGATCGTACTCACAATTTTCTGCCGTTCTTTGTTCAATTCTTGTACAAAACGAGCGAGTTCTTCTGCTTCATCCATATCCTCAGTCATGAGAAGATGAACAGCCGGATCTGCCTGCTCAATTCGTCCAACAGCATTCAGCCTTGGCGCAATTTGAAAGCCGACCGTTTCCTCATTTGCTTCTTCAAGAGTGGCGCCTGCTTCTTTTAATAACGCTTTTAACCCAGGCCGTCTAGACTGTCGAAGCTGCATAAGACCTTTTTTGGCAATCCATCTATTTTCATCATGCAGCGGGACAAGATCCGCAATTGTACCGATTGCAGCAAGATCTAATAATTCTACTGGGAGTTTATCGAGGAGTGCATGTGCCACTTTAAACGCCACACCGACACCCGCCAGCTCTTTAAACGGATACTCACACCCTGGCTGCTTAGGATGTACAATCGCAAGTGCCTCAGGCAGTTCCTCGCTTGGTTCATGGTGATCTGTGATGATCAGGTCTAATCCTATTTCTTTTGCAATACGTGCTTCATTTACAGCAGCGATCCCTGTATCCACGGTGATGACAAGCGATGCTCCTTGCTCTTTGATATATCGGAAAGCCTGTTCGTTTGGCCCATATCCTTCTTTAAATCGATCTGGAATATAAAAGTCTACCTTCGCAGATCGTTCTTTAAGTGTATGTAAAAGTACAGAAGTACTTGTCACACCATCTGCATCATAATCTCCGAAGATCACAATCGATTCCTGCTCTTCGATCGCTTTGTTGATGCGCTCTACTGCTTCTTTCATTCCTTTTAATAAGAATGGATCATGAAATTCGGCTTTTTGATCAAATAAAAAAGACCTCGCTTCTTCTACTTCTTCGAGCCCTCTTTGTACAAGAAGTGATGCAGTCAGCGCTGAAATATTCAGATTTTCAGAGAGTGATTTCACTTTTTCTTCGCTAGGATGTTCATATTCCCAACGCATTTTGGATAATAACATAAATTCACCCCTCAACCACACTATTATACTAGAGTGGACTGAGGGGTTTCAATTTTTATTTTATGAAATTGTACTGGAAGATTATTTTTCCTTCCGGTCAAAAGACGCTGGCTGTTCTTTTAAAGGTGTGACATTCGTTTTCTTTTGAACGTCTTTGTCTACCTTTTTTGGAGAAGCAGTAGGGGCAGTCACAGCGGCTGCACGTTCAGCTTTTAATGCTTTTAATTCACGTTTTAGTTTCACAATTTGGAAAATCCCCGCAAAAGCCACAATGAGTCCGCCCATCAGAACAGAACCGATAATGACAAGGATCAGCGGCCATTCAGCCGTTCCAAATAAGTAGTCTACCTGTACAGGCCGCACGTTAATAACAGCAAATACTGAGACAATTAATACGAAAATAAATGCGAGTATGATGGTCCATTGTTGTTTATTCATCTACAAATCCCCCAAGCTTTTTCTTTTATTCTTCCCTCTTTCTTGTCCTTTTTAAACACCGAAAGAACATGGCGGAAGGTTTTCTATCAGCATGGGCGTTTAGCTGCTGAGTTTTTCTTTAATGAGGCTCTTTAATTCTTTTCTTTCTCCAGAGATGACAAGGGTGTCTCCTTCTTCAATCACCGTATCTGGTCCTGGATTTAAAATTTTCTCATGTGATTTTCTCACAATGGCGATGACTGTTACTTGATAGTTTTGGCGAACACTCAGGTCTCCGATCGTCTGGTTAACAGCCGGTGCGTTCTTTTCAATCTTAAACCATTCAATGATGAGTTCATCAATGGCCACCTCCACTGTCTCAAGCGCTTTAGGTTTATAGACCATGCCGCCTAAAATAGCCGAGATTTGTCTTGCTTCTTCATCGCTCAGCAAGATACCAGAAATACATTCTTCGTGATCATCTTCTTGAAAATAATACATCTCTCTTCTGCCGTCATCATGTGTGATAATGGCAAGCTTCTCATTATTTCTTGTGATCATTTCGGCTTTGTGACCGATACCTGGCAGTTCAGTTTCCCGAACCTTCATAACAGCCCCTCCAATGAATAAAAGCGAAATGCCCCAAACGGACACTTGCTTTCTATACTGATCTAAACGTATGTCATTATAGCAAAAGACCATTTCAAGATCAATGAAACCCGAAATGTTTTTACATATCATCTTATTGTTGTGACGATGAAGTATGATGCATGAAAAAAAGACTGCCAAGCTGGCAGTCTTTCTTGTTTAAATATCTTGTTCTGTGTCGATTTTAGCCGGCTTTTTCAGCTCACGACCTTTCCATATCAGCCAAATTTGTGCCGCAATATAAAGGGATGAATACACCCCTGTTAATAGGCCGACAAGTAAGGCGATGGAGAAGTTTGTAATAGATGCTGAACCGAAAATGAGAAGTGCAATCACCACTACAAGTACGGTAAGCACGGTGTTCACAGAACGCGTAAAGGTTTGCTGTAAACTTAAATTCACAATGTACGATAAATCTTCGATCGTTTTCGGTTTGCGTTTCTTCATTTGCTCACGCACCCTGTCGAAGGTGACAATCGTGTCATTGATTGAGTACCCAATGACTGTGAGTATCGCTGCAATGAAGGTGACATCCACCTCTAAGCGCGTAATACTAAAGAAGGCAACGATAAAGAATGCATCGTAAAGCAGAGAGACAATCGCTGCAATCGCCATTTTATACTCAAATCGGACGGATACATATAAGATAATCCCGATCGAAGCAATGATGACAGCGTATAATGCGTTACGCGCAAGCTCTTTTCCGACTGTCGGAGACACTGTACTTACGTTAGGCTCCGTTCCGTATTTATCTTTGAAGTAATCTTTCACTTCAGCAATTTTTTCTTTATTCGGAACACCGACAAATCGAGCTGCTGCTTGATTTTCTTTTTGCCCCGATAACACAACACTGTCTGTCTCAAGGTCTAGCTTTTTAAAATCTTGCTCCACCTGTTCTGTTGACAGTTTATGGTCACTTTGAATATCAACTCTAGTACCACTTGCAAAGTCAATACCTGCATTGAGCTTGAAGATCGACAGCACAATGATTCCAGCAATGGTAATGGCTGCTGAGAAAATCATAAAGCCTTTACGTTTGCTGACGAAATCCCATTTATCAAATGGTGTTTTCGGTTCAGTATTTTCAGTTGTTTCATGAATATCAATGATGTCTTTCTGACGAACACCAAACCAGCCTTTTCTGCGATCGAGATAACGGCTTTCTACAAGTAAGCCAAGAAGGAATCTTGATAGGAAGACAGCCGTGATAAAGCTTGTCAAAATTGATAGGATAAGCATGGTTGCAAACCCTTTGACAGAGCTTGTTCCAAAGAAGAATAGAACCCCGCCGGCAATAATACTTGTTAAGTTTGCATCAAAGATCGTGGCAAACGATCTGCGGTTACCCGATCTGAAAGCAGAACGGACAGATTTACCAAGCTTGAGCTCTTCTTTAATCCGCTCATACGTAATAATATTGGCATCGACAGCCATCCCTACCCCAAGAATCAATGCAGCGATTCCAGGCAGTGTCATGACCGCACCCATCCAGTCAAAGACTTGCAGTGTGATATAGATATAAGCTGACAGTGTAATGACAGCAACAAGACCTGGTAATCGGTAATAAAACAGCATGAATAAGAAGATAAATGCTATTCCTACAATTCCTGCGAAGACTGTTTCGTTTAGTGCTTGCTCACCAAACTGTGCACTCACAGATGTTGAATATTTTTCGGTTAATTTTACTGGCAATGCGCCGGCATTTAAAATGCTCGCAAGGTCTTTTGCCTCTTGAACCGTAAAGTTTCCTTCGATTTGTACGTCACTGCTGTTAATTTCTTGGTTTACATTCGGCGCAGATACATACTTATGATTTGATTTAGAGACTTCTTTTTTGAAGGAATCTCCCTTATGATAATCAAGCCAAATGACAAGCTGATTGTTTGGTGCCATCGCCGCTACTTTTTTAGTCACGTCACCAAACTTTTTCGCATCCTTTAGTTTGACCGTCACAATCGGCTCATTCGTTTGATTGAATGTTTGTTTTGCACCATTTTCAACAAGATCAGATCCGTTTAGAAGCTCTTTGTCATTCGTATCTCTGAAGGAAAGCTGTGCTTCAGTCGATAGAATCTCCCGTGCTCTGTTTTGATCTTTTACACCCGCAAGCTGTACGCGAATACGGTTGTTTCCTTCAATCGAAATGTTCGGCTCACTGACCCCAAGCACGTTGGCTCTTCGGTTTAAAGCCTCTACTGTACTGACGAGAACACCATTTGTGATCTTGTCTTCTTTTTTCACTGGGTGTACATCATACAGAACCTCAAATCCACCCTGTAAGTCCAGCCCTAGCGTCATATCTTTCGCAACAGGCTTCGTTAATAAGCCCACACCAGTTCCGATTAACAGAACCACTAAGAAAAACGCAAGTATGCGCCCTTTTTTCATTATGTATTTCCTCCTTAAACACCTGAATCCATTTAGATGGCTTATTTCAACAGTTCGTCCAGCATATTCTTGCCATCTTCACTGTCCAAAAAAGCAGACGTTTTGAACGACTGAACGGTTGCATAGTTCATAAATTCGCCAATTTTCACAGATAAAATATCTGCAACCATTTCATGAATCGGATACTCTTGTTTTTTCTTCCACTTCTTATTCTCTAAGTATGACCATAATTCCTCTAAATCTACATCTTTATAGCCCAAAACGATGAATTCTTCAAGCTTACTGAACAGAAAAGGCTTTAGATGGTCTTTGTATATAGCAGCCGGATGTTGTGTCAATGTGAGGCTCCCCCTTTTCAGTTTTTTATCGAGAGACTTGTCATGCTTGGACGATATACACGCATATCTTATTGTATATGATTCTATGTCGTTTGAGAAGGCAGGTGATCTGTGATTTGACGAAGCAAACGTTTTTAAAAGGGACGATTATTTTAATTTTAGCAGGTTTTATTACAAGAATATTGGGTTTTGTCAATCGAATTGTGATTGCAAGGTTCATTGGTGAAGAAGGCGTAGGGCTTTATATGATGGCAGCGCCTACCTTTTTTCTCGCCGTGACGCTGACACAATTCGGACTTCCTGTTGCTATTAGTAAGCTAGTCGCAGAAGCAGAAGCCCGTGGTGACAAACAGAAAACAAAACGCATTCTAGTGATGTCCCTTGCGATAACAGGAACACTCAGCCTGATTTTCACGCCGCTCTTTTTATGGTTTGCCCCTATTATGGCGGAAAATATGCTGACAGATCCTAGAACGGTCTATCCTCTGCTTGCCATTACACCAGTCGTACCCGTTATTGCGATCTCTAGTGTGTTAAGGGGCTATTTCCAAGGAAGACAGCAAATGAGCCCGCTTGCGATGTCGCAAGTACTAGAACAGGTCGCAAGAATTTCACTCGTGGCAGTATGTACAACAGCGTTCCTGCCTTATGGAATTGAATATGCAGCAGCAGGCGCTATGGTTTCATCTGTCATCGGCGAAATGATTTCACTTGCTTACTTACTGATTGCCTTTCGTTATAAAAAGACCATCCGTATCCGAAAACGTTTTTTTAAGGCAATTCATGATGGAAAGGACACGTTTAAGCAGCTCATGAGTATTGCTCTGCCAACGACAGGCAGCCGTTTCATCGGCAATATCTCTTGGTTTTTAGAACCGATTGTAGTCGCACAAAGCCTTGCGATTGCCGGTTATGCAGCTGTGGAAGCAACAAGGCAGTATGGAGAATTGACGGGACTTGCACTCACCCTTTTGACACTTCCTAGTTTTATCACGTATTCTCTCTCCACCGCACTAGTTCCAGCGATTAGTGAGGGGATGGAACAGAACAAACGCAAAACGGTCGAATACCGGCTCAAGCAGGCGATGCGCCTTTGTTTATTAAGCGGGGGCATTTCATGTATTATCCTTTTCGCGTATGCAGAAAATTTAACCCTCTTCATGTATGGTTCATCTCATGCCGCTGTCTATGTAAAATTCATGGCGCCCTTCTTTTTGCTCTATTACTTTCAAGGGCCGCTGCAGGCTGTCCTGCAAGCATTAAATTTAGCGGGGGCAGCGATGACCAACAGTTTGATAGGAGCTGTTGTGAAAACAGGCATGATCTTTGTTCTTGCTTCACAGCCAAGCTTTGGCATTATGGGCGCAGCGCTTGCGATCCTCATTGGCATCGTTCTTGTCACGTTGCTCCATGCGGCAACTGTCGGTAAAGTGCTGCCTATTCATTTACCATTAAAAGAATATGGACTTTGCGTCCTCGTGATCATCGGCACTGGGGCGGTCAGCTTATGGATGAAACATCAAGCGAGCGGACTCTTTTCCGCACCTTTAGAGCTTGTCATGATGATCTTTTTGACGTGCGTGCTATATGTCATTCTATTAATCTGTCTTGGGCTAGTGAAACGAGAAGAGCTGCGCCGCATCCCGTTTATTGGGAAGGTGCTGTAGCTCACCTTTTCTTTATAATTTCATCTTTCAAATCAATATAAAAATCCTTCTGATTAAAGCTGCAGTAAGAGATTTGCTCGATATCATGATAGCCTCTTTTGGCAAGCTCCTTTATCAGCCACTGTTCATCATGGTTGATCTGCTTGAGATGATCATGCTGAACCACACCGTCTGCAATAAGCGGGAGCTCAAGCGCTGCATGTTTGCGCTTGTTTTCTTTTTCAACAACGGCGAGCTTTCCTGAAGGCTCTAAGATGGCATATGAGACATCCTGGATACTATCGATGTTATTTTCTCTTAATTGAATCAGCAAATCATCAAAATTGTATCGCTGTTTTCTCATCGCACCCTCGTCTATTTTTCCGTTGATGATGAGCAGGGCCGGCTTACCGTCGAGAAAACGACGGACACCTTGGAATTTTAGTGACAAATAGGCAAGGGTGATTTGAATGAAGGTTAACAGCAGGATCGGCCATACTGTATGTAACATGTGATCCTCTACTTCTTCTATGGCGAGCACCGCAATTTCAGCGATCATCATAAAAATAACAAGATCTAAAATACTCAGTTCCCCAATCTCCCTTTTGCCCATTAAACGAAAGATAAACCAAATGAGAAAATATAAAATGATTGTTCTCATGGAGATAATTAAGATGTCCTGCATATGATGTAAACCCTCCTTCTCCACCATAGCTTGTGTCAAAACACTTTATTTATGTAGAAAAGAAAGCCTCGGTTTTTATCACGAGAAACATGTCTATTTTTTCTTCTCCGTGAATACATTTTAGTAAAAGACAAGCTTCGGTCAATTGGAGAGGAGACGAATCACATGCAGGAAACGAAACAAATAGGAAAAGGCATTTTATCTGGCTTAATTGCTATTTTTGTCGTGATGATTGTCACAAGCTTACTTGTATCACTGATGCTTACCTTCACAAGTATGCAGGAATCATCGTTTAAATGGATGATCATGATCTTGTCCTTTGCGGCACTTTTTCTAGGAGGAATGATTTCTGGAGGGAAAGCAAAGGAACGGGGCTGGCTCATTGGCGCCATGACCTCTTTTATCTTTTCACTCACTGTTTTTTTATTTCAATATTTAGGGTTTGGAGAAACCTTTTCACCAGAACAATTCATCTATCATGCAGCCTTTTTGGGAATTTGTATGCTAGGGGGAATGATTGGCGTTAATCTTCGGGGCAAATAAAAAAAGAGCGAATGATATCGCTCTTTTTTTATCGCTATGTATTGGAGGATTAACCTTTGTCAGCTAATTCTCTAATAGCACGTCGGTCGAAAGTTAAACGGTTGTTTTCGCTTGTTTTAATGACCACTTTTGATTCATCAATGTAGTCGATTTCACCGTGTAAACCACCGATTGTGACGATTTTATCGCCTTTTGATAAAGATTGCTGCATCTGACGCACAGCTTTTTGTTGCTTTTGCTGTGGACGGATTAACAAGAAGTAAAGCACAGCAAACATGACAACAATCATAATGATTGAACCCATACCACCATCCATTCTATCTCACCCCTTTCTAAAGCATTGTAAAGCTTTTCGTTTATGCGTTAAAAGTTTTTCGCATTCGGTTTGTTAAAGCCATAACGCTCAAAAAACTCTTCTCTTAAATCACCTAAACGATCCTCACGGATAGCTTCTCTCACTTGCTCCATTAATTTTAACAGAAAATGAAGATTATGATAAGTTGTTAATCGAATTCCGAACGTCTCATTTGTACGGATCAAATGTCTAATATAAGCGCGTGTGTAATTTTTACATGTGTAGCAGTCACAGTTTTCATCGATTGGTCTGAAATCACGCTCATATTTAGCATTTTTCACAACAAGGCGTCCTTCACTTGTCATGAGCGTACCATTTCTTGCAATTCGCGTTGGCAGTACACAGTCAAACATATCGACACCGCGAATCGCACCGTCAATTAATGAATCTGGTGAGCCAACACCCATTAAGTATCTTGGCTTGTCATCCGGTAAAAATGGCGTTGTAAACTCCAACACACGGTTCATCACATCTTTTGGTTCACCAACAGATAAACCTCCGATGGCATAGCCTGGGAAATCAAGTGAAACAAGATCTTTTGCACTTTGTTTACGAAGCTCTTCGTACTCTCCGCCCTGTACAATGCCAAACAGTCCTTGATCCTCTGGACGCTGGTGCGCTGTTAAGCAGCGCTCTGCCCATCTGCTTGTCCGCTCTACAGAACGTTTCATATAATCGTACTCTGCTGGGTACGGAGGACATTCGTCAAATGCCATCATAATATCTGAGCCGAGCGCATTTTGAATCTCCATCGCTTTTTCAGGAGAAAGGAACAACTTATCTCCATTTAAGTGATTACGGAAGTGAACGCCTTCTTCTTCAATTTTTCTAAATTCACTTAAAGAAAACACTTGGAAACCGCCTGAATCAGTGAGAATCGCTCGATCCCAGTTCATAAATTTGTGCAGGCCGCCTGCTTCTTTGACAATGTCATGCCCCGGGCGCAGCCATAGATGATACGTATTGCTTAAAATGATGCCTGCTTCCATTGCTTTTAACTCTTCAGGCGCCATTGTTTTCACTGTAGCCAGTGTACCAACTGGCATAAATACAGGTGTTTCAAAGGAGCCGTGCGGTGTATGAACGCGCCCAAGACGTGCACCTGTTTGTTTGCATGATTTAATGAACTCATAACGTATCGGTAATTGCGACAAAAATGAGCCCTCCTGTCTTTGTTGTATGATGTTATTGAATCAGCATGGCATCGCCAAAACTGAAGAATCGGTATTCCTCTTTTACAGCCTCATTGTACGCTTTTAGGACGTGTTCTCGTCCAGCTAATGCACTGACAAGCATAATTAAAGACGATTTTGGCAAGTGGAAATTCGTGATCATGCCATCAATTGCCTTAAATGTATAGCCTGGATAAATAAAAATCGACGTCCAGCCGCTTGACGCTTTGAATTCACCATCATAAGCACTTGCAATGGTTTCAAGCGTTCTTGTCGAAGTTGTTCCGACTGAAATAATCCGCCCGCCTTCTTTGCGCACGCGATTAAGCTCTTCTGCCGTTTCTTCATTCATTTCGTAAAACTCTGCGTGCATTTCATGTTCTTCAATGCGTTCAGCACTGACCGGTCGAAATGTGCCAAGCCCTACATGGAGCGTAATAAACGCAATATGCACTCCTTTTGCTTTCAGTGCATCCAGCAGTTCATTTGTAAAGTGAAGGCCGGCAGTAGGCGCAGCAGCCGAACCAACCTCTTTGGAATAAACGGTTTGATAACGCTCACGATCATCAAGCTGCTCTTTAATGTACGGAGGCAGCGGCATTTCACCTAAGGATTCAAGTACTTCATAAAAAATGCCTGTATACTGAAACTCAACTTTTCTTCCGCCATGTTCCAGTTCTTCTGTACATACCGCTTTTAATCGTCCATCACCAAATGTAATGACTGTTCCGTTTTTCACACGTTTTGCTGGTTTCACGAGCGTTTCCCATTTGTCTCCTTCTTCTTGTTTCAAAAGAAGCAGCTCCACTTTAGCACCCGTATCCTCTTTCGTTCCAAACAGACGTGCAGGCAATACACGTGTATTGTTTAAAACGAGACAATCACCCTTTTGAAAGTAATCTGTGATTTGCGAGAATGTATCATGTGTGATGTCACCTGTTTGTTTATGTAAGACCATCAGTCTTGATGCATCTCGTTTTTCAAGCGGCACTTGTGCAATCAATCTTTCTGGTAAATCAAAATCAAATAGTTCTAACTTCATTTCCTTCACCTATTCTGTAGTTAACTAGTTAACGTTATTTCATCCGTCCGAAGACATTGAGTAAAATGGTTAGGACGATGCTAATGACAATGCATGTAATCACAGGAAAAAAGAACGTTACGTTCCCTTTTTTCACGAAAATATCGCCTGGAAGTTTCCCAACCAATTGAAACACTAAACCTGCGGCAAAAAGGACACCACCTAAAATCATCAACATTTTAGGGAATTCAGTCACGAATCGGAACCTCCATATGAAAATGTTCATACGCTTCTCTTGTGACGACCCGCCCTCTTGGTGTTCTTTGCAGAAAACCAATTTGCAGTAAATACGGTTCGTACACATCTTCAATCGTATGTGATTCTTCTCCAATTGTCGCTGAGATCGTATCAAGTCCAACAGGACCGCCTCTAAATTTTTCAATCATACTTAAAAGCAGCTTATGATCGATATGATCAAGTCCGAGTCTGTCAACTTGCAGACGCTCAAGAGCATCTTCTGCAATGTCTTGTGTGATCGCATGATTTCCAAGCACCTGCGCAAAATCTCTTACTCTTCTGAGCAAACGATTGGCGACCCTCGGTGTGCCTCTAGATCTTCTTGCAATCTCTTCAGCTGAACGAATGTCGATCCCAATCTCAAACAGCTCGGCTGTTCTTGCTACAATGTGAGCCAAATCTCTTTGCTCATAGTATTCCAATCTTGCATGAACCCCAAACCTATCACGAAGCGGCGCTGTTAAAAGCCCAACACGGGTTGTAGCACCTACAAGCGTAAATGGCGGTAAATCAAGCCGCACAGAGCGTGCTGTATCTCCTTTTCCAATCACGATATCTAGACAAAAGTCCTCCATCGCTGGATATAGCACTTCCTCTATTGAACGCTGCAAGCGATGAATTTCATCAATAAACAGAACATCGCCAGGTTCAAGAGATGTTAAGATCGCCGCCAAATCGCCAGGGCGTTCAATCGCCGGTCCAGACGTTGTACGCAGCTGAACATTCATTTCATTGGCAATAATCGACGCAAGCGTTGTTTTCCCAAGTCCCGGCGGTCCATATAAAAGGACGTGATCCAGTGTTTCCTGCCTCATTCGGGCAGCTTCAATAAATACGCTGAGATTATCCTTTACTTTCTGCTGGCCAATATATTGACTAAGCGTCTGTGGACGCAGACTTTGCTCAATGGCTGATTCATGGTTGTCTGCTTCAGTTGAGACGAGCCGTTCATCCATGAGACATCACCCTATTTCAACATTTTTTGTAAAGCTTTTTTCACATATTGATCGGTTGTAAGATTCTTCTCTTCTTTTAATAAAGGAAGAACCTTTTTGATTTCACGATCACCATACCCAAGGACACTTAAGGCTTCAACCGCTTCATCTAAAGCGCTTTGCTGTGTTTCAACCTGAATATGATCCTCGTGGTTAAATAAGTTTCCTATCATTTCAGGCACCACATCTGCGAGCTTCCCTTTCAGATCTAGAATGATCTGACGTGCTGTTTTTTTGCCAACACCCGGGAATTTAATGAGGAAAGCTTCATCCTCTCGTTCGATCGCTGAAATGACAGCGCCAGGGTCACCGGAAGCAAGAATCGCAAGCGCACCCTTCGGTCCAATCCCTGTGACATTTAACAGTTTTGTGAACAACGCTTTTTCTTCTCGTGTTTGGAATCCATATAACGAAAAAGCGTCTTCCTTTATGTAATGATACGTATAAATCGTTTCTTGTTTTGTTACTCGATAGATAAACGGATTTGGGGTATAGACTTGATATCCCACTCCGCCGTTTTCAATGACAACATATTGCGGGCACACATAATCAATGGTCCCTTTTACAAACTCTATCACCGTTTTCACCTCTTTGACTGTTCTCCATTGTAACATAAATCGAAGAGAAAACCGTAATAAAAGTTAACATACGTTCGCTCAGCCTTTTTTCATAGTCAACCCATGAAAAAGAGCTTGCGGTCTTCACACCAGCAAGCTGTCATACGATTAAAACGATTGTTCATTTCGGTAAGGTTTCATGACTTCAAGCACATGCTCAAATTCATCTTTTGTTCGAAACGGAATGCCTTGTGCAAGCTGCTGCTCTACATGACTTTCCAAGCGGGACGTATCAATTTGAAAAAAGAGATGAATAGGCTCCGCCCACCCGTCAGGCCTTCCATGAAACGTAGAAATCACGCCGTCTTCTGATAATCCGATATATCCATTTGCTTTACTCAAAGGCGATATATCGTCAATTTGTTTTCTAAAAAGGGCAAAATCCTCTCGCTGTTCTACCAATGTCCAGCCCTTATACTGGGCCCAAAATGTGTCTTTGTCTTCTAATGATGCCCGCTGTCTTTCAATACTTACATCGCCGTCTAGATAGACCTTTTCAAGCTGAACGTTGATGGTTTTTGACTCTTTTTGCAAGTGTTCTGCTGCTTCCATATCAACAGCGAAAAAGAGTACACTTGTCATGATAAGTCCTGTAACGAAATACTTTATTTTCACTTTCACTATTTACACCTCTTTAGAACATAAGATCGATGCATGACATATGTAGTTTGACCCATTTTGCTACACATTAACCAAATCGATGTCTTGACACATATTGAGAGTCTTTCGTTGTATCCTTCGTGCGTAAATGTTATGTTTTATACAATCCATTGCTCTACCGAATTACATGGTTTTTTCATCATTCGTTTTTCAGCCGCATAAACTGAAACCAAAGAAGGTGAAGTCAATGTCAGATGTCAAAAGATTAGCCGAATCGATTCAGTATCAAGAAGAAAAGCGTTTTAATAAGCTCGTCTTTAAACCGGCTGAGCTTGAGCTGTGCGGCAAAGGAAGAAGTGCCTATGTATTTTCATACAAAAAAGACGGCAAGAAAATGGCGTTAAAAGTCTTTTTTCCTTCTTATCGAAACATCGCCCGCAAAGAGGCTGCAATTTATGAAAAACTTTCCGGCTCCTCCTATTATCCTGAGATTTACGAGTCTGGGGATCAGTATATTTTAATGGAATATATTAAAGGTTATACTTTCTATGAATGCCTAACAAAAGGAATTCCGATCAAAAAACAAATGATTGAACAAGTAGATGATGCATTGGAAGAAGCACGCGCGAAAGGTTTAAATCCTTCTGATATTCATCTGCGAAATTTAATTTTAACAAAGGATGGCCGCGTCAGGGTCATTGACGTCGCCCGCTTCACGCAAACGAAAACATGTCATCAATGGGATGATTTAAAAGCTGCATACGCCTATTATCAAAAACCTTTTTTTCCTAAAAAAGCGCCGCGTCTGTGGCTTGAAGTGATTGCCTATTTGTATAAGAAAAACTGGCTGTCTCGAGGTCAGCTGAACAACCGAAATGATTTTACTGCATAATGAAAGCCGCTCGAAAAGAGCGGCTTTCTGTTTTATTCTGTTTCTACATGGATACTATTCACATTTAATAGGTTAATGATTTCATTATTCAGCTTAAACCAATGATTGGCTTCCTCAATTTTTTTATACACATCATAGGTAGCTGGACGTTTCAGCTCGAAATCGAGCACTTCCCCATTGTTCATATGAAATGTTACCTTAAATACTTTCATCATAAGATCACCTTCCACTCTGTCTTGTTCACTAACCAAATAGGTCAGCTCTTTTCATTCATTCTCTATTCAATCCGTTTCCCCTGCTTCTTTCCTTCTAAACACAAGAAGTTTAAATTTTGTTTAAATTCGCACAACATATCTATCTATATACTGTTCAAAAGATGTATATTGAATGAAAAGGAGGCTGCCTTTATGAAACAAAAGAAAAAACGAACATCTCCAGAGAGACAAACAGTCCTGTTTCATTTAACAGATGCCCTCATCCCAAGTATTGAAACGATGGCGATTGCAGTAAGAGCATTTTTCCACCTCGTGAGAAAAGCCATTTCAGCCGTTTTATAAAACCCCGCACTAGAGGAGTGCGAGGTTTTTTTTAGGATTGATAGATTTGACTTCCTTGACTGATAAACTCTTTTGCCTTCTTCTCCATCTCTCTTTTCACTTCTTCTGATTGGTTGCGGATGTCATGAGATATTTTCATACTGCAAAACTTTGGTCCACACATGGAACAGAAGTGAGCAGTTTTAGCACCTTCAGCAGGCAATGTTTCATCATGGAATGCCAGCGCTCGTTCTGGATCAAGTGACAGGTGAAATTGATCCCGCCATCTGAATTCAAATCTCGCTTTCGATAAGGCATCATCACGCTTTTGAGCAGCAGGATGTCCTTTTGCTACATCAGCTGCATGTGCAGCAATTTTATAAGCGATGACGCCTTCTCTTACATCTTCTTTGTTCGGCAGACCTAAATGCTCTTTTGGTGTCACATAGCACAGCATGGCGGTTCCGTACCAGCCAATCATCGCCGCACCGATCGCGGATGTAATATGATCATATCCCGGTGCAATATCTGTTGTTAGAGGACCTAACGTATAAAAAGGTGCCTCTTTGCATATCTCCATCTGCTTATCGACATTCTCTTTGATTTTATCCATTGGAACATGACCAGGTCCTTCAATCATGACCTGTACATCATGTTTCCAAGCGATCTCTGTCAATTCCCCTAACGTTTCGAGTTCTGCAAACTGCGCTTCGTCATTTGCGTCCGCAATGGATCCCGGTCTGAGCCCGTCCCCAAGCGAAAAGGCAATGTCATATGTTTTCATGATTTCACAAATTTCTTCAAAATGGGTATACAGAAAGTTCTCTTGATGATGAGCGAGACACCATCTTGCCATAATGGCTCCGCCTCTGGAAACAATTCCTGTGACCCGGTCGACTGTGAGCGGAATATACCTTAACAGGACGCCCGCATGAATGGTGAAGTAGTCAACCCCTTGCTCTGCCTGTTCAATTAATGTGTCTCGGTATACTTCCCACGTCAAATTTTCTGCGATTCCATTCACTTTTTCAAGTGCTTGATAAATCGGGACAGTTCCTACTGGGACTGGGCAATTGCGGATAATCCATTCTCTCGTTGTATGAATGTCCTTTCCTGTAGACAGGTCCATCATCGTATCTGCCCCCCATCTAATTGCCCATGTCATCTTCTCCACCTCTTCTTCAATGGACGATGTCACAGCTGAATTGCCAATATTCGCATTAATTTTCACGTGAAAATTCTTTCCGATGATCATCGGCTCACTTTCAGGATGGTTGATATTCGCTGGAATGACCGCTCTCCCACTAGCCACTTCCTCTCTAACAAACTCAGGACTTAGCTGTTCTCTCAAAGCGATAAACTCCATTTCAGGCGTAATGATGCCCTTTTTTGCATAATGCATTTGCGTCACACAAGCACCTTGTTTCCCGCGGAGCGGCACATGATGAAATTCTGTATGGGCAGCTTGAAAGGATTCTTTCCCGTTCAAGCGATATCCATTATCTTCTGGCTTTACTTGACGCCCTTCATAGCTTTCAGTATCTTCTCTTTCTTTAATCCATGCTGATCTCAGGCGCTTTAATCCCTTTGTGACATCAATATGAGCCTCCTCATCTGTATACGGTCCACTTGTATCATACACACGAATCGGTTCATTTGGGATATCACCTGCTTGTGTCACTGTATTTGTGAGCACAATTTCTCTTTTTGGCACCAAAATGTCAGGTCTTGAGCCTTGTTCATATACCTTTCGACTGCCTTCAAAGTTTGATAATAAAGATTGCGTTGATGGAACATTTGTCTTTTCATTCATTTGCTGTTCTCTCCTTCTTTTCGTGTCACCGGACAGGATGGAATCAGCACCAGCAAAAAACCAGATTCTATGTAAAGAACCTGGTTTCGTCGTCAGAAAAAAACATGTATGCCATTCATATGGCACATGTATCATCTTCAACTTCCCCACGCTGGTACGAGCCAGATCAGGTCCAAAGGGTTAAGAAGCTTGTCTTCTCTCTCAGCCCGCATTTCCGGGCACCCCTAGTCACTTATATTGATTTCCACAACAGTGTAGCATAGCTGAGAAATGAAAAAAAGAAGTTTCAGGAAAATAGTTCCTTTCCCCTACAATGAATACACGATCGTCACGATATACATCTTTCTATACACGATCTATCTCTCTCATTTCGATTAAATCAGAAATAATCATTGATCCTTTTCTCCTAATATGTATAATTAATCTAAACGGAGAATTTTTATACGAACATGATTCAAAGGAAGTTCTAGTCGATTGCAAACATTTCTTACATTTATCGTCGTTGGATTCTCAATTGCTCTACCTGTTGGAGCGATCACGGTTGAAATGACAAAGCAGGGATTAAAAAACGGATTCTTTCATGGATTAACTGTAGGTGCTGGTGGTATGACCATCGATATATTGCTCATCTTGGCTTTATATGCTGGATTTGCTCAATTTTTATCTTTGCCCTTTATCCAAATTCCGCTCTGGCTGATCGGTGCCATCTTTTTAATGATTCTTGCCTACGATTCGATTAAAAATGCGGATCAAGACATCCATTTAGCAGGAGAAAAAGTGAATAAATCATTCGCTAAAACATACCGAAATGGGCTGCTCGTCGCGGTATCACCTGGAAACCTTGTGTTCTGGGTATCTGTGTTTGGTGCTGTACTGGCAGATGCTTATACGAATACAAATTCATCTGAATTTATATTGGCTGCTGCGGGTATTTTGGCAGGGATTCTTCTTCATGACATCGGTCTTCTCACGATTGTTTCCCTAACAAGAAAAGTGATGAATCGAACAATGATCAAGTGGACATCCATTATTGCCGGTATTTTATTACTTGGGTTTGGCTGTTATTTCTTTTATGAATTTTATATCGGGATCAAAGTGTATTTTTAAAGAAAGGCTAAAGTTCGTCATGAACTTTAGCCTTTTTTATTCCCGCCTAGCGGGTCATGCCTGTCTGACCTGTTTCAAATTGCGTTTTTCTCATATCTCTGAAGCGTGTAAATACGCCTTCGTCTTTAATGACTTGGACAGCTCTTCCATCTGCATAACGAGTCGCTGCTTCTTCTACTTGTGATACACCCTCTGATGTCAAGCGCCCATCTGTTTTAAGAGCAATATACACATTTTCATCCGTCACCATGACTTGTGAGTCTGTCACATGGTTCATTTTGTTCACTCGGTTGGCGATTTTTCTTGAACGCTGGATGTTCTCTTGTTTATCGTAGCCAGAGAACGACATTTGGTTATGATAGTTCATATCTCCATGACTGTAGCGTCCATCTCCACCAGTAAGCGGCATTCTCACTTGATCCTGTGTAGGGCGTGAACGATCATCAACATTCGTTGTATTTCTTCCGTTCATTCCCTCCATAAGCTCAGAAACCGGTCCTTGATGATCTTGATTGTTGTCTGTTGCCTGTTGATTGGAGTGGTATCCAACTGGCTGGCCTGATTGATTATGACGTGTATCTACACCCGCATTGTTATTTGTACCACATGCCGTTAATCCAATAGGTAGAAGCACTAAGGCGATTGTTTTTTGCCATTTTTGTCTCAAACGAAAAACCCCCTGTACAAATTGAATCTCATGAGCGCAAAACAGGCTCTGTTTTAGCATGTACAGTTGAGGACAAAAACAAGCTGTCAGTTATAAACAAAAAAAGGAACGATTGAGATCGTCCCTTGTGTCATTAATCTTCTTCGTCTTCTTCTGGTCTTGCAAAGACAGATGGGTTTTGATAAGGCTGCTGCATATAAGGCTGAGCTGGATAAGCACCCATTTGACCATATGGAACAGGGTTTGGATAATGTCCAGGCCATGGCTGATGATGCTTCATACCATCATCGCATCCGCAGTCTTCCTTGCCATATGCTTCATTTGGAGCGTTTGGATAAAAGCCTTGATTGGCATTCGCATTCGCTCCTGCATTTGGATGCATATGGTGGTGCCAGTGATGCCCATCGTTTGCATGATGCTCATGATGTTCACCATAATAAGCCGGTGCTTGATACGCAGGATAATAAGGCTGAGCCGCCGGGTAAGGATACGGCATCATGTGATGGTGATAATACGGCTGTACCGGATAACAAAGGCCTGATCCCGGTAAAATAGGAGAAGCGGGTACCATTTGCTGCGGATATGGATACATTGCTGGCATGTAATGACCATAACCATAATAAGGATCATATGACTCTTGATGATGGTGGTGATGCTCTTTATTTTCAGCCATGCCCCCTACTGCTGCCCCTCCAACATTCGGCATTTGCGGGAAATTAGGAAGGTTTGGGTAATTACTATGTTCCATATCTTTTCCCTCCTCTTTTTGATGTGGGATATGAATGAATGGATCATATCCCTTTGCCACTTCATCTTTGAAATGATCCTTATTTTCATGATGAAAATGGTCCTTGTGATCTTTATGATCCTTTTTCTCATGAACATGATCTTTCTTTTCATGAACGTGATCTTTTTTCTCATGATGTTCTTTTTTGGGAGGAGGCGTGAATGGCTGGTAGAGATTCGTCTGATAATAGTTTACATCAACTTGTGGAAAAACTGGCTGTTCAATCTTTGGTACTGGTGGCACATAAGGTACCGGTTCATTCGGCTTTTCCTTCGGCTTCGTATCTTGAACTTGCACGACATCCTTTGGCTTTTCTTTTACATACGGGTGTTCTTTTGCTTTTGGCATTTCTTTTGCTTTGTGATGATCGGTTTTCACAGGAACACCACTAGATGGAATTTTGATTTTCATTCCTGGCATGATCAAATCTGGATTACTGAGCTGCGAATTTAATTTTTTCAATTCTTGAAAGTCGACTCCGTACTTCTTTGAAATTTTCCAAAGGGAGTCTCCTTTTTGCACAATATGAATTTTCAACGTTTTCCCCTCCTATGCAAAACGTGAACGTAGCGGTTATGTCAGAAGTACAATATGTTTCAACATAAATTTATGCCTATTTACAAGCCGATATGATAAAAACTTGTTTTCTGATAGGAGGGGACACTTCATTATTTAATGGTGAGCATCTTATTTAAAGCGAGCAATGCCTCTTTTGTCGTCTCTTCATTTACTTGAATCAAACCAACTGGCTCCCCTTTTTCAATGCTTTCAAGTGACCATAGTAGATGAGGCAGATCAATACGGTTCATTGTCAAACATGGACACATATCTGGATTGAGGGATTCGATTTGTTTGTCAGGGTGCTGGTCAATGATGCGTTTCACTAAATTCATTTCTGTTCCAATGGCCCACTTGCTTCCTGCTGGTGCCTGCTTGATCGTATCAATAATAAATTTCGTTGAACCAGCTAGATCAGATGCCTTTACGACTTCATGCGTACACTCTGGATGAACAAGAATCTGTATGTCACGGTCTCGTTTTCTCGTTTGTTCAATATTCTCAATGGTAAATTTCTCATGAACAGAGCAATGACCTTTCCATAAAATCATTTTGATTCGATGAAGCGGTTGGTCGGTGATGAGCTTTTCTTCTATTTGATCCCAGACAGCCATTTCCTCTAGCGGAATCCCTAAATCATAGGCCGTGTTACGCCCTAAATGCTGATCAGGAAGAAAAAGAATCCGCTCTTTTTGGGTCAGCGCCCACTCCAATACTTTTTTAGCGTTTGAAGATGTGACAGTCGATCCGCCATGTTTGCCGACAAATGCTTTAATATCAGCCGTTGAGTTTACATAAGTCAGCGGAAGGATCGTATCTCCAAACAGCTCAGTGAGCTTATCCCACGCCCTGTCTGTTTGTTTCATATTCGCCATATCTGCCATTGAACAGCCAGCTCTCATATCTGGCAAAAAGACGTGCTGATTCTTTTTTGATAGCATATCGGCCGTTTCTGCCATAAAATGAACCCCGCAAAATACAATGTATTCTGCTTCGTGATTGTCAGCAGCAATTTGTGCAAGCTGCAATGAATCACCTGTCACATCAGCAAATTGGATGACTTCATCTTTTTGATAATGATGACCCGGTATAAAAAGCTTTGATCCAAAGGCGCGTTTAATCTCTAATACTCTCTCTTTCATTTCATCATAAGAGCGCTGTTTATATTCATCTGGCATCATGGCTGTATGCTGCGCTGCTAACACATCAAGCATGGACATGAGTCGTTCCCCCTTTATGGCTGAATTCCATATTCATACTAAAATCGAATGATGGAGCAGAATGTGTGAGGAATCCAAGTGAAATAAGGTCTACACCTGTCCCCCGGTAGTTAGCCACATTCTCTAACGTGATGCCGCCTGATGCCTCTGTCAATATGGTTTCAGGGGTCATTTGTTTAAAGCGCTTCACTTCGTCTGGAGAGCAGTTGTCAAACATGATGACATCTGCTTTGGCATCAATGGCTTCCATCAGCTGTGCTTCTGATTCAATTTCCACTTCAATTTTCACCATATGACCGGCGTATGCTCTTGCTTTCTCCACAGCTTCCCTGATAGAACCACAAGCCGCAATATGATTATCTTTAATCATCACCCCATCGGATAAGCCGAAACGATGATTCTTTCCGCCTCCGACTTTTACTGCGTACTTCTCCAGCATGCGCAAACCGGGTGTCGTCTTTCTCGTATCACAAATCGTAATAGATGGATCAGCTAATCGCTCTACTGCTTCATGCGTTAGTGTAGCAATCCCTGTCATTCTTTGCAGGATATTCAACACCACCCGCTCCCCTTTCAGCAAGTCGTTGACGGGGCCAGTTATTTGTGCCAGTACAGCCCCTTCCTGAATCCAATCACCTTCCTGGAAAAACAGCTCAGTTTGAACTTGTTCATTCAGCAGTTTGTATCCCATATCAATGACTTGCGTCCCGGCCAATACGCCTGATTGTTTCGCCATGATGTAAGCTGTTCCTTTCTTGTCTCCAAAGATGGCATCAGCGGATACATCTCCAAACCCAATATCTTCTTTTAAAAAATGAGTGAGCATTTGCTTTAACTGTAAACGTTCCATTTGGCACCAATCCTTTCATTTTTTACGATATAAATATGGCCCTGTTCATGTACAATCTGTTTTGCTCGCCACGAAGCATCATGCCGATTAGGATAATCTGTGCGATAATGACCTCCCCTGCTTTCTGTTCGGAGTAATGCGGATTTGACAAGGCATATGGCTAAAGCCCATTGATTAGTTATTTCGATCTGTTCATTTGTGATATCCTTCACATTGATTTGCTGAAAAGAGACTTGTTCTAAATGATCGAGCAAAGTCTGTAAGCCTTTCTCATCTCTCACAATTGCGGCATATGCTGTCATCCATTTTCTGAGCTGAGCCAGTGACACCGTTGGGACAGACCATACTTCTTGAATGGAAGGAGCAAGGTTTTTATCTTGCCAGGTTTGCAACCGCTCAATATACCGTGCTGCGTTGTTTCCTAGAACGAGACCTTCTAAGAGCGAATTACTTGCCAGTCGATTGGCGCCGTGTAAACCTGTACAAGCAGCTTCACCAATGGCGAAAAGTGATGGAACTGTTGTTTCTCCATGTTCATTCACCTTAATTCCACCCATTAAAAAGTGCATACCGGGTGAAACTGGCAGCCTTCCGCTTGCCATATCAACTCCCGCACGCTGACACATCGAAGCAATCGCAGGAAAACGTGCAGAAAAATGCGGAATATCACGGATGTTCAGATAAATGGAATGACCGAGTTGCTGCTCATGGAAAATGGTCCTTGCCACCACATCTCTAGGCGCTAAATCGCTCTGTGGGTGGATTCCTTTCATGATCCGCCTGCCTGATTCATCTTCTAAATAGGCGCCCTCTCCTCTGACTGCCTCTGATACGAGCCCGATCGCTTTACCTGAAGTGGTCAAAAGGGTCGGATGGAATTGCACAAATTCGAGATCTACTAGCTGTGCCCCTGCGCGATAGGCCATCATCAGACCATCTCCTGTCACAGACGGATCATTTGTGTTTGTCTCATATAAGGATCCACAGCCGCCAGTGGATAATACAACTGCATCTGCGGTCATTGTATGTACATGACCTTTTTCGTCTTTCCACACAACACCTGTACATACCCCTTCATGAACCAATAGATCGATGACATGATGGTTTTCGTATACTTGAATGTGTGAGCCGAGCTTCCCTTTCAAAAACTGCACGAGGGTTTTTCCCGTTTGATCTCCTCCTGCATGCAGAATACGATGGGTCGTATGGGCTCCCTCTTTACCTAACTGCGGGATTCCCGTTTCATCTCGATCAAATGGGCAGCCCTCTTCTACGAGCTTCTTTACAAGATCTTTTCCATGACGGACGATCTCCTGTACAGTTTTGTCATCATTGTGACCACACCCCGCAGCTAAAGTGTCTTGCACATGCTGATCGACAGAATCATGTGCGGAAAAGGCTGCAGCGATTCCCCCTTGTGCGAGCATGGAATTACTAGAGGAAAATTGTTTTTTTGTCATCATGATGACTTGGCAGTTCTCTGAGATCGTATTCACAAAGGAAAGAGCCGCAATGCCCGACCCCACCACAATGACTTTTTTGATAGATGACACAATTGCCCCTCCTGTCATTTACACCTGTCTTGACACATATCATTACACAACACTACAATAAATACAAGAAAAAATTTTCACACAGGAGATGGATGGATTTGATTTATTTAGATTATGCAGCTTCTACACCTGTTTCTGAGGAATCACTGCATGTATTTCAGCAGTTGAGCAAAGAATGTTACGGAAATGCGAGCAGCCTGCATGATGCAGGAGGAAGAGCAAATGAAATCTTGGCTTACAGCAGACAATCACTTGCAGCGATTCTAGGGGGCGAACCTGATGGCATTTACTTTACAAGTGGCGGAACTGAATCCAATATCCTTGCGATTCAATCGATCATAAATGGGCTACCTCCACATAAACAGCATGTCATTACCACATCAGTAGAGCACCCTTCTGTTCATCATGCGGTCAATGCCTTGCAGCGTCTCGGTGTGAAGGTGACGGTCATAGACCCGAATCAAGAAGGAATTATCACAAAGGAGATTCTCAAACAGGCTCTATTGCCTGAAACCGGACTAGTATCCATCCAGCATGCCAACTCAGAAACTGGGATTATTCAGCCATTAGCTGAATTAGCGACGGTCTTAAAAGAAAGAGATATTCTTTTTCATACAGATGCAGTGCAGACATTCGGAAAAATGCATGTGTCGATTAAAGAACTTGGGGTTGATGCCCTCTCCATTTCGAGTCATAAAGTGTATGCACCTAAGGGCGCCGGTGCTGTCTATATGGGAGCACATGTCCCTTGGAAGCCTATATATCAACATACTGTACAGGAAAATGGTCTACGCCCAGGGACAGTGAACGTACCTTGCATTGGTGCTTTTGTGGCCGCGAGCGAGCAAATCATGCTGAAAATAGATCAACAGCAACAGCTAGATATTCAGCTTCGTGATTATTTTCTTCAGCAGCTAAAAAAAAGGCAGCTGCCTGTCCGCATGCTGCAAGAAAGTGACCAGCGTCACACGCTCCCTCATATTATTGGTTGTTTTTTTGAAGGGTTTGAAGGACAATATGTAATGTTAGCTTGTAATCGGCAGGGAATTTGTATATCTACTGGAAGTGCATGCGCTTCTGGTTATCATCACCCTTCCCCTGCTGTAAAGGCATTACATGTATCAGATCGTGATGCCCTTCAATTTATTCGACTATCATTTGGACGAGGATCATCAAAGGATGACATCGATCAGCTTTTGCATACATTTGAGCGCTTGCAAAAGGAGAAGAAAGGAGCATAAAACGTGGAACAAGAGAGAAAACTCATTGGCGAAGAAAGAAGAAACGCCATTTTAAAGTGGCTGAAAGAGACAGATACACCACTCACCGGAAGTTTTTTAGCCAAAAAAGCCGCTGTCTCACGACAAGTCATTGTACAAGATATTTCATTACTAAAAGCAAAAAACGAACCCATTATTGCCACAAGCCAAGGCTATGTGTATATGGCGCAGCATACACCGGAAACTGAAATTGAACAGATTATCGCTTGCAAGCACGATCCTCATCGTACAGAAGAGGAGCTGACACTGATTGTAGACTACGGTGTAACGGTGAAAGACGTGATCATTGAGCACCCTGTCTACGGGGAGCTAACGGCCTCTATTCGAGTGAGTACGCGCAAACAAGTGGCTGACTTCGTTCATCATATTTCTAATACGGGCGCCTCCTACTTATCAGAGCTGACAGACGGCGTACACTTACATACCCTTACTTCATACAGCCAAAAGCAGCTTGACCAAGCCATTCAAGCGCTTGATGACGCTGGATTTCTCATTAAAGACTAAAAAAATAGTGTCCCCTGCAGGACACTATTTTTCATTCGTTAATTCATATGTTTGATAGCTGCCGAGTAGTTTCACTTCACAGCCAATCGCTTCTAATTCTTGAATGGCGCCAGGGACAAGTACATCATCCATCTCTTTTTCGATATCAATGATAAATAAATAGTGTCCAAGGCCTGTTTTTGTCGGACGCGATTCAATTTTGGACAAATTGAGATTCCGCCATGAAAAAGCTGATAACACGCGGTGCAATGCACCAGACTGATCATCCTTTGGCAGGCTGACAACAATGGTCGTTTTTGGCTTTGAAGAAAAACCAGAATTCATTGGGAACGATGCCTTCGCCTCTTTATGTAAAATAACAAAGCGTGTATGATTGTGCGGATAATCATGAATGTCTTTTTTCGCAATCGTCAATCCGTACGTTTTTGCGGCGATTTCATTTGCAATCGCACCAACAGCTTCATCTGGATGCTCACTGATGTATTTTGCTGCATAGCCTGTTGATTCCACTGGCCGATGCGGAATATCAGGGAACTGTCTCTTCAAAAATTGATGACACTGCGCAATGGCGTGCGGATGTGACTGAATCACATCTAATGTCTCCCAGCTCTCCGCTCTCGATGGATGGACAAGCAGGTGCTGGCGAATCGGTGCTGTCATTTCGCCCACAATGGACAAAGCGTCCTCATGAATTAAATAATCAATCGTTAAGTTCACAGATCCTTCGAGTGCATTTTCAAGTGGAACGACCGCCAAATCTACTTCTCCCTTTGACACGGCATCCATACATTGCGGAATGGTTGTATAAGCCCGTTGCTCTGCTTCTTTTGGAAAACAAGAACAGACAGCCAAATGAGTAAATGTGGCCTCTGGTCCAAAGTAACCTACCGTTAATTGCTTCATCTGCTATGATCTCTCCTTTTACGCCCCAGAACCTAGAATTTCAACTTTTTCGACAAATTCGAGTTTTCTTAATTGATTCATGACTGTATTGATATCATCTGCCATGCCGGCCGTACTGATCGACAGGGTGACATTCGCTCTTCCTTGCAGCGGAATCGTTTGGTGAATGGATAACACATTACAGCCAGAGTCAGCCACAATTTGCAGCAGCCTAGACAAAGCCCCAGACCGATCCTCCAGGTGGAAAAACAATGTGATGATCTGCTCCTTGACCATTGTATAAAATGGAAAAACAGCATCTCGATATTTATAAAAAGCACTGCGGCTTAAATCCGCTTTTTGAACAGCATCGGCAACTGAATCCGCTTTTTTGCGATCGAGAAGCTTTTTGACTTCAAGCGTTTTTCGCATCGCATCCGGAAGTACATCCTCTCTTACTAAATAGAACGTTTCTTCTTTCACCTGTTTTCTCCCCTTTTAAAAACGGGAGAGCCCATGAACTGGACCCTCCTTTTGATCAATCGATAAATTCAAATTCAAATTCAAGCAGACGAATGATGTCTCCATCTTTTGCACCACGTTCACGCAGGGCATCATCAACGCCCATTCCGCGCAGCTGTCTAGAGAATCGTTTCACTGACTCATCTCTTGAGAAATCTGTCATCTTAAACAGTCGCTCAAGTGCTTTACCAGTTAAGACAAACGTACCATCAGGATCTCTTGAGATCTCAAATGCTGCTTCTCCTTCATCAAACTTGTACATCACACGGTTATCAGAGAGCTCTTCTTCATTGTAGAGAGGGAATTCCGGTGTTGTTTCAAGCTGATTGGCGATTTCAAATAAGAGCTCACGAAGCCCTTCTCTTGTGATCGCACTAATTGGGAACACTTTATAGTCATCTGTTAATTTTTCTTTAAATGCCGCTAGATTGTCAGCTGCATCCGGCATGTCCATTTTGTTCGCTACAATGATTTGCGGACGCTCTGTCAATCTCATATTGTATTGCTCAAGCTCTTCATTGATCGTCACGTAATCTTCGTATGGGTCACGCCCTTCAAGTCCAGACATATCAATGACATGGACAATGACACGTGTACGTTCAATGTGGCGTAAAAATTGATGACCTAAGCCAACACCTTCGTGCGCTCCTTCGATCAGTCCTGGCAGATCCGCCATGACAAAGCTTCGGTTATCGTCTGTTTCAACAACTCCGAGGTTTGGCACAAGCGTTGTAAAATGATAATCCGCAATTTTTGGTTTCGCAGAAGAGACAATCGAAAGCAGCGTTGACTTCCCGACACTTGGGAAACCAACAAGTCCAACATCTGCAAGTACTTTTAATTCTAAGATGACGTCACGTTCTTTACCTGGCTCACCGTTTTCAGACAGCTGTGGTGCAGGGTTTGCTGGTGTTGCAAAGCGTGAATTTCCACGTCCGCCACGTCCACCTTTGGCAATCACAGCCCGCTGTCCATGCTCAGTCAAGTCAGCTAGTACTTGTTCCGTCTCGGCATCTGTCACCACTGTACCCGGCGGAACTTTAACAATCATTTCTTCAGCATTTCGGCCATGCTGGTTTTTACTCATTCCATGCTCACCGCGGTCCGCCTTGAAATGACGCTTATAACGAAAGTCCATTAACGTTCTAAGCCCTTCGTCTACTTCAAATACTACATCTGCACCATTTCCGCCGTCGCCGCCTGCTGGCCCGCCTTTTGGCACATATTTTTCACGACGGAACGCCACCATACCGTTTCCGCCGTCACCGCCTTTAACATACACTTTAACCTGATCTACAAACATAACTTCCTCCGTTTCTCTGCATCACATATCTCGTTCTTGCCTCAAACAAAGCTCAATCATGGACTCGTGATTCGTCACATGAAATTGCGTTATACTCATACATGGATAGTTTGCGTCATGAAACGCATTTAACGCATCCAAACTTGTTAATTTTCCTTTGAAATCAAAATATAAGATCACATCATTCTCTTCATGATCTGTTTGGAAAGTGACCGTTAAATGATTTTCAGTTTTTTGGCAAACTGATTGATCGAATATCGAAAACAACTCCCGTGATACCGTTAGCAGCTGCGATTCATATGCTGATAAGTCTCGGGTTTCACCAAGCACTTCATATTCTAGGGTGATAAAATGCGACTCCCAATTAAAGGTTAGAAAGTAATAGGCCAATTGGGGAATTTTTAAATTTGAGAGTTTGGATTCATGCTGTGCTTCAATGACCATTTCTTCTATTATTTCGAACACTCGGTCATATTTTTCTAATGTCAAGTTGCCTTTGATTAACTGCAATTTATTCATCCAGTCGTGTCTTGAACGACTAAGCAGATGGATCAATTCATTCGTTAATGCAACGTGAGTTAATTTTTCGTTTTGTTTACTTGGTATCTCTTCCATTATCGCACTCCCAATCGTTTGGTCTCTCTTTTAGGAGTCTTATCATCAATATGTCTCCCTGAATTATAACAGAGAAGACAGCATAGAAAAACACTAGTTATGTGAGGAAAGGTTGTTTTTTCTGATCGTATAGGAGAAAATGAGGCAAAGTCAGCAAACATTCTTTGATATTTATGGAGTGCATCTTCTTTTATCATCTTCGGTACTACTTGTAAAAAGCGCAAAAGCTCCCTGAATAGTGAAAAAAACTCCAGTCAATGACCGGAGTTTTTAGCAATTATTGTGCCGCAGGATATACGCTCACTTTTTTACGGTCACGACCGAAACGTTCGAATTTAACTGTTCCGTCGATTTTAGCGAAAAGAGTGTCGTCGCCTCCGCGTCCAACGTTTTCACCTGGATAGATTTTCGTTCCACGTTGACGATAAAGGATAGAACCACCAGTTACGAATTGACCATCAGCACGTTTAGCGCCTAAACGTTTAGACTCAGAGTCACGTCCGTTCTTTGTAGAACCTACCCCTTTTTTAGATGCGAAAAATTGAAGATCTAATCTAAGCATGAAGTTCACCTCCTATTTTTTTGTAGATATTCTCACATAATCGTGATAATCTCGTTCAATTGTTTCTAAGGAAACGACCATGCCTTCTAAAAGCAACTGGGCTTTTTCAAAGGTGACTGGATCTGTATCAGCTGGCAGTTCAAAAGAGAAATACCCGCCTTCATCTCCAATATCAAGCAGTGGATCCATTCCTGTCAGTGCAATAATTGAATTGACTGATCCGAAAACAACAGCAGATACACCTGCACAAACGAGATCCTGACCTTTTTCAGCAAACTCGGCATGTCCAGTCATCTGAAAAGACGTAATGCTTTCATCTGCTGGCGACCGAGTAATGGTTGCTTTGATCATATCACTCACACGCCTTAAGCGTTGATTTTTTCGATAACAACTTTAGTGTAAGGTTGACGATGACCTTGTTTTTTGTGGTTGTTTTTCTTCGGTTTGTACTTGAACACAGTAATTTTCTTACCGCGACCTTGTTTTTCAACTTTAGCCGTTACTGTTGCTCCAGCAACTGAAGGGTTACCCACTTTGACAGTGTCTCCGCCGACAAACAATACGTTTTCGAAAGTAACTGTTTCACCTGCTTCAGCAGTTAGTTTTTCAACATAAACAGTTTGACCTTCTTCAACTTTTACTTGTTTACCACCAGTTTCGATAATTGCGTACATCTCTGCACCTCCTAATAAACTCAGACTCGCCGAATACAGGGGGCCAATAGGCACTTCACACCTGCTCCGCGCGGTTGTAGCACGGGTGCTACATATCCATAACATTAAAAAATATATCAAATTAGACGCTGAATGTCAATGTATTTTCACCATTAGTACGGTAAAAGAAGATCTTCCATGGAAGAGGTGGTTCTTCGATCTGAAAAATAAGCATGGAGCAATTCATTTTCATCGAGCTGGCTCATTTTCACACCATTCCGTTCGATAATAATGGGATGCTTACAGCCCCTTTGGAATCGCGCCATCACTTCATATATTTTCTCCTCAGCACCCGCTCTCAGCGGAATGAGTTTCTCTACTTTTTGCTCTTTTTTACCGTAATAACGTTCTAGTAAAAAACGTACCCTGATATAATGCCGCTGCCGGTGCTCCATCACAAGCGAGTAGGCTAAAAAAGTGAGTAGGATCCAGCCGTTGAATTGCAGCGGAGCAAAACAGAGTAACCCTGCTGTCAAAAGACCGAAAAAAATGAGAGAGCCTTTTATTGCAAGGGCATGTGCCTGTTGGAAAGGGAAAAAAACAGATAAGAGCAAAAAGAATAATTTCCCGCCATCAAGTGGCCAAATGGGCAAAAGGTTCACTAGAAAAATCGCTACATTATAAAAAGTAAACATCGTAAAGACGTCATATGAGATAAGTGAGGCTTCCATGAGAAGCCAGGCGACGAGCTGGAGCGGAACATGCTGAAGCGGTCCGCATAAAATGACCGCCAGCTCTTCTTTTAGCGGACGGTTCCCATGCTCTTCTACTTCTACCGCCCCGCCAAATGGCAGTAAAAAAATCCGCCGAATCCGCCAGTGATAATAACAAGCAGCCGCTGCATGTCCAAGCTCATGGACACAGACGATGATGAGCAGACAAAGCAGCGGTTTAATTTGACCTGATAGCATGGCAAATGCCATGACTACCCAAAGGAGCGGGTGAACATGGACCTTTGTCAGCATGAGCAGCCATCTATTCAAAGGTCATCACCTGAATGGGATCAATAAACTGTTCATTTTGCTTAATGGCGAAGTAATATGTCCCCTTGCCTTGTTCATCAAGCGCAATTTGACCAATTTTTTCCCCTTTATCGACAAAATCGTATAAAGCCACATCAGCTTCTTTTAGTTGGCCGTACCAGCTGTAGCTGTTATCTGCATGCTGCACCACGACTGTGAGCCCCGTATCACTTTTCTTTTTCACTTCTACGACATAGCCTTCTTTCATACTATCGATGGCTTCAGCAGATGTTTCAACTTTCACTCCGGCACCATTTTGCGTAAAGGATTCCTGCACTTTTCCAGAGGCAGGGACAGCCAGCTCTTGATTGGCTTGTACGTCCTTTTGTCCTTCTTTTTTATCGGTTAAAAAGGCAAGTGGGTTTCCGACAGTCTTCTCAAACCACCGGTTGGCGGCGGCAAATTGAAAATCTTGTTCAAAGGTTTGACTGATCATCGGCTTCAGCTGCTGAAAAGGCCCCGCCTGTCCTTTAAATGAAATAGCGGCAATCAGTACAAGAGAGGCAGAAAGTAAACATTTAAGCACAAATGTATTTGAATGAAATAACGGATGGCGAAATTTTTTCGGCTGATGAGAAGTTGACTCGTAGGAAGCCGAGCCAGAATGCTTTTCTTCTTCTGTTAACATGACCCATGGCGGAATATCATCTTTCTTCTTGAAAGCTGCCTTCTTAGGGGCTACAGCTGGCTGCTTCATTTTGCGGCGCTGCGCTATTTTCTTTCGATACTCGTCCACTCTTTTCATAAGATCACCCTTTACATACAAACAGTTTGTACATTTTATGTGGCGACCTCATATGATATGCACCAAAAAGACCGATTCTCATCGAATCGGTCTCATCTCACGTGAATCATTATGCTCTTACACCGAAAAATGCTTTCAGCTTTGCAAACATCCCTTTGTTTTCTTCTTCAAAGGATTGAAGAGGAACAGATTCACCTAGTACGCGGCGAGCAATATTGCGATACGCAATGGAAACTTTATTTTTAGCATCCATGACAATCGGTTCACCATTGTTTGAAGCCTTAATGACATCATCATCATCGGCTACAATGCCGAGAAGATCAATTGATAAATGATGAACAACTTCATCCACATCCATCGAATCGCCATTTTTCGCCATGTGTGTACGAATGCGGTTCACAATCAAACGAGGCGGTTCAATATCCTCTTGTTCTAGCAAGCCGATAATTCGGTCTGCATCTCTCACAGCTGAGATTTCAGGTGTCGTGACCACAATCGCTTTGTCAGCACCTGATACAGCATTTTTAAAGCCTTGCTCAATTCCAGCAGGGCAATCAATGACAACATAATCAAAGTCTTGTTTCAATGATTGAATTAATTCTTTGATCTGCTCCGGCTCTACCGCCGTTTTATCGCTTGTTTGAGCAGCAGGTAAAAGATACAACAGATCCTCGAACCGCTTATCCTTCACAAGCGCTTGGTGAATCTTGCATCTTCCTTCTACTACATCGACTAGATCATAAATAATGCGGTTTTCAAGCCCCATCACGACATCTAAATTCCGAAGGCCGATGTCGGTATCAACTAGACACACTTTTTTTCCTTGAATTGCTAGTGCTGTGCCTAAGTTTGCAGATGTTGTTGTTTTGCCAACGCCGCCTTTTCCTGAGGTAATCACAATAGCCTCGCCCAATTTCACATTCCTCCCTCAAGCCTTGTCAGATTAGGTCTTATATGAGCCAATTGCTGCAGGCGTTCAATGATCATATTGCCATCTATATCTAAATAAGCACATTCCATTTCATTTCCATCTTCTTTTTGATCCGGTGCACGGTTAAACACCTGTGCGATGCGGAGCTGAGTTGGAATCATATGAGATGCCGCAATCACAGCTTGTTTGTTTCCATTACATCCAGCATGCGCTACACCTTTTAACGCACCAAGCACAAAAATATTCCCCCCTGCACGAATGGTTCCGCCAGGGTTGACATCTCCTATTAATAAGAGATCTCCTTCGACATAAAGCACCTGTCCAGAGCGTACAATTTTTGCTACAGAAGTAATCTCAGCCTCTGCTTTTAAACGTCTCGCTTCTTCAGTTGACATGACGTCACTTTCAATAGAGTGAATGACGAGATGTTCATTTTCAGACACCGCTTCAGTTAAACGCGTCTCTTGATCCTCTGTTAAATATCGAAAACCAAGTTTAATATGCACATTGACTTTATGTCCTTCTCTTCCATCTGTATATTGCTCAAGTAAAAGAACCTCTCGCAAGCCAGAAAGAAGGTCTTCAAACGAACAGTCATCATTTAACTGTAATGTTAATCCGTTTTTTGTACCTTTTATTGTCACATACTGCTGTTTTTGAGTTTTCAAGATGCTCACCTCAACAACATACTCATTTCGCCGTAATTGGACAAACTCCTGCTTTTATTCGTCGATCAGTCCTTGTTTCACATTGATGAAAAAGAGCCTAAGCGGCACAACAAGTATGAGAGACGCAGCAGTATTTAAAAGAATCGTTGGAATAAAGCGTTCGATGACATACGTATTAAAAGGCATAATACCTGGTTGAATCGTCGCTTGAACGCCGTACACATAAAACTCCATCACTGCAACAGCAATCATCGATAGAAAGACAACGACTAACATATTCGTTTGGAGAACTTTGAAGGCTTTTGCTAACAAATAGCAGAGCGCACCAAAGCCAAACATATGAACACCAAGAATACCTGTATACGAAATATCATATAAAAGTCCAAAGATAAATCCATAAATCACACCATATTTTTGATTCACAAAAGCTGTCATAAATACAAGTGCGAGTAAGATGAAATGAGGTGCTAAAATTTGATTATCTGAAACAAATGGGAGCTTCACTAAATCGACAAAAATACTGTCAAATACGAAAATAAACAACATGACGAAAGCAAGAAGGACACGTTTCACGAGCCTTCCTCCTTCGTTAATTGAGATGCATCTGCCGTACTTGTGCTGCGATTCACAACAATCACGCGGTCTAAATTATTGAGTTCAGCAGCTGGTTCTACATAAATAATTTTCGTCAGTCCGTAATGGTCCGGCTCAATTTCGCTTACCTTTCCAATCGTCAAGCCCTGCGGGAATACGCCCCCTGCTCCAGATGTTTCAACAAGATCTCCTTTTTTGACATCCCCATCAGCATCGGATTTTAAAATGTTCATTGTCAGCATTTTTTTCTTGCTGTCATAACCGTTAATAATTCCATTGAGTTCTTCTTTGCCCTTTTTCGCAAAAATTTTCGTTGAAATTCTATTATTTTGATCTGTAGAGCTTAGCAACCTTACAGTCGACGTAAAATTGTTGAGCTTATCACTTTCAATTTTCCCAATTAACGCACCACTCTCATTGGTGACCGCCATATCTTTTTCAACGCCTTGCTTTTTCCCTTTATCAATCATGACAAAACTATCCCAAAGGGACGGGTTTCTCGCAATGACTGTTGAAAGAATGGGCGTGTAGTCACGAATAGAGTTCACATATCCGAGCTGCTTGCGAAGCTTTTTGTTCTCATCTTCTAGTTCTTGAAGTTTCGCCTCATATTGGGTTTGTCCATCAAGTTTTTTTCGAAGACGCTCGTTTTCATCATATGTGTTCTTTAAATCTTGTACGTTTCCATAAATACCGGCAATAAATTGTGATGGTTTATGAAAGACACCTTGAAAAAAGCCTGTCGTATCCCCCACTAATTTTTCCGGCCATGAAGCACCTCTGCCGCTTTTCACTGAAAAACCAATCATGGCCACCAGTACGATGACACAGACAAGGAGCAACATTAATCTTTTATTCATAAAAAACTGCGGCATGTCTTACACCTCTTTATTTACGCCCAATTATCGATTATCTTTAGATTTTCCTTTGAACAAGTGAATATGTTCTAGTGCTTTCCCTGTTCCGATCGCCACACAGTCAAGCGGATCTTCAGCAATAATGACCGGCATTTTTGTTTCATCACTAATGACTTTGTCAAGATTACGCAGCAATGCACCACCGCCTGTTAAAACGATTCCACGGTCCATAATATCTGCTGCCAGCTCAGGTGGCGTTTTTTCAAGTGTCATTTTGACCGCATCGACAATTGTTTCCACCGTATCGCGAAGCGCTTTTGCAATTTCTTCTGCCGTAATAGAGATCGTTTTTGGCAGACCTGTTAAAAGGTCACGGCCGCGAATGTCCATCTCATCATGTACGTCAGGCTGCGCAGAACCGATTTCCATTTTAATCGCTTCTGACGTGCGATCACCAATCATAAGATTATACGTTTTACGAATGTAGCTGCTGATCGCATCATCCATCTCGTCTCCTGCCACACGGATCGATTGAGATGTCACAATACCGCCAAGTGAAATAATGGCTACTTCTGTTGTACCGCCGCCAATATCTACAACCATGCTTCCAGTTGGCTCCCATACAGGAAGGTTAGCACCGATTGCCGCAGCAAATGGCTCTTCAATAGGGTATGCGTCACGAGCACCAGCTTGTCTTGTTGCATCAATGACAGCACGCTCTTCTACTGCTGTAATACCAGATGGTACACACACCATCACGTACGGTTTACGAGCAAAAAGCCCTTTACCTTTTAATGCTTGATTAATGTAATATTTCATCATTGTTGCTGTCGTCTCGTAGTCTGCAATGACTCCGTCTTTCATTGGGCGCAGTGCCACAACATTACCAGGTGTACGACCGATCATGTTTCTAGCGTCATTTCCAACCGCCACTATAGACTTCGTATCAGTTTCCAAAGCTACGACCGAAGGTTCTCTCACAACAATGCCTTTTCCTTTAATAAAAACAAGCGTATTCGCTGTTCCAAGATCTATTCCAAGGTCTTTTGTACCAATTCCAAACATATGTATGTATCTTCCTTTCTTAAACCAAAATTCCCTTTAGGGAAAAACTCATAAACTCTATTATATCGTAAAACATTGAAAAAAAAAGTGTTACAAATACCCTTTTTCCTTCAAACTCACAAATTTTTGATCACCGATCACTAGATGATCAAGCAGCTGTATTCCAATCAGCTTCCCACATTCAAAAAGTCGCTGTGTGACTTCAATATCTTCCCTGCTGGGCGTCGGATCTCCAGATGGATGGTTGTGCACACATATAAATGAAGCGGCCGAACGTTTAAAAGCCTCTTTAAAAATTTCGCGCGGGTGAACAATCGACGAATTTAGACTTCCGATAAACACAGTATGTTTATGAAGAACTTGATTTTTGGTATTGAGATAAAGACAAACGAAATTCTCCTGAGTCAAAAATCTCATATCTTCCATCACAAAATTCGCACCATCTTCCGGCGTGCGGATCACATAACGATTGTCCGTCGTTTGATGGTGTAATCTAGTGCCGAGTTCTAAAGCAGCTAAAAGAGAGATCGCCTTCGCTTTTCCAACTCCTCGAATCTTTGACAGTTCTTCAATTGAAGCTTCCTTCACAGAACGAAGACCACCAAATGTTTGCAAAAGTCTTGCGGACACTTGAAGAACTGATTCCTTTTTTGTGCCTGTTCTCAAAAGAATCGCGACAAGTTCATGGTTTGATAAGCTGCTTGGGCCATATTTGACAAATCGTTCGCGCGGCTTTTCATCATGAGGAAAATGCTTCAGCAGCATAGGGAAATGATTCAAGATCTACACTCCTTTTTTGATTCCTTCCCGTCATCAAAAAGGGGTGATACCAAATGTTTCAAGCACTCTGACTGTTTTAGCAATAGGGAGTCCTACAACGGAAAAATAATCACCGTCTATTTTTTGTACAAACAGGGCACCTTTTCCTTGAATGCCGTAGCTTCCAGCTTTATCAAGAGGCTCACCGGTTTCAATATAGCAGTCTATTTCACCTTGTGAAAGCGGCCAAAATGTCACGTCTGTCTGTTCATAAAATGTTTCTTTTCTATTCTCTGATTGAATCGTGACACCAGTCAAGACTTGATGTGTCTTACCTGACAATAATTGAAGCATTGAGGCTGCATCTTCCTTGTCTTTTGGCTTTCCAAGACATTTGCCATCAATTGCAACAATTGTATCTGCACCAATGATCACAGCTTTGGGATGTATTTTTTGAATATCATTTGCTTTTTGTTCTGCCAACCATTGGACGTTCTCAGCAGGAGAAAGGTTTCGATTTATTTCTTCTTTTAAATCACTTCCTTGAATGTCATAAGAAAACCCTGCTAAATCAAGCAATTCTTTTCTTCTAGGTGATTGAGATGCGAGTATTAACTGGTTCATGTTTGTTCATCCTTTCAGGGTTTAGCCTAAGAAGTAAGATACCCATTCATCCTATCAAATGAACATCTTACCGACAATTAACGAAAATGCCATTTTCATGTTCCTACATCATTATGTTGGAAGCAAAAGAAAAAAACTAGTCATTTTTAGACTAGTTTGGCTGTTAAAAACATGATTTTACGTATTTAGTTGATCTAATAGCGCTTGCTGAGATTTCCAGCCATTTTCAGCAGATGGGTCATTTAAAAGCTGTACAGCTTTCAGCAAACTGCTTTTGGCTGGTGCATCGGTTGTTTTGGCATTTTCAAGCTCAGAAATCAACTGAGTGACTTCTTTTTGATCCACATCTTCTCCTGCAATCACCTTAGAGGATAAGACAGATGCCTTCTCTATTAAACCTGTCAGCTCATCCGGCACTTGAAATGAGAGCTCTTTTCCTCCCCATGCTTCAAAATGCTGATCGATCAATTTTTTCCCAACGGCACTTGTCATGCCTTGTTCTGTGGCAAGTCCGGCAATAACATAATAGCCATCATCCATTGATACCTTTTTACCTGCATATCCTGCCTCTTTTAAACTGTCAACTAAGTCATCTGCTCCTTTTTCAGAAGAAAACTTTCCAGCCTGCACCACAAAGGTTGAAAAATGACCTGATGCACTTTTTTCACCTTCATTGTCCTTTGACGTATCTGCAAGATCAGCCGGTGGTGCATCTCCCCCAGCTTTCGCCGACGGCCCGCTTCCAGATGCTGAGACGCTGATATGATCGCCTCCTGATGGATTGGCAGATCCATCTTTACTTAAACTTAGTGCAAATACACCGAGGCCTGTCCCTAGAACGACTGCAAACACAATCGTTGTCACCACTCGTTTGAAGGGACCGCGGTTTTTACTGAACTTCTGGTCAAAAGAACCTTTTTTCTTTTGATAAGGTGTGACGACCTTTGGATCCGAATGATAAATGTGATCCGCTGCATCGTCCCATTGAAAATCTTCTTCTTTCGGTTTAGACGGTTCTTCCTCGGAAGCGGCTGTCTCCTGTTCCGACTGCCTCTTTTCCTCCCAGTTCGAAAACGTCACTTGATCCTCTTGCTGTTTTTGAGGCTGATGCTCTTCTTCATGGAGCATTTCTTCCTTGCCATTAATATTGACCTTTAACCCTTGTTTTTTTGCCTGCCTTTTTTTCACTGTCATTCCCCGCTTTCTGACATTGTTTGTAAGAAAGACCTTTCTGTCCAATGAAATAGCGCGAATGTAACCCGTCCTTCTTTCTGTTTCACACTTTAACATAGCCAATAAAAAAAAGAACAAGACTTTTGTCGGCAGGTTCAAAAAGTGTTCGCCAATTTTCTCATCCAAAAAAATCACCAATTGGGTTTAACAGATCACCACAAAAAAGATAAAACCAGAAAGAACAAGCGATGGCAGGAACAAAAGGAAAGGGTTCATTTGCCTTGTAAGAAAACACATTTGCGTAAACCATTCCCGTGACAGACGAAAGAAAAAGAATGATCAGAAACGGCTTAAATCCGAAGCAAAATGCAAGCACACCAAATAGTTTGACATCCGCTCCCCCCATACTATTTGGCTTGAAATGTTCTAAACTATAAAACAAAAGAAGACAAATAAGAAGAGATGCCGCTCCTTCCCACCAAATAAAAAGCGGTTCTAGCGTGCGGTATATGACGAAAAGAGGAAAAAAGAAGAGAAAGAGCTCGATGGGTACTCTCATATAAAAAAGATCGCTCACGACAGCAATCACGAATAAACTACATAGACTCACAAGAAAAAGGCCCTCAAAAGAGAAACCAGCATGTTTATAAACGAGGAAAAAAAGGCCGCCTGTCAACAGCTCAACCATTGGATAAAGCAAAGAGAGCCGGGTTCCACAATGCTTACATGACCCTTTCAATACAATATAAGAAAAAAGCGGGAGCATGTCGTGAAAAGAAAGCGGCTCTTTACAAGCTCCGCAGTGTGAACGAGGAAAAAGAATAGACCGCTTCATTGGAAGCCTCTCACCAACTAGATGAAAAAATGACCCCATGACCATGCCTGTGAAAAACATAAAAAAATCAATCAAATTAGGTGACTCCTTCCGGAAATAGAATAGACCGGATTGTACCATAGCGATTCACCTTTGATCACCTTGCGAAAAAGTGATTTTCCCCCTCTCCTACATATCAAAAGAAAAAAGACGCACATTGCATAGAAGCAATTTGCGTCTTTTCCTTACTGTAAAATACGACTTCGTACATCTGAGATAAAATAAAGGGAACCTGTCACCAGAATCATTGCTGAAGGGTCATCTCTTTTCTTCTGAATGAAGTCAAGCACTGCACGAGGGTCTTCATCAAACGATTTTGCTTCTAAATGACTGCAATCATAAAGCTTTTCCGCTGACTCAGCTCTTGAAAAGTCAAAGGAAACAAAATGAATCGATGAACTAATCCTTTCAAGCTTTTCGATCATTTGTTTGTAAGGTTTATCTTTTAACGCACTAAAACATACATGAACCTGTTTACTAGAAAAATGAGCTTGTACAGTTTCGATTAAACGGTCCATTCCTTCTTCGTTATGAGCACCATCTAAATAAACAAGAGGCTGATCTTGGATCTTTTCAAATCTTCCAGCCCACACCGCCTGCCGAATTCCTTCATACACTTGCTCATTTAGCACATGGATATATCCTTCTTGCTCCAGCCATTCGATCAGTAGAATGGCAAGGGAGGCGTTCTGCATTTGATGCGTTCCGATTAACCCTGTCTCTAGCTGCCAGTACTCCCTTTTTGGGGTAGTGAATGTGAAGCGTTCACCTGTTTCCGTCGGCTGCTGGTCCTTAAAGGTACAAGTATCATGTAACGAGATAAACGGCGCATTCTTTTCTTCGGCTTTGTGTTGAATCACAGTAAGAGCTTCCGCTTGATGAACGGCCGTGATCATCGGAACCCCAGCTTTAATAATGCCAGCTTTTTCTGCTGCAATCTGATCAAGTGTGTCGCCTAAAATGGCCATATGATCGTGTCCAATCGACGTAATTGCTGTTAAGATGGGCGCTGCCACATTTGTAGAATCAAGTCTTCCGCCAAGTCCTGTTTCCAAGAGGACAAAGTCTACTTGGTGCACATGGGCAAAATAAGCAAACGCACATGCTGTAATGATCTCAAACTCTGTTGCTGCACCAAGCTCTGTATCATCTAATTCTTCAACTAAAGGCTTGATTTCGTTCACCAAACTCAGCCACACTTCGTCCAAAATCGGCTCCCCATTAACACTAATTCGTTCATTGAACGTTAAAATAAATGGCGAGGTGAAGGTTCCAACTGAATAGCCCGCTGACTGTAAAATGGATCGAGTAAATGCAATCGTTGATCCTTTTCCATTTGTTCCAGCTACATGCACCGCTTTTATTTTTTGTTCAGGATGGTCTAGTCTGTCCATCAGCCATTTCATTCGTTCAAGTCCCGGTTTGACACCGAAAGCGAGTCTGCTATGAATCCATTCAATGGCTTCATGATAGGTTGTAAACAATGTCATCTCTCATTTCATACGAAATTTTCAAAAAAGACGACTCCAATTCATTAGGAGCCGTCTTTTCACTCTTATGCTTTCAGCTCTTCAATACGCTTTTGAACAGCTTCGCGTTTTGCGACATAATCACGTTCTTTCGCACGCTCTTCTTCTACGACACTTTCAGGCGCTTTTTTCATAAAGCCTTCATTGCCAAGCTTTTTCTGAACTCGTTCCACTTCTTTTGTCAGTTTATCAAGCTCTTTTTGCAGACGAGCAATTTCTTCATCTAAGTTGATTAAGCCTTCAAGCGGCAGAATGAGTTCTGCTCCAGAAATAACAGCCGTCATCGCTTTATCACTAGCTGGGACATCTGTGCCAATTTCAAGAACACTTGGGTTCGTGAAGCGCTCAATATATGAACGATTTTTCTCTAAACGTTCCTGAACATCAGACGTAGATGCTTTAATGTAAAGCTCAACTTGTTTGCTCATTGGCGTGTTCACTTCACTGCGAATGTTACGAACAGAACGAATCAGTTCAACAAGCAGTTTCATATCAGCAGAAGCTTGTTCGTTGGAAAGCTCCGGCTTCACTTCAGGCCATGCCGCTACAGTAATGGACTCACCTTCATGAGGTAGATGCTGCCAGATTTCTTCTGTTAAGAACGGCATAAACGGATGAAGAAGTCTCATCGTTTGATCTAATACATACGCAAGGATCGAACGAGTCGTTTTCTTCGCTGCTTCATCTTCTCCATAAAGCGGAAGTTTCGCCATTTCAATGTACCAATCACAGAAATCATCCCAAATGAAGTTGTATAAATGTCTGCCTACTTCACCGAATTCATACTTGTCAGCAAGCTGTGTGACACTTTCAATTGTTTCATTTAAGCGTGTCAAAATCCATTGATCAGCAACTGATTTTTCTCCTGTCAAATCAAGCTCATCATACGTTAAACCATCCATATTCATGAGAGCAAAACGGGATGCGTTCCAAATTTTGTTCGCAAAGTTCCAAGTGGATTCAACCTTTTCAAAGCTAAAACGTAAATCTTGACCTGGAGAGCTTCCTGTCGCTAAGAAATATCTCAGTGAATCCGCTCCGTACTTGTCGATAACCTCCATTGGATCAATTCCGTTGCCAAGTGACTTACTCATTTTACGCCCTTGTTCATCGCGGATAAGACCATGAATGAGTACATCTTTAAATGGTTTTTCTCCTGTGAATTCAAGACCTTGGAAGATCATACGAGATACCCAGAAGAAGATGATGTCATAGCCTGTTACAAGCAGATTGGTTGGGTAGTAGCGCTTGAAGTCTTCACTGTCTGCATCTGGCCAGCCCATTGTAGAGAAAGGCCAAAGCGCTGAACTAAACCATGTATCAAGTACATCGTTATCTTGCTCCCAGTTTTCAATATCTTCTGGCGCATCAAGTCCCACGTATACTTCCTTCGTTTCTTTATGATACCAAGCCGGGATGCGGTGTCCCCACCATAGTTGACGAGAAATACACCAGTCACGGATATTTTCCATCCAGTGTAAATACGTCTTTTCAAATCGGTCTGGAACAAATTGAACTTGCTCATCACCTTTTTGCAGATTGATGGCTTCATCTGCGAGCGGCTGCATTTTCACAAACCATTGTGTTGATAAATATGGCTCCACTACAGCTCCACTGCGCTCACTGTGACCAACTGAATGCATGTGGTCCTCAATTTTGAACAAAATGCCTTCTTCTTGAAGATCTTTCACAAGCTGTTTACGACATTCGAAGCGGTCCATTCCTTTGTATTGAAGTGCGTTTCCATTCATTGTGCCATCTTCATTCATCACAAGAATGCGCTCTAGGTTATGACGGTTTCCAAGCTCGAAGTCATTCGGGTCATGAGCCGGCGTTATTTTTACAGCTCCTGATCCAAATTCCATATCGACATAGTCATCCCCAACGATTGGAATCTCTCGGCCTGTAATTGGTAAAACAACTGTTTTCCCAATCAAATGCTGATAGCGTTCATCTTCAGGATGTACAGCGACTGCCGTATCTCCCAGCATCGTTTCAGGTCTTGTTGTCGCAATTTCAATCGAACCTGATCCATCTGCAAGCGGATATCTCAAGTGATAAAACGCACCTTGCACATCCTTGTAGATGACTTCAATATCAGAAAGGGCCGTTTTTGTTGCTGGGTCCCAGTTAATGATGTATTCTCCGCGATAGATCAATCCTTTTTCATACAATTGAACAAACACTTGGCGGACTGCTTTATTCAAGCCTTCATCTAATGTGAAACGCTCACGCGAATAGTCTAGACCTAGACCCATTTTCGCCCACTGGCTACGAATAAAATCGGCATACTCTTCTTTCCACTTCCACGTTTCTTCTACAAATTTTTCACGTCCGAGATCATAGCGGCTCACACCTTCTTCGCGAAGCTTCGCCTCTACCTTTGCTTGTGTTGCAATACCCGCATGGTCCATTCCTGGTAGCCATAAAACATCATAGCCCTGCATCCGTTTCATACGAGTCACGATGTCTTGAAGAGTTGAATCCCAAGCATGCCCTAAGTGTAATTTTCCTGTCACGTTTGGTGGAGGAATGACGACTGTATATGGATCTTTCGTTTTGTCATTTTGTGCTTCGAAGAATTTCCCTTCAAGCCAGTACGTATAGCGGTCTTTTTCAATCGCATTTGGATCGTACTTTGTTGGCATTTCTTGATTATTTGTTCCCATTTGTGTTACCTCCACATTTTTTCGGCTGATGAAACATAAAAAAAGCCTTTTCATCCTTATAAAAGGACGAAAAAGCTTTTTCGCGGTACCACCTTTTTTCACGAAACACTTAGACGTGTCCCGTACTCTCTAAAGGATAACGGGGATCTCCCGAATTTCTCTACTACATGTTTCAAGAAATTAAGCTCACAGGCGACCTTCCAAACAAGTGCATCCTAGAAAACCTTTCAGCTATTGGTTTCCCTCTCTTTAGGGGCTTGCTCGTACTCTTCCTGATCCACGCTTACGATATATCACGTTCATCAGCTTATACTCATCTTTTATTAATATTACTAAATGCCTTTTGTTTTCGTCAATCATCTTTTCCGCTTTTCTTCTTCTTTATACAAATTGGGCAGGCACCCTTTGCCTCTTTGCCCATATGATAATAACAAAATAAAGAAGGAGGGCGTTTTATTTTGAAAAAGATCAATCCTTACACACTCCCCCCATGGCTTAGACAAATTCGGGCAGTTGCCTCCCAAGTCGTTCTCCCGATTGCCATATTTCAAGGCTTTCGCACGATCATTTTTCCCACAACATTTGACGTCCTCATCTTAGGAATTCTTATATTTCTCGCCTGTGCCTTTCACCTTGATTGGTTTTAAGAGAGCTGAAAGTTGCAGGCTCACTCTTATGTATAGGTCCCTCGTTAGACATTTCATAACGCAACAGCAAACAACCTCGTCACTCTTCTGATGACGAGGCGTTTTGTTCTTCTTCAAGGCGTCTAGCCTGCTCAATTTCGTGTATTTTCATGACGGTCGGCTCAGAATTTTTCATTTGCCAATACGCCCTTAACAGCTCCTGACAACTTTCCATCTCATCCTGTCCGCCTGCTTCATAGGCTTTCACCGTATCAAACAAACCCTGCGGATAAGCGAGGTAGCTCAAGAACAAATGAATCTCTTCCTCACGAAGTTTATTTCCCTTTTGATACGTATAAAACAAAGATGTGCATTCAGGACAAGGAGTAGGGTAGGTTTTGAATGTGCGATAGTAAAAGGTCAAAAGGTCATAAATGGGGGCAGCCTTTTTGGACCGCTCAAAATTGGTGAAATGTCCTGTACCTACATCATTGTACAAAAAGTGATGGATCGACAATTGCCCATGGTTTAACACAATACGTGTCGTCTCTTGGTCTTTCATTTCCTCATGCCAATCATCTAAACGTTCAAGTGCAAATTCACTTGCAGACATCGCTTCTGAAAAATACATAGCAGCAGCCAGCTCAAATGGCGACATATACCATGTTTGTTCTGCCCGCTCGATAAATCGTTCATACATGTCTTTCTCTGTTTCCCATTTGCTTTTCATTTGGGTGTAGTGAGCCTCTATTTCCTGCTCAGTAATGTCCATCATGACTTCTGTTCGTTTATGAAGTCTTGCAATCTCTTGAAATAAATATTCATGTTTATCGTCCTGCTCTTCTCTCTTTTCATTGGTCAGCCATGGCATGAGATAATACGTGTACTGGCTTTCCCGATGATTAGAGAAAAAGGAACCGCTCTTCGTGCGATAAATCGGCACAAACGAGCGATAGCCTTTTGATTCTAGTTCAAGCATTTGCTCTGTAAACTGCATGTGTCGATGGGGCTTTACCCGCTTTAGTGCAAATACGCCCTGCTTTGTATACACTCTAACGACAGCTGGACTGACAGGTTCGATATATTCAGCCTCAAGCCCGTATTCGTATAGGACAGATTGGATTTCATCCACGTTCTCTCACCACATTTTCTCGGTCCATCATCTCATACTATGCGTTGCTTTTTTGATATTCAGGAATATAAAGAATCTGCCCTTCTTCAAGCTCTGCATCCACCGACAATGAATTCGTTCGAAGGAGCTGCTGCACATTCAACTGATATCGCTCACAAATACGATCGACCGTATCTTCTTGCTGAACTATACATATTTTCATGCGAGAAAAATCTTCCTCCTCCTGCTTAGCGAACAGCTTCGTTAAATAAAGAGAATTCTCACTGCCAGACGCTTCTCTCTGGTCATGTTCAAACTCCTCAGCTTCTTGAGCTGATTCATACACCTTTGGTGCTTCACGTTCATATAATCGTTCGAACTGATAGCTGTCATCCCGCTCTTCCTGCGTCTGTTCCATCTGATAAGTAGGTGATTCAAAGGCTGGATAAACTGGCGGCTCTTCTTCTTCCTTGCTCTCTGCTTCAGGGTCTTTCCTCACTTCCACCTCAAAGAACGTATCATCCCGCTCCTCTTCTTCTAGCAGCTTAGGCGGGTCAAAGAATGGCGGCTCTTGTACTTGAGCTTCTGGGAAGGAACGATACCCAAGCGCCACGGCTTCTTCTTCCTCGTATTCCTCCTCTTCTTCTGCTTCTTCCACCATCACCGTCTCGATGTCTATTTCATCCTCTTCTTGTTCAGTTCGCGCTTCATGTTGCAAAGCGGCCTGCTGTTCTGCATTTTCTTCATGCTCTTCACGTGGCAGCATTTCTTGCTCTTCATATTCAGGCTGCGCCTGATATTCATAAGTGACATCGCCATATTCCTCTTCAGCACGATGGACAAATTCATATGGCTCTTCTACAAGTGGTTCAGGCGTTCCTTCATCTAAAAGACCTTCAATGGCCAAATCAGCCTGAATCGTGAGCAAACGGCTTTCTGTCAGCTGGTAATCAAATGCATCAATAAACACAAATACATCATTTAAATGACTAATTTTGTTCTTGGGGATCGTGATATCCACCGGAAATTGATGCAGCAGCTCCGCCGTTCCGTCCTCTCTTACCTTCACCTCATCAGCCTGCCTGTATGATGCATAGGAACTGGATTCACCCATTAGCTCCTCTTGATTTATGTTGTATTCTCCTGTTAGCTCGAGTGAACCTCTAATTGATACATAATCATTCACTTCTTGAACGAGAATGTCAGGATCGAGAGAAATTGACAGTAGCTCACTGACTTCCTGTCCGTTTTTGAAATAAATGGACTCTTCTACCGAAAACTGTAATCGATTGTTTTGAGACAAGTCGGTGTCCTCCTTTCATCTAATCCTTCAAAATAAAATTAGATGTCAATACAGGTGTATGAAGGAGGCAGTGAAAATATGATTGGTTTTATGCAAAGCAAAAAGCCGATATGTCTCCATATCGGCTCAGCGTGTAGACAAACCCTCGCATTCGGTGTCAGTCCTGCGCGCTGGTGCTCACGAATGTCAAATTCGCTCCGCTCCAGTACTCGTCCTTCCTAGACTGCAAAGGTTTTCTTTCACGCTGAAAAGAAGACAAAGGGCTAAAATAAAGTTCATTTTAACCCTTTGTCAACGATCTAAGCCGATATGTCTCCATATCGGCTTTTGGTTACTGAGCTAATTTTTGAAATACCTTTTCAACTGTCTCAATTGTATACTCGATGTCTTCATCCGTATGAGCAGTTGAGAGGAACAGCCCTTCGAATTGTGAAGGTGGAAGGAAGATGCCGTGATCAGCCATTTCCTTGTAGAATTCAGCGAATAAAGCGAGGTCAGCTGTTTTCGCTGTATCGTAATTGACGACTTGTTCGTTTGTAAAGAAGAATCCGATCATGGAACCGGCACGGTTAAATGTTAATGGAATCCCATGTGCTTTCGCCGCTTTTGAAATGCCTTCTTCCAAACGATCTCCTTTGCGTCTAAACTCTTCATAAGACTCAGGTGTCAGCTGTTTTAATGTTTCAAGACCTGCTGTCATCGCAAGCGGGTTACCGGATAACGTTCCTGCTTGATAAATCGGGCCGCTTGGCGCAATTTGTCTCATAATGTCCGCTCTACCGCCATAAGCACCAACTGGCAAGCCGCCTCCGATGACTTTACCAAGACATGTCAGATCAGGCGTAATGCCAAAATAGCCTTGTGCACAATGATAATCCACACGGAAGCCTGTCATGACCTCATCAAAAATGAGTAAAGAGCCATATTGCTCAGTGATGTCTCTCAATCCTTGCAAGAAACCTTCTTGCGGAGGGACAACCCCCATATTTCCTGCAACTGGTTCTACAATGACACCTGCAATGTCGTCTCCAAATTCTTTAAAAGCGACTTTGATGCTTTCTAAATCATTGTATGGAACGGTGATCGTATTGCTTGCTGTACCTTCAGGGACACCAGGGCTATCCGGAAGTCCAAGCGTTGCCACACCCGAACCAGCTTTAATGAGCAAAGAATCACCGTGGCCATGATAACAGCCTTCAAATTTCACAATTTTGTTTCTGCCTGTAAAACCACGTGCCAGACGAAGCGCACTCATCGTCGCCTCTGTTCCAGAGCTGACCATACGAATGACCTCAATAGAAGGAACTCGTTCTGATACAAGCTTAGCTAATTCATTTTCAACTAAAGTAGAAGCACCGAAGCTTGTACCATGTTCAGCTACTCGCTGAATACTTTCAACCACACGGTCATTCGTATGCCCTAAAATAAGCGGTCCCCACGATAAGACGTAATCAATATATTCATTTCCGTCAATATCGTATATTTTTGCGCCTTTGCCTCGTTCCATAAAAATCGGGTCTGTATTGACTGATTTAAATGCGCGCACAGGGCTGTTCACACCACCCGGCATTAACTGCTGCGCTTCTTTAAATGCTTGCTTTGACTTTTCATAGCTACGTCCCATTTCAATGTCCTCCTGTCTATCCGTTCTTTATTCTGAGAGCCATTTCGCTGCATCTTTTGCATGATACGTAATGATTAATTCTGCGCCCGCACGTTTCATGCTAGTCAGCATTTCAAGAACAAGCTCTTTTTCAGAAATCCAGCCATTTTGAGCTGCTGCTTTCACCATTGCATACTCTCCGCTCACATTGTACGCAACAACAGGAAGTGTAAATTCATTTTTCACATCACGCATGATATCTAAGTATGAAAGTGACGGCTTCACGATCAGGAAGTCAGCGCCTTCTTCTACATCAGACTGCGCTTCTCTCAGTGCTTCTAAGCGGTTTGCAGGGTCCATTTGATACGTTTTACGATCTCCAAACTGCGGTGTGCTATGCGCCGCATCACGAAACGGACCGTAAAAAGCACTTGCATATTTCACAGCATATGACATCACAGGCACATGAACAAAGCCGGCCTCATCAAGCGCCTCACGAATTGCGATAACAAAGCCATCCATCATGTTTGATGGAGCAATGATATCTGCACCTGCACGAGCCTGACTGACAGCGGTTTTCGCTAAGAGCTGAAGAGATTCATCATTTAAAATTTCTCCATCTTCAACGATTCCGCAATGTCCGTGATCTGTATATTGACATAAGCAAGTATCAGCAATGACCACAAGCTCAGGGAAATGCTTTTTGATTTCAAGCGTTGCTCTTTGAACAATCCCATGATCGTGATAAGCTTCACTGCCTACATGGTCTTTATGGTCTGGTACCCCAAAAACAATGATAGATTTAATCCCAAGGTCAACAAGCTCTTGGACTTCTTCTTTCACAAGATCAACTGAAATGTGATAGACACCCGGCATTGAAGGGACTTCTTTCCGGACATTCTCTCCCTCTACAAAAAAGATGGGATAAATGAAATCAGAGGGTCTTAAAAATGTTTCTCTCACCAATTCTCTCATTCCTGCGCTTGTACGCAATCTGCGGTGTCTGTTAAATTTCATCATTGGTTCAACTTCCTTTCAGATAAACGGCACATCAAATCAAGCATCCCGTCTATCGTATAAGTATCTGGGGTTTCAGAAGAAATCCCGTATTGAAGCAGTGCCTCTTGTGTAAGAGGACCGATGCTCACAAAACATGTGTCTGATGCAGCTAATCTATCGATATCAGCCTCCATGGCATGCATAAAAGAATGAACAGTGGAGGAGCTTGTAAATGTAATAAAATCAAATGATTGCTCCATCATTGCCGACTTGAGTGCGATAATTCCGTCCTCATCCTTCACTGTTTCATATATAATCCACTCTTTTACGTCAATGCCAAGCGGAACGAGGGTATTCTTCACCACATCTCGTGACAGGTGACCTTTTGCTACAAAGACACATTCTTCTGGGTGTACATGTTCAATTAAAGCATCTGCCAGTTCTTCTGCTATAAAACGTTCTGGAACCACATCCACTTTTAAGCCGTGCTGCATCAGATAGGCAGATGTTTTTTCACCTACGGCCGCCACTTTCAAGTGGGATAAGCTTTGATGTAATTGATGCTTCTCTATATAACTGAGAAAAAAAGACGCACCATTTACACTCGTAAACACAAGCCAATGGCTTGCTTCTAAGTCTTCTAAAAATGCCTTCGCTTTTTCTTTTGTCAGCGTTGGCTCAAACCTGATAAGAGAGGTTAAAACAGCATGGCCGTTCAGCGCTTCAATTTTCTGCTGAAACGCACCCGCTTGACGTTCATTTCGAGTGACAAGCACCGTCTGTCCGTAAAGCGATTTGGCTATCGTCATTGGGAAGACAGATCCTTTTTCACCTTGTCGATCAAATCCTTTGCTCCCTTATCAGCCATCTGCTTCGCACATGCTGTTCCAATTGCCTCAGGGTCAGTACCTGTTACGGTTTCTCGAATAATCGTATGCCCATCCGCAGATGCCACAAGACCTGTCAATTCAATTTCATCACGCTCATTCATCGTTGCGTAACCAGCAATCGGCACTTGACAGCTTCCATCCATTTGTTGAAGGAAAGCTCTTTCAGCAAGGACCGTTTTCTTTGTATACTCATTTGTGAATTGAGCTAACAGCTGCAATAGCTCTTCGTCATCTCCCCGGCATTCTATCGACAATGCGCCCTGCCCTACAGCAGGAAGGCAAGTATCAGGAGATAAAAATTCCGACACGACTTCTTGACTCCAGCCCATTCTAGACAATCCGGCAGCCGCTAGAATAATCGCATCATATTCTTCATTTTTCAGTTTTTCAAGTCTCGTATCAATGTTTCCACGGATCCATTTAATCTCAAGATCTGGTCTCTCCTGAAGAAGCTGGGCACTGCGCCGTAAGCTGCTCGTTCCCACAACCGCTCCCTTTGGCAATTCATGAAGACGGAGATGATCCTTTGAAATCAATGCATCCCGCACATCTTCACGCTCAGGAATACAGCCGATGACTAAACCTTCCGGAAGAGAGGCCGGCATATCTTTCATGCTGTGTACCGCCATGTCAATGTCATGGTTCAGCATTGCCTGTTCAATCTCTTTAACAAACAGACCTTTTCCGCCAACCTTTGATAAGGTCACATCTAAAATTTGATCACCCTTTGTCACAATCTCTTTAATTTCAAAAGAATAAGAAGGGTTTAGTTCAGACAACTTTTGAATGACCCATTTTGTTTGTGTAATCGCAAGTTTGCTTCGTCTAGAACCTACTTTAATTGTACGCATTACGTCTTCCTCCCGACAATGCCCTTAAGACTCATCATTATTGAAACCAATGAAAGGTTGATAAGCTACCAAGCAGAAAATAATTGATCATCAGCACAAGAAATGAAGCGACATTCCATCGCGCCACGATTTTGCCCTGCATATTTCTCACCAGTCTAATGTATAAGTAAAAGCCGTATAAAAACAGCATAATAAACGAACCGAGCACCTTTGCATCTGTCCAGTACAACGTATCATACGAAATATATGCCCATATAATGCCAAGAATTAAACTAAGCAAGAGCATCGGCACGCCAATAATATTTAAGACATACGCCATATGATCAAGCTTTGATAAATCTTCAATTCTTAAAAGCCATTTTCCCCATTTTTTCTTTTTCAGCAAACGATATTGAAATAGGTAGAGTAGTGAAAAAGCAAATGAAAGTGAAAAAGCGCCGTATGATAAAATGGCCATCGTAATATGAATGACGAGCAGCTCACTCGTCAGCTTTCCCGTCAGTTCGGCAGAATGAAGATCAGATGGTGTAAAGGTGTGAATCGCCATCATGGAAAAACCAATCACATTTGTAAAAAAGACAATAAATTCAACGCGTAATACTTTTGTCAAAACAAGTGACAATGTCACAAGCACCCACGTATAAAAATATAACCCCTCTGCTACATTCAACACAGGGAATCGGTCTGTTTCCATCATAATATAAAACATGTAGACTGTTTGCAGCAGCCAGACAATAGAAAGCAACCAGAAAGCCATTTTTCCAGCCTTCCGGTTGTGTTGAAGAAAATCTATGAAATAGAACAAGACACTGAGTGCATAGATCAAGGTCGTCGCTTCACCTAGTCTCGCTACAATGGATTCCATCATCGCCTAATCACTCACTGGCAACTGTAGCAAGGCCTTGTGCCATATTTGTTTTAAACAGCTGAAACGCCCCTTGCTCCACCTGCATCGGCTCTGCCTTTTGCTCTTCATCTTCAACCTGTAAATCAAAGATTTCTTTAAAGAGTAAAAGTTTTTCCTCTGCATTCGGCTCCCCGGCAATTTCTTTGGCCTTTAAGATAGGATCTTTCAGCATTTGATTGATGATGCTTTTCGTATGTTTATTTAACAGCTTCATTTCACGATTTGTGAGGTTTGGAAGCTTTCGTTCGATGCTTTGCATCGTATCCGCTTGAATCGAGAGTGCTTTTTCTCTTAAAGCAGAAATCACAGGAACCACTCCGAGCGTATTAAGCCATTGCTTAAATTCCACAATTTCAGCTTCGATGAGAAGCTCCACCTCTTCAGCTACTGCACGGCGCTCTTTCAGGTTAGCTGCCACAATGCCCTCAAGGTCATCAATGTCATACAAAAAAGCACCTTCTACTTCAGAAATAGCTGGATCTAAATCACGTGGTACTGCAATATCCACCATGAATAGAGGTCTGCCTTTTCTCTGTTTGTTCGCTTTTTCGACCATTTCCTTTGTGATCACAAATTGTTTAGCCCCAGTAGAGCTAATTAAAATATCCGCTTCAGATAAAGTTTTTTCTAATTGATTCAAGCTCTTAGGCTCTCCTGAAAAGCGGCCGGCCAGTTCTTTGGCCTTTTCAAACGTTCGATTGATGACTGTTACCTGGCCAATCCCTTGACCTTGAAGGTTTTGAGCCGCCAGCTCGCCCATTTTACCCGCACCAAGAATAAGGACATGTTTATCAGAAAGACGTCCAAAGATTTTTTTGGCAAGTTCCACTGCCGCATAACTGACAGATACAGCATTAGACGCAATATCTGTTTCCGCATGAGAGCGCTTCGCAACTGTTACCGCCTGCTTAAACAAATAATTGAAAACGGTACCAATGGTCTTCTCCTCTTGAGCGACTTTAAAGCTTGAGCGCACTTGACCGAGTATTTGTGTTTCACCAATGACCATAGAATCAAGTCCACAGGCAACCCGGAATAAATGCTCAACCGCTCCATCATTTTCATAAAACTTCAAATATGGAGAGACATCTTCTTTTTCTAAACCGAACCAATCTGCTAAAAATCTTTTTATATAAAACCGACCAGTATGAAGCTGATCTACAACTGCGTAGATCTCTGTTCGATTACATGTTGAGATGACGATATTCTCTAGAATGCTTTTTTCTTCTTTAAGCTTGGACATCGCTGTTCCGAGCTCGCTCGGTTCAAAGCTCAGCTGTTCCCGTATCTCAACAGGGGCTGTTTTATAATCTAAACCCACAACAAGAATATGCATAACTTCAGCTTGCACCCCCAACGCCCTGTCTAATTTATAATAATTACAATATAGAATTTATTATTTATAATGATTATAACATATATTCATTTTTAACTGGATAAAAATTGTGAACAGATTTCAAAAATGTTGTGATATAGTAGAAAAATGTTCGACATCGAATGCCATATCATCACTTCAAGCAATTTACCAGATTTGGCGCGTGCGGACAAATGATCTGCTTATAAGAAGGTGACATCTTTGAAGAAGAAATCTATTTTGCTGCCGCTCACTTTGCTGGCTGTAGCACTATATGCCATTCTCTCAGGAGATCAATTTGACATTTGGAAAGATCAGGAGAAATGGTATACACTTGTACTGCTTTTTGGCCTTGCTTTCTTATATCAAGGAAAGAAGGAGCAGGAAACCTCTCATGTGTTTATCGGTATGCTCATGACAGGCCTTGCGCTACACTTTATCCTTCAGCCGAAATTAGAACACTGGCCAGATACATTTACGATGATTGTGTTCATCGTCGGCCTCGCACTTTTGATGAAATCATCACAGAAAAAGGAATATCGAATAGAAAGTGTTGTTCTCATTGCACTCGGTCTATTCCTTTATTTCTTTCAACAAATTACGAAGCAACTTAGCACACTTTCGATCCCTACTTCCGGTTTTGAATTGTACTGGCCATATGTATTGATTGCCGTCAGTCTCCTCTTATTATTTTTAAAAAGGAAATAACTTATACAATAAAAAGGCATCTGCTTTGTGCAGATGCCTTAGAATGTTGACAAATGGCTAAAATGAACTTGATTTTAGCCATTTGTCTTCTTTTCAGCGTGATAGAAAACCTTTGCAGTCTAGGAAGGACGAGTACTGGCGCGGAGCGAATTTGACATTCGTGAGCACCAGCGCGCAGGACTGACAACGAATGCGAGGGTTTGTCTTCACGCTGAGGCATCTGCTATGTGCAGATGCCTTTCTTTTAACTGTTAATCTTCGCAAGGATCGCATTCCAGGCTTCATCTTTTCCCTTTTTTGTTTCAGAAGAGAAAAGGATTAATTCATCTGATGGGTCAATGTCGAGTGTCTGTTTGACGACTTTCGCATGCTTTTCCCATTTGCCTTTTGGAATTTTATCGGCCTTTGTCGCAATAATGATCACAGGAACTCCATAATATTTAAGGAATTCATACATGTTCACATCATCTGCGGATGGCTTATGACGCAGATCCACAATTTGGACGACTGCTTTTAACTCTTCACGCATTGTAATATACGTTTCAATCATTCTCCCCCATGCTTCGCGCTCTGTTTTTGATACTTTTGCAAAGCCATAACCTGGGACGTCCACAAAATGGAGCATATCATTAATAATGTAAAAATTAAGCGTCTGGGTCTTTCCTGGTTTAGAAGACGTACGCGCTAAATTTTTCCGATTAATCAATGAGTTAATGAACGAGGACTTTCCAACATTTGATCGTCCAGCAAGTGCGATCTCAGGCAGTCCCCCGCTCGGGTACTGCTCTGGTTTCACCGCACTAATGACGATATCTGATTTTGTTACTTTCATCTTCCCTCTCCTACTAACGCTTTCTCAAGCACCTCATCTAAATGTGAAACCGGAATAAAAGTTAATCCTTCTCTCACACTTTCAGGAATATCATCAATATCCTTCTCATTGTCCTTTGGAAGAATAATCGTTTTCAGTCCTGCACGATGTGCGCCTAATGCTTTTTCTTTTAATCCGCCAATCGGAAGCACTCTTCCTCTTAACGTAATTTCTCCTGTCATGCCAACCTCTTTTGAAACAGGACGTCCTGTGAGTGCTGATACAAGAGCCGTCGCAATGGTAATACCAGCTGATGGCCCGTCCTTTGGAACCGCACCCTCTGGAACATGGATATGAATATCGTGCTTTTCATTAAATTGAGGATCAATGTTCAGTTCATCTGCTTTTGAACGAATATAACTGAATGCCGCCTGCGCAGATTCTCTCATGACATCACCGAGCTTACCTGTTAGCAAAAGCTTGCCTTTACCCGGCGAGAGTGAGACCTCGATGGACAAGGTGTCTCCGCCAACTGTGGTATATGCAAGGCCTGTGACAACGCCGACCTGATCTGTCGTTTCCGCCTGACCATAACGGTAAAGTCTTTTTCCGAGGAATTCAGATAAGTTCTTTTCCGTCACTGTGATGCGTTTGCGGTCTTCAGCCACAATTGCTCTTGCCGCTTTTCGGCAAATCGCCGCAAGCTGACGCTCTAATCCGCGGACTCCTGCTTCTCTCGTGTAATAGCGAATCATATCGTAAATCGCTGCTTCACGAAGCTGCAAGTTCCCTTTCTTTAATCCGTGCTCCTTTAGCTGCTTCGGCAGAAGGTGATCTTTCACAATTTCTGCTTTTTCAACTTCCGTATACCCTGCAATCGTGATAATCTCCATTCTATCACGAAGTGGACCTGGAATGGTTGCTAAATTGTTGGCAGTTGCGATAAATAAGACTTGAGACAAATCAAATGTCTCTTCAATATAATGATCGCTAAAGTTATGATTTTGCTCTGGATCTAACACTTCAAGCATCGCAGAAGACGGATCTCCCCTAAAGTCAGAAGACATTTTATCAATTTCATCTAAAAGAAAGACCGGATTCATTGTGCCCGCCTTGCTCATCCCGCGAATGATACGGCCAGGCATCGCACCTACATAAGTTCTTCGATGACCACGGATCTCAGATTCATCACGTACACCACCAAGAGAGATACGGATAAACTTTCGATCGAGTGATTTGGCAATGGATTTAGCAAGTGACGTCTTCCCTACCCCAGGAGGTCCTGCCAAGCAAAGAATCGGTCCCTTTAATGAATTTGTCAGTTTCTGAACAGCAAGATATTCGAGTACCCGCTCTTTTACTTTTTCAAGCCCGTGGTGCTCGTCATCTAAAATTTCGCTTGCAAGCTTTAAATCTAGACGATCTTCTGTATAAGTGCCCCACGGCAGATTGATCAGCCAATCAATATAATTGCGAATGACAGAACTCTCAGCAGAGCTTGAAGGGATTTTTTCATAACGGTTCAGTTCTTTTAAAGCCGTTTCACGAACAGAATCTGGCATACCGGACTCTTCAATTTTAGCCATAAGCGTACTGACTTCGCCTGTTTTCCCCTCTTTGTCTCCAAGCTCTTTTTGAATAGCTTTCATTTGTTCGCGCAAATAATATTCTTTTTGCGTTCGCTCCATTGAACGTTTGACACGCTGGCCAATTTTCTTTTCAATCTCTAGCACTTCTTTTTCATTGTGAATGAGACTGATGACCCGATTCAATCGTTTTTTGACATCGACTGTTTCCAGCACTTCTTGCTTGTCTTTTAATTTCAAAGGAAGGTGGGAAGCGACGATATCCGCCATTCTTCCAGGTTCTTCAATATCCGTCACCGTTGCATATGTTTCAGCTGAGATTTTTTTTGAAATTTTTATGTACTGATCAAAGTGATCTAACAAAGTGCGCATGAGTGCTTCTGCTTCTGCGTCCTTTAATTCTTCTTCTGTCAACTCTTTAATATCGACTGACGTATAGTCTTCTAGCTCCATGTAGGATTCGATCTGCGCTCGATTTAAGCCTTCGACGAGCACACGGATCGTTCCATTTGGCAGCTTCAGCATTTGTTTAATTTTTGTGTAGGTGCCGACTTTGAAAATTTCCTCTTCACCTGGTTCATCTATTGAAATTTCCCGCTGTGTTGCTAGAAAAATCATGTGATCGTTCATCATCGCCTGTTCTAATGCTTGAACAGACTTTTCGCGCCCAACGTCCAAATGCAAGACCATTGTTGGATAAACAAGCAAGCCTCGCAGCGGAAGGAGCGGAACATTCTTTTTGATTTCATCTGCCATGTTGATAGACACCTCCGTCACTAGTATGAATCATTATAATATACCTGTTTCAGTCTTGTACAATGTAAAAGACTTGAGAAATGATGATCTTACCGTAGTATACCCTTTCTTTTTATCTTGAAAAAGAAAAAAAGATCTATTTCACTAAAAAATCCCCATATGAGATGGGGATTAAACAGATTTCCTTTTCATTTCTTCTTCTAGTCCATCTTTCTTCTCATCTGGCGGATTGACCAAACACTGATCCAGCACTTCTTGGAAGTGCTTCACAGGCACAATCGTAACCCCTTCAATCTCTTTTAAGATCGACTGCTGATTGTCATAAGGGATGATCACTGTTTTGACACCCGCTTGTTTGGCTGCCTTGATTTTTGGTATGACACCGCCGATCGGCTTCACCTGACCTTGTAATCCAATCTCACCGGTCATCGCCGTTAAATGATCAATCGGAATTTGATGAATGGCTGAGAAAATGGCTGTGGCCATCGCAATTCCAGCAGATGGCCCATCAATCGGGGCACCAGCCGGAAAATTAATGTGGATATCATATTCATTTGTTCGTATGCCTAAGTTTCGAAGCACGGTTAAGACATTTTCAACTGAGCCCTTCGCCATACTTTTCCGTCTGATCGATTTCGACTGATTGCCGATGCTTTCTTCTTCCGCAATACCAGTAATATTGATACTGCCTTTTTCAAGCGCTTTACAAATGTTCACTTCAATTTCAAGCAGAGCCCCGCTATTCGGTCCATACACGGCAAGACCATTTACTACTCCTACCTTTGGCTTTTCCGGTACTTTTTGTTCATATCTTGGTGTCAGCTGGCTTGAATGAATGACCCATTCTACATCGGCAATCGTAATATCCTTTCGGTTTTCAGTGACAGCCATACCTGCGGCAATCTGTACCATGTTGACCGCTTCACGTCCATTTTTCACATAGGATGTTAACAGGTTCAGTCCTTCGTCACTTAATTCCTTCTGTATTTTCTCGACTGCTTTAGCTGCCACAATTTTCAGCTCATGCTGATCCAAATCCTTGAAGAAAATCTCCAAACATCTTGATCGAATAGCCGGCGGAATTTCGTCCGGTGTTCTTGTCGTGGCGCCAATCAGTCGAAAATCAGCGGGCAACCCATTTTGAAAAATATCATGGATGTGATTCGGGATCTGCGTATTTTCTTCACTGTAATAAGCACTATCTAAAAACACTTTTCGATCTTCTAGCACTTTGAGCATTTTGTTCATTTGAATCGGATGCAGTTCTCCAATTTCATCGATAAAGAGAACGCCACCATGAGCATGTGTGACGGCTCCTTGTTTCGGCTGCGGAATGCCTGCCTGTCCCATTGCCCCTGCTCCTTGATAAATGGGATCATGTACGGAACCAATCAAGGGGTCTGCGATGCCTCGTTCATCAAATCTTGCCGTTGTGGCATCAAGCTCAACAAATACTGCATCTTTTTTAAATGGTGAATCAGCGTGACGCTTCGCCTCTTCCATCACTAGACGGGCAGCAGCTGTTTTTCCAACACCAGGCGGCCCGTAGACGATGACATGTTGCGGGTTCGGTCCACACAGGGCAGCTTTAAGTGCACGTATACCGTCTTCCTGCCCTACAATATCTTGAAACCCCTTTGGCCGGACTCTCTCTGATAAAGGTTCACTCAGTTTAATGGATCGCATCTTTCTGAGTGCTTCCATTTCTTTCTTTGATTCTTTATCGATCGTCACCTTTTGTGTGCGCTGATTTTTCAGTAAGTTCCAAAAGTACAACCCGATGACGATACCAAAGAACAGTTGTATGAATAATACGATTCCTGTCCAGCTCAATCGGTGCTCCCTCCTTCATCTATCGTTATGTATTGGTTTCTGTCTGCTAGTATTTCCTAGAGCTGGACGGAATAAACACAACTTCCACGATAAATAAAAAACTCCTGAATCAAAAGATTCAGGAGTCATTCAAATGGGCTTATGCTGATGTTTTTGTATCTTTATTCACGACTGTACCGTCTTTTAAGACAAGACGTGGCGGCTCACCATCAGCAACCGTTTCACCAGTAATGACACATTTCTCAATATCATCACGAGATGGAAGATCAAACATCACATCAAGCATGATGCCTTCAATGATGGAGCGAAGACCACGAGCTCCTGTTTTACGCTCAATTGCTTTTTTCGCAATTTCGCTAAGAGCATCTTCTTCAAACTCAAGCTCAACATCATCAAGCTCAAGCATTTTTGTATATTGCTTAACGAGCGCATTTTTAGGCTTCGTCAAGATTTCTACAAGTGCTTTTTCATCTAACGGCTCTAGGCTTGCAATAACCGGAAGACGACCGATGAATTCTGGGATTAAACCGAAGCGAAGTAAGTCTTCTGGCAGAACTTTTGATAGAAGGACTTCTTTTTCAAGATCTTCAATTTTATTTTCCGCACCGAATCCAATCACTTTTTGACCTAGGCGGCGTTTGATAATTTGCTCAATGCCGTCAAAGGCTCCACCACAAATGAAGAGGATATTTGTTGTATCAATTTGAATGAATTCTTGATGAGGATGCTTACGTCCACCTTGAGGCGGTACACTAGCGACTGTTCCTTCAAGAATTTTCAAAAGGGCTTGCTGTACACCTTCCCCAGATACATCACGAGTGATAGAAGGGTTTTCTGATTTTCTTGCTACTTTATCGATCTCATCGATGTAGATAATGCCTTTTTCAGCTTTTTCTACATCATAATCTGCTGCTTGGATCAGCTTTAGTAAAATATTCTCTACGTCTTCCCCAACGTAACCTGCTTCTGTTAAAGACGTCGCATCTGCAATCGCAAATGGAACATTTAAAATACGTGCAAGTGTTTGAGCAAGTAATGTTTTACCGCTTCCTGTAGGTCCAATCATAGAAATGTTACTTTTCGAAAGCTCAACATCATCAATCTTACTGTTGGAATTAATCCGCTTGTAATGGTTATAAACCGCTACAGCTAAGGATTTCTTCGCATTCTCTTGTCCGATGACATATTCATCAAGAATTTCCCGGATTTCATGAGGTTTCGGAACATCCTTGAATTCAACTTCTTCCTCAGTACCGAGCTCTTCTTCAACTATTTCCGTGCAAAGCTCGATACATTCATCACATATATATACGCCAGGTCCTGCGACCAGTTTACGCACTTGATCTTGCGTTTTTCCGCAAAACGAGCATTTTAATTGACCTTTTTCCTCGTTGAATTTAAACATTCTTTCACCCCTTATTCTTCTTCACTTGCCTGTAGCTAACAGTCAGCTACCCTTCTGGGTCCAGTATGTATGCATTTTACCATACTTTCCTAAAAGACGGTAATGATGTGTTTGTAACACTGCACATTGAGATATGTATGACAGAAAGATGCGACTTACACTATCGTTTCCAAAAGAAGCGATGATAAGTCAAAAATTGTACAAAACAAGGCACGAGTCACTCGCGCCCTGTTTTATTATTATGCACCATATTAACGGTTTTCTACAAGAAAATCAATTGCTTTACGAACTTTTAAATCTTCTTTCATTGCTTCAGTAGAACCGATCGCTTGTTTGATATTTTCAACTGGCATGTTGTATGCTTCAGCCATTTTTGAAAGTTCTTCTTCCACTTCTTCATCAGAAACTTGTAGGTCTTCTGCAGCAGCAATTGCTTCAAGAGTAAGATTAGATTTTACGCGTTTAGCAGCATCTTCTTTCATTTGCTCTTTTAGCGCATCTTCATCTTGTCCAGAGAACTGGAAGTAAAGCTCAAGGTTCATCCCTTGCATTTGAAGACGTTGTTCGAATTCTTTCATCATGCGGTCTAGCTCAGTGTCAACCATCGCTTGAGGAACGTCAACTTCCGCATTTTCAGAAGCTTTTGCTACTAGCTCTTCACGAAGTTTGCCTTCTGCTTCGTTTTCTTTTGCTTCTTCAAGACGTTTCTTCGTTTTTTCAGTTAATTCAGCAATCGTTTCAACTTCTTCATCAACATCTTTAGCGAACTCATCGTCAAGTGCTGGAAGTTCTTTTGCTTTAATTTCATGAATTTTTACTTTGAATACAGCTGGTTTACCTGCAAGGTCTTCAGCATGATATTCTTCTGGGAATGTCACTTCAACGTCTTTTTCTGCACCTGCTTCAAGACCAACCAATTGCTCTTCGAAACCAGGGATGAATGAACCAGAACCTACTTCAAGAGAGTAGTTCTCAGCTTTTCCGCCTTCGAATGCTTCTCCATCAACGAATCCTTCGAAATCAAGAACAACTGTATCGCCGTTTTCGATTGCGCCTTCTTCTTTGACAACAAGCTCAGCTTGACGGTTTTGCATAGCTTTTAACTCTTCTTGGACATCTTCATCAGATACAGATGTGTCGTCTTTTTCTACGTTAAGACCTTTGTAATCGCCAAGTTTTACTTCTGGCTTCACTGTTACTTTTGCAGTGAAGATTAAGCTTTCGCCTTTTTCGATTTTCTCAACATCGATTTCAGGGCGGTCAACCGGCTCGATACCAGCTTCGTCGATTGCTTTCGGATATTCAACTGGAAGAAGAATATCTAGTGCATCTTGATAAAGAGATTCTACTCCAAAACGCTGCTCGAAAAGACCACGTGGTACTTTCCCTTTACGGAATCCAGGGATTGATACTTGCTTAACTACTTTCTTAAATGCATCATCAAGTGCTTTGTTAAATGTTTCAGCGTCAACTTCTACTGTTAAGACACCTTCGTTACCTTCTTGTTTTTCCCATTTTACTGACATGTGTGTTTCCCTCCAAAAATCTATTCAGATTGTGCGTTGTTACATTCTAAAGCATCATAAAGACTTCGTCCAATCAAAAACCACGCACTCCGCTAAAGAAGCGGTCTTATGTATACAACATTTGACTTGATTATACATAACGTCTTTCAACCGTTGGAATCTTACAACCGCACGATATATGCACAAATACAACCATTATATTATAACATAACAAGTCCGTCTTTCAACTAAATCGACAAATTACAAATAAGAAATTTCTTCAATATCTTTCAGCATTGTACAAGCTTCTCTCAGCTCTCGTTCGTTAAAATCATACAATAAATGCAATTCTTCGAGGTCAATCTCGATTCCATGCATTTCATAGCCGACTTTATGAAGGGCCGCAGCCCAAAGACTCGGATCCGTATATTTAGGAAGAAATGGATATAGCACAAATAAGTGCCGGCGCCATAACTCTTCAACTCCTTGGTAAAGGGTTGGGTTCTCATTGCCGAGTGTGTCATCGAGCTTTCGAAGGACTTGCTGAAGCAGTGGCATTTGCTCTGGCTTGACAGCCTCAGAAGGAACAAGCGTTAAAGAATCACCGAACTTCGTCACATGAACCGGCTTTGCCACATCATGATCTGACAGAAGTTGCAGGATCAATGATTTGACCAAAGGGTTGCCATCAGGCTTTTGTAGGATCGTATTTAATAGACCCATATGCGGCGTGATGTTTCGGTCTTTCAGCGAATGGATGAACTGCACCTGCTCTTCTGGCCGCTCGAGCATTTCATCTATATTGATTTCTCCGCTGCCTTCCTCGTCTTCGTCTAAAATCTCTTCTGGTGATTCAATCATCTTTCTGCTAAATTCAAGCAGCTTATAAAAATGCTCCGCGCTTTCTGCTGGAAGGTGATTTTCTTCAAGGACAGCCTCAATTGTTTGTTTGACTTCCTCGTACTCTTTCAGCTGAATTAAGATGGTCATATATACTTGAAGCACAGTGAAATAGTGTCCATATCCTTCATGTAGCATCTTTTCACAGACTCGCTTTGCATCCTGCAGCTCACCAAGCTCTAGAAAACAAATCGCCATACCGAGATGAATATCGGATTCTTCATCGTCATCATACGATTTCGCTTCTGAAAATAAGTGAAGCGCCTCTTGATACTGTTTATCTTTTAATGCTGCCATTCCTTTTTCAATCAGTCTTTCTTTCAGACCAGGAAACAAAATGACATTATCTTTCTTCTTGTCATGTTTCATGCTTACGTTCCTTTCGGGCGCATATTTTTTATCAGTTTACCAACGAAGGTTAGTAAACACAAGTAACGAGAGGTTTTCATGCAAAAAAGAAGCCGTCACACCACGGGGACGGCTTCTCGTTGTTTATGCACGCAGCCAGCTGCTACGTTTTTCTTCAAATGCTTGAATCTCATCTTCTAGTAACAATGTTAATGAAATCTCATCATAGCCATTCAGGAGCATTTCTCTCCAGTGTGGATCTACATCGAAAGGAGTAACATTCCCTTCATGGTCTTGAATCTGTTGTTTTTCCAGATCAACTGTCATTTCATATCCTTTGTTTTCATATGATGCAGCAAACGTTTTCCACACATCATAATCAAGGCGGATTGGAAGCATCCCGTTTTTAAAACAGTTTTGATGAAAAATATCGGCGAAAGATGGGGCAATGACAATTTTGAAACCATAATCATCAAGTGCCCAAGGCGCATGTTCCCTTGATGACCCGCAGCCAAAGTTTTCGCCTGCGATCAAAATAGAGGCTCCTTCATAAATCGGCTGATTGAGTTCAAAATCTGGATTTGGACTGCCATCTGCTAAATATCGCCAGTCAAAAAAGGCAAATCGGCCATATCCTGTTCGTTCGATTCTTTTCAAAAACTGTTTCGGAATGATTTGATCTGTATCTACATTTATACGGTTAAGCACAGCGGCTTTTCCTTTATGAGTGACTAAAGGCTCCATCTATGACACAACTCCTTACACGACTGTTTTCTCTTGATTAAACTTCCTGACATCGACAAATCGGCCATGTATGGCAGCCATTGCAGCCATTGCCGGGCTGACAAGATGCGTTCTTGCACCCTTCCCTTGACGTCCCTCAAAGTTACGGTTTGATGTAGATGCACAGCGTTCACCTTCTGGCACCACATCGTTATTCATACTGAGGCACATACTACAGCCAGATTCTCTCCATTCAAATCCTGCTTCTAGGAAAATTTCATGAAGACCTTCTTCTTCTGCTTGCAGTTTGACACTTTGTGAGCCAGGAACCACAATCGCTCTGACATGATCAGCTACTTTTTGTCCTTCAATCATAGAAGCGGCTTGGCGTAAATCAGTCATTCTTGAGTTCGTACATGAGCCAATAAACACATGCTCAATCGTAATATCTTCAATACGCTGATGCGGGTGAACCCCCATGTATTCATAAGCACGTTTTGCTTCTTTTTGGTCATCTTCTTGTGCAAAATCTTCAGGTCCTGGAATTGCTGCATCCACAGGGAGCACCATTCCTGGGTTAATTCCCCACGTGACCATTGGTGAAATATGATTTCCATCTAAAACAATGGTTTTATCATAGGTCGCACCCGGATCTGTTCTTAGTTCTTTCCATTCTTTTATCGCTGCTTCGAAATCTTCACCCTGCGGTGCGTATTTGCGTCCGCGGCAATATTCAAAGGTCACTTCATCAGGTGCGATCAATCCTGCTCTTGCGCCTGCTTCAATTGACATATTACAAACGGTCATCCGCTCATCCATTGACATGTTTCTGAATACTTCCCCAGTGTATTCAATGACATAACCTGAACCGAACTTCACGCCATGTGCGCCAATGACTGCTAAAATGACATCTTTGGCTGTTACCCCATTTTGAAGCGTTCCGTCTACTCTAATTTCTAGTGTCTTCGGACGCTGCTGCCAAAGTGTTTGTGTGGAAAGCACATGCTCAACCTCACTTGTGCCAATCCCAAAGGCAAGTGCACCAAATGCGCCATGAGTAGATGTATGACTATCTCCACACACGATTGTTTTCCCCGGAAGTGTTAAACCAAGCTCTGGTCCAACGACATGAACGATTCCTTGGTCTACACTGTGAAGGTCAGCTAGACGGACCCCGAATTCAGCACAGTTACGCTCTAGAGCACTGACTTGCTTCTTCGCAATCTCATCTTTGATCACAAATCGATTCACAGTCGGAATGTTATGATCCATCGTCGCAAATGTGTTTTGTGGTCTTCGCACCTTGCGCCCTTTTTGTCTTAATCCTTCAAATGCTTGAGGTGACGTCACCTCATGCACCAAGTGCAGATCAATATATAAAAGGTCTGGTTTTCCCTCGCCATTTTTGACAACATGCTGATCCCATATTTTTTCGATGATTGTTCGAGGCATAACCCTTTTTCCTCCCTCTACCTAATTCAACAAGATTTCTATTTATACAATGGTTTTCGTACGTTGTTTGAGTGCATCTACAACGGCTTTCGTGATATCATCAGTCGTTTCATACGTTCCCTCTTTTGCTGCTAGGTCCTTTGTTCGTTTGCCAGAGGCAAGAACGGCTTCCACACCTGCTTCAATTGCAGCCGCTTCTTCTTCTAAAGCAAAGGATGTTCTAAGCAAGCTGGCTGCTGACAATATAGTAGCCAGAGGGTTTGCGACATTTTGCCCCGCAATATCGGGTGCTGAACCATGAATCGGCTCATATAAATGAAGGCCGGTGCTTGATAAACTAGCAGATGGCAGCATGCCGAGTGAGCCAGTAATCATAGAGGCTTCGTCACTTAAAATGTCACCAAACATATTCTCTGTCACGATGACATCAAATTGAGCGGGCTTATAAATCAGCTGCATCGCGGCATTATCGACGAGCATGTGCTCATATGCGACATCTGGATACTGGGATGCAACTTCTTCTACCGCATCCCGCCATAGTTTACTCGAAGCGAGAACATTCGCTTTATCCACAGACGTTACTTTTTTCCGTCTCGTTAACGCCATGTCGAACGCTTCTTTTAATACACGAACAATCTCTTCCTTTGTATAAAGAAGTGTATCAACCGCAGCTTCTTTTCCTTCATCATCCGTGTAGCGCTCACTTGGTTCGCCAAAGTAGAGGCCTCCAGTTAATTCACGAACGATGACGAAATCTACTCCGTTAATGTGATCTTGTTTTAACGGTGAAGCCTCACTCAAGCTATCAAATACTTTGACAGGGCGGATGTTCGCAAATAAGTCCAGCTGCTTGCGAATGGAGAGCAAGCCTTTTTCTGGGCGAAGTTCTGGCGGGTTTTGATCCCACTTTGGTCCGCCAACGGCTCCTAATAAAATCGCATCTGCGCTTTTGCACACTTCTACTGTTTCTTTAGGGAGCGGATTGTTTTTTTCATCTATCGCTATACCGCCAATGAGAGCTGTTTCGAATTCAAATTCGTGTTGAAATTGAGCCGCTGTCTCTTTCAGGACAGCGACGGCTGATGTGACGACTTCCGGTCCGATTCCATCGCCGGGCAAAAGTGCAATTTTCTTTTTCATGAGTCCCTTCCTCCTTTCTTATGAGATGGCGTGATGTTTCTCAATTTCTATTAGGTTTGATTTAAAGATTAAATGTCTATTCACTGCATTGACGTAAGCTTTAGCCGATGCTTCCAGCACATCTTGCGCTACACCGCGTCCTGCTGTTTCTTTTCCTTCTATTGAAACAGTGACATATACTTCCGCTAGTGCGTCTCTGCCTTTTCCATTGGATTGAATACGATAATCTAGCAAATGAATTCTTTCCTCCATACAGCGCTCAAGCGTGTTGTACACAGCTTCTACACTGCCTGCACCTGTAGCTGCTTCTTGAATGACTTCCTGCGTTTCTTGATTTTTAAGAGAGACTGTTGCTGTCGGCATTTGCTCTGTCCCATAGTGAACTTGAAGACTTTCAAATTCATAGCCAATTTTACGATCTGCTACTTTTTCTTCTAATATAATAGAGATCAAATCATCATCTGTGATTTCTTTCTTCTTCTCTGTTAAGTTCTTAAACGTTTCGAAGAACTTATTGATTTCTTCTTCAGTCAATTTAAAGCCGAGTGTTTTTAAGCGGTCTTTAAACGCGTGTCTTCCGGAGTGTTTACCAAGGACAAGCACATCTGTTGTGACGCCTACAAGCTCTGGAGAGATAATTTCATAGGTTGTTTTTTCTTTGAGGAATCCATCTTGGTGAATACCTGATTCATGGGCAAATGCATTGTTTCCAACGACTGCTTTATTACGCGGTACAATCATACCTGAGTATTTGCTCACTACATCACTTGTGCGCTTAATTTCATTCAACTGAATGGTTGATTCGACTTGGTAAAAGTCTTTGCGAATATGAAGGGCAACTGCAATTTCTTCTAAAGCAGCATTTCCTGCGCGCTCTCCAATACCGTTGACAGCTGTTTCAATTTGATCTGCTCCATTTTCAATGGCGGCAAGTGAGTTCGCTACAGCCATTCCTAAATCATCATGACAGTGTGCTGACAAGATGACTTGATCGATATTTGGAACGTGTTCCTTCATATATTTAAAGATATTTCCGTACTCTTTTGGCGCTAGATATCCAACAGTGTCAGGCAAGTTAATGACACTTGCGCCTGCGTCGATCACTTTTTCTACAATTTCTGCTAGGAAAGAAAGATCTGTCCGGCATGCATCTTCTGCTGACCACTGAACAACTGGGAAGCGCTCTTTCGCGTATTTCACCATTGAAACAGCTTGTTCAACCACTTCTTCACGTGTTTTCTTTAGTTTATGCTTGAGGTGAATGTCAGAAGTCGCAATAAAAACGTGTATTCTTGGTTGAGCTCCATCTTTTAATGCGTCCCATGCAGCATCAATGTCACCTTTCACACATCGTGCAAGTCCTGCAACTGAACAGTTCTTAATCGTTCTTGCAATTTCTTGTACGCCTAAGAAATCCCCTCGGGATGAAGCGGGAAAACCCGCTTCAATGATATTAACCCCAAGGCGCTCAAGCTGTTTAGCAATGATTAGCTTTTCTTGTGCATTTAAGTTCACTCCTGGTGATTGCTCTCCATCTCGAAGTGTTGTGTCAAAAAAATTAATTTTTCGCACCGACGCTCACCGCTTCCTTTTTCTTTCCTTGTTTAACGAAAGGCATCATTTCACGAAGCTTTCTTCCGACGATTTCAATTTGGTGCTCATTTTCATTTGCATTGATCGCATTGAAACGTGGACGATTCACTTGGTTTTCAACAATCCATTCTTTCGCGAATGTTCCGTTTTGGATGTCAGTCAAGACTGCTTTCATTGATTCTTTTACTTTTGCATCCACAACGCGTGGTCCTGATACGAAGTCACCCCACTGCGCTGTATCAGAGATTGAATATCTCATACCTTCTAATCCTTCTTCATACATAAGGTCAACGATCAATTTCAGTTCATGCAGACACTCGAAGTATGCAAGCTCCGGCTGATAACCAGCTTCTGTTAATGTTTCAAAACCTGCTTTTACTAATGAAGTAAGACCTCCACAAAGAACTGCCTGCTCACCGAATAGATCCGTTTCTGTTTCTTCTTTAAATGTTGTTTCAAGAACGCCCGCTCTTGCTCCGCCGATTGCTTTTGCATAAGCAAGTGCTTTGTCTTTCGCTTGACCTGATACATCTTGATAGATAGCAAATAGTGCAGGTACACCAGCGCCTTGCTCATATGTTCTTCTTACAAGATGTCCTGGACCTTTTGGAGCCACAAGATACACATCTACGTCACTTGGAGGAACAATTTGATGGAAGTGAACGTTGAATCCGTGTGCGAATACAAGTGAATTCCCTGCTTCTAATTGATCTTTGATTTCTTCATCATATACTTTCTTTTGCTGCTCATCTGGAAGTAATACCATGACGACATCTGCTTGTGCTGCTGCTTCTTTTACTGTGAATACTTGATGACCGTCTTCTTGTGCTTTTGTATAAGATCCGCCTTTTCTTACGCCGACAATGACATCTACGCCGCTCTCTTTTAAGTTCAATGCATGTGCATGACCTTGTGATCCGTAACCAATGATAGCTACCTTTTGACCGTTTAATACGTTTTCTTGAATATCACCGTTATAATATACTTTTACCATTTGACTCTCTCCTTTTGTTTAGACAATTGAAATTGTTTTATTTGTTTGCGGCTTTTGCTGATTATCTCTCGCAAAGGCCGTGGTGCCAGTTCTGGCGACTTCTTTAATGCCGTATGGCTTAAGTAATTCAATGAGTGCTTCAATTTTTGAAGACTCACCTGTCACCTGAATGACGACACTTTCTCTGCTCACATCTACAATAGAAGCCCTAAAAGGTTCAATGACCCCCGTGATCTCCATTCTAGATGCTGGTGCAGATACGACTTTTATCAAAGCCAGCTCTCGCTGAACGATTGATTGGTTTGTAATATCCGTTACTTTGAGGACATCGATTTGTTTGTTCAGCTGTTTTGTCAGCTGTTCGATGTCTTTCTCCTGGTCTACATGGACGACGAACGTGATGCGTGATACATCTTGAATCTCAGAATGGCCGACCGTAATGCTTTCAATATTGTAGTGTCTTTTGGTAAAAAGGCCTGTGATTCTGTTCAGTACGCCTGATCGATTTAATACAGTCAACACAATAATTCTTTTCAAGGTTTCACCCCCACCATCTCATGAAGTCCTTTCCCCGGTGCTACCATCGGGAATACTTTCTCATCTCTCGCTACATTGACATCGATGAAAACAGGCTCTCTAGACGTTAATGCTTCTTCTAGCTTTTCTTGCGCCTCTTCGTCTGATGAGATTCTGATCCCTTTAATGCCATAAGCTTCAGATAATTTTACGAAGTCTGGCTGCTCTGAAAATTTAGAATGTGAGTAGCGTTCTTCGTAAAAAATTTCTTGCCATTGTCTTACCATTCCAAGACTGTGATTATTGAGAACAATCACTTTCACTGGAAGGTTCAGCTCACGGATAACGGCAAGTTCTTGCAGGGTCATTTGGAAACCTCCGTCTCCTAAAATCGCTACAACCGTTGCCTCTTGATCAGCTAGCTGCGCGCCAATCGCTGCCGGTAAACCAAATCCCATTGTGCCAAGCCCACCAGATGTCACCCATTTATCGGCATTTTCGAATGGATAGAACTGTGCAGCCCACATTTGGTGCTGTCCGACATCAGTTGCCACAATGGCTTCACCTTTTGTAAATTGATGAATGTATTCGATCAGCTTTTGAGGCTTAAAGCCTTCAGCTTCGTTTTCGACATACCAGAGTGGATATTCTTCCTTCCACTGATTTAGCTGGCTCTTCCACTCGTCTGATTCACCTTGTTTCCCGTCCTGCTTGATCAGTTCTTGAAGCACTAGCTTACTGTCACCAACAACTGGGATATGGGTGTGAATGTTTTTACCAATTTCCGCTGGGTCGATGTCAATATGAGCCACCTTCGCATGCTTTGCAAAATGATTGAGGTTGCCGGTTACCCTGTCATCAAATCTCGCTCCGATTGAAATGAGTAAGTCACATTGATGTAGTGCCATGTTCGCTGCATATGTGCCGTGCATACCCGCCATTCCTAGGAAAAGAGGGTGCTTCGCTGGGAATCCACCAAGCCCAAGCAATGTATGAGCGACAGGGATTTGCTGCTGCTCTACATATTGCCTTAATTCTTCCGACGCTTTGCCGTGAAGAACGCCAGCTCCTGCTAGAATAACTGGTTTCTTTGCTCTGCTTACAGCTTCTACTAACTTGCGAATTTGCAAATAATTCGGCTCAATTTTCGGCTGATAACCAGGCAAGTCGATTGGCTGATCGTATTCAAATGTCCCTTCAATGCCAGCAACATCTTTTGGAATATCAATCAAGACTGGACCAGGTCTGCCGGTTGTTGCGATGTGAAATGCCTCTTTAATGACACCCGGTAACTCTTCTGGACGTCTCACTTGATAGCTGTGTTTTGTGATTGGCATTGTGATACCAAGTACATCTGCTTCTTGGAAAGCATCTGATCCAATGACTGAGGTTGCCACCTGTCCAGTGAAGATAACCATAGGTAGTGAATCAATCATCGCATCCGCAATTCCTGTGACTAGGTTTGTTGCCCCCGGTCCTGATGTGGCAATAACAACGCCTGGTTTACCAGATACTCTTGCGTATCCCTCCGCTGCGTGAATCGCTCCTTGCTCATGTCTTGGCAGGACATGAAATAAACCAGAATCGTAAATTTTATCGTAGATCGGTAAAACGGCTCCGCCAGGATAACCAAAAATGACTTCTACTTTTTCTCTTTTGAGTGCTTCAATTAACATGAGTGCACCGCTCATCGTTTGTGGTGCATTTGATTTTTCCGTCTCCATTTGTACATTTGTCCCCATTTGATTTCCTCCTCTTTGTCTTGCTTCAGTCAAGTCCTTTCACCCTTTTCCATTCAAGATAGAGATATGAGACCATATAAAAAAGCCTTCTCACCCCACAATGACACTACTTTTCACTAGGTCAAAGGGGCGAAAAAGCTTTGTTTTTCGCGGTACCACCCTTGTTCACGGCAAATCATGCTGCCGTCTCATGGACATCTTTCATCCATTTTGGTAACGAGTGATGCAATGTCACTCGGTCTGCCCTACTATCATTTCAAGCAGACACTCAGAGGTGAGTTCACTTTAGAAAGTAACACCGGTTTCCAGCTAGCACCGGCTCTCTGTAGATACTGACTCTAAAGCTACTAGTCCTCTTCAACGTTTATCGATATCTATTTAGCTTGCGTGAATGTTTTCATCGGTAAAGACTACTTTTTCTCCTTCTTCAACGACTCGCTTGCGGAATTGTTCAAGAAGTTTGTTTGTGTGGAACCCTGGTTTTCCTTCGCCAATGATACGGCCATCAACTTTTACAACAGCGATGACTTCGGCAGCGGTTCCTGTCAGGAAGACTTCTTCAGCTGTATACACATCATGTCTTGTGAAAGGTTCTTCTTTCACTTCGTAGCCTAAGTCTTCTGCGATTTCCATGATGGCATTTCTTGTGATGCCTTCAAGAGCGCCGATATAACCTGGCGGTGTATAGAGCTTACCTTTTTTATAAATAAACACATTGTCTGCAGAACCTTCTGCCACATACCCTTGATCGTTCAGCATCAGCGCTTCACTCACACCGGCCATATGGGCTTCGATTCGGACAAGGATGTTATTCAAATAGTTTAATGATTTCACTTTTGGACTTAGTACGTCAGGACGATTTCGCCTCGTTGGTACTGTCACAATATCAATACCTGTTTCATATAGGTGCTTTGGAAAGATGGCCAGCGGCTCTACAATGATCACTGTATTGGCTCTCCCACAGTTGTTTGGATCTAAGCCAAGATCACCGGCTCCTCTTGAGACAACAAGGCGGATATAGGCATCTTTTAGGCCGTTCCTTTCAACTGTATGAATCATTTTTTCAGTGAGCTCCTCAAGTGAATATGGAATGTTCAGCATAATGGATCTAGCGGAATCATACAGGCGGTCTAAATGTTCTTTCATTCGAAAGATATTTCCGTTATATACACGTATTCCTTCGAACACACCGTCACCATATAAGAAGCCATGATCATAAACTGAAATTTTCGCATCCTCTTTTTTCACGAGTTCATCGTTTAAAAAGATCCACTGTTCCTTTTGGTCTTCCATCTTCAGTGAGCACCCTCTCTTTCAAACAAAAAGTAGTTGAATTTTCAGACACTTTATATTGAAGTGTCTCACGCTTACTCTGCGTGTCTGTTTGCTTTTGTTGAACCCATCTTACGCCGCTTTCCATACAGTGTCAACAGCATTTTTAAAATTATTAGACAATTTAGACTAATCAAAATAAAATGTATACGCTTACACCTTTGCTAGACAAGGAATGAAAAAACTTAAAATTTTTTGTATTTTTTCTTCAATTTATTTACTCTACATGAACGGTTTTCTTTTGAACAAGCTTTTGTAATATTTTTTCACACGGTTTTTGAAGAATATTGTGAGATTTCATTGCGTTTGTTTTTTTCTTCAGCATGCCTTTCTAAAGCGTTTTCCTATGAATTTGTGATAGAATGAGAGCATCTAATAGAAGGAGGGCAATACATGGCTAACATCAGAGGTTATATCGGAACGTATACAAAAGGTGACAGCAAAGGAATCTATTCTTTTACTTTAAATACGGACAAGCAGCAGATTGAACAAGTAGAAGTGGCTGCAGAACTTGAAAATCCTACATATTTAACTGTCTCAGATTCTCAAAAGTTTGTGTATGCTGTTGTGAAAGAAGGAGCACAGGGCGGTCTTGCTGCGTATCAAATTGATGCCGACACCGGCGCACTTCGTTTCATCAACCAAGAGCTTGCCGATGGGGCTTCTCCTTGTCACGTCAGCGTGGACAGCCAAACGAAAACAGCGTTTACAGCAAACTATCATAAAGGAACAGCAGAGATGTACGAAATTGATGCTGAAAACGGCTCAGTGATCCGCACGCTGTCACAGGCGCAGCATGAAGGCACTGGACCAAACGAAGACCGTCAAGAAAAACCGCACACTCACTTTATGGGTTTGACACCTGATGAACAATTTGCAGTAGCTGTTGACCTTGGCACAGACGGAATTTATACGTATAAGAAAGAAAACGGCAAACTTGAGCTTGCCCATACATTTGAAACAAAACCAGGAAGCGGCCCTCGTCATATCACATTCCACCCAACGAAACCTGTGGCCTATGTGATGACAGAGCTCAGCTCAGAGGTCATTGTACTTCGTTACTTTGAAGATGGTCATTTCGAAGAGATCCAAACAATCGCAACCATTCCTAATGACTTCACAGAGAATAATCAAGGCAGCGCCATTCATGTGTCTTCTGACGGTCACTTTGTGTATGCAGGAAATCGTGGACATGACAGCATTGCCATTTTCAAAGCAGATCATGATGGCAAACTAAGCCTTGTCGACATTGCTTCATCTGAAGGAAATTGGCCTAGAGACTTTGTCCTTGATCCAACAGAAGAATTTCTCGTCGGCTCAAACCAAGAATCTAGCAACCTTGTGTTATACAAACGTGACAAAGAAACGGGACGACTCACTGTCTTACAATCAGACATCACCGTTCCGCATCCGGTTTGTGTGAAATTTTTAGGTTAATGAAAAAAGCCTCCGTTTAGGAGGCAATAGATTGTTGACAAAGGGCTAAAATGACCTTTATTTTAGCCCTTTGTCTTTTTTTCAGCGTAGTTGAAAACCCTTGAAGTCTAGGAAGAACAAGCACCGGAGCGCAGGACTGACAAAGAATGCGAGGGTTTGTCTACACGCTGAAGCCCCCGTTTAGGAGGCTTTTCTTTAAGCAGACGGCATACCGCCATCTTCAAGCTTTTGATCAATGAAAGACGTATCGCTTTTTTCACCGAACCATTTTCCCAGCCTGTCTTTTGCTTTTCCTTTGACATCGTCATCAATGTACATTGCGACTTGAAGCAGAGCAAATGTGATGGCGCCTAGATCATCTGTGTAGCCGATCCCCACCAATGTATCAGGGATCAGGTCAATCGGAAGGATAAAGTACCCTAGCGCCCCAATGATGAGGGTTTTCGCTTTAACCGGTACTTCGGGTTTTTGCAATGTATAATAAAGTAATAACACAGCATAGACAAGAGAAACTCCAGCTTTTTGTGCCGTCTTTTTTAACTTTTCCCAAAAGGCATGATCATTAAAATGCTTCTTTGAACGCTTTAATAGTTCTTTTTTCTCAGAACGATTCATCGTATCGCCTCCATATTCAGCATAGCCCTTCCACCTTATTTATACAAGAAATCCACTCATTCGACAACAAACAAAAAGCAGCAGAAAGCTGCTGCAATCTACTGCTCTTTGTAGAACTTTTCAATCGCCTTATCGATGTATACCCATCCTTTATACGACACATGAATCGTATCCTTAAAGAAATATGGGTCATACTCATGCGAAGTCAAATCCGCGACTTCATACCCATTATCTCGAATTTGACGATTGATTTTTTGATAATAATCTGTACGTCCCTCTTTCGGAAAACCAGTGTAATCATACCATTTTCCGTTGACAGGAATCGTCACGAATAAAGGCTTCGCCCCTGCCTGTTTTAAAATATCCAGCATGATCTGGAAATCTTTATATTCAGGTGATGCTGCATAAGAATTGTCACGACGAGAATCCTTCATCTTTTTCATGATCGGCTTCAGCTTACGATCAAACAGTCTCTGATCAATATAAAACGGGTTGTCCCCTGCTTTTTCAGATCCTAGGACACTCGCTTCTTTTTCAAGCTCAGTCCATGTTTTCCCTTTCACTGAAGGAGACGGACGAAGCTTGCGCTCATGCCCAGATCCGATCGTATAGTACATGTCTTTCTTTTGAAGCATGCCATAATACATTTTTGCAATAGGAGAAATCGCGCCATAAGCGAATTTGTTCCCAGAAAGCTCTGCTTTAAAAAGCTCTGTGATGACCATGTCGTTCTTTACTGCCTTAAACTTCATGATCCTTTTGATGAGCTTTTTTTTCACAGCTGGATCAATTTCTTTATTATAAGCAAGATCAAGCGCCTGAAGCGCTGAATAGTTAGGAGCAAAGTGATTCTCGTCTGATCCCCCTTTGACAAACCACTGCGGGGACACGATAAACACAAGCTTTTTCCCTTTTAATTCATCCATATGCGCCGCAAAGTTCATGGCATGAATTAATGATTGCGATCCACCTTTTCCAACAAGATAAGGTGTAAACCCTTGAGGATTTTCATGAAAGAAATTCGAAGGGTGATATGGATCAAAACGGGATAGTTCAGAAGATCCATAGATCGGCAAATAAGTTGGATCTTTTAGCATTTCATCTTGTAAATAAAGCCCTTGGAACATCCCTGGATCTAATTCTGTGGCTGACTTTTGTAATTTGTCTTTTGGGATCAGATGTGAGAGCCATGCATTTGGTACAAGAAGAACACCAATGAATAGAACAGCCGCTAAAATAAGCGGCCCAAAAAAACGCTTTTTCATTACTTCATCTCTGCCAGCTGCTCAGCAATGTGATTCGGTGTATCCCACACATCACGATCAAACTCTGTAATCGGAACAGTAATTCCAAGTTGACTTTCAATTGCCATAAGTAGTTCTACTGTACCAAATGAATCTAGAAGACCTTCGTCAAAAATTGCAATCTCTGGATTTTCTTTCACAACGTCGTCCTGACAAACCTCTGCAATAATACCGTATACTTGATTTTTAAATTCCATAATTCTCTACTCCCTTAATCATTAATGATGAAATGGTTTTCCTGAAAAAATATAAAATCCGAAACAAATCACATGGAATGTAATAATGATCGACACTACCATTGTGACCTTATTATCCGGCCACCACTTGTGCTTTTTATTCCACTTCTCAAATAAATTGTAACCGGACATCACAACTGCATGGTATAGTCCGTAAATAATGTATTGAAGGGCGAGACCATGCCAAGCACCCATCAATAGAAAGAGGACAAAGTACCCAATATTTGATACAGCCATTCGGTTCTTGATCCACTTCTTCTTTGTCATAAAGAACACAAATCTCATAAACACATAATCTCTGAACCAGAAGGATAGCGACATGTGCCAGCGATTCCAGAAGTCTTTAATATTACGGCTGATAAACGGTTTATTAAAGTTTTCTGGTGATTTAATACCCATGATATAACTCACACCTACAGCAAATGCTGTATATCCAGCAAAGTCAAAGAACAAATACATACTGTACGCATACATATACGTTAACTGTTGAACAAAGTGACTGCTACTAATGTGATGAATATTCATGAGAATATATGTGTGAATGAGATAACCAATAATGAACTTATATAAGAACCCAATAAAAATTTTATGAATCCCTGCATATAGAAGGTCACTGTACGCTTCTTTTTCAGGCGGTGTATCCATATCCTTTTCAAACCGGCGATAACGATCGATTGGGCCTGATGAAATCGTCGGGAAAAAGACGATGAAATAGACCAAACGGTGAATCGGGATTTTCTTTTTAATCAAGCCGTCTCTTGTCTCGATAATTAACTGAACACCTTTAAATGTTAAGTACGAGATCCCCAAAAAGCTCAGCCAGTTCATTGGCGGCGGTTGATGCGGCTGATGAGTTAAAAAGAACGGTAAAATCTTTGATAGTACAAGCGGCAAAATCGATGCCACCACTGCCATATAGAAGACAGACGCACGGTTCGCCTTCAGCCGGTACGCAAGGTATAGGCGGATGATCAAGACTTGCCACACTGTAAACAAGAACAGCAGCAATGCGCCATGTGCATCCTTTGAGAAAATAAGCGCGAGTGCCACAACCGTTGCAAACATGTTGTAGCCTTGCATTCTTTTGCCGCGAAGACCAAGAATCATCGTCGGCAGAAGAAGAATACCAATTAGAATGAAGAAAAAGAATGAACTAAACGGAATCATAGAAGAACCTCTTTCGCGATTCTTTTACGATCAACCTTCCCGTTTGGCGTCATGTACAGCTGCTCAAGATAGACAAACTTTCTTGGAATCATGTACGCAGGCAGTGAATCCGCCATTTCTTTCTTAATTGCACTTGTCAGCTGATATTCTTTTTCAAAGGAATGCGCTGCTGGAACAATGGCTGCAATTAAGTACTCCACATGACCGTTCGGCTGAAACGGCACAATCACACAAGCATTGACATACGTTGTCTCGCTCACATGATATTCAATTTCTTCAAGCTCCATCCGGTATCCATGTAGCTTAATTTGATAGTCCAGACGACCGTGGCACGTAATCAAACCATCCTGCGCCACACCTGCGTCACCTGTGCGGTAAGCAGGACGTCCTTCATGTTCAAAAAACACTTTATCCGTTAAGGCTTTTTCATCTAAGTAGCCTTTTGTGACGCTTGGCCCCACGATGACAATTTCCCCTTTTTCCCCATCAGGGAGTGTCTTGCCTTCTTCATCTAATATGACGATTTCTGTATCCGGTTTGGCATAACCCACTGGTAAAGAATCGTGCTGATCAAGAATGGCCTGGGTGACTTCAATCGATGTGATCGCAACAGTTGCTTCAGTCGGACCATACGTATTAAAGACCTGCGCCTTAGGAAAACGCTCAAGAAGCGCGCTTGCTACAGAGACAGGAAGTGCCTCTCCGCAGAACAAGAAAACTTTCAACTCTGGTAAAAGCTCCCCTGTAAAGGAAGGATCCATTAAGCACATTTGCACAAAGGAAGGTGTTGATGTCCACACTTCAACGTCAGATTGACCAAGCGCTGCAAACATATCCTTTGGCTTATTCACAAGATCTTTCACTAAACAGTAAAGCGTGCCGCCTGATTGAAGCGCTGGATAGAGATCCATGACTGATAAGTCAAAAGAAAACGGCGCTTGATTTAAGAACATGCACCCCTCGCCGATTGGGAAGTCGCTGCACATCCATCCTGTAAAGCTTTCTAAATTGCTGGCTGTTACCTGAACGCCTTTCGGTTTTCCGGTACTGCCAGACGTATAAATAATGTAGAAAACATCATCTTGTTGAACCCACTGCGTGGATGGCGGTGCTTCTTTTTCAAGCGATAACAGCGATGCCGCACTCTTTACTTCAATGTGTTCTTCTACATCTAATACATTCTGCTCATTTGCACAAATCAATAGACTCGCTTTTGAGCTTTCAATAATTGAGACGATACGTTCAGCAGGTATTGAAATGTCGACCGGAATATAGGGTCTGCCTGATTTCACAGTGCCTAAGAAAGAAATCAGCATCTCTGGCTCCATATGACCGTATACAATGACAGGTGCACTGTCAGTTGCGACTGTATCAATCGCACCAGCCATTTGGTCTGATAGACGCCAAAGCTCATCATATGTGATCGAAGCATGTTGAGAAACAAATGCTGGCTGTGTCGGTTTCGTTTGTTGGTATTCATGAATCGTGTGTAATAGTTTCATAGTTTAATCTCCAATTAAAAATCGTTGTAAATGAATGATCCCGTATTTGCTGTATGGAATCCGTAAATAAAGAACAATAATAGCAAAATAAGTAAGTAAAAGCTTGTATATCCTATCCATTTTACAGACTTATTTTCTGATAGCTTTTTGAATAGCATATTGATAACCTCTTTTCTTTTGACACTTATAAAGACGCATGGATCATCAAAAGAGTTTCATATCAAAACATAAAAATTTTAAGAATTGATGAAAAAAAGATGTCCAAAGTATGAACGTGTCTTCGGGCAAAGCTGTCTTATTGTAACAAAGATTTAATGTAATTGAAATGAAATGGAAGCTTAAATTTGCCTTAAAATTGGTGAAAACTGTCGAACAAACGCAAAAGCCACCTAGTTTGACTAGATGGCTTTGATATCAATTACTTCTTATATTTATTGACCTCGAACATGAGAATGTTGTTGAATACCACATAGTCCTTTTTACTTTCAAAAGGACCTTTGTTGTTGTCATGCTCGTCAATTTCATAAAACCCTGGACCTTCGCCAGCATCACGTTTTTTGTACCAGGATAGAAAGGCGGTGACTTCTTTCATTGAAAGGTCATACTCTTTTTGTAAGCCATTGACCATTGTGATGATAAGTAGAGCATCGCCGTCTTCATCTGTTGCATCGTCTTTTGGTGGTGTTGTTGGTTCTGGGTCTTTGTCGCCTGGGGTTTCGGTGTTGTTTTCTTGAGGTAATGCGTCTTTTAGAGAAAGTGATATGACAGATTTAAATTTTTCTCTTGCACGAGGCATATCACCATTTGTGTTTTCTTCTCCCCCAATGATATAAAGATTATCATTGACAATAGCAGCGGAGTGTCCCTTTCTATAAAAGGTTTTAGGTGTTTGAACGCTATACCTGGTCCCTAGCATTACATCATGTACCGATAATCTAGCAGTTCCACCTGTAAGTAAAACTTTATTATTGTAAACAGCTGTCGCATAATACCCCGCTGACCAACCACCTTGCTTTTTCATCCACGTATCTGTGTCAGGATCGTATTCACCGATCATTTTATTTAAACCCTCTGTTCCCCCAGATAAATATAACTTACCATCTATCTCATTCAACGTTCCGGCAGTCACATTATAATCTAAAGAACTTTTCTTTTCCCATTTTTTCGTATCCGGGTCATAGCTGTATGTTTTCATTTGATAGTTACCTTCTTTTGCGACAACTAAGATTTTCCCTTTTACACTGCTCGCATATATTCTATATGGTGAAACTTTTGTTTCCAGTGGAATATCTTCAAGCTTTTCCCACGAATCATTTTTAGTATTATAAACTTCAACTGTCTTTACTACTCCATCTGTAGACATTCCACCTATAACATATATTTGGTCATTTAAAATCGCCGTAGCAGCCCCATATCTCGGAGTTGGCATTGAAGTTTTACTTGACCATTCATTTTTCTTTGGATCATAAACAAAGGTTTGATCTGAACCTTGTCGTTGAGTTGGCCCCTGACCACCTATGATATATATCTTGCCGTCAACTACTCCACTACTAGCACCAACACGTGCCTCTGGCAAATCTGCTTGTTCTTTCCATTCTACTGTGTCTGCTTTTACTGAATGTAACGGATAAATTAATGACGAGATTAATAGGAAGAATATTAATCCTAATCTTTTCAAGAAAATCACTCCTTAAAATTGTGTACTCAACATTTATCGGTTTTTTTATGGCTTTCTTCATACTTTTGTTATATTTTTAATAATTTAACACTTTATTATCTAATACCGATTCACTAATCGTTGTATATTTATCTATTTTTCTTCCGTTCAACTTTTATTTATTTCAACTTTATCTCCTTCACGATTTCTATAAAGACACGATATTCAGAAACAAATAAAAAAACCCATAGTTTCATGGGTTTCTCATCAGTCCACTATAAGAAAATCCGTCACAAGACAAGCAGGATCCCCGTTTTCATCCAGCCCCCAAAAGCTTGAATACATCCCATCATCGAAGCCTGTTGTAAACATGGCAATGTCCACCTTGTCATGAAAACGGGTGACAAGCCAGTCCCAAGTGTGCTTGTAGTTTTGCTCAAGCGCTTATCCTCATAAGCTTGTAAATATAATGCAGCCTCAGCATCCATGAAACAGCCCATACCCGTATTTACACCGTAACCGTAAAACTCGTCTTCTTTCAAATGTTTGAGTTCCTGCCCCGCTCTTGTAGCAAGCTCCCACTCTATTGCTTGCTCGTTTGTAAACTTGATCATTGCATAGGCTACGCGTTCGTCTCCCGGCGCTCTTTTTGCGTAAGACGATAATCCCCCTTTCGATTCGCTTCATATATTTTTCACGCTCAATCTCCCAATCCATCTTTTTAAGAGCTGCATCCTCGGTCAATGAATGAAACTGATGGAAAAGCTAGGCTGCGTAATGGTATATGTTTTTGTAATTATCGGGAGAAAGTCCTCCGGCGTTTGAAGCCTTAACATTTTATACTTTTCTAGCATTCTTTCCATCTTTGCTCTAGTTTTTGCTCTTCGATCTGCGGGATGTCTAAACTTGTTTGATTCATGATAATTCCCCATTTATTTTCTACGCATGCCCCGCCTTTAGCTCTTTTTAAACACTGCATGTTATTCTCTTAAATCTCTGTCAGTGAGTTTCTGCGGCTGTTTTTTTGGTTTCTCTTTCTTCATGTTCATCCTCCGTTCAGATAAATAAAAAACGGACACCAACCAGCAACCGTAAAAGGTGTTGATCAGTGTCCGCAGGCTCTCTGTCTTGGACTTATTTATTTAAAGTGCTCCCTGGCTACATAATTCAAATTAAGACGACCATACAAACAAATTTCAAGAGGATTTTCTTTAAAATTCTCCTTTTTTATAATACTCCTCTTTTATATTTTCAGGAACCATATTACCACCTGTAGCCCATATTATATGGGTTCCACTTGGCATTTTTTCTTTCAAATTATGTTTTTGTATATATTCTGCTCCATTCTGCGTTAATTTAATTGGTCCTATCATACCAGCTAGTGCAGAAGGTTCTAAATAGATATTTTGAGTATCTGCCAATTGTTTTAACAATTTATACAAATGCATATCGCTGACAGTATAATTTCCGCTTAAAAACGGTTCTATAACCTTTCCAGCAAATCTTGATGGCCTTCCAACTGCAAGTCCATCTGCATCTGTTTGATTGTCAATACCAATTTCTTGTACAGAAATTTGATCATGTCTTCCCGTCATTAAGCCCAGTAACATACTAGGAGAGTGCGTGGGCTCAGCGAAAAAACAATGAACATCGTCTCTGTAAAACAATTTCAAACCAAAGGCTATTCCAGCAGGACCTCCGCCCACCCCGCATGGAAGGTAAACAAACAGCGGATGATTCTCATCAACAGTGATCTCTAAATCTTTCAATTGTTTGTCTAAACGAGAAGCAGCAACTGCATAACCTAAGAATAAATCTTTAGAGTTTTCATCATCTATGAAATAACAAGCAGGATCAACTGCAGCTTGTTTTCGACCTTCTTCTACTGCTTTGCTGTAGTCTGATTCATGTTCTATTACCTCAACATTTTTACTTCTTAGCAAATCCTTCTTCCACTGTTTTGCATCTGAGGACATATGTACTGTCACATTGAAACCAAGTTTTGCACTCATAATGCCAATACTAAGACCTAAATTTCCAGTTGATCCTACTACAATTGAGTACTGAGAGAAAAAGCGTCGAAACATATCGCTGTCTAAAATAGAATAATCGTCTTCGAGTGTTAATAATTTATTTTGAATGGCTAAATCTTCTGCATGCTTGAGAACCTCATAAATGCCTCCTCTAGCTTTAATAGACCCCGATATAGGCAAGTGACTGTCACATTTTAAAAGCATTTCACCTAGTATGGACTGATTATATTCAATCTCTAGCGACTCCTTCATTATGGGGATATTCACTAAAGGAGATTCAATAATGCCCCTAGTTGGTTTTGTTTCAGGAAATACACTGGAAATATATGAAGAGAAACGTTCTAATCTCTTTTCGGCTTCTTTTACATCCTTTTTCGATATAGAAGACCTTTTAATTCCTGATTCAAATAATTCTGTATTGGGGTTAATCCAAAAAGCTTCTTCTAAATCAATAAGTTTCTGTACCAAAGGAAATTGCCCTTTCAAATCATTCACGAATTTTTGATTCATTATCTCACCTCATTTTATTGTGGTAACTCTCTAAATAAATTATAATTAAATTAAATTAAGTATAGTTTAACACAAAACAAACTGTCTGTTAAAACACATTTAACTAATTTAATTTCATTTAATAAAAGGAGACGAATTTTATGAACGACATAGATATTGGTAAAAAGATTGCCAAATATAGAAAAGCTAAAGGTTTCAGTAGTAAAGAGCTAGCAAATTTATCTGGAATTACACCTTCTATGCTAAGTCAAATTGAAAGAGGATTAGCAAATCCCTCCATTCAAACTTTAAAAATATTAGCTAAAAACCTTAATATACCGACATTTATGTTTTTTTTGGAAGACACAGAAACTTCAAATTTAATTATAAAGCCAAATGAGAGAAAGAAGATGATTGTTGATAATTTATCATATGAACTATTAACACCTGACTTTAATGGGGAAATGGCAACAGTTATCATGAATGTCCCGCCAAATTCTTCCTCCTCCGAGAAACTTATGGAACACCCTAGTGAAGAAATCGCTTATATACTCCAAGGAAAGATTAAAGTGTATTTAAATGAAGATGAGTATATTTTAGAGACTGGAGATAGTGTAAAAATACCGACAAACCTAAGACATATGTGGGAAAACCCATTCAAGGAAAATGCAATCGTGTTATTTTCGGTTACGCCACCCATTTTTTAATCTCATGACGAACAACAATACCAATATTTTATAACCCCTGGTATTGTTGTCCTCACACATGTAACTAAACAGTAAATCTCAATCAAGGTCGGCTTTCTCTTTATATTGCTCTCCCAAAAACCGTTTACCTTGCGGCCTAAGGGCTGTTGCTTTCAGCCTCTCCCCGAATTGATTCCAGAGCCTCTTCAAATTCATTGACGGTCGTCTTTAAAACCTCATATTCATCAGTAGCGAGGCCTTTTTCCTCCTAAGCCGCTAGGCTGTTTATAGGTGATGCAACAGTTCAATTTGCACGCCGTTTAAGCGTTTGTTTGCGCTCTTTATATATTCTGGATTCAATTCCGATAAAATTTCTACTATGCTTGAGTGCAACTATACCTGTTGTTCCTGATCCCATGAATGGATCCAATACAATGCCATCAACAAGGCATCCAGCTCATACACACGGCTCTATCAGTTCAACTGAATAGGTAGCAAAGTGAGCATCTTTGGTTGGCTTGGTCGCAACGGTCCAGACTGAACGCTTATTCCGCTTATTTCTGATAGCTTTGAAGGCTAAGTCAAAATACTTCCCGCGAATGCTCCTTTTGATTCTCTTGGTGGATCTGCAAACGGTTTATAAGCAGCTTCTTCTTTAATCGCTTCATAAGCGTAATAATACTTTTGTGATTTTGAGAGAAGAAAAATATATTCATGTGAGCTTGTTGGTCTATCCTTCACACTCTCCGGCATGGCATTGAGTTTATTTCAAACAATATCTTTCCGTCCACGCATTTTGATAGATTCTTCGATACAAAAACAGGGAACGGAAATACTTAAAAATAAATCCGCTCCCAAAGCCCTGTTTTGAAGCAATTTACGAACTTATGTTCTAAAGAACAAAAAAGCCTGAACCCCTTGATAATAAAGGATTTCAGGCTTTAAATTTAGTACGTCCCAGGAGAGATTCGAACTCCCGACCGACGGCTTAGAAGGCCGTTGCTCTATCCTGCTGAGCTACTGGGACATGTTGTTATGTAGTGTGCTTTGGCGTATTACCTCAGCGACAAGATTTATTATATTACTATTGTTCTTTAAAGTCAACGGTTTTTCGAAAGTTTTTTCATAAGGGGCAAATGCTGCACCCTTATGAAATACCTTCCAATGTGACGGTGTTTTCGAGGTCTTGGATGACGTGACCTTCGTCCGTGAAAAACTGTACGTTTGCTTCGCTTCCATCTAGTGTCAGTATAGCATAGCTGCGCTCTTTGCGCACTCTTGGCAGGTGCACACTACCTGGGTTAATGAGCAGTTTTCCTCTTAGCAGTTCACTGCCAGGGATGTGCGAGTGGCCAAAGCAGATAATGTCTGCGCCTAGCTCTTCTGCACGGTAGTAGACTTGAAGCAAGGATTGTTTGATGCCATGCAGATGTCCGTGAGTAAGAAATAGTTTTCCGCCTCCATCCAGTGGGAGCAGGAGTTCTTCTTCAAAATCGCCCATAAAGTCACAATTTCCTTTGACGACTTTGTATCCTTCGAGTGCTGGGTGGTTCGTTTCGAGTTCTGAATCTCCGCAGTGAATCATCATGTCCACTTCAGCCGCATGCCGTTTGGCAATGGTTTGAAGTTCGTCTGTGAGTCCATGACTGTCACTAATGATGAGTATCTTCATGGCTTCATTCCCCCTTATTCATTTGCGTCTAGCAGTGATGAAAGCTTTTGAAGCGCGACCGCTCGATGGCTGATCTTGTTTTTTTCCTCTGGTGATAACTCGGCCATCGTCTGGTCTTTGTCTTTGACGATGAAAATCGGGTCGTATCCGAAGCCGTTTTCGCCGATCGGTTCTTCTGCGATGAAGCCTTCTACTGATCCTTCTACCGTTTTTGTTTCTTTCCCCGGTATACTGACAGCCAGGGCACATCTGAATCTAGCAGTGCGGTCTTCTTTTTCGATGCCTTGCAGCTCATTCAGCACCTTTTCCACGTTCTCGGCATCGTCTTTATGCTCGCCCGCGTACCTCGCTGAATAGACGCCAGGTTTTCCCCCAAGGTAATCAATTGACAGACCCGAGTCGTCTGCAATCACCATTTCACCTGCTTTGGCTTGAATGGCCTCGGCTTTGATGATCGCATTTTCTTCAAAGGTATGTCCTGTTTCTTCAATCTCTTCCGTAAATCCGATGTCCGCTAGTGTTTTGACCGTGAATCCTTTTGGCTCAAGAATGGCTTTGAATTCTTTCGCTTTGCCCGCATTGTGCGTTGCGATGATGGCAGTTTTCATCCTGATCAAACCCTTCTCTTTATTCGATAACTTCTCCTGTCACTGCTTTTTGCTTTTCAATTAATTCTTTGATGCCTTTTTCGGCTAAATCAAGCAGTCCGTTTAGTTGTTCTCTTGAGAATGTCGCTTCTTCGCCAGTGCCTTGAAGTTCAACAAAGCGTCCAGCGCCTGTCATGATGACATTCATATCCACTTCAGCTGAAGAATCTTCTTCATAATTTAAATCTAACAGAAGTCCCTGTTTAGAATCAATTCCGACGGATATTGCGGCTAAATAATCAGTGATCGGATTTTCTTTCAAAACGCCTGCTGATTGAAGCTTTTGAATCGCTAGTGTCATGGCCACAAATGCACCTGTAATAGATGCTGTGCGTGTTCCGCCGTCTGCTTGAATGACATCACAATCAATCCAAATGGTGCGCTCACCAAGCTTTTCTAAGTCAACGACTGCGCGCAGAGCTCGTCCAATTAAACGCTGGATCTCCATTGTACGTCCTGTGACTTTTCCTTTAGATGATTCTCTTATCGTTCTTTGAGCCGTTGCTCTTGGAAGCATGCTATATTCTGCTGTAATCCAGCCTTTTCCTTCTCCTCTTAAAAAAGGAGGTACGCGGTCCTCGATAGATGCGTTACAAATCACCTTCGTATTTCCCGCTGAGATTAAGACAGAGCCTTCTGGGTGCGTGATGTAGCCTGCCTGTATTTCAATTTTTCTTAATTCGTCGTATTGTCTTTCATCTAATCTCATGTTTTACCTCCGTTACAATATACATTCCGCGCGGGTGTCAGCGGGGTTCTCCTATTAACTTTGACAACCTCGATCCGTTCTAATCGCTTGGAATAAAAAAGAGGCAGCGAATGTGCATGCCTCTTTTTCTCCATTATATCAATGTGTGACGTTAAAAACTACCTGTATTCACTTGTTCTGGTCTTGAAACTGGCTTTGTGAGTTCTGTTCCTTTTTCGTTCACAAGATCTGCCTTTCCGTTTACCTTCACAGACACGCTTTTCACATCTGGCAGCTCTGTTAATGTCAGCACAATGCTATCAAGAACTTTTTGCGAAATGACTTTTTTCTTTTCATCTGCACTGCCAAAAATGGATTCATTGAAATCTAGTGTCACATGACCGTCTTTTACTTTCGGGACATCATTGAGCTTCACATCTTGATCAAAGTCTGTCAGCAATTGGCTTGTTTTGCTTGGCCCAGAGACGAGCTCATCAATGGCTGCTGTAATTGGATCATCATCGTCTTTTGGTGCTCTTTTGGTCACCGGGACATAGTACGTCTGTTTGTCAGATTCAGCTAAATAGTAGACGGTCACAGGCTTTGTCGATGTCATATCAGCCGCAGCCTCGTGCTGAATATTAATGCCGTCCTCTCTGCTTAAATCATCTGAAATCGGCGTCCCATTCACAGGCATCTCTTTTAATTCATGGCCATTCATCTTTAATTTGACTTTCGCTACTGAATCAAACTGCGTTAATGTCCAAGTGACCGATTGCAAAATGCGCTGTTCATCTTCTTTTTTATAATTTTTGAATTCATTTGAGAAATCCACAACCGCAGTGCCATCTTTAATATCGACAGATACGCTCGTGTCCGCCGGCAGCACGGCTCTGAATCCATTTGGCATCAGGTTAGAAATCGGTCCCCCGTCTACGAGGTATTCAAGTGTTTGTTTCGCACTTCCTTCGTTTTTCGGCAGCGGAATGGATTGAGACACAACATATCCATTTTTATCAATTAAATATAATTCTCTCATGACGGTATCTGCTTGCTTCTCTTCTTTTCCTTCTTTCGCTGTTTGTTTCTCTTCTTTATTTTCTTTCACAAATGTGACATTTTGTGGTGGATCAATCTCTGTTTTCGCTTGGTCTGTTTGAAACAATCCGCATCCTGATAAAAGCATGGCTGACGCAATACACGTAACAGCTGCTGTAGTTCCTTTTTTCAGCATACTTCACCCTCCTCTAGTGGTTTGTACTAGTATGTATACGAGCTCCCTCAGAGGATTAGACCCTTTTCATAAAAAAATAACCCACTTCCATGAGAAGTAGGTTATTGCTGATATACGTGTTCAAGCGAAACCGTTTCGACCTTTCCTGGCAGGTAGCCGAACCAGTCTTGAGCAATATTTTGAAAGTTTTGCTGCTGCCCTGTTGTATAAAAAGTATGAACAGGCTCTTCCTTCGAATCATTTAACAGCCCTTTATATGAAAGAATGGTGCTCGCTTCTCTCGCAGTCTCGTCTCCTGAAGAAATGATGTTGACGCCACTGCCCATAAAGCGCTGAATCGGTTCTTTTAAAATCGGGTAGTGTGTGCAGCCAAGAATAAGCGTATCAATGCCTGTTTCTTTCATCGGTTCAAGAGAAGCTTTTACGACTTCATCTGCTGTATGATCTAAAAACGTACCACTTTCCACAAACGGCACAAGCATTGGACATGCCAGACTTTGAACAGTTAGTCCTGCTTTTAAAGAAAGCAGTGCTTCTTTATAGGCTTCACTTTTGATCGTATTGGCTGTGCCGATCACGCCAATATGCTGATTGTTTGTGACCTTGATCGCTGTGCGAGCTCCGGGCTGGATCACGCCAATAACCGGGATATCAAGTGTTGCTTTAATTTCATCAAGTGCTATCGCCGTCGCAGTGTTACACGCAATGACTAGCATTTTAATATGGTGATGTCTTAACAGGTAGTGCGCCATTTCCCATGTATATTGAAGAACCTCTTCTTCTGCTCGAGGGCCGTATGGACATCGTTTTGTGTCGCCTACATAAATAATTTTTTCTTTTGGCAGTTGTCTCATGATTTCCTTCGCAACGGTTAAACCGCCTACGCCGGAATCAATCACGCCGATGGGTTGATCCAACAAAATCGCCTCATTTTCTTTTCATTTGCTGCTGTAGTTTCGTTAAAGATTGGTTGAAAACGATGGCTTCTTCTTCTGAGAAAGCCCCTAGAAGTTCACTGACGTATTCTTGGCGTTTGACAATCACTTCTTGAATGATCCGCTCACCTTCAGGCAATAAATGAATGCGAACCACGCGGCGGTCAGACGGATCTTTCACCCGTTCAACAAGTTCACTTTTTTCCATTCGATCAATTAAATCGGTTGTCGTGCTGCAAGCCAAATACATCTTTTGTGATAGCTCACCTATTGTCATATCTCCGAATTCATAAAGCCACTGAAGCCCTACAAATTGGGGAGGTGTAATCGTATATTGATTCAGAATTTCTCTACCTTTTTGCTTAATGATTGCAGCAATATGGCGCAATGATTTTTCAATTTCTGCAACATGGCCTGACTCATTCGTTTCCATTTCATTGATACCTCACTATAGCATCTCACTTTGATTAAAACGTACATTCCTATTTTCCTCGTTTTTCAAAGAAATTGCAAGAAGAGACTCATGGAAACGATATAGAAATAACCGGCTCCTCCCTGGTGCGGAAGGAAAACCGGCTGACGTTAGAGCTCTAGCTCACCCATACGCAGAAGCTCGACTACGGCCTGTGAACGACCTTTAACTCCTAGCTTTTGCATGGCATTCGAAATATGATTTCGAACAGTCTTTTCGCTAATAAAAAGCTCGCTTGCAATTTCTTTTGTTGTTTTATCTTGGACGAGCAATTCGAATACTTCTCTTTCTCTTTTGGTTAATAGCGGCTTGGATTGAAACTCTTTCTCCTTCAAGTATTGTAACCCTCCTTGCTAAGGTGAGAGCTCTAGTCTCTATAGAATGGGATTCTGTATAGTCGAGATATCATATGCCGGGTACTTGAGGTAGGTGACGTTAAAATCGAGAATTCCCGCAGAGCAGCGTCCAATTTCCTCGCCTTCAAACCGCACAAAAAAGGACGAGTCCCCTATAGAGACATCGTCCTTTATCAAACAAGCTTTTAAAATATCGAAATGGCTCCTGTTAAAAGAGCAATAAGTGTTGTAAACAGGGCTGTTAGTACGGTCCATAGCAGTGCGTACTTTTGCAAATCACCAATATCTTTATTCAGCATACTCACAAGCAGTAATGTGGAAGCGACAAGCGGACTCAGCAAATGGACAGGCTGTCCGATAATAGAGGCGCGCGCAATTTCCACTGGATCAATTCCGTAAGCTGCGCCGGCTTCAGCTAAGATTGGCAGTACCCCGAAATAATAAGCATCATTTGAAAGAACAAATGTAAATGGCATACTCGTCAAAGCGACAATGAGTGGAAAAAATGAGCTGTATGAATCCGGAATCATGTAAATGACCAAGTTAGCAATGGACTCCACCATTTTTGTTCCCGAAAAAATGCCTGTGAAAATTCCTGCTGCAAACACAAGGGTAATGACCGTTAAGGCATTTCCTGCATGCGATAAAATCCGCTCACGCTGATCTTCAACTTTTGGATAGTTGATCATAAGCGCAATGACAAAGCCAATGAGAAAGAGTACAGGAATCGGTACGATATCCAATACAAGTGTAGCCATGACAGCAATCGTCAGGAAGAAGTTAACCCAAATCAAGTTTGGTCTCTTCATATCAGCTACGCCATCTTCAATTGATGCCGCCAATTCAGGAGAGATCGAGACCTCTTCTTTATACTGAATCTCGGCAACCCCAATGCGCTTCCGTTCTTTTTTTCCAAGAACATACGCTGTAAAAAGGATAAAAAGACCGCCCCCTATCATCGTCGGGAGTAATGGAATGAAGAATTCCGCTGCATCTAAACCAAGTGCAGCAATCGCACGAGTAGCTGGACCGCCCCAAGGCGTCATTCCACTCATAATGCCTAGTGATAATAATGAAATCGTCCCTAAAATCAGTGGGTTCATCCCAATTCTTAAGAAAAGTGGCAACATAGCTGATACGGTAATCATGTACGTTGTCGTCCCATCACCATCTAATGCAACAAGCATAGACAAAATCGCTACCCCAAAAGCAATTTTGACCGGATCGCCTTTCACAAGACGTAAAATCAGTTTGATCAATGGGTCAAACAATCCAGCATCCAGCATGACACCGAAAAATAAGATGGCAAATAACAGTAAAGCAGCAGATGGTGCAACGGTCTTGAGTCCATCAAGCATCATGTCCCCTAATCCGCTGTAAAATCCACCGATTAATGCAAAGATGATTGGCACAACGGTGAGAGCCACCACCGGATGCATACGTTTTGTCATAATAAGAAAGGTAAAAGTCACGACCATCAAGATCCCTAAAATAGCTAGCACTTCATATCCCTCCATCCTCTTCTTTACACGATCCACAAGCGCCCCTTTTGCACTTGCGGCCCGAAATGTTAGCGCTTTCTATTTCAAGGATATAATAGCTTTTTTTATAATGAAAATATCGATTTTTTCGTCTATTCAATAAATTTTTTTTATAATTAGCCTTGCTGACTTCTTAAAAACTCAATGAATGCTTTCACAACAGACAAATGAAGGGAATCCGGCTGGTACATGAGCCATGTATCTCTTAAAACAGGCTGTCCATCTTTATACGAAAGACCTTTTACAAATAGCTCATCACTTGGTCTGAGGCAAATTTCCGGGACAATGGCATAACCTAAACCATGCTTCACCATCTCTTTTGATGTATCTTGCCTGTCTGTCTCCATTGTCACAAGCGGAGGCATCGTGAACGTCTCCTGCCACCATCTGTTAATCAATCGTTTTAATGAACTATCCGTGTGATAGTCAATGAGCGGCAGCTTTGGTAGGTCCTTTAGCTGTATTTCTGATTTTGAAATGATACAAAGGCGTTCTTTATCAAGCAAAAATCGTTCTCCATTCCAGTCGTAATCTCCTCTTAAAATCCCTAAATGTACACTTGATGTACCTAATAAATCCATGACTTTTGTGCTCCATCCTGTGTTCACCATAAATTGAACATGTGGATACTGCTTAGAAAACTCTCTTAAAATTTCCGGCAGTTTATATTGAGCAAAGTTACTCGACACCCCTAGTCGGATCGTTCCTTTGACCTTTTTTTGCATATTGAGCATGCCATCTTTCGTTTGCTGGAGCTGCTTGAGCATGTCATTTGCGTATTTAGCCAAGTATTCGCCCTCTGATGTAAATTCAATGCCTCGTTTTCTTTTAAAGAAAAGCTTCATGTCAAATTCCTCTTCAAGCTGTTTCAATCGATAACTTAAGGCAGGCTGCGAGACAAATAATTTTTCTGCCGCTTTTGTGATGTTCTTCTCTTCATATAACACCTTTAAAAACCGCCAGTCTTTCTCATCCATTGTGTGCCCTCCTTTTGACCTTGTTATAAAAATAATTTATCGTTTTCTCTTAAAATAATGTATTTAACTTATTTCTTATTATACTTTACCATTTTGATTAGATAAATAGTAACTAAACAATTGAGGGTGAGAGCAATGAGAAAAGTTCCAATCACAATCATGCGAGGCGGTACAAGCAAAGGGGTCTTCATTCAAGCCAATGATGCACCTTACGAACACGATGAGCTCGAAGCATTTTTATTAGACATTATGGGCAGCCCTGACCAGCTACAGGTTGATGGAATCGGGGGCGGTAATTCTTTAACAAGTAAGGTGGCCATTATCGATAAAGCCACTCGTCCAGATGTGGATGTGAACTATACGTTTGCACAAGTCAGCATCAATGAAAGATTTGTCGACTTTAAGGGAAACTGTGGGAATATCTCATCAGCAGTTGGGCCGTATGCCATCATTAAAGGACTTGTCCAAGCAGTTGAGCCTGTCACAACAGTACGTATTCTGAATACCAACACGAATAAAATCATTGTGGCAGAGGTAGAAGTCGAGAACGGAGAAGTGAAATTTGAAGGACAGGCAGAAATTCCAGGAGTGAAAGGAACAGGTTCTCCCATTTATTTATCCTTTGAAAAACCTGAAGGCGCTGTCACAGGTAAAACCTTTCCGACTGGAAACAAAATGGATACGATCCAGACAAAGTTTGGAGAGATTCCGATCTCAATCGTTGACATTGCAAATCCAATCGCCTTTATCCGTGCCAAAGATATTCAATTAAAAGGAACTGAATTGCCTGAGGAGTTTACAGACGAATTGCTGGATGATTTAGAAGAGATTCGTTCCATCGCTGCTGAAATGTGCCATTTTGCACCAAAAGAACTGGCCACATTACAGTCTCCAGCTGTTCCAAAGCTTGCAATTATTAGCGAGCCTGCTGATTATGTAGATACAAATGGAATATTGAGAAGAGCAGCAGATATGGACATCATCGTTCGGATGCTATCGATGCAAAGACCGCACCAAGCACTTGCCATTACCGGATCTGTCTGTGTATCAGCCAGCTGTTTCATGGATCAAACGCTTCCGGCACAGCTGTTTCAAGGTCAAGATGATACACTTCGAATTGGTCACCCTGCTGGTATTATGCAAACTGAAATTGATATCTCACAAAACAGAGTGAAAGTCATTCGAACCGCAAGAGAAATTCTAGATGGAGTGGTCTTTACAAAAAAAGACTACATGGTTCAACCTCAAATAAAAAGAGAAGCATAAATGAGACGTCATCTTGTCGACCAAGAGCTAAAATAAACTGATTTTAGCTCTTGGTCTTTTTTTCAGTGTGAAGATCTTAAAGCAACTCCGTTCTAACACCGAATGCAACGGTTTGTCTCCACACTCATCGAACAAGAAATTGTCTACTTGGGCGGTGCATCAATATCTCCTGCTGAATGGGCTTTTATATGTCCTTGATCATCTTTTAACTGAATATGACCATAACGGTTCACACCACAGCAAATCCCTTCCTGCCATGTTTGCTTTTCACGATCTAATGAAATACGAAGCGGTTGATTCAGCCGATATAATCGTTTGTTATAGAGGGCTGTGAGGGCTTCAAATCCTTCCATTTGCCAGCGTGCATGGTATTTTTCAAAGGCCGCTGCCAAATCTTTCACTAGATGGTCCGCTTTCACCTCAGTCAGTTCTGATAGGCAAACGGTTTTATACGGAACGTGCTCGGGCTTTGTCTCTACATTGATGCCCACACCGATGTAAATGGCGCTGCGGTCTGCTTCAATTAATGTGCCAGATACTTTCGCTTCATTAATCAATAGATCATTTGGCCATTTGATCGCCAGCTGATCATCTTTTCTCATGAGTGGTTTGAGTACATCATAAATGGCGAGTGCCGTCAGCGGGGCAATCGTTGATTGGGTGGAGATATCTACTGGCGGTTTTACTGTCATCGTGACAGCTACATTCCCTGTAGGCGTTTCCCACGGTCTTCCAAGCCTGCCTCTCCCTGCTGTCTGCTGCCGGGCATATACAGCAAATGAAGGGGTTTCTCCTTGCTGAATAAGCCTTTTCGCTTCATTATTTGTACTATCAATGGTGTCGTATTGAAAAATCTTCATGTGCTCTCCTTTTGTTTCTTCTTCATTATGATTCTTTTATTATAACAAAATGAAGCATTCACCCGTGATTCTTTAATGTCGCTGGGCCTGAAAAGTCTCTTTTTCCTCTTCTGTAAACGGTACAGGGGCACCGGTGTCTTTACTTATTTGCACCATGGTGACTGAGCCTGTAAAACACGGTTCTTGCTGTTCATTTTCTCCTAAATAATGAAGGATGAGAGAGCTTGATCCAACCTTTTCTGGCTTTACATACACACGCAGCCTCTCACCGATTTCCACTTGCTTGATGTAATCACATTGAAGGTTTGCCACGACCGTAATCGTCTCTCTCGCTCGCTTCATTCGTTTATCTACAATTCCCGTTTTTTGAAAGAAGGCAATCCGCGCCTCTTCAAAATACACAAACGGGGTGACATTGTTCATGTGACCAAACATATCCGTTTCTGAAAAACGGACGGTTGTTTCCACATAAAATCGAAACGATGCCCTCCACTCATCAAACGGTTCTTCAATATATGACGGCAGCCTCATTTGATCCACTCCTTATTCGCAAACAAAACGCCTCTCCCGTATTGGAAGAGGCGCTTGTTATGTTTTGCATCCAGCCTCTTGTAAACACTCATCATGATTGGCAAGGAGGACTGAATGTGATGTTATTCTGCGTGATCGCTTCCGAAGAAGTTACGGAAAGCTTGTAATGTTGTATCTCGGTTAAGTGCTGCAATTGATGTTGTGAGCGGGATTCCTTTCGGACAAGCCTGCACACAGTTTTGAGAGTTTCCGCAGTTTGCAAGACCGCCATCACCCATAATTTCTTCTAAGCGGTCAGACTTATTCATTGCACCTGTCGGATGTGCGTTAAATAGACGAACTTGTGAAAGCGGTGCAGGGCCCATAAAGGAAGACTTATCATTTACGTTTGGACAAGCTTCAAGGCAGACACCACATGTCATACACTTTGAAAGCTCATACGCCCATTGACGCTTTTTCTCAGGCATTCTTGGTCCAGGTCCAAGATCATATGTGCCATCGATTGGCACCCATGCTTTGACTTTTTTCAATGAATTGAACATACGGCTTCGATCAACCTGCAAGTCTCTCACAACCGGGAAAGTTTTCATCGGCTGAAGACGAATCGGCTGCTCTAACTTATCGATCAGTGCTGTACATGACTGGCGAGGCTTTCCATTAATGACCATGGAACAAGCGCCGCATACTTCTTCAAGACAGTTCATGTCCCAGTTAATAGCCGTTGTTTTTTCACCTTTTTTATTGACCGGGTTACGTCTGATTTCCATGAGTGCGGAAATGACGTTCATATTCGGACGGTAAGGGATTTCGAATTCCTCATCATAAGGCTTGCCATCTGCTGTATCTTGACGTGTGATAATAAATTGAATCGTGTTTTTTTCACTCATCTTATTTCTCCACCTTTTTCTTCGAGTAATCTCGTTTACGAGGTGCAATTAACGATACATCGACGTCCTCATAGTGGAATGCAGGTTTTTGGTTTTTCCCTTTGAACGTAGCCATCGTTGTTTTTAGGAATTCTTCATCGTTTCTTTCTGGGAATTCCGGTTTATAGTGTGCGCCTCGGCTTTCATTCCGGTTGTAAGCCCCAATCGTAATGACACGTGCCAGCTGAAGCATGTTGTCAAGCTGACGCGTGAAGGCAGCGCCTTGGTTGCTCCATGAAGCTGTATCGTTGATGTTAATATGCTTATAGCGCTCCATCAGTTCTTCAATCTTCTCATCTGTTTTTAAGAGCTTCTCATTGTAACGAACCACTGTAACGTTGTCCGTCATCCATTCTCCAAGCTCTTTATGAAGCACATATGCATTTTCTGTGCCATCCATGCTAAGGATGTTGTCCCATTTCTCCTGCTCTTTCTTCACGGCACTGTCGAATGTTGCAGATGATAAATCTTCTGCAGACTTTTCAAGACCACTAATGTATTTCACAGCATTTGGTCCAGCAACCATTCCGCCGTAAATCGCAGAAAGCAATGAGTTTGCACCAAGTCTGTTTCCGCCGTGCATAGAGTAATCACATTCTCCGGCAGCAAACAAGCCTTTGATATTTGTCATTTGATCATAATCAACCCATAATCCGCCCATTGAATAATGAACAGCCGGGAAAATTTTCATCGGAAGCTTACGCGGGTCATCACCCATGAATTTTTCATAGATTTCAATGATTCCACCAAGCTTAATATCAAGCTCTTTTGGATCTTTGTGAGAAAGATCTAGGTACACCATGTTCTCTCCGTTGATGCCAAGCTTTTGCTCCACACATACATCGAAAATTTCACGCGTTGCAATGTCACGCGGTACAAGGTTCCCGTATGCTGGGTACTTTTCTTCAAGGAAGTACCAAGGTTTTCCGTCTTTATATGTCCAAACACGTCCACCTTCACCACGAGCTGATTCACTCATGAGGCGCAGCTTGTCATCTCCTGGGATCGCTGTTGGGTGAATTTGAATGAATTCTCCATTAGCATAATGAGCACCTTGCTGATAAACGATCGATGCAGCTGATCCGGTATTAATCATAGAGTTCGTTGATTTACCGAATACGATACCAGGACCGCCAGTTGCCATGATGACAGCATCTGAACGGAAGGATTCGATTTCCATTGTCGTCAAGTTCTGCGCGACAATGCCTCGGCATACTTCCTCGTCATCTAAGACAGCACCAAGGAATTCCCAGCCTTCATATTTCGTCACAAGCCCCGCTACTTCATAACGGCGAACCTGCTCATCTAGTGCGTATAATAACTGCTGACCTGTTGTCGCACCAGCAAATGCTGTACGGTGGTGCTGTGTTCCCCCGAAACGGCGGAAGTCCAGTAATCCTTCTGGTGTTCTGTTAAACATTACACCCATACGATCAAGTAAGTGGATAATGGACGGCGCTGCTTCACACATTGCCTTTACTGGCGGCTGGTTAGCTAAAAAGTCTCCGCCATATACCGTGTCATCAAAATGCTCATAAGGTGAATCTCCTTCACCTTTTGTATTGACCGCTCCGTTAATTCCGCCCTGTGCACAAACAGAATGCGAACGTTTCACAGGTACGATTGAAAATAGTTTAACAGCTGTTCCCGCTTCTGCTGCTTTGATAGTTGCCATGAGACCAGCTAAGCCGCCTCCGACAACGATGATGCTAGAATTACTCATTGTAGCCCCTCTCCCTCTTCTACTAATCTATTTCCTCTTAAACAAAAGCGAAAATTGCTCTTAGCCCTACATATGAAAGCGCTATAAATATACCTAATGTCACATATGTGGAGATTCTTTGTGAGCGTGGTGAAACTGTAATTCCCCAGCTGACAGCAAATGACCACAAGCCATTAGCAAAGTGGAAAATAGTAGATAAAACGCCGACAATATAGAAACCTAGCATAAATGGAGAGCTTAAAATATTCGCCATCATGTCATAGTTTACTTCAGCTCCAAGCTGCGCTTGTATGCGTGTTTCCCATACGTGCCAAGTGACAAAAATCAATGTGATGATACCTGTAATCCGTTGCAGTCTGAACAACCAGTTTCTTAAGTAACTGAAGCGAGACGTGTTGTTTTGTGCCGTAAAGGCTATGTACACCCCATAAACAGCATGATAGATCAGTGGTAAGAAAATCACGAACAGCTCAAGTGCATATCTGAATGGAAGCTGTTCCATAAAGTGTGCAGCTTTGTTAAACGCCTCTGGTCCATTCGTCGCAAAGTGGTTAATCACTAAGTGCTGTACTAAAAATAGACCGACCGGAATGACGCCAAGCAAAGAATGCAATCTCCGATAAAAAAATTCTTTGTTCCCCGACATTACTTTACCCCCTAGTAAAAAAAGTGCAATTGCTTGAAAATTGTCTTACCCCCGCTTCTTTCAATTGTAAGCACTTTATTCAAATTTATTGACAATTTCATTTTACTCCTATGTCAAAAAAGCGTCAAGAAACCGCGTACATAAATTAAAATTTTCCGAAATTTAAAAGTTTTAAATCAAAATTCGTTTTACTACAATAAGAATTTCTTAGACTTCAGGGAAAACTCTGTCATCATATGCCCACATAAGCTATAATAAATTGTTGAAAGAGGGGAGCCATACAATGAATAAATTCGAATCTAACTTAGAACAGCTAAAAGAAATTGAAGTCAATGGATTTGCCTACGAGCTGATACGCGAAGTTCTGCTGCCTGACATTCTTGGTCAGGATCATTCATCTATGATGTATTTTGCGGGTAAACTGCTTGCTCGTAAATTTCCTCAAGAGTCATGGGAAAAGATCCCCGAATTTTTCCATGATGCCGGATGGGGAACTCTCACGATGGTCCATTCTAAAAAACAGGAAATTGAGTTTGAGCTCGAAGGTCCACTTGTATCGAATCGACTCAGCTATCAAAAGGAGCCATGCTTTCAAATGGAAGCAGGTTTTATCGCTGAACAGATTCAGCTTCTCAATGAGCACGTGGCTGAATCCTATGAACAAGTAAAAAAGCGTGCTGATAAAGTCATTTTAACCGTTAAATGGGATTTAAGAGACCCTAGCTAACACTGCTTATGAAAGGCGAGGACTTCGTGTCACGCCTTTTTTATATACCCTTCTATCATAGCATACACACAGAAGCTGGATTTCCTTTCATCAGAAAAACATCTACCCCCATTCGGAGTAGATGCTCCTTGTTCATTTTTTACTTTTTTGATATGTCGTTAAGTATCCCTTCACCTTTTCTGCGTCTGGCTTTAACTCATTTTTTGTTTCGACAAGCGGACTGACTGTGGATGAAGCCTTGTTTTTATGACCTTGATAGAAGTTGACGAATTCCTCTTGATTGATTGAGTAAAGGATGGCTTTTCGTAATTCTTCACTTTTTGCCACTTCGCGTTTAGATGTGTTAAATAATAGATAAGCAACCGCATTGCTCTGATTTTTTTGCAAGGCGAGCTTGCTGTCTTTCTCGACCACATCATATTTTGTTTCAGGAATACCATTAAAAATATGAATTTCACCATTTCGAAGTGCAGACAGTGCACTATCAGGATTTTCAATAAATCGAACGGTGACTTGAGAAATGTTTGGCTCGTTCTCTGTGCCTTTCATATATGCAGGGTTTTTATAAAAAACGGCTTCATAATCGTTTTTATACGATAAAATGTATGGACCACTCGCAAACAATTGATTGTTATACATTTTTCCTTCCGTGATTGTACGCTGATCACCATATGGGATATCCTTTGCTGGATCAAAGGCATCCATATCATATGTGTTTACACGCTCTATCTGTTTCTTAGAAACAATTCCTGCTGATTGATGGGCTAAATAATTTAATACTTGCGGGAATGGCTCTGTTGTCGTGATCTTGACCACTTGATACGCACCTGCTTGATTGTCTGCATCTTCTTTATCTTTTACGAGCTTTTGCACCTTCTGTTGCACATCTTTTTCTAATTCTTCTTTGATCGTACCGCCATTACCAGATGTTGCTTTCAGTTCAGATAGATCGGTAACAACCTCTGCGCTTTGAATATGCTCATGCAATGAGTATGTACGATGGTCTGGTACTGCGTTTTTATCCTTGGCTCTGTTCAGCGAAAAAACCACATCATCTGCACCTACGCGTTCACCCGAATCCATCGCTTTTTTATTCTCCACCTTTGCAAAACGGATATCGTCTCTTAATAAGAAGTAATAATGTGTTTTATCTTTTGCTGCGGCATGATTCCAAGAAAGTGAACCTTTTGATGTGACTTTATCATCATCTGTCAAATTCACAAGTCTTACATACATATTTGTATTCAGTGTATTAATTGATCCATCATTGCCTTTGATCGGATCAAGCGATGTAAGGGAAGCCAGTGCCTGCTGCGTGATGAGCGGATCTTTATTTCTTTTGGATGAATCGTTAAAATCAATTGATTCCCATGCAACTGCCCGAGATTTAGCTAGACGAACGGTCTTCTCATTGATCACACCTTTGTTCACACCTTGAGCTTTCAATGAATTGTAAAGCGGCGCAATATAGGCCTTATCAAAGACGAGACGCTTTTCTAATTCTTGATACGTTTGAATGTATTCGACAGGCGTTTCTGTTGCTGCTTTGTCAATCAATTGATCGATTTGTTTATCTGACATGATGCTGTTATCAGCACCGGTTTTAAACAGGCCACGAACCGCATAATCAGGGTTCCCCGTCACAGTCGTCCAACTCGAAAGAACAATGTCATAATTCCCGGCATCCTTTTGAGCTGTATAGCTGCCATAATCAGGCTGAATATTGAGTTTTACTTTAAATCCACTCTTGACCAATTGATCTCGAACAATATTCAGGTCATCTTCACTGCTACTCATTCCAAGTAATTCAATGGTTTCTTTCGACGCTTGACTACCTTCTTCATTTCCTACACTTGACTTCGTATTGACACAGCCTGCTAATACGAGAAGCAATATGATGAGCAATGGTAATACACTTTTTTTCATAATATTTCCCCCTTGTGTTTTTACATTTCATCTAATTTTGGATCTAACGCATCCCGTAATGCGTCACCTAAAAAGTTAAATGATAAGACAAGCATGATAATGGCGAGCCCTGGAAAAATTGCTAGATAGGCATGAGATTCTAGATAGGTACTCCCCGCTTTTAATATATTTCCCCATTCCGGAATATGAGGTTCAACACCAAGGCCCAAGTAACTCAAACTACTTGTCGCAATCACTGCCGACCCAATTGTCAAAGTGGCTTTCACAATCATCGGCGCGAGTGCATTAGGGACAATTTCTTTAAAAATAATAGACCAATCACTAGCACCTAATGCACGGGCTGAGTGAACATATTCGAGATTAGAAATCATCATGACATTGGCACGCATTGTTCTGGCATAGGTCGGAATCGCTCCTACACTAAGAGCAATGATCAAGTTCACAATATTGGCTCCAAATGCTGCAATGATCGCGATCGCCAGCAATATGCCAGGGATGGCATAAAGAACATCCAGCAGCCGCATAATGACATGATCTATTTTTGGCGTGTAGTATCCTGCAATCGCCCCCAAAAAACCTCCAATGACAGCTGGAATAAGGGTTGAAATGCAGCCAACGAGTAAGGAAATTCTTGCCCCAAAGACAATTTGCGAAAATACATCACGGCCAAATTGATCAGTTCCAAGTGGATAAGCAAGACTTGGTGTTTGCAAAATAGCACCATATTGATTTTCAACCGCCAAGTCATAATCGAAGGTAAACACACTCCACATTGACAGAGAAAAAACAAAAACAATGAACAACAGTCCTAGCATCGCTGCTTGGTTTCTCGTTATTTTCTCCCAGATGGAACGCCATTTTTCAAAACGATATTTTTTGATATGTCCTGTTTTCACCACAAGCTGTATCGCAAGAAGAAGAGCAAATACGTTGCCCATCACAGATGAAAGCACAAGGGCAATAGCAAAATATGTTCCTGCTACCGGTGATACCTTTCTATCCTCCTGCTTGATGACAAACACAAATACTGCCGTATAAAAGAGACCGATGACAAGCAGAATCAGCATAGCAAGTGGAAAGGAATTCGTTACATAGGGTTTGAATAAATTAAGAGCGGACAAAGCCATGATCACGATATGATTGATCAGCATGTAAAAAGCAAATATATATGCCAGAGATTTTCTTTCTTTTATGAGACTAAAGGCAAAAACGGTGATGATGAGATGACCGGCCAAAAGACTCAACAGCTGCACATAACCTAGACGCCTCGTGAAGGTTTGAATTACACCTGTCTTTTCTAGATCATTCTTCATTTTCCATGTAATACTGACTTGAATAAGCGAAAAGAAAAGGTAAATAAAAGATACACTGAACATCAGTGGCTTCACGGTTTGATTCGCAATATCAACGCTGTTTATAAAGAAAAGAATGGTCATGACAATTGATGCAACAGATGTGAATTTTGCGCCAATATACTCGATAGACCGCTTTTTCACGTGATGCTGCTCATGAGAGTGAATCGACTTCATCGTTGCTGACATTCCTACACCTACTTCAATATTGTTTCATCTTTGATCTAATACGAGGATCAAAAAATGCATATAAAATATCAATGATGACATTCACGATGGAGATGGTAATCGCCACATATACAACCCCTCCCAAAATACTCGGAATATCAGGAATAAACTGCTTATCAACAATATAGCTTCCAATCCCACTAATGTTGAATACCTTTTCTGTAACAGCCGCTCCTCCAAGCATGCCGCCGAAAAGCAGTCCAATGACGGTAATAATCGGAATCATGGCATTGCCAATTCCATGTCGCCATAGAATATACTGCTGACTTAGCCCCTTTGCTTTTGCTGTAATCATGTAATCTTCATGAATAACTTCGAGCATAGATGACCTGGTCATCCGAGCAATCGAGGCAGTTAACCCCGTACCAAGGACAATGACTGGCATGAGTAACGATAACCAATTTTCTGGGGAATACGTGGCGGGAAGCCATTTCCATTTAATCGAAAAGTTCAAAATGAAAATGAGTCCTTGCCAAAAATTTGGAATAGACAACCCAAGTAATGCGATAAACATGAACGAATAATCAAAAAATGAATACGGTCTTGTTGCAGAAATAACCCCTATTGGAATGGCAATCACAATCGCCATGACGAGTGACCAAACAGCTAATGTGAGCGTGATAGGAAATTTACTCGCTATGCTTGTTGCCACTTCTTCATTTCCGGTAAACGATTTTCCTAGATCAAATGTGAAAAGTCCTTTTAAAGCATTCCAAAGCTGTTGGATATATGGTTGATCTAGACCATATAGGTGATTAAAAGCTGCGATTTGCTCCTTTGTTGCGGATTCTCCAAGAATATTTACTGCTGGATCAAATGGAGAGAAATAGAGAATGGTAAAGACAAGAATGACTACACCGATAATCACCAATACACTCATAAGCAGCCGTTCAACAACATATTTCAAGAATGCATGCCGGTATAAAAAAAGCAGAATGTACATTGGTAAGCCTGGAATCAATGTCACCATAAGAAAAAGCCGGTTAGATAATAGTGAAGCAAAAACCGTGTGAAACGTGACTTTCGACTGACCTTGTTTTTTGAGCTCTTCCTCAACCTTCAATTTCACTGTTTTTTGAAAGGCTTCTTCTGTCCACTGGTGAGTGAGGCTGTCGATCTCATGTGGATCTATTTTTTCATGGAAGAATTCTTTTTTCCTCAACACTTGCTGCTGAATATCCGCTCTCATTTTCTCTTTAACACCGGAAACATCTAAACGAGCCTTCACTTCTTCTAATACATGAATATATGTATCTTGTTTACTCTTATGTAAATAATAAAAAAACACAAACAAATGCACGGGTAAACCAACAATCCACAGCACTAATTGATATGCGCGGCGCGATTGAATGTCTTGAAATATTCGACTAACCCAGGATGGATGAGATACGCCGCCAATCTCATCATGTTTTACAGCTACCATTCTCGACAACCCATCGTTCCCCCTTTCACATGAATGTTCGTTCCAAAAAGTTAATTTCATTATTCCGATCTGTATAGTAAAGTTTATGCTAGCTTCATTTGAAAGTCAATATCCATATCATACAGGTGGTGGAAAAAATTGAAGGATTTAGCACCTCTTCTAACAGTGAAGGATTTACATATATCTTTTCACACACGAGATGGCGAATTAGAAGCTGTCCGTGGCATTAGCTTTGAAGTAAACAAAGGAGAAACACTTGGTATTGTCGGGGAATCAGGAAGCGGGAAAAGCGTAACAGCCCGGAGTATTTTACAACTCCTTCCATCACCTCCTTCTTTTTTAAAATCAGGACGCATCACCTTTCAGGGGGAAGAACTCACAACAAAAACGGAAAAAGAAATGCAGGCTGTAAGAGGGCGGGATATTGGCATGATTTTTCAAGACCCTATGACGTCTCTCAATCCAACGATACGGATCGGACCCCAAATCGCTGAAAGCTTAATCAAACGCAAGAAGCTTTCAAAAGAAGAAGCCAGACGACAGGCCATTGACCTGATGAAACTTGTAGGGATTCAGCATAGTAAGGAGCGCTATCAGCAATATCCTCATGAATTCTCTGGCGGTATGCGTCAACGGATCGTCATTGCCATCGCTTTAGCCTCTCAGCCAGCCTTGCTTATCGCAGATGAACCAACGACTGCACTCGATGTGACGATACAAGCCCAAATTTTACATGTGATGAAGGATATTCAAGAACGATTTGGGACATCGATTATTTTCATCACACACGACCTAGGCGTTGTTGCCGGAATGTGTGATCGAGTGGTTGTGATGAAAGAAGGAAAAATTGTCGAATCCAATACAACAGAAGAATTGTTTGAAAACCCTCAGCATGAATATACAAAACAGCTTCTCAATTCTTTGCCTCGTTTACATGAAAAGAAAAAAAACAAGAAAGATTTTGATGCCATACATATCAAACATCATCCGCCTTTACTGAAAGTTAAATCATTATCTCAGCACTTTCAAATCGGTAAAGGGCATGTGCTAAAAGCGGTTGATCAGATTGATTTTTTGATTAAACGCGGAGAGACACTGGGGCTTGTTGGCGAATCAGGTTCAGGGAAATCAACCACTGGCCGAGCGATCCTGCGCTTAAACGAACCAACAGATGGAGATATCTTATTTCAAGGCATTCCAGTCCACCGTCTGTCGAAAAAAGAAATGAAAACGATGCGGCGGCATATGCAGATGATTTTTCAAGACCCTTATTCATCTCTAAATCCTCGCTTTAAAGTGCTGGATATTATCGGACAGGCGCTTGATCTCCACAGGTTAAGCACAAACAACACCGAAAGAAGAAAAAGGGTGGAAGCACTGCTTGAGATGGTTGGCCTCAAGCCGTCACATGCCGATCGGTACCCTCATGAATTCTCCGGAGGACAGCGCCAGAGAATTGGAATCGCAAGGGCGCTTGCCGTCGAACCACAATTGATTGTATGTGATGAACCTCTGTCTGCACTTGATGTTTCTATCCAAGCGCAAATCGTACGCTTATTAGAGGATCTTCAGAAAAAGCTTGGGTTGACTTATTTATTCATTGCACACGATTTGTCGATGGTGAAACATATTAGTGACCGAGTGGCTGTGATGTATGCTGGTAAAATTGTTGAATTAGCCGAAAGTGAGGAGCTTTACAACAATCCGCAGCACCCCTACACAAAATCGTTACTTTCAGCTATCCCTATACCTGATCCTAAAGTGGAAGCAAAGAAGGAAAGGTTCGTTTCGGCAGAACAGATGGACGAAGATCCTTATCATTTACAGAATGCAGAGTTAGTAGAAATATCAAAAGATCACTGGGTTGCCATTCCAACAGCACAATAAAAAAGAGGTGTACCCGCTACAATGGGTACACCTCTTTTGTTGTTTAAGAATGAGCAGCGGCGCTCACCTTTGATAATTCAAACGCATCATGAAGGGCTTCTACCGCTTTCACCATATCTTCACGATCAACGACTGTTGAGACTTTGATCTCAGACGTACTGACCATTTTCACTTGAATGTCTTTTTGAGCTAACACAGCGAACATTTCAGCCGCAACGCCTGGGTTTGAAACCATACCAGAACCCACGATGGATACTTTGGCTAATTTGCTTTCTGTCTCAATCTGCTCATAACCAAGCGCACCTTTGTATTCTTCTAATACTTCAACTGTTTTAGACAAATCATCCGTTTTCACAGAGAAAGAGATGGAGGTCTGATTGGTGCTTGTGACAGACTGAATGATGATATCGACATTGATATTTTGCTTTGCAAGTGTCGTAAAAATCGTCGATAGCGTTGTTAAACCGCTTGAAAGGCCGCATACCGTCACGCGTGTCATCTGATCTTCAAATGCAATGCCTCTTACAACTAAATTTTGTTCCATGGATGATTCCTCCTCAATTAACGTACCCGATTCATTTTCAATACTAGAACGGACTTCTAGTGGGATTTGATAATTTTTTGCAAATTCGACCGCTCTCGGATGCAGCACACCTGCTCCTAAATTGGCTAACTCAAGCATTTCATCGTATGAAATTCCTGCAAGTTTTCGCGCAGATGGCACATAACGAGGATCTGTTGTAAACACACCTGGTACGTCCGTATAAATATCACATTTGTCCGCTTTGAGTGCCGCAGCTAGTGCCACAGCAGTCGTGTCTGATCCACCACGCCCAAGTGTTGTAATATGTAGATCATCCGCAATTCCTTGGAAACCTGCTACAACGACGACTTTTCCCGCACTCAGTTCTTCTTTGATTCTTGCTTCATCGATGTCCACGATTCTTGCATTTCCGTGCACCTTCTCTGTTTTCATCCCAGCTTGCCAGCCTGTAAAGGAAATGGCATCATAACCTTTTGCTTGGAGTGCCATTGCTAATAATGAAATGGTCACCTGCTCACCAGTTGTCAGTAGCATATCCATTTCTCTTTTGCTTGGATCATCTGTGAGTTCTTTCGCTAGGTCTACTAGAACATCCGTTGATTTGCCCATCGCAGACACAACCACGACCACATCATTTCCTGCCTCGCGTTCAGCGATGACTCTCTCTGCGACATTGCGAATTTTTTCTGTCGATCCAACAGATGTTCCACCAAATTTTTGTACAATTAGTCCCATGTCTACCACCCTTTTTCAAAAGATCACGTGTGAGAGAAGAGGCTGCGGAGACTGCTCTGTTCACTGCAAATAAAAAAGCAATGAGAGAACAAATCTCCCATTGCTTTAAAATCATCATCAAACGATGCAAACAATGAGATAGCCCTCCAAGAAATGAATTCTTGACAGCCCTACATTTCTTCAATGTACAGCCAGCGAATAAAATGAGTGGATTTTATTCACTTCGGCGACGCTCCCCTTTCAGCCCTCTTCCTAGATCCCCTCGATCTCTGAAGGCTTACTCTTGAAGTTCGCACCTCTATCTTCAACAAACAACACGTTCATTTATTAAATTAGTCACATCTTAACAGACTTTTGGAAAAAGTACAATCTATTTTTTTAATGCCTCCATTAAAAGTTCAGCCGTTTGTTTCGGAATACCAGCGTCCTGAAAATTCTGGATAGAGGCTTCTTTCATCTTTTTCACAGAGCCAAAATGTTTCAGCAACTGCTTTTTGCGCTTTTCCCCGATACCTGGGACATCGTCTAGAATAGACTGGAATGCATTCTTCCCGCGCAGCTGCCGATGAAAACTAATCGCAAATCGGTGCACTTCATCTTGAATACGCTGCAATAAATAAAAGGCCTGACTATTCCGCTCCAGCGCAACAATTTCAAGCGTATCACCCATCATAAGATTCGATGTCCTGTGTTTTTCATCTTTCACTAGACCTGCCACAGGAACAGACAGATTTAATTCATTTTCGAGCACATCTATGGCTGCGTTGATTTGTCCTTTTCCTCCGTCGATTAAAATCAAGTCAGGAAGCGGCAGTTCATCCTTTAACACACGGGTATACCGCCTTCTAATGACTTCACGCATGGAAGCATAATCATCGGGCCCCTCAACGGTTTTAATTTTGTATTTTCGGTATTCCTTTTTATACGGCTTCCCGTCTTGGAAGACAACCATAGCGGATACGGGGTCTGCTCCTTGGATATTGGAGTTATCAAACGCCTCAATCCGGTATGGCATATAAATATTGAGTGCATCGCCAAGCTGCTCCACTGCACCAATTGTCCGTTCTTCATCACGCTCTATAAGCGAGAACTTTTCTTTGAGAGCAATTTTGGCGTTTTGGTGGGCAAGTAAAAGCAAATCCTTTTTCTTTCCTTTTTTCGGCTGATGAACATTCGTTTCAAGCAATTGCTCAATCATCTCTTGATCGACGCTGTCCGGCACCAAAATTTCTTTCGGAAGAAAATGGTTGTTCTTTTCATAAAACTGCCCCATAAACGTGAGAAATTCTTCCTCAGGGTCTTGATACATCGGAAATAGGCTGACATCACGTTCGATTAATTTCCCCTGTCTGATGAAGAAGACTTGGACACACATCCAGCCCTTATCATAAGCATAGGCAAACACATCACGATCGGATAAGTCACTCATCGTCATCTTTTGCTTTTCCATCGTTGAGTCAATGTATGCGATTTGATCTCTCAGTTCTTTTGCCCGCTCAAATTCTAATTGTTCGGCCGCTTCTTGCATCTTTTCTGTTAATTCTTTCTTGATTTGCTGATGTCCTCCGTTTAGAAATCTTGTGATTTCGTCGACGAGCTGTTTATTCGTTTCTTCAGAAATGTCATACACACACGGAGCAAGACATTGTCCAAGATGATAATAAAGGCAGACTCGGTCAGGGAGTGTCGCACATTTTCTAAGTGGATATAAACGGTCGAGCAGCTTTTTCGTTTCTCTTGCTGCTTGTACGTTCGGATATGGACCGAAGTATTTCCCTTTATCCTTTTTCACATTGCGGGTGACAATCAGCTTAGGGTGACGTTCATTCGTAATTTTAATAAAAGGGTACGTTTTGTCATCCTTGAGCATGACATTGTATTTCGGGTCATATTTTTTGATTAAATTCAGCTCTAAAATAAGTGCCTCAATATTTGAAGAGGTGACAATGTATTCAAAGTCTTCGATTTCACTGACAAGCCGCTGCGTTTTGGCATCATGAGATCCTGTAAAATAAGAGCGGACCCTATTTTTTAATACCTTTGCCTTTCCCACATAAATGATCGTATTTTGTCTATCTTTCATTAAGTAACAGCCTGGTTGATCAGGTAAGACTGACAGCTTTTCTTTGATCAATTTGTTCATATTTTCATCCGTCCTTGTTTTCCACTTTCACTCCTTCTAGTGTATCACGAACATTTGTTTTATACCACGATGAAAGAAAAGCGGCTCTCGACTATACGAGAACCGCTTTTGAGATCATGCCACGCGGGCATAGATCGGTTTATAGATGTTTGTTTACAAGCTCAGCTAGTGCTTCTTTTGGTTTGAAACCAACAGACGTTTCGACGACTTCACCGTCTTTTAAAACAAGAAGTGTTGGGATACTCATAACGCCATATTTACCAGCAGTTTCTTGGTTATCATCCACATCAATTTTTACAATTTTCATTTTATCGCCCATTTCTTGATCAAGTTCTTCAAGAACTGGAGCAATCATTTTACAAGGTCCGCACCAAGGTGCCCAAAAGTCTGCAAGAACAACACCTTCTGCAGTTTCTTGTGAAAATGTTGCGTCAGTAGCTTTTACGATTGCCATTATTCATTCCTCCAATGTAAATTATGCTTTTTAGTATAGCATCTACCAATGTGACTTGCGAATGAAATGCTTACGAATCATTTTTTATGAAATGAATTAAAAAACAAACCGTATAATCGCACCAATAACAACAATCGCACCGATGATCATCAGAATGGTTCTAAGCATATGACATAACTCCCTTTCCGCTTCATTTACAATGTATGATGCCCCAACATTCTTCTCATCAAACATTGAAATATGCGATCAAGCCAGATCGACGGTCAACATTACAACCGACATAGGCGGCAGATCAATAGTCAGCTCGCCGTGCTTAACAGCAAATTGCCGAAAGTCCTCAGGCTGAACGGAATGAGGATCATCGAACGTGTTGTGCGCATTCATCCGATCAGCAGTCAGCACACGGCCAGTGACCTTCGTTTTTGCATCGATTCCCTCTATCGCAAGAGATACGTCTGCTTTTTCATGGGGATTCACATGACATAAACTTATATGCATCTTGTCAGATGACCGCGAGGCTGACACACTGACTTGAGGGATTTTTTCACCCCGGCGTTCATACGAAGGAGCATTCAATTCTACTTCAAGCGCTTCTTCTTCTTGATGCACTTGAAACATGTGAAATACGTGATAGGTAGGTGTCAGGAGCATCTTTTCGTCCTGTGTTAACACCATCGCTTGCAGCACATTGACGGTCTGGGCAATATTCGCCATATGAATCCGCTGGCAATGGCGATGAAAAATATGAAAATGCAAGGCACAGACTAGAGCATCTCTTAATGTGTTTTGCTGATACAAAAACCCTGGATTTGTCCCCGGTTCTGGATCATACCATGTCCCCCATTCATCAATAATCATCCCGATTCGCTTGTCTGGGTCATAACGATCCATGATCTCTCCGTGATCTACAACAAGCCGCTCCATTTCAGACGCCTTTTTCAGCGTTGTAAACCACTCATCCTCATCAAAATCGGTCGCTGACCCTTTCTTCTCCCATGTTCCTGGGACCGTATAGTAATGCAAACTGAGCCCATCCATCCAAGGCGCTGCGCGCTCCATTAATACTTTTGTCCAATTCACATCATTTGAATTCGCACCGCATGCGATTTTGTAAATGCGCTGACCAGCAAATTCTCTCACATACGTTTGGTAGCGTTTATATAAGTCTGCATAATACTCTGGCGTCATATTTCCACCACATCCCCAGCTTTCATTGCCTACACCAACATACGTCAGCTCCCACGGTTCTTGTTTTCCATTTTGAATCCGCCAATCCGACATAGGTGTCCCCTTAGGAAATGTGATATATTCAATCCATTCTGCTAATTCTTGAACAGAACCGCTTCCAACGTTTCCACAAATATAAGGCTCACATTCAAGTAATTCACACAGTCTCATAAATTCATGTGTACCAAACGCATTTGATTCAACGGTGCCACCCCAATGAGTATTCACCATCGGCTTTCGTTCACTCAGATCACCGACTCCGTTTGCCCAATGATACTCGTCTGCAAAACAGCCGCCCGGCCACCTCAGCACCGGGATATGTAAGGCTTGAAGTGCCTTTAGTACATCGGTACGAATCCCCTCAATATGGTCAATCGATGAGTCTTTCCCTACCCAAATGCCGTCATAAATTCCTCTTCCTAAATGCTCTTGAAAGTGTCCATAGATGTGTTTAGAAATGCGTCCAATCACTTCATTGATTTTTACTGTCCCATTCACTTGTAAACCGCTCCTTTGTTTCGTGATGACATACAAAAAAACCCAGAATACCTAGGCATTCTGAGTGTATGAGCGTTAAGAATGGATATTCATCTTTTTTAACTCTTCATTTAAAAGCGGAACGACTTCGAATAAGTCACCGACAATTCCGTAATCGGCAATTTTGAAGATTTCAGCTTCTGGGTCTTTATTGATCGCAACAATGACTTTACTGTTGGACATACCGGCTAAATGCTGAATAGCTCCTGAAATCCCGCAGGCAATGTAAAGGTCAGGTGTGACGACTTTACCGGTTTGACCAATTTGCAGGGCATAATCGCAATAGTCAGCGTCACATGCACCACGCGAGGCACCGACTGCTGCGCCAAGCGTTTGGGCAAGTTCTTTCAGCGGTTCAAAGCCTTCTTTGCTCTTGACCCCCCTGCCTCCTGCGACAATGACCTTCGCTTCAGATAAATCTACACCTTCTGATGTTTTTTTAATGACTTCCTTCACGATCGTTCTTAGGTTTTGAATATCGACAGAAACTGGCGTCACTTCTCCGCTGCGTGACGCATCACGCTCCAGCGGTGCCACGTTGTTTGGACGGATAGTAGCCAAAAGCAGACGATCTGTTGAAATGACTTTTTCAAAAGCTTTTCCTGAATAAATCGGTCTAGTGAAAACAAGATGTTCACCGGTAACGCTTACATCTATTGCATCTGAAATTAAGCCTGTTTGCAGGCGTGCAGCTATTTTTGGTGACAAGTCTTTTCCGATCGATGTATGACCGAACAGCACTGCATCAGGATTGACTTGATCTAATATTGCTTGAAGCGCCTGCGCAAAACCATCAGACGTATAATAAGAAAGATGCGGGTGCTCGACGATCATCACATGATCCGCTCCATAATAAAGCAGTTCATCCGCTTGGTCTTTGACGTGATCCCCTATTAAAACGCCAATCACTTCACCGCCATCAGCCACCTCGTGAGCGGCAGCAATCGCTTCAAAAGTCACATTTCTTAATTTACCGTCACGACTTTCTCCAAGTACAACAACTTTTTTACTCATCCTTTAAGCTCCCCCTTGTTCTCGTGATATCGTAAAGTGGATGTTTAGATGACTTTTGCTTCATTTCTTAGCAGGTCTGTCAGTTCCTTGACCTGATCCTGAAGCTCGCCGCTCAGCACCTTGCCACCCTCTTTTTTCTCCGGTAAAAAACGTTCAATGGTTTTGATTTTATATGGCACATCGTCTTCATCTAAATCTAGATCGTCTAATTCTAATTCTTCTAAAGGCTTTTTCTTTGCCTTCATGATGCCTGGTAACGATGGATAACGAGGCTCATTGAGACCTTGCTGCGCGGTGACCACTAGCGGGAGCTCGGCAGAAATCACTTCCACATCACCCTCTGCATCTCGCTCAATTGAAGCTGAGTCGCCGTCGATTTGAATACTTGTAATGGTTGTGACATATGGAAAACCGAGTAATTCAGCAAGACGCGGGGCCACCTGTCCAGACCCGCCGTCAATCGCTACATTCCCTGCTAAAATTAAGGAAGCTTCTTTATCTTTGAAATAGTGATATAGAATCGTAGAAGCGGAAAACTGATCCCACTCCTCCAAATCATCTTCAACATTTAATAAAACGGCTTGATCGCAGCCCATTGCAAGTGCTGTTCTAAGCTGTTTCTCCGCATCTTCATTGCCAACTGTCACGACCGTTACTTCTCCCCCGTGCTCATCCCGAAGCTGAATCGCTTCTTCAATTGCGTACTCATCATAAGGATTAATAATGAACTCTGCCCCATCTTCTTGAATAGCACCAGACTGAATAGAGATTTTCTCTTCCGTGTCAAACGTACGCTTCATTAAAACAAAAATATTCATTCATTTCTCCCCCTTGTGTCGTATTAATCCCTTATTCCCCTTTAAAATTCGGTTTGCGCTTTTCGATAAAAGCCTGGATGCCTTCTTTGGCATCATTCGACTGGAACACCTCAGCAAACTTTTTGGCTTCCAGCTTCATTCCGCCATCATATGAGTACACTTTTGTCGCATTCAATAACTCAAGCACATACTCAAGCGTTTTAGGGCTTTTCGCTGCAAATTTCGCCGCCAATGTTTTGGCTGTTTCCAGCGCTTCTTCTTCTGTTTCCGCAAGTTTTGAAACAAGTCCGCAAGCAAATGCTTCTTCCCCTGTAATCGGCTCAGCTGTTCCCATCATTTCAAGTGCTTTAGCTGATCCAACATAGCGAGGCAGGCGCTGCGTTCCGCCGAATCCTGGGATAATACCGAGATTTAATTCCGGCAGTCCCAGCTTTGCATCTTTTGTTGCGATTCGAATATCACATGACATCGCCAACTCAAGCCCGCCGCCTAATGCTGCCCCGTGAATGGAAGCAATCACCGGCTTTGGACATTGTTCAATTCGTTCAAACACTTGCTGTCCTCTGTCTGCAAGGCTGGCATAATCAGATTCTTCCTGCAAGGTCGTAAATTCTTTAATATCAGCACCTGCTGAGAAAAATCTACCTTCTCCATGAATGACAATAGCTCTCACTTCACTGTTTTGTTCAAGCTGATCAAACATGTCGTTGAGTTCAGTGAGAAGCTGAGAGGATAAGGCATTTGCAGGTGGGTGTTGAATCGTGATGAGTGCTGTCTGTTCGTCTTGGTGTAAGCTAAGTATTTTTTCCATGTCAATCATCCTTTTTCAATTGTCTTTAAGATTGATGTATTCCGTTTAAGAGAAGATCATGTACACTTTCTGCGAGTGCAGGCAGGTCATACTTTTGATCATTCATGACCCATGTTGTAGCGGTTTCGTCAATCGTCCCAAATACCATTTGTCTCGCTAAGCGGACATCTAGATTTTGTCTAAATTCTCCTGTCTTCTTTCCTTCGGTTAAAATGGAGTCTAGCATATTTAAATACCCTTTCAGCACCTCATTGATTTTTTGGCGCAGTTCAAGGTTTGACTGCCTGAGTTCAAGCTGTGTCACAAGGGCCAAATGATGGTCTTGCGATAGCAGGCGAAAGTGTTCTCGAATGAGGAGAAGAAGCTTTTCTTTGGCAGACGGTTTCTTTTGAATATCTGTTTCCATCCGTTCGATGAATTGTCCCATTTTTTCTTTGAACAACGAGATCAAAATGTCCTCTTTGTTTTTGAAATAGAGATAAATGGTTCCGTCTGCTACCCCTGCTTGTTTGGCAATCTTTGAAACTTGTGATTGATGGTAGCCGTTCTCTGCAATCACCACAACGGCTGCATCAATAATTTGCATGTACTTCGGTCTTTTCTGCTTCAATGTGCTTCGTCCCTTTCTAAATTGAATGAGCATTCATTCATAACTTTATGTTAAAAAGAAACGAGTGATTTGTCAAGTGATGTTCTTCTTTCTTTTCAACCTTTAGCATACCAGAGCAGACACCTACAATTCAAATCATCCGGCCGCTTGACCGGATGATGCTGGTTCATTCTCTCATCGATCGACTGGTTCTTCTTTTGAAGATGATTGCTTTCTTTTTTCTTCCTCAATTAACACTCTGCGCAAGATTTTCCCTACAGCCGTTTTAGGCAGTGATTCCTTAAATTCGTAGACACGCGGCACTTTAAATGAGGCAATTCTTGTTCTAACAAAACGATCCAGTTCATCCTCTGTTACATAGGCATCCTTTTTCGGGACAACAAAGGCTTTTACTGTTTCCCCTCTATACGGATCTGGAATACCCGCCACAACCACTTCTTGTACAAGCTCATGCTCATAAAGGGCTTCTTCAACCTCTCTTGGGTAAATATTATAGCCGCTCGCGATGATGACATCCTTTTTCCGGTCTACGATATAGAAAAAACCATCCTCATCCATATACCCAATGTCTCCTGTGAAAAACCAGCCGTCTCTTAACACTGCCGCTGTCTCCTCCGGCTGATTCCAGTATCCTTTCATGATTTGAGGACCTTTGACGATAATCTCTCCGTGCTCATATGGCGCTTTGAGTCCACCCGTTTCTTCACAATAAATACCGGCATCTGTATTCGGCCAAGGGCACCCGATACTTCCTATTTTGTTCGCTCCCCATAAGAAATTGGCATGAGTGACAGGAGAAGTTTCTGAAAGTCCATACCCCTCCACCAGCCTTCCTCCTGTTAGTTTTTCAAAACTCTGTTTGACTTCAACAGGAAGAGCGGCCGATCCGCTTAAGCATGCGGTGATGGATGATAGGTCATACTTTTCAATATTCGGATGATGAAGCAGGGCAATATACATCGTTGGTGCTCCTGGGAACAGCGTCGGTTTCTGTTTTTCAATGGTCTTCAAGGCATCCGCTGCATCAAAACGCGGAAGAAGAATCATTTGATGACCTTCTTTGACTGCAAGGTTTAGCACGGTCGTCATGCCGTATACATGAAAGAACGGAATAATCCCAAGAATCCTCTCTTTTCCGCGGTTCGTTTTATACATCCAGGATGCACACATTTCTGTATTGGCTACTATATTTTCGTGTGTGAGCATGACTCCTTTTGGTAAACCGGTCGTTCCGCCTGTATATTGCAAAACTGCGACATCCTCTTTCGGTTGAAAGGGTATTTGCGGAATCCGTTCTCCTGACGATTCTTTCATGATCTGTGAGAAATGATGAATGGTCTCACTCTTCTCCACTTGGATGACCATGTTGTTTTTCCTTCGCTGGACAATCGGAAACAATATGTTTTTCGGAAATGGCAAGTAATCTTGTAATTTTGTGATGATCAAATGTTCCATACTTGTCAGCGCTTTCATTTTATAGGCCTTTGGATACAGTAGATCGAGAGTGATCAGCACCTTAGAGCCACTGTCCTCCATTTGATATTCCAGTTCTTTCTCCGTATAAAGCGGATTGGTTTGAACGACAATGCCGCCTGCTATTAAAACCGCATAATAAGAAATCACCGATTGCGGGCAGTTTGGCAGCATAATCGCTACTCTGTCGCCTTTTTTGACACCGATGTCAATCAAGTGACTGGCTAATTTCAGTGCATCTTCTTGTAACTGCTGGTAGGTGATGTTTTTTCCTAAAAAATGAATGGCTGTATGCTCAGGTGCTGCCTCTGCGGAGCTGAATAAGTAAGATTGCAACGTTTCATTTGGGATGGTGAGTTCGTGGGGAATTTGATTCGGGTAATGCAGAAGCCAACGTTTATCTGACTGCATAAAAACCCTCCTTCCTGAACTTTCGTACTATTTTATTATAGCAAACTTTTCCTTATGGCTGTTTGCTTTTTTCAAATCGAGCTCGTTCCATGACACATCTTCATTTTTTCGCCGGTGTTTCTATAGAGGCTCTTTTCCCTTCATGATGCCACTTTTCGTATAATCCACCGATCGCACGAAATGACTCATGGACTCTCTCCACAATCTGTTTATGGATACTAGGGTCATTAGGTAAATGTGTGTGGATGTTGTCCACTTGATATTGTCTCATCATGTCTAGATACACAGTTAGAAAGATGGTGTCTTCTAAAATCCAATAAATGACTTCATCCGCCTCTTTTGTTCTTTTATGAAGCACTTTAATCCCTCGTTCATATTGAATAAGAATATAGCCGGCTGGATCAATTTCAATATAGGGGCTCAAATCATCAAAAAAACCAGTCGTTTGAAAAGGACGTGCAATATACGGTTCATATATGTCTTGGGGAAGAGATGTCTTTTTGAGACAACTGTCAATGCGCTTTATGAGTTCGTCTTTTTGCAAGATTTGATTCATTCTGATTCGCCGCCTTTGATGAGTGAAAAGCTGTCAAGATTTTCCCTGACAGCTTTCTAGAATGTATTCTTCATTTTACAGGAACATGTAAACGGCACCAATAACCGCAAAAGTGCAGGCAACTACAATTAATACTTTGGCTAGTTTTTCCATGTCGTCTCCTTAAATGCCGGCTGCTACTACATAAGACAGCCCAACAGAAATAATGAGTGAAATAAACCCGACCGCTCTATTATCATTCTCAATCTCTTTGTCTACTTTAAATCGTGGTGTTAAAAATTCAAAAATGAAATAGCTGACGAGTAGCATCACAAAGCCGTATACGCCCCATCCGACCATTTGAAGAAGCGAGTTGTGCTGGGCGATGGAATGCTGAAAGACATTAGCAATCCCAAAAATCTTCCCGCCGGTTGCCATAGCAACAGCTAAGTTCCCCCGCTGAATCTCTTCCCAGTTTTTATAGGAGGTCACGAGTTCAAATATGGTAAGAAATAAGACAAGACATAGGACAGCCACGCTGTAATAGGCGGCAATTTCCACAAGTTCATTTTCCCAAAAGGCTTTCATGCGTTTTCTCCTTTTTACTTTAATTCGACGATGGTGACGCCTGATCCTCCCTCGCCTTGTTCTCCAAAACGAGCATTTTTTACACTACGGTGCTGTTTTAATAATTCCTGGACCCCTTTTCTCAAGGCGCCAGTGCCTTTACCGTGAATGATCGACACACGCGGATAGCCAGCTAAGACGGCATCATCTAAGTATTTCTCGACTCTGCTTAAGGCATTCTCATAACGCTCTCCTCTTAAATCAAGCTCAAGTGATACATGATAGTCTTTTCCTTTGACCGCCGTGATGGCTTTCTCTTGTTTAAATTCCGGTGCTGATTTGATAAATTCCATATCTTTTTCTTTTACTTTCATTTTTAGAATGCCCATTTGGACACTCCATTCTTTGTTACCCGTTTGTTCGATGAGCGTTCCTTTTTGGCCAAACGTCAGCACTTTGACTTCATCGCCTGGCTTTAGCTGTCTTGCTGCTTTTTTCACCGGCTCTGGTTTTTTCTTACGGTCAAACTCAGGGACAGCTTCTTCAAGACGCTTTCTCGCATCAATGAGTTCATGTTCTTTGAATGAACGATGCTCACTTTTAATGGACCGAAGCTCCTGAATAATCTCTTCTGCTTCTTTTGTTGCTTGTTCAATTTTTTCTGCCGCTTTTTGTTCGGCTTCTTCAAGCAGTTTGTCCTTTTGTTCATTCCATTCAAGGATTTGTTTTTGCAATTCTTTATGGAGCTTCTCTGCTTCTTTTCTATAGAATTCCGTCTCATGCAGTTCTTCTTCTGCTTGTTTTTTGCTGTCTTCTAATGAAGCAATCATCTGATCGACTTCATTATGTTCCGCGTGCATATCTGCTTTTGCACGATCAATTAAATGATGAGGCAGTCCTAGACGCTTGGAAATTTCAAATGCATTACTTCGTCCCGGCACCCCGATGAGCAAGCGATATGTAGGGGATAAGGTTTCAATATCAAACTCTACACTCGCATTTGTGACGCCTTCTCGGTTATATCCGTATGCCTTCAGCTCAGGATAGTGAGTCGTTGCGATGACGCGCGCATTTGTTTGATGAACTTCATCTAAGATGCTCATCGCAAGTGCTGCACCTTCAGCAGGATCTGTCCCCGCACCTAATTCATCAAATAACACAAGTGAATTAGACGTCAAATGCTTTAAGATATCCACAATATTGACCATATGAGATGAGAATGTACTCAAGCTCTGTTCAATAGACTGCTCGTCTCCAATATCAGCAAAGACTTGATCGAATACAGCCACTTCTGATCCTTCTTCGACTGGAATATGAAGACCTGCCTGCGTCATCAGCGTAAGAAGTCCGAGTGTTTTTAAAGTGACGGTCTTACCGCCTGTATTTGGACCTGTGATGACGATCGTAGAAAAATCTTTGCCCAGCTCAATATCATTTGCCACAACCTGATCTCGGGGCAATAGGGGATGTCTTGCCCGTTTTAAATAAATCTCCCCTTGGTTATTCACAGTAGGTTTTGTGGCTTTTTCTGCTTTTGCATATTTGGCTTTGGCGAAAATAAAATCTAATGTCTGAAGTTCATTCACATTATGAAGCAATTCATCAATGTGCTCTGACACACTCGCTGTCAGCATTTGCAAAATCTTTTCAATCTCTTGCTTTTCTTTTAGGCGAGTTTGCTGCAAGGTGTTATTTAAATCTACGACCACCTGCGGCTCAATAAAAAGAGTTGCGCCTGAAGAAGATTGATCGTGAACAATCCCTCCATAATTCGAGCGGTACTCTTGTTTTACGGGAATGACAAACCGATCATTACGAATCGTCACAATGGTGTCTGACAGCATTTTCGAGGCAGATTGTGAACGAATCATTGATTCTAATTTATCTCGTACTTTTGATTCTAGTGATCGTAACTGCGTTCGTATGGTGCGGAGGGCTGGCGTTGCGTGATCAAGCACTTCTCCATTATCACCAATACAGCTTTCGATTTCTTTTCTCACGTCTGGCAGTAAAATCAGCGATTCTGCATATGTATGAAGACGGGGTATCTCTACTCCGTCCTCATACGTAGAGGCGAGAAAGTGCTTCATGTTTTTTGTGGTATATAACAGCGCCGCAATTTCCATCAGCTCAGAAGGGCTTAATATACTGCCTATTTCTGCTCGTTTGACTCCTCGTCTAATATCCGTTAACCCGCCAAATGGCGCAGATCCTTTTAAACGAATCACATCTTGCGCTTCTGCTACCTCTTCTAGCAGATGCTGAATGCTCTCGATATCTGTGAGTGGTATTAAGTCCTGCGCTTTTTCTTTCCCTAAAGTCGAAGCAGTATAGGACATGACTTTTTCTTTTACTTTATGAAATTCTAATGATGCTAACACTTTTTGTTGCAGCATGGTCCAGCCTCCTAACGACTACCTGTCACGCGTTAAAAACTTTTTCATCTCATTGAGTGAAAATGTATTCACGACATTTGCTTTTGGTGTCCATCCTTTTCTTGCAGCTGTGACACCGACGTCCATATGATCGAGCATAGCGATGTTGTGTGCATCTGTATTGATCATGATGTTCACACCCGCTTCGTTTGCTTTCATTAAATGCTCTGTTTTTAAATCAAGTCTTGACGGGTTGCTGTTGAGTTCCAGTGCAGTGCCCGTTTTTTTCGCAAGCTCTATGAGCTGATCAATATTTAAGGCATAGCCGTCTCGTCTACCGATCAAACGGCCAGTTGGATGGGCAATTAAATCCACATGCTGATTATTCAAGGCATTTTCTAGGCGCTCCATAATGACTTCCTCCGGCTGAGAGAAGCTAGAATGAATAGACGCAATGACAAAATCCATGTCTGCTAGAAAGTCATCATCATAATCTAACGATCCATCCGGCAGAATATCCATTTCGACCCCTTTGAAAATGTGAAAATGCTCGAATTCTTGATTCAGCTTGTCAATTTCTTTTGCTTGCAAACGCAAACGTTCTTTTGTTAAACCGTTTGCTACTTTTAAATATTGTGAGTGGTCTGTGATCGCCATGTATTCATAGCCTTTTGCGATACATGCCTCTGCCATTTCGCGAATAGAAAAAGCGCCATCACTCCATGTCGAGTGCATATGAAGGTCGCCTTTGATATCTTTTCGGTCTACAAATTGCATACTTTCTTTATACGAATCAATCTCTGCTCCGGTTTCACGAATTTCTGGCGGAATGAGCGGAAGTTGGAAATGTGCATAAAAAGCGCTTTCGTCTTCAAATGTTTTCACATCCCCAGTTTCGATCGTTTCAACCCCATATTCACTAATACGCTCACCGCGTTCCTTCGCAAGCTGGCGCATACGAATGTTATGATCTTTTGAGCCAGTGAAATGGTGCAGCGTTGTTGCAAATTGGTCTGTTGTCACAAGCCGGAAATCTACACTGATTTCAAAATCAAGTGCAAGCATGACAGATACCTTCGTATCACCGCTCGCAATGACATCTTTGACATCATCAAGAGCAACAAGTTGTTCTCTCACTTGTTCAGGATTATCAGTCGCAATGATGTAATCTAAATCTTTGACCGTTTCACGCGCACGTCTTAAACTGCCCGCTCTTGAAAAGCGGATGATTCCCTCCATTTGTTCCAGCGCATCATCAATTCGCTCTGCCACATCTAATGCAAAACCAATTGGCAGTCGTTCTGGCTGCTTCCCTGCCTCCTCAAGAGCGGCAAGAATCTTTTCTTCTGTTTTTTTGCCAAACCCAGCAAGCGTTTGTACTTTTTCCGCTTCACATGCTTCTTTTAAAGACTGTGCATCGTGAACACCAAGCTCTTGGTAGAGCTTAGCAATCTTCTTCCCGCCGAGTCCTTGCAATTTTAAGAGCGGGACAAGTCCTTCAGGCACTTCTTTTTTTAATTGTTCGAGTGTTTCAGACTGTCCTTTTTCGATATACTCTGTGATCACAGCAAAGGTTCCTTTTCCAATGCCGGGTAATGCTAATAGGTCATCTATTTGAGAAAGACTGCGGTCATCTTGTTCCAGTGCCGCAGCTGCTTTACGAAAGGCAGAAATTTTAAAAGGATTATCTCCTTTTAGCTCCATATAAACTGCAATTGTTTCAAGAAGTTTGATTATATCTTTTTTATTCATCTCTCATCCTCCAGCCGCTTTGGCATCTTCCTATATAAATATACAAACTTTCCCTTCATCCTACAACTTTCTGTCATGGAATGAGAAAAAACTTCTCCAAGAAAGGAGAAGTTCTTAAACTCCATACGTCGACCAGAGGTCTTTGACAAGACCGGACAGGTAAGGGGTGCTATTTACGATCACATCTGCTAACATTGATTTGCTCATCATGGCTTGAAGCGCATCGACTGGAAGTAATGCAGCCACAAACAATAGAATAAACACAAATAGATAGGTTTCAAGAAATCCTAAAACAGCGCCAAGCAGTTTGTTGACCTGTTTAATCACAGGGATACTTGCAATGGTTGTGAGCAATCCGCCGATGATAGCGAGCAGGATTTTGGTCAAGATAAACAGAATGATAAACGCAATGGTATTATAATAAGCTGTTTCTAGATTCCCACTAAAGAAAGCGAGCTGCGCTTGACCGCCGCTAAAATTAGGTGCTGGAATCCACGTAAGCTGTGGTGCAAGTGACTGATAAAACATAGAAGCCACTAAAATAGAAACAACAAAGCTAATCAATTTAATAAATTGAAGAATAAACCCGCGTTTTAGACCGACAAGCGTTCCCATAAGAAGCAAAAACAAAATGATGATATCGATCACGGTAATTTCATTCCTTTTCTTTTAGATGAAGCTCTAGTTTTTCGTATTGCTCTTTTAATTTCAAGTAGTCGTGGACGACATTGACTGCTGTCAGTACAGCTAATTTGTTTATATCAAGGTATGGATTTTTTTCATTGATTTCTCTCATTTTATCATCAACAATTGAAGCAACATGTCGCATATGCATCTTCGTTTCTTGGCCGATGATCGTATAGGACTGTCCGTAAATCTCAACTGTTGTTTTCGTTTTACCGCCGTCAGACAACGTTTCTCCTCCATTCCACGAGAATCCTAGTCTCTATCATAACATGTTTAGACATTGAATGGAAAGACGAGCCCTTCCCTGTTATGGTACACTTTAGAAATCAATGATATCAAGGTAAAAAGGAGTTATCCACTGTGCCCCAATCCGTCTTAAAAGCAACATCAGAAGACATGAAAAAAATGAAGAGCGTGTACGCTCAGCATTTAACTGACATTTTGCCGCCAGGCGCTCTTTTTCAAGCAAAGGTTCCCGGCTGTACGATTACAGCCTACAAATCTGGAAAAGTACTGTTCCAAGGACAAAAGGCAGAAGCTGAAGCGAGTCAGTTCAACCATTTACAAGCAGCTGAAACAAAAAGCAAAAAAACACCATCCATCACACAGTACAGCCCACCACCCGGCATTGCTTCCATGTCGGTTATTGGCTCAGATGAGGTCGGTACTGGCGATTATTTTGGACCCATTACGGTCTGTGCGGCTTATGTTGATTCCAGTCAGCTTGCTCTCATGAAAGAGCTCGGGGTGAAAGACTCAAAAGGACTAAAAGATCCGCAGATTATCAACATTGCCAAAGACTTGATCAAAACCATCCCGTTCAGCCTTCTCGTGCTTCGGAATGAAAAATACAATGCGATGCAAGAAAAGGGCATGAGCCAAGGGAAAATGAAGGCACTGCTTCATAACCAAGTCATCACCTCCGTGCTAGAAAAACTGGATGGCAAGAAACCAGAAGCCATTCTCATTGACCAATTTGCCGAACCAGGCATTTATTTCAGGCACCTTGCGGGGAAAAAGATCATTCGGGAGCGTACATATTTTAGTACGAAAGCAGAAGGCATCCACTTATCGGTTGCTGCAGCTTCTATTATTGCAAGGTATGCTTTTTTAATTGAAATGGATAAATTATCAAAAGCAGCGGGCTTTGACATTCCAAAAGGGGCCGGTCCGCATGTTGACAAAGCGGCAGCAAAGCTGATGAAACAGCACGGCGAAGAGGCTTTACGCCAATTTACAAAACTTCATTTTGCCAACACCCAAAAAGCGAAAAAATGGTTATAATCAAAAAAGAGCTATCGCGCATAAAGCGATAGCTCTTTTTATTATCCGCGCAAGACGGCTTGATACGTATCTTCTAATGCTTTCAATACGTTTGTATGAACAGCCGTGACTTCTTCCTCGGTCAACGTTTGTTCTGGGTTTAAATATTGCAGAGAGAATGCAACAGACTTTTTGCCTTCTTCCATATGCTCACCCTCATACACATCAAAGACGGAAAGGTCTGTGAGCAATTGGCCGCCAGCTTCATAAATGACTTGCTCCAACTGTCCGCTTGAAATATGCTGATCGACGACAAGTGCGATGTCTCTTGTCACTGCTGGGAATCTCGGAATAGCCGTATATTTCATATCCTCTGTTTCAGACGTCATCACATCTGTTAAATCAAATTCAAATACATACGTTTCTTTTAAATCTAATTCTTTTTCCACTACTGGATGAAGTGCAGCTACAAAGCCAATCACTTTTCCATTTAAATGAACATCGGCTGTACGTCCTGGGTGAAGGCCCTCACGCTCTGCTTGAACATACGTGATCTCTTCTGATACTCCAAGCTTTTCAAACAGCCCTTCTGCAATACCCTTCGCTACATAAAAATCGACAGCTTTTTTCTCGCCCTGCCAAAGATTTTTATGCCAAAGACCTGTTAACGCACCTGCCACATGCTCTTTCTCAACTGGTTTTGCGCCTTCCGTTTCCGCTAAGAAAACAGAACCCGTTTCGTAAAAGGCAAAAGAATCAGCTTGTCTTGCTAAGTTATATGCGACAGAATCAAGTAAGTTCGGCAGAAGGCTTTGTCTCAGCACACTGCGTTCCTCACTCATTGGCAGGGAAAGTCTTGTTTGATAAGCTGGATTTAAAGCAAAGGCTGTGGACTTATGCTGATTCGTTAATGAATACGTAATCGCTTGAGAAAGCCCTGCGCCCTCTAAGAAACGTCTCACCTTTCTGCGCTTCACTTGGTATGGCGTGAGACCGCCAACGGTACCAGCTGTCGCAGGCAGTGTAGATGGAATATTGTCGTATCCGTATAATCTCGCGACTTCTTCAATGAGGTCCTCTTCAATCGTAATATCCATTCTGCGGGAAGGAACCGTTACGACAAGCACATCATTTGATTCACCCACATTAAAGCCTAGTTTGTTGAAAATCTGAATCATATCTTCTTTTGAAATGCTCATGCCAAGCACCTTGTTCACACGCTCCGTTGATACGTGGATGACATTCATACTTGTTTCAAGGTGGTTTTCCTCAACTGTACCGCTTAGCACTTCACCGCCTGCATAGGTGCTGATCAATTGCGCTGCTCTTTCGGCTGCTGATTTCGTCCGCTGCGGATCGAGCCCTTTTTCAAATCGTGTGCTTGATTCACTGCGAAGCCCTAAGTCTCTAGATGCTTGACGGACGGTTTGACCGTTGAAATATGCCGCTTCTAAAAGAATCGTTGTCGTCTCATCACGCACCTCTGATTCAAAACCGCCCATGACACCTGCAACAGCATGCGCTTTTGTGCCATTTGTAATGACAAGATGCTTCGAAGACAATGTACGTTCTTGTTCATCCAGAGTTTGAATCATTTCATTTTCAGCCGCTTTACGTACGACCACCTGCTTTGAACCAAACCGGTCATAATCAAAGGCATGTAGAGGTTGACCGTATTCAAGTAAGACAAAATTCGTAATATCCACGACGTTGTTAATTGGGCGGATACCTGCATTCATCAATCTTGTTTGCATCCAAAGCGGTGCTGGTCCAATCTTTACGTTTTTAATGATCTTCGCTGCATAAAGTGGATTCGCTTCTTGATCCTCAATTTTAACAGAAATATAGTCTGCTGCTTTTTCAGAAGAAGTGTCATGCGCTGTATCAGGAAGCTTGATGTCTCTCCCTAAAATGGCGGCAACCTCATAAGCCACTCCTAGCATATTAAGAGCATCGGCACGGTTTGGTGTTAAGCCAAGTTCAAGTACCGCGTCATCTAATTGAAGCGCTTGAAGGGCATCATCTCCTGGTTTCACGTCATTCGGGAAAACAAAGATACCTTCTACATATTCTTTTGGTACGAGCTTGCTCTCTACGCCTAATTCTTGCAGAGAACAAATCATGCCATGAGACTCTTCACCGCGCAGTTTTGCTTTTTTAATTTTAAAGTTTCCAGGAAGGACTGCACCAACCGTTGCGACAGCCACATGCTGTCCTTTATCCACATTTGGAGCCCCACATATAATTTGCACCGGTGCGTCTTCGCCGATATCAACAAGACATTTGTTTAATTTATCCGCATTCGGATGCTGTTCACGTTCAATGACGTGTCCAACGACAACACCTTTGATGCCTTCGCCTTTATACTCAACGGCTTCCACTTCAATTCCGCTTCTTGTGATTTTCTCTGCTAATTCATCCGGCTGAATGCCTTCTAAATCGACATAGTCCTCTAACCATTTATATGAAACAAACATGTTGATTTCCTCCTCTTAGTCCTGCTTAAATTGCTTCGTGAATCTAATATCATTTGTGTAGAAATGACGAATGTCATCTATGCCGTATTTCAGCATGGCAATACGTTCAACACCCATTCCAAAAGCAAAGCCTTGATAACTATCTGGATCAAATCCGCTCATTTTCAATACATTCGGGTGTACCATTCCTGCACCTAAAATTTCAATCCAGCCTGTTCCTTTACATACAGAACAGCCTTTCCCGCCGCATTTAAAGCATGACACATCAACTTCAACGGAAGGTTCTGTGAATGGGAAAAAGCTTGGGCGCAGTCTAATTTCACGATCTTCACCAAACATTTTTCTTGCGACTGTCTCAAGCGTTCCTTTGAGGTCACTCATGCTAATATTGTGATCGACCACAAGTCCTTCAATTTGCATGAATTGATGGGAGTGAGTGGCATCATCGCTGTCACGTCTATATACCTTACCAGGGCAGATGATTTTCACAGGGCCTTGGCCTTTATATTTCTCAAGTGTACGTGCTTGAACGGGTGATGTTTGCGTTCTCATGAGTGTGTCTTCAGTAATATAGAAGCTGTCCTGCATATCACGTGCCGGATGTTCTTTTGGAAGATTGAGCGCTTCAAAGTTATAGTAATCTGTTTCCACCTCTGGGCCCTCTTCAACGGTATAGCCCATGCCGATAAATAAATCTTCAATATCTTCTACGACAATCGTTAATGGATGTCTTGCCCCAATTTTGATCGGACTTGCTGGTAATGTGACATCAATGGTTTGAGAAGCCAGTTTCTTTTTCACTTCTTCTGCTTCTAGCTGCTCATTTTTTTCAGCAATGGCACCAGCAATCTGCTCTCTCACTTCATTTGCAAGTGCGCCCATTTTTGGTCTTTCTTCAGCGGAAAGCTTGCCCATTCCGCGCAGCACTTCTGTAATCGGACCTTTTTTCCCTAAATATTGAACACGAATATTATTGACTTCTTTGAGCGAGCTGGCTGCTTCTACCTTCGCTATCGCTTCTGTTTCAAGCTGTTTTAACGTTTCTTGCATGAGTGTTATCCTCCTTTTAATATACAAAACCGTCTGAATAAACGGGTGTTTGATTGTTTGAAGACAATAAAAAAACCCGCCCCTCCAAAAAAGAAGGGACGAGTTGTGGTCGCGGTACCACCCTTGTTAAGCACAAATATATGTGCGAATAAGCTTCATTGACATAACGGAATCAAACGAATCCGGTCCACCTTTACGCAAAATCTGCGGTCCCGGTGACAACTCCAGAGGTGAATTCCTGTTTCAGCATTCCTTAAATGCACTTTCAGTCTACGATGCATTCTCCCTATTAGGACGCTCCGTGAAACAATCTTCCTCTATCATGGTTTTTAAAATATTAGTTTCATTATAGTGAAAAATAGGACGTGTTGCAACACTATCCGCGCAAATGATAGACAAGAACCGCTGCTGCCACAGCCACATTTAATGATTCCGCTTGTCCGTACATCGGAACATATAAATTTTGATCTGTCATTTGAAGAATCTCTGGATCAATACCTGCTCCTTCGTTGCCCACAATTAACGCAAATGGACCTTCTGATGCTATGTGTCTATACTCTTTCGCATCTTTCAAAGCACTCCCATATACGGGTATACCTTGCGCCTTTAATGCTGGAATTGTCTGTTGGAGTGTTTGTTTGAAGATAGGCAGGTGAAAATGAGACCCTTGTGCTGAACGGAGCGTTTTTCCGTTAAACGCATCAACGGTTCCATCCCCTAGGACCACAGCATCAAGACCCGCTGCATCTGCTGTCCGAATAAGTGTGCCTAAATTCCCCGGATCCTGTACTGCATCTAACAGAAGCATTCGTTCATACTTTTTCTCCTCAAATACAGGAATTGTACAAACCGCTGCGATTTGCTGAGGTGTTTCCGTTTCCGTCATCGCAGTAAAAGCCTCTTCACTTAATTCATACAACTCAATATCAGGCTCGATGTCAGCAGGGAGCATATCAAGCGTTGCGACCATTAACTCTTTCACAACCCCGCTTTTTAATGCTTCTTCTACTAAGTGTTTTCCTTCAACAAGGAACAGCCCTGTTTTCGTTCGTTCTTTTTTTGTATGGAGCTTTTTCCATTGTTTAATGTGTGCGTTTTTAGCTGATTCTATATATTTCAAGCGACTTTAACTCCTTTAAATATCATGAATTTATTATATCTCAAGCACACTACATAATAAACCTGTCTTTGAGACAGAATAGGGCTATCACCATCAAAAAAGGAGTGTGGGCAATGGATTTTAATTTAAGAGGCGCAGTGATTCAAAACATTACTGGCCATAATCAAGAGCAGCTTGAGCATACGATTTTAGATGCGATTCAAAGTGGCGAGGAAAAAATGCTGCCAGGGCTTGGCGTTTTGTTTGAGGTGTTATGGCAAGAGGCATCAGAAGATGAAAAAAATGAAATTCTTGAAACATTAGAGCAGGGCTTAAAGCCTGAGCATCAGCAATAAAAAGAAGCCGGTTTGCTTATCTCTGAGCAAGCCGGCTTTGTTCATTTAGCCAGTGATTGGCGTCTCCATTCGAAGAGCTGGATCGCGCCAAATCTCGATCCACTTTTTAATAGCGAACACGATAATGACAAAACCTAAAATCAGCATAATCATCGAAAGCACGGCATTCAGTACACTGTAGCCAGATGCTTCAGGATTGAGATAGACATTCGCAACCATCCAATAACCCGCATAATTCACCGTCACATATAAGTAAGCAAGTGGAATTAAACAAGTCAACATATACCGTCTTTTATCCGCAATTTTTAATACAACCGTCGCCCCAATGATTAATCCGACCGAGGCCATTAATTGGTTTGACACGCCAAAGAGTGCCCAAATGGACCCAATGTCTCCAGAGTAAAGCAAGTATCCCCACATAAAACAAGCAAGTGCACTTGCAAAGACTGAACCTGGTACCCAGTCATTTCGTTTCAGCGGTTTATATGCTTCTCCAAAGAAGTCTTGGATCAAATATCGCGCGACACGGGTTCCTGCGTCAATCGCCGTTAAAATAAAGACGGCTTCAAACATAATCACGAATTGGAAGAAATAAGAGGCCAAATGACTAAAGAACGGAATACCCGTAAAGATGTACGCCATCCCTACAGCTAATGTAACAGCTCCACCTGTTCTTCCTTCTAAGTCAAGACCGATTTCTTTGCTTAGTTGAGGAAGATTCTCGACACTCATACCAAGCGTACGGAACACTTCAGGTGTACTATTAATTGCAAAATAATCTCCCGGATGAAGCGCAGTAGCGGCAATTAACGCCATGATTCCCACTAAACATTCTACGAGCATCGCGCCAAACGCCACCGGCTTCATATCACTCCAACGATCTAGCATTTTTGGCGTTGTGCCAGAGCCAACAAATGCATGAAAACCAGAAATCGCACCACAAGCAATGGTAATCGAAATAAAAGGCCATACAGGTCCAGCTAAGACAGGCCCTCCTCCATTTACAAACTCCGTAAACGCCGGAAATTGAATGGTTGGATTAACCACAAAGATTCCCGCAATCAGCGCGATGAAAACACCAATTTTCATAAAACTGCTTAAATAGTCTCTTGGTGCCAAAAGCAACCAAACCGGCAGGGCCGCAGCAAAGAACGCATAGATTGGCAGGGCAAGAGCAAGCGTTTTTGTATCAAGTGTTAACAAATCTCCAAGTGCTGTTCCTTGAATATTCGGTCCAAGGAATACCCCCAACATCAGTAATATGAATCCCGCAGATGTCGCCAGCTTTAAATTGCCTGTCTTTTTATAATAAAGCCCGACTCCCATCGCTATTGGAATGGTAATACCAACTGCAAAGGTTCCCCAAGGATTTCGTTCTAAAGCATGAAGCACAACCATGGACAGTCCTGCCATTGTAATTGTAATAATAAATAACATGGCGAGCCCTGTGCAAAATCCTGCCACAGGACCAAGCTCCTCTTTCGCTACCTCGGATAGTGATTTCCCCTTTTTTCGCATCGAAGCAAACAAGACCACAAGATCATGAACAGCTCCGCCAATCACCGCTCCAATTAAGAGCCAAAGGAGACCAGGTAAATACCCAAATTGTGCGGCTAAAATCGGACCAACTAATGGACCAGCAGCGGCAATTGCAGCAAAGTGATGCCCAAATGTGACCCATTTGTTTGTTGGCACATAATCTTTCCCATCCTCGAGTGCATGAGCCGGTGTAGGATGATCATCTGTGACCTTTAATACCTTCACCATCATAAACGTGCCATAGAGGCGATAGGCAATCGCTAAAATACACATCGATCCTATCACAATTGAAACCGCATTCATTTAATCATCCCCTTTTTATAAACAATTTGTTACAAATATAACATAAATTGAGTGATTTTTCTTTCTTTTAAAACCGAGTTGACAAATAGGAATAATTGATTTAATCTAAAATAAGCTTCACCTACTTCCATAAACTCTCTTTTGACAGAGCCTCAATTGGCTCTGTCCTTTTTATTGATTTCATCTTACATAAATACAAGATAGATCACATGTGCCTTCCTCACTAGAAAAATATCACTTCATTTACTGAAAACAGTTCTTTTGACACAACTTACATTCCAAAGTTCATTTCCTGGGAAATTCAACGCAATGAAAAAACCTTTCCCCATACTGAGGAAAGGTTTTATCATTAAGAACCGTACGTAATTTGTTCGACCGTTTTTTGATCAAGTCTTTTGATGACTTCTGTTAAAAGCTTCACCGCATTTTCATAATCATCTCGATGAATCATGGCTGCATGGGTATGAATATATCTGCTTGGAATCCCGATGGATAGTGATGGAACACCATGACCTGTTAAGTGAATACCTCCAGCATCTGTTCCTCCACCTGGCATGGAATCATATTGATAAGGAATGTTTAATTCATCTGCAGTTTGGACAACAAAATCGCGAAGCCCTTTATGAGAAACCATGGAAGCGTCGAATACGACAATCGTTGGTCCTTTGCCAAGTTTGCTTGTTGCTTCTTTTTCAGTAATACCTGGTGTATCACCTGCTACTCCAACATCAATAGCAAATCCAATATCAGGCTGGATGGTAGCTGCAGCTGTTTTAGCTCCGCGTAAGCCAACTTCCTCTTGGACAGTTGCTACACTGTATGCAATATTTTCATGCTGAGTATCCTTTAAATTCTTCATGACATCAATCGCTACTGCACAGCCGATACGGTTGTCCCAGGCTTTTGCAAGAAGCATTTTTTCGTCATTCATTACCGTAAACTCAAAGTAAGGTACGATTTGATCTCCAGGGAGGACGCCCCATTCCATTGCCTGTTCTTTGCTCGAAGCCCCAATATCAATGAACATATCTGTGATTTCGATTGATTTCTTTCGTGCTTCTGGTGATAAAACATGTGGCGGTTTAGAACCAATCACACCTGTAATGTCTCCTTTTTTCGTCACAATGGTGACACGCTGCGCCAGCATAACTTGAGACCACCAGCCACCGACCGTTTGAAAACGAATATAGCCTTTGTCATCGATTTTTGTCACCATGAATCCTACTTCATCTAAGTGACCAGCAAGCATCACTTTAGGCCCATTTGCATTTCCTTCCTTCTTAGCAATTAAGCTGCCAAGGCGGTCTGTAGAGACTTCATCCGCATATGTTTCTATGTATGACTGCATGACTTTTTTTACATCACGTTCATTTCCTGGAATCCCTTTTGCATCCGTTAGGTCTTTCAGCATAGTTAATGTTTGATCTAGTTTTGTCATTCTGTGTATCCTCCTTTTTCTTCATGGTGCATTCTTATTATACAAAACCTCTTTCGTTCAATACGATCTTTTTATGAATATTTTTTCGTTAATCGAAATATTTTTTTAAAAAAAGTTGAAACCTTTTGGCTTTCTCATTCGTAGTACATCAGATAACGGTATTGGAGGTGCATCCTGTCATGTTTGTCATCCTCATTAGACTTGCTCTTGTTGCATTGCTTGTCTATATTTTCTACATGGCGGTAAAATTCTTCTCAAACCCGAGAAGAAAGCTGAAACAAGCACAATTAAAAGAAGGCTTTTATTTTATGGACGAACAGCAAAATGCCCGCAAAAATTTTAATTTCGTCTATAAAGGTGTCTTGTTTGAAGGGGAGAAGCATGTTCCTTCTAAGGATCATCCTCTGTTTGTCCACTCCATTTACGTTTGGACGGAGTCACCTGAGAAGCTAAATGAATTCACATTAGAAGACTTTGAAAAACTTGAGGACAACATCATTGAACGGTATCCTCAAACAAAAATTGATTGGGATCAGCCCATCAAAAAAATCAAACAAAAAAAGGGAGCAGACACGCCGACTTAACGGCGTCTGCTCCCTTTTCAGATGAGATTGAGATAGACCAATATCACCAATTGGACAACAATTAAAGCAGGCATACCCATTTGAAAGGCAGGATGCTTCGTTTTATGACGGAAATACTGCATGCCAAGAAATGACCCAGCAGCACCAAAAAGTACTGCGACACTCCATAAGTGCGCTTCTGATATTCTCCATTTGTGTGCTTTCGCTCGGCGTTTATCCTCTCCCATGAGACAAAACCCATAGACATTGACCAAGATGAGCAGCATGATCAGAGCGATATTCATTGATTTCACCTCACATGATGAGAAAAAAAGATCACTCCTTGGCGGAATGATCTTTTATATGACTTACTTGTCTAGTTGTGCTTTTGCAGCATCAGCAAGCTGGTTGAATGCGTTTAGGTCATTCACAGCAAGATCAGCAAGCATTTTGCGGTTTACTTCGATACCAGAAAGCTTTAAGCCATGCATTAAACGGCTGTAAGAAAGACCGTTCATACGAGCTGCAGCATTGATACGAGTGATCCATAGTTTACGGAAGTCACGTTTTTTCTGACGACGGTCACGGAAAGCGTAGTTTCCAGATTTCATCACCTGTTGGTTTGCTACTTTATATAATCTATGTTTTGAACCGAAATAACCTTTTGCTAATTTAAGAACCTTTTTACGACGCTGACGCGACACAGTTCCGCCTTTTACTCTTGGCATTGTAATTCCCTCCTATGTTTCCTATTCCAGATTACTTGATGTTTGCAAGTTGTTGTTTGATACGTTTGAAATCTCCAGCACTTACGATTGCGCTCTTACGCAATTTACGTTTTTGCTTTGTAGATTTGTTAGCGAACAAGTGACTTGTGTACGCATGAGAACGTTTAAGTTTACCAGAACCTGTTTTTTTGAAACGTTTAGCAGATCCGCGGTGAGTTTTCATTTTTGGCATTGGATGTTTCCTCCCTCTGTTACTTTTACTTTTCGACTTTTGGTGCAAGCATGAGGAACATGCTGCGTCCGTCCATCTTAGGTTTTGTTTCTACTGTTGCTACTTCAGCGCAAGCTTCAGAGAAACGGTCTAACACGCGCTGTCCGATTTCTTTATGCGTAATCGCACGGCCTTTAAAGCGGATAGAAGCTTTCACTTTATCTCCCTTTTCAAGGAATTTGATTGCATTACGGAGCTTCGTGTTAAAATCATGTTCATCGATTGTCGGGCTCAACCGAACTTCTTTTAAGCTAATGATTTTTTGATTCTTACGTGCCTCTTTTTCCTTCTTCTGTTGTTCGAATCGGAACTTACCGTAGTCCATGATTCGGCAAACAGGTGGTTTTGCATTTGCAGCAACTAACACAAGGTCAAGATTGGCTTTCGTAGCAATTTCCAGAGCTTCCTGGCGGGTTTTAATCCCCAGCTGATCGCCATTTTGTCCGATCAAACGAACTTCACGCGCACGAATACCTTCATTAACTAATTGATCTTTGCTAATAGTGAGCCACCTCCATGAGATTTTGAATTGAGTTCACAATTCATTTTGACCATTTCGTTGTATGTTTTACAGGCAAACAAAAAGTGTGGGCATATAAAACACCCACACTGCGAACATTTGCATGAAAAAATAAATGTACGGTCAACCTGTCAACTACAAACATGTGTCAATCAGGTGAGAAGCGGGTGCTTCTGCTTGTGATATCTATTCAATTCGTTAACTATTCTACACAATTTTCATTTGTCCGTCAAGTAACCGAACTCTTGAAACAACTTTTTCATTTTAGCATGACGAAACGATTTGGGCAAGACTTATTTAAAAAGAAAATAAAGTCTCTTCAATTCCTTCAATATTTCATTAACACACCGATATAAATCAAGTTGTATACACAAAATAAACCAAAATATAAATCATATTCCATATAAAAAAGGATATTATATCTATTTTTTCAAAAAAATGATTGATTTTATAATCCTTTAGACTTATCATTGGTGAGGTATTCAAATTCATTTAATAAAAAATAAAATAAGGAAAAGTAGGGGATTTATTTGAAAAAGTTTTTTAAGATTGGGTGTCTTAGTATCATTATTCTCATTTTGATTATTATCTTTGTATCTTGTATGGCTGGGGGCGGCAACAAAAAAGATAATACACCAAATACTGGTTCTAAAAATGCAGTAACGAGTAGCGAAAAGAAAAATAATAAAGAAAAAACGCATAAAATTGGAGATAAAGTAGCAGTCGAAGACTTTACTTATCAAGTAAACAGCGTAACAGAAGCGAAATCTTTACAAAAACAGTATATGAGCGATGTAACGACAGACGGCAAATTCGTGATTGTTGAAGTAACGGTCATAAATACAGGTAAAAAAGATAGAACGGTAGATACTGAGATGTTTAGGTTAATTGGCAAAGACGGTACAGAATACAAATCACTCGCAACAAATAACATGTATGTCAATGATATCGATTCAAGTTTCTTCTTAAAACAAATAAATCCTAAATTATCTAAAAAAGGTAAAATTGCTTTTGAAGTTCCAAACGAAAAGAAATTCTCGCTTCAAGTCTCATCAGGACTAGGATGGACTGGCGGTAAGTATAAGACCATTGATTTATCAAAATAATGTAAGAGTGCACATTTTTGTGCACTTTTTTTATTACTAAATAATCTATTTAAACTCTAAAACTTCTATTGTAAAATGAACATGAGCCTGTCACATGCAATTGAGGGTAACTACATACATAACAAGGGAGAAGATCATGAAAGCCGTATTTTTCGATTTAGATGATACTTTGCTTTGGGATGAAAAAAGCATTCATACCACTTTTCAGGAAACATGCAGGGAAGCGGAAAAGAAATATGGACTTGATCCAGAATCGTTTGAACAGATCGTGCGTGAAGAAGCAAGAAAGCTGTACTCTTCTTATGAAACATATGATTATACTGTTATGATTGGCATTAATCCTTTTGAAGGACTGTGGTCTAATTTTAGTGAGCCGATTAGCGAAGGCTTTCAAAAGCTGAACGCCCTTGCACCAGAGTATCGCAAAAACGCATGGACGAACGGCTTAAAAGAGGCAGGAATTGACGATGAAGCATTTGGTCAATACTTAGCAGATTTCTTTGCAGCAGAGCGCAGAAAACGCCCGTATGTCTATGAAGAAACGTATCCTGTTTTAGAGCGCCTGAAGGGCACCTATGAATTACTCCTTTTAACAAATGGAGATCCTAGTCTGCAAAAAGAAAAACTTGCAGGTGTTCCGGAACTTGCCCCTTACTTTAATGAAATTGTGATTTCTGGAGATTATGGAAAAGGAAAGCCTGATCCTGGCATCTTTGAGCACTGCCTTCAGCTGTTAAATCTCACAAAAGATGACGTCATCATGGTAGGAGATAATCCAAAAACAGATATTCTCGGCGCTTCTCGCGCTGGCATCCAAACCGTTTGGATCAATCGTCATGGCAAGAAAAATGAAACAGATGTGACTCCAGATTATGAAATTAAAGACTTACACGAATTGTTTGATATTTTAAAATAAACCATAGGAAAAACACCCTTCTCCTGATCGAGATTGGGTGTTTTTTCGTTTTCGGCTATACAATTGCTGCTAAACTTTGTGCTTGACGATCTAAGCCGCGTGCTGCTTCTCCTACATTCATGAATTCCTCGCTTGCCTGCTTGACAAGATCCCGGTTTGTAAACACGCTTGTCTTTGCACGGCTTGTTCCGTTGCTGACCTTTTCAACTTCTAAATGGATCGCCTTCACATAACGATCCACCTTTACGATCGCTTCCTTTGAATCTGTCGCAAGCTTACGGATTTCTGCCGCGACGACACTAAAGCCATTTCCATAGGAACCCGCATGCGCAGCTTCTATAGCCGCGTTCAATGCGAGCAGCTGCGTTTGGGAAGCGATACTGTTAATCGTTGTAGCAATTGAGCTGATCGACTCCACCTGCTCTGTTAACCCTTCTAGCAAACTCATGTTTTGATTAGTTTCATTCGCAATATGTTCAAAAGAAGCATTTACACTTTGACTATGCTGGATGCCGATTTCCGCTCGCTCCATTAATTTTGCAGACATATCCTTTAGGTCTTCTACTACCTGCTTCATTGTGTTTTCTCTCTCCGTAATATCTGTTGCCACTTTCACGACAGCCACTACATTCCCCTCTTCATTGAGCACTGGTGTATACGTCGCTTCAAGCCATAAGGTGTCACCGTACTTCGTGATCCGCTGCACCTTTTCCTGAAACACTTGACCATTCTTCAAACGCTTCCAAAACATTTGATAACTTGCGTCTTCTGCAATATGCGGAGGACAAAACTGTCTATGCTTTAAACCAATCATTTCTTCCTTTGAATATTTCATGGCTTTTGCAAAAATATCATTGACCCATAGGACCTTACCTGTGACATCAAATTCAATCATCGCCAGTGAGTGCTCTAGCGCACGAAGCACAGCTGATTGCTCCAATACTTGTGTTGATAAAGTATTTGTTGTTTGAATCATTGCTTTCATTCCCCCCATTTGCCTCTCTCTAATAGTACATACTTACCCATACTTTCGTACTATCTAAACGTATCATTTGCGCAATTGGATCACTAGTGGAGAATTTTTTTCCATAAGAAAAAAGCCAGCAACCTCAATAGATAAGATCACTGACTGTTTCGTTCGCCTTCATTATTTTTTTGCTTCTGCGACTGCATGTTTCACAAAAGCTTCGAGGTCCATTGTTTCTGAATCTTGTTCCCCATATTTTCTTACATTGACCGCGCCATTTTCTGCTTCTTGATCACCGACAACCAGCATGTACGGAATCTTTTGCATTTGCGCTTCTCTAATTTTGTATCCTATTTTTTCATCACGACTGTCTAGTTCTACACGCAGTCCTTCAAGCTGCAAACGTTCTTGCACTTTTTTCGCGTAATCTAGATGGACAGATGGTGAAACCGGGATGACTTGGAATTGTACAGGTGCTAGCCATGTTGGAAGAGCTCCTTTGTATTCTTCAATTAAGAAGGCAACGAAGCGTTCCATTGTGGACACAACTCCTCTATGAATGACAACTGGACGATGGTGTTTTCCATCTTCTCCGATATATGTGAGATCGAAACGCTCTGGAAGTAAGAAGTCTAGCTGTACAGTAGACAAAGTCTCTTCTTTTCCAAGAGCTGTCTTTACTTGGACGTCAAGCTTAGGACCATAAAATGCCGCTTCGCCTTCTGCTTCATAGTAGTCATGTCCAAGCTCGTCCATTGCATCTTTCAGCATAGACTGTGCTTTATTCCACATTGCATCATCGTCAAAATACTTCTCAGTATCTTCTGGATCACGGTAAGATAAGCGGAATGTGTAGTCATTCAAGCCAAAGTCTTGATACACTTCTTCAATTAGGCGAACTGTACGAATGAATTCGTCTTTGATTTGATCTGGACGAACAAAGATATGGGCATCGTTTAATGTCATCCCGCGAACACGTTGAAGGCCGGATAAAGCACCTGACATTTCATAACGGTGCATTGTACCAAGCTCTGCAATCCGAATTGGCAATTCGCGATAGCTATGTGGCTCGTTTTTGTAAATCATCATATGGTGCGGACAGTTCATTGGACGGAGAACAAGATCTTCATTGTCCATTTCCATCACAGGGAACATGTCTTCTTGATAATGCGCCCAGTGGCCTGATGTTTTATACAATTCTACACTCGCAAGAACGGGTGTATACACATGCTCATAACCAAGGCGTACTTCTTTATCAACAATATAACGCTCAATGACGCGGCGAATTGTGGCCCCTTTTGGCAGCCAGAGCGGAAGACCTTGGCCCACCTTTTGAGAGTTCGCAAACAGTTTCAATTCTTTGCCTAGTTTACGGTGATCACGCTCTTTTGCTTCTTCAAGCAGACGTAAATGCTCGTTTAATTCTTCTTTGCTGAAGAAAGCTGTTCCGTAAATACGCTGAAGCATTTGGTTGTTACTGTCGCCTCTCCAGTAAGCACCTGCAAGGCTTAACAACTTGAATTCTTTGATTTTCCCTGTAGACGGCAAGTGAATACCGCGGCATAGATCGAAGAATTCACCTTGCTCATAAATTGTGACGGCTTCGCCTTCTGGGATTGCTTCTAACAGCTCTAGCTTCAATTCATCGCCAATTGCTTCAAAGCGTGCTTTCGCTTCTTCTCTAGAAACTTCAATGCGCTCAATCGGCAAATTGCTGTTAATGATTTTTTTCATTTCTTTTTCAATCTTTGGTAAATCTTCAGGTGTAATCGCTACATCGATATCGACATCATAGTAAAAGCCATTTTCGATGACAGGGCCTACGCCAAACTGGACGTGATGCTCTTTTCCATAAATGCGTTTGATTGCCTGTGCAAGCAAATGCGCTGTGCTGTGGCGCATAATATCGAGCGCTTCTTCACTCTTATCTGTGATGATCTCGATTGTTCCACTTTCTAACAGCGGCGTACGCAGATCTATTTCTTTGCCGTTCAATTTACCGGCAAGCGCTTTTTTCTTTAGGCCTGGGCTAATTGATGCCGCGATGTCTTCTGTTGTAGCTGTTTTGTCAAACTCCTTGACTGCTCCATCTGGAAATGTAAGTTGAATTTGTTCTGACATCTCTAGTCACTCCTTTTTTTGGCAATATAAAAACCCCGCCCCCTGGAAAGGGACGAGGTTGAATAAACGGAATCGTGGTTCCACCCTTTTTCCCGTATTTGCAGCTTGCTTTGTCAAAAGCAAATACGGCTTGTGGTTCAATAACGGGAATTCCCGTCAGCTATTACTAAACAGTTCACAGCTGATGTTCAAAGGTGGTAAAGCAAATGGTCCTCTGCTAGGAAGCTTTCAGCCACGGCTTCCCTCTCTTTAAGCGGGTGTTCATTTGTTCATGTCCTTATCAATACGGTCTCTGTATGAAGTTACACCGTATTATAAAACGTTTTTTCGTGAAAATCAAGAAAGCTTTTCACTTTTCTTTTCCAAATGACTAGGAACAAATTGAACATGCTGTTCCTGAAACGAATGAGAAGGGAATACCTCAACTCTTTCTTGAAAAATATTTTGAATGGTTTGCACCATCGAGTGACCTGTATCATCTGTAAATAGGTCAATCTTTTGTGGCGCAATGGATACAAGCGGTGCAATCAACTGCGAATCAATATACATTGGATGCTCTCTTACAAACTGTCTGTCTATGTATTGTTTTTGATCACGCTCAGAAGCGTACCGAAATTCCCAAATCATCAGGCGGTCCTGATGCACAACATGTACTTTTTCAAGCTTAGGTTCTCTTGACATCACATAGTCTCGAAGGGATTGAATAAAGTTTTGATATTCTTGTTCCATTTTATATTCTTCGATGGATACTTCAACATAGTTCTTCAGCCTTCTGTCATACGCTGAGAGCCTAAATGTCATAAATGAACCAATGGAAAAAACACCTTTCTGTAAAGAAATCGTCTCAAGCTCTTTTTTTAACAGATCCTCCCTCGGTGGGTCTTGATGAATTCCAGGAATATCATCTAGATCCCCTTTCATGATGCTATGGGCGATTGAAAGAATTTGGTGTTGCTCTTCTGGATCTTTAAATAAGTATGTGTTTTCAAGGATGCTGCGCATGCGTTCATTTTCTTTGCATTCCAAAAAAAAGTGAATCAGTAATGTCCGCACAATGTGCTCAATGGCTTCTCCTGATTTTTTCGCTTCTATGAGAAGCCGGTCTTTCCCTTGTTGAATCGAAATGTGATGCCGACTGTCAAAGTGTTCAGCAAGATGTAAAAAAGCGGCGGTATCATATTCATCTTCAAAGATTATTTCAAGCATGTTTGTCCCCCCTAACGACATCTGTTACATATATATGGGGAGAACATAAAAAATAGACGCCTAAAATAAATCAGGCATCTTTCTTTTTAAAATCAGTGGCACTGAGATAAAGATCAAATAAATCAAACAAACAATCGCTAAGGCGGCATAATTTCCGCTTACAAAGCTTGATCCAAGGACATTTAACGCCACAGTACCAGGTATCAATCCTAAAAAAGTCGCCGCCGCAAATGCACGATAATTCGCACGTGAAGCTGCTGCGGCATAACTGACAAAATCAAAGTGAATGGGCGCAATGCGTAATAAGAGGATATAAAGAAATCCATGCTCTTGAATACGGGACGTCACCGCTTTTAGCTTCCGATTGCTTGATTCGGTTTCCTGCTTGTTTGAACGGAAGGTTGAGGCAAGCAGGAAAGATCCTGTTGCACCTGCTGTCGCACCAGCTAAGGCATAAATGGTCCCAAGGACACTGCCGAATGCCAAACCTGCTGCTAGCGAAAAGACGGTGAGAGGGACAAGCACAAATGGACGAAAAAGTGATAAGAAAAGAAAGACAAAGGGAGCCAGCATCCCAAATTGAAGAATCCAATTCTTCACATCTTTCGGCGACAGTTGAAAATGCTGTTTGTTGAGCCACCATAGCACAGCAGCTAGAACCCCAATCACGAGGAAAAGCAGCCATTTTCTTTTATTCATTTCATCCGCTCCCCTTCACGTGACCTATCTTTTTATAAATGACGGCGATTTTCTCCTTCAAGCAGAACTGGTTCAGCTAGGTAGAGAATACGTTCCATTAATCGAGCTGCCTTCACCTCTTCTTTTTCCCCGCGCTGTGAGTACGTAAAGTGATGCTTTAACTCATTCGGTGAGAAATTAGAAGAGAAAAAAGTCGGCAGCTGCTCTGCCATGCGGTATTGCAAGATTGTTCCTAAAAGTTCATCTCGTACCCAGCTTGTCATCGACTCTGCTCCAATATCATCAAGCATTAAAATTGGTGTAGATTTGACCATATTCAGCTTCTCTTCGAGTGTATGATCAGCTAACGAATTTTTTAACTCTCTCACAAATTCAGGCACGTATACAAGGAGAGATGGATACTCTTTTACCGCTAGCTGCTGCGCAATCGCTGCCAGAATAAATGTTTTTCCGACCCCAAACTTTCCATGTAAATAGAGGCCTTTTCCCTTACCTGTTTCATCATAACTTTGCAGGAATTGACCTACTTTTTGAATGACTTCTTGTCTTCCAACCACATTTAAATCAGCAAACGTCGCTTGAAGAACATTCTGCGGAATGTACATGCTTTTCATGAGTTCTTGCTGTTTTTTCTGTCTATCAAGCCGCAGTTTGACAGGACAAGGGGAATATTCAATATCAATGCTTTGACCTTTGATCACAAGCTTCGGGTGATACCCGTCTAAAATGACATTTACATTCTCTTCCTCTAAGCAGTAAGAACAACCCTTTGATTGTTGTACATATTCAAAGAGCCTGTTCAAGCTGCGATTGATCATGTCTTCTTGGATGTCCTCTTGATGCTCCTTTAAAAAAGCTTTTACATCTTCATCAGCTAGGACACTTTCTTTAATCTGATTGTATCTCACGCGAAAATCTACCCGCCCTTTTAGCTGATCAAATGAACGACCGATCGGTTTCATCTCCATCTCACCTCACATTAATGTGCATTGTACTTTTTCATATTATTAAACTGATCTAACAATTTTTCTTTTTCTCGTTCGAGGTCCTCTGTAGACAAGTTATCTGTCTGTTCCTTTGGCTGTTCTTTCGTTTCAGCTTCCTTCATCCAGTCAGGCAGTTTCTCCTCGCGGATCACTTTTCCTGACCCATATGATTGACGCTTATTTTTTTGCTGCGCCCATTCTGTCATTTGCCTATTCTCTTCTTTGGCAATTTTCATAGCAGCTGCCACTGTTTTGATTTTCTTTCGCACCCAGTGGGCGGCGATTTTCTGCATATATGTTTTGGACAGTTTCATATCGGTTTTTAGCAGTGTATAGTAGATCAGGACATTCATGACCCCAGGCTCTAGCTGCTGCTCAAGCATAATATCTTCAACAATTCTTAAGTCTGCATACGTCGGCTCAATGCCATCTGCCATATCTTTTAGAAGCTCTCTAGGCGAAATATGATCAAGCTTTTCAATCAATTTCGCATCAGGCGCATCTGCACCTGAATTCTGCGTGACATTGTGACGTAAATGCCTTGGCTGTTTTTGATCAATCAGCTTCGGCTGTTCACCTCTGTATTCAATTTGATACCAGTCTCTCGCTGCTTTTCGCAGATCCTCAGTTGATATCATCTGATCTGAACCACAGGCACCTGCGACAATATTTTGCATTTGCAGCGGGGTGATGCCATAGACGACCGCTAACTTCTTAATTGTCTCTTTCACTTGCTTTGTCAAAGCTTTTCTCGGAATCATCATGTCCGACATACCTGCTAACAATAAATCAAAATCAAAAGATTCATCTGAAAGCGGTGCAGGCTGACTTGAGCCAACTGACACATATTCGTAGCCCTCGTCAAGCGATGACGCCTGATTGATTTCCTCTGTCATCTTGCGCTCTCCTGGCTGCAAGACGTGAAACACTTCTTCAAACGATCGGGAGATGTTCTTTGCATCAGCAGGAACTCCTGGATAAGAAAAATAATCACGAAGCTGCATATATTTTGCTTTCTCTACCCGATGATACAAAAGGACATTCAGCATACCGTCTTGGAAAAATTCATCCGGTCTCAGCGGCGGCACGAGCTCATATGTAAACAGTCTGCCTTCTTCCGTTTCCTGTTCATATGTGCGGAGTAATCCGATCGCTTCAAGCTTTAAGCGCTCCTCAAAAATATCATTTAAATTCGTTTGCAGCATCACCATCAGCTGACGGTGAGGTGCGGGTTTCCCCCACATTCGATTTTGTTCCAGCTCTCCCCACAGCGTCATGTATAAACTGAAAGCGGACATGCCAATAAGCGGCTGATATAAAAGAGTAACAAGCTGTCTATCGATGTCACCGAGCAATGAAGCGCTTTTGACGACATACGGATCGACGGCTAGCACTTCCTTCCAATGCTCTGTCATATGCTGATCCTCCCTTAATACGGTTGTCTTCATTGTACACTCTTTTTGCGTTTTACGCTTTACGCAGGAAAAAGAGCATGAAGAATCTTCAGCTCTTTTTTAGCGTTCTTTCTTTAATAAATCTTTTAATTCATCAATAAATACATTGATATCTTTAAATTGACGGTATACCGAGGCAAACCTGACGTAAGACACTTCATCAATTTTCGCCAGCTCGTCCATCACCATTTCCCCTACAAGCTCGCTTTTCACCTCTGACATGCCTTGGTTACGCAATTCCTTCTCGATGTTAAAGCAGACATCCTCGAGCTGTTTTAAAGCGACAGGACGTTTTTCACATGCTTTGATGAGGCCTCTCAGCATCTTTTCCCGGCTGAATTCTTCTCGAATTCCTTCTTTTTTCACCACAATCAATGGCAATTCTTCTAATTTTTCAAACGTCGTGAAGCGATATTGACAGCTTTCACACTCTCTTCTCCGACGGATGGACTTCCCTTCATCTACTGGTCTTGAATCAAGCACCCTTGTGCCAAGGTGCTGACATGTGGGACATTTCATTTCATCAGCTCCGATCTCTTCTTGGAAGTTGTTTGTCTAGTTCTTTATAAAGGGACAAAACAGCCTTTTGACTGTAGCCAAAGTCTGTGGGCAGTGCTGTTTCTGTTGTCACATTAAAATCGACAGCTGTTTCAAAAGGACGAATTGAAATGACAGTCGCCACGAGAAAAGCTTTTTTCGGCGTTCGTATGTTTGCGCTGATTTCACCTCGTTCTGCTGAAACAGATGTCACTTGATAGGAATCGTTTCTTGAAAGAACGGCTTCTACCGCTTGGAAAACTTGAGTTTGTGTCGATTTGTAGTAATGGCTTTTCAGCTCTGACACTGGATGATGGTCAGATGTTTCTGTATGATTTGAAATGAATCGTTTGAGCTTTTGTCCTAAAGTCATACACGTATCCCCTTTGTCATAAACCCTCTTCTTTATTTTATAAAAAAAACCTTTGTTTTCCTAGAACAAAAGTATAGACAGGTTGGATCATGCTGGATGTCGTGTATGGAACAAATATAAAAAGGAGCATAACACAAAGGCATTTAATGCTTTTGGCCAGCTCCCATTGCAATCTTTTTTATGTTTACAGTGCTTTGGCTTGCGCCTGTTTCACTTGTACAGGTCCCATGCCTCGAGGAATTTCGATGTTTTCTCTTGTTTCAGCACCTAGTTCATCTCCGATATGATCTGCTGCAATATTCGGATCTAGATCGCCGCAAGTATAAACATCTATGCTCGCATAACCATGTTCAGGAAAGCTGTGAATTGTCAGATGAGATTCAGAAATAATGACAACTCCACTTACTCCTTGAGGTGCAAATTTGTGAAAAGCAACCTCTCTTACTTCAGCTCCTGATTTCAAAGCTGCATTTACAAACGTTTTTTCAATAAAATCCATGTCGTTCAGTTTATCACAGTCGCATCCCCATAACTCGGAGATAACGTGACGTCCGATTGTTTCCATCATGGACCCCCCTTAAACAAGAATGAAAGAGTGAAGTTCTAAGCAGCCGGACCGGACATATACCACGGGGGAAAGTTAGTCCAAAGAGGTCCTAACCCTTTAAGTATACCCGAATGAGTCTGCGAACAAGAAGTTCACGAAAAATAGTATACTTTGTTTAGACCCATTTTGCAAGCTGTGTTTTTAGTGGGATTTTCTCTCATTTCTTGAAAAGGGACGTTCAGTCTTCTTCATTTCAAACAGCTGAAAGCTCTTTCATCTGGGAACCAACAAACTTTACAAGATCAACCACTCTGCAAGAATAGCCCCATTCATTGTCATACCATGCAAGAACTTTTACTTTTCTGCCTTCCATCACCATCGTTGTAAGTCCATCAACGACAGCAGAATAAGGGTTTGTGTTAAAGTCTGTGGAGACAAGTGGTTCATCGGTGTAATCTAATATGCCAGCAAGAGATGTTTTTGAAGCCGTTGCAAAGGCAGCATTGACCTCTTCTGCTGTGACATCTTTTTTCAAGTCGACCACAAGATCAACCATCGATACATTAGAAACTGGCACGCGAAGTGCAAGTCCATGTAATTTCCCTTTCATGTGCGGCAGCACTAAAGAAAGCGCTTTAGCGGCACCCGTCGTCGTTGGAATGATGGACTGGGCACATGCTCTTGCCCGGCGCAAATCCTTGTGGGGGTTGTCGATATTTTTTTGATCATTTGTATAAGCATGAACCGTTGTCATTAAACCGTTGTCGATGCCAAATTCATCATCTAACAGCTTGACAACTGGTGCTAAACAGTTTGTTGTACAAGATGCATTTGAAATAACGACATGCTTTTCAGGATCAAGATCATCCTCATTGACACCCATCACAATTGTAATGTCTTCATTTTTACCTGGAGCTGTAAGTACGACCTTTTTCGCTCCGGCATCTATATGGCCCATCGCTTGATCTTTTGAATTAAATTTCCCTGTTGCTTCGATCACGATATCAATCCCAAGCTCTCCCCATGGAAGCTGCTTTGGGTCTCTATTATTGAGCAAAAGCACTCTTTTGCCATTGACAATCAACGCATCATCTTCTGCTGTCACATCGCATTCGTAACGTCCATGATTTGTGTCATATTTAATTAAATGTGCTAGCGTTTCGGCAGGATAGCTTGCGTTCACCGCTACAATTTGAATTTGATCATCAAGCATTGCTTTTCTGAAGACCATGCGTCCAATTCTGCCAAACCCATTGATCGCTGCTTTTACCTTCATGAACAGGTCACTCCTCTATTATGTGTTATACTCAATAAATTTATTTATGAAATTAGTATATCACATTAGAATGTAATTGCCAGTATATAAACGTATATTTTCAAAAAAGGGCTGTTCTTTGCAATGAAATTGACGAAAAAAGCATAAAAAAAGAAGAGTACTGTATGTACTCTTACTTATCTGTATGTTCCCATTCGTTTAATATGTTCTCTAATTGCTTTCTAATAAAAGCAAGATCTTTTGTGTTTTCTATCACGCGGTCTGCTTTTTGGCACTTTTCCTCAAGAGGCTGCTGGGAGTGAATGCGATTCAGTGCTTCTTCCTCGCTCAGGTCGTTTCGATTCATGAGCCGCGACAGCTGCAATTCAGGCGTCGTGTACACAACGATGATGCGGTCGACTAGCCCTTCCAGCTTGCTCTCGAATAGGAGCGGGATATCAAGCACAACGAATGTTTCATTGTTGCTCACCCCTTCATCACGCTGCTCGAGCATTTCCTTTCTGACTTCAGGATGAACGATGGCATTGAGCTTTTTTCTTTTCTCTTCATCAGAAAAAATGATCGCTCCAAGCTGCTGCCGGTTCAGTTCACCATTTGGCAGAAGAACCTCTTCACCAAAAGTTTGAACGATTTGATGAAGGGCAGCCGATCCTTTAGAAACCGCTTCTTTTGCAATGATATCAGCATCCACCACCCGAATGCCTTTCTCTTTTATCATCTGCGAGACTGTGCTTTTTCCGCTAGCAATCCCGCCTGTTAATCCAATGACGAGCGTCAATTCGTTTCCTCCTTTACAGCTTCCACACCCCAATTAAAATGAGCAACAGCCCTGGTAAGCATGCGAGTTTATCGATCCAGCGCCAATTGGCCAAATAATGACCTGCACGCAGTCCGATGCATACAAAAAGAGAACTCATCACAGCGACCGTGATGCTCATGACAATTGGAGAAAAACCAAGAATCGCGGCACCAATCCCTGCACCAAATGCATCGATGGATAAAGCAATTCCAAGAAGCACCGCTTCCATTCCATTAATGGTGCCAGAGCGGTCAATATCTGCACTTGTAGGCTTTCGTAAAATATGAATGACAAGCCCAAGAGACTGCACTTCTACATTGAGAAGTGTTTTTTCATGAAGGAGCAAATCACGCTCTTTCGCTGGTTTATAAAATTGATACAGAACCCAAAGTCCGATGGCAATTAAAATGCCTCCACCCAGTTTATCTGTCACTGAGACAGGGAGGAATGTCGTGAGCAGGCTGCCAATCAGCATGGAAATGAGCAACACAATTCCTGAACAGCAAGCAATAATAACGATGGCTTTAAATGGAATCCTCATCTTGCGAAGACCATACGTAAAACCTACAGAAAAGCTGTCAATGCTGACGGCAATAGCTAAAAACAGAAGCGAAAACGAAATCATACCTGTACTCTTCCTTTCTGTTCATGCAACGATGATCAAGAGTCTCTAGGCGTCCTTAGACTCTTCTTCACTATATGAAGAGCAGGTGGGCTGTGTGTCAGTCTACACCTTGCTGAAAAAAGAATGTTTTTTATCGTATGCATGGCAAAAAGGAAGCATGCTGACGGCTTACCTTTATGAAGGGCGTTTTTGGCAGGTCACACAAAAATGGGTGCCGCGCCCTCCCACCACTGTTTTCTCTATGATACTGCCGCACGTCTGGCAAGGTTCTCCCCGCCGGTCATATACAAGAAGCTGTAATTGAAAAGTCCCAATATCACCTTGTGAATTGATGTAGGAGCGAATGGTGCTACCTCCTGCATCAACAGCCACTTGAAGCGTGTCAATAATATGTTTGTGGAGCACCTTGCAAGATGCAAGACTTAGCTGATTCGCTTTTGTTTCTGGATGAATACCTGATTTAAACAGCACTTCATCTACATAAATATTACCGAGGCCAACCACGATTTTTTGATCAAGTAAAGCCGTTTTGACTACGCGGGAGGTTTTCTTTAATTGCTCCCATAAATAGTCTGGTGTAAATGAATCTGAAAAAGGTTCATACCCCAGCTGTGATAGCGGAAGTTCTTTTTCTTCTTCGCCTGGCTGAAATAGATGCATCGTCCCAAATTTACGGACATCATGGTACCGAAGTTCGGTACCGTCTGTGAACGTAAAGACGACGTGTACATGTTTATCATAAGGCTCACCAGTTTCATGTACACGGTATTTCCCTTCCATTCTTAAATGGGAGACCATCACATAGTGGTCTAAATGAAAGAGTAGAAACTTCCCTCTTCTTTCAATGGTTTGAATGGTTTCTCCTACCATCCTTCTAGCGAACTCTTCCGGTTCCCCAGGACGTTTGATGATATTTGGCCATTTGATATCGACCGTTTCAATCGTTTTTCCTTTGACTAACCGCTGAAGAGTGCGCCGGACGGTCTCAACCTCTGGTAATTCCGGCATGCTCCTCGCTCCTTTTTCTCTCTCTTTATTTTGCGTCGTACCAAGATGGGCCTGAAGCGAAATCGACTTTTAGCGGCACATCGAGCTGAAGTGCGCTTTCCATGACTTCAGGGACGATTTTTTCTAATATGGCGATTTCTTCTTTTGGCGCTTCAAAGATCAGTTCATCGTGCACTTGCAATAACAGATTTGCCTGCAGATTCTCTTCTTTTAACTTTCGTGCCATATCAATCATCGCTTTTTTGATGATATCGGCGGCACTGCCTTGGATCGGTGTATTCATTGCCGTTCTTTCAGCAAAGCTTTTCACATTAAAATTACGGCTTGTGATATCTGGGATATATCGTCTGCGTTTAAGAAGCGTGGTCACATACCCTTTTTGTTTTGCTTCCTGCACGATGTCCTCCATATAGGTTTTCACGCCTTTAAAGCTTGTTAAATAACGCTCAATGAAGGCCGCTGCTTCTTTTCTTGTAATCCCAAGGTTTTGAGACAGTCCATAATCACTAATTCCATATACGATTCCGAAGTTGACAGCTTTGGCCTGTCTTCTCATAGAGGAAGTCACTTCTTCTTCTGAGACATGGAACACATCCATGGCTGTTTTCGTGTGAATATCCATATCTTGCGTAAAGGCTTCAATTAAGTTCTCATCTTGAGAAATGTGCGCGAGTACACGCAGCTCAATTTGAGAATAGTCAGCTGCAAACATGAGCCAGCCTTCTTTTGACGGAACGAACGCTTGACGAATTTTTCGGCCTTCTTCTAAACGAATCGGGATGTTTTGAAGGTTTGGGTCTGTTGAGCTTAATCTTCCTGTTTGTGTAAGTGCCTGATTAAATCTTGTGTGCACTTTATGCGTATCTTTGCGCGTCACTTTCATTAAGCCTTCCACATAAGTGGATTGCAGCTTTCCTATTTGACGGTAATGCAGAATGGACCGAATAATTTCGTGCTTATCTTCAAGCTTTTCAAGGACATCCGCAGACGTAGAGTAGCCTGTTTTGGTCTTTTTGATAACCGGCAGTCCTAATTTTTCAAATAAAATCACACCAAGTTGCTTCGGTGAATTGATGTTAAATGTTTCTCCTGCTAACCGATGAATGGTTTCTTCATATTCCTTCAGCTTCTTCGTGAGTTCTTCACCCATTTTCTGAAGACGTTCAACATCCACTTTTACTCCAAGAGATTCCATTTCACCTAAGATGAGGGCAAGTGGCAACTCTAAATCTTCATACAGCTCATGCTGATCATTCTTTTCTAACGCTTCAAGGGTCAAATCATGCAGCGCAGAGATCGCTGCTGCTTTTCTTCCAAGATGGTCTTTTAGCTCTTCTTCAGGTGGAATCGCCTGTTTCGCTCCTTTTCCGTAAACTTTTTCATCGGAAAGGGCTATGTTCAGGCCATATTCCTTCGCCACACTTGCAACGTCCTCATAGGATTTCTGCGGATTGACCACATAGGAAGCGAGCAGGACGTCGTTATCGACACCTTTTAGATCAACATCATGCCATCTAAGGGCAACAACCGCTCTTTTGGAATCAAAGACCCATTTCTTCTTCGTTTCATCCTGTACCCATTGTTTAAACGCTTCAGATTGCAGAGCATCTTCTTTTGTCATAAAAAATGCACCGTTCTCATTATGGATCGCAAACCCTATCAAATCGGCTTCGTGATAATTGTCTCCTAGCTGTTCTACCACAAGTGCAGCGTGATCTGTCAGCATGTCCTCCGTGACATCTGTCATTTTCTTCACGTCTAGTTCGTCTATTTCTACTGGTTCATCTGATTCTGGCGCTTCTCCTAAACGCTCTAGCAGCGTTTGAAAGCCCAGTTCTTTATAAAGAGAGATGACCTGCTCCATGTGAGGACCTTCATAGGCGAGCTCTTTGCTTGACACATCTATTGGTGCTTCTACGAGAATCGTCGCCAGCTTTTTACTCATCACCGCTTGTTCTTTATATTCTTCAAGCTTTTCTTTTAGCTTTTTCCCGCTGACTTCGTCAATATGATCAAGCAGATTTTCAACCGTTTCAAACTGCTTTAGTAATTTGATCGCTGTTTTTTCACCGACACCAGGCACGCCAGGGATATTGTCTGATGAGTCTCCCATCAGCCCTTTCATGTCGATGATTTGATCTGGTCTGAGGCCGTATTTCTCTTCAATATGGGCCGGTGTGTAATATTCTACTTCTGTGATGCCTTTTTTCGTAATGGCTACTGTTGTATGGTCTGTTGAAAGCTGCGTTAAGTCTTTATCTCCTGAGAAGATTTTGACCTCAAAGCCGTCCTTTTCTGCCTCTACAGCCAGTGTGCCGATAATGTCATCCGCCTCGTATTGCGGAAGCTCGTACCTTTTCACTTGATAAGCATCTAATAGCTCACGGATGAACGGCATTTGTTCTGATAGTTCTGGCGGAGTTTTTTGTCTTCCGCCTTTATATTCCTTAAAGGTCTCGTGACGGAAGGTGGTTTTACCCGCATCAAATGCTACGAGCATATGAGTCGGCTTCTCGTCTTCCAGCATCTTCATTAAGATCATCGCAAAGCCATAAATGGCATTTGTATGTACGCCTTTATCATTGGATAATAGCGGCAAAGCAAAAAAGGCTCGATAAGCGAGACTGTTTCCATCCACAAGTACTAATTTCTTTTGATCTGTCATCTTTTAATCCTCCATCGACTGAGCCGGCTCAGCCGTCTCTTTCGCACATTGTATGTTCATTTTATCAAAGTTTATTTTGAAAAGAAAATAGACGAGCCTGCATAAAAAAGGGACGAAAACAACAAGTGTTTTCGTCCTTCCAAAATTGGCTCCTTGGATGAAGGGGTTCCTATTCATCCTACCAATGATTGATTAACAAAACATGAATTCATTGTAAAGATCATGTAAATTTTAACGCCACTTTCCATTCTTCTCTATTTTGACTTTAAACTCACGGTAAACGTCGTCCCTTTGCCTTGTTTGCTATGAACAGAAATCGTTCCTTCATGTGCTTCGACAAGGTGTTTGACAATGGCAAGACCAAGCCCTGTACCGCCTGAGTTTCTACTTCTATCTTTATCAATTCGATAAAACCTCTCGAATATTCTTGGAATCTCACTCTTTTTCATACCGATCCCTGTATCTGCTACATCAAATTCATAGCTGTCTTTCCTCTGTCTTGCTGTGATCGTGACACTTCCTCCCTCTGGTGTATAGGTGAGGGCATTATTGATCAGGTTGAGGAAAATTTGTTTTAATCTCAGCGGATCTGCCATGACATAGACCGGCTCTTTCGGGACACGCACTTGTAGGTCAATGCCTTTTTCAGCAGCCTTTTGTTTTAGCAGTACTTCAATCTCTTGAATGATTTCTGTCGCATTGGCTTCTTGAATATTCAGCTTAAAATGCTGCTGTTCAATTTTCGAGAGATCAAGTAAGTCTTGGATGAGCGTTTCTAAACGAATACTCTCTTTTAGGATGATGGACAAAAATTGTGTCAGCGCTTCTTTATCGTCAATGGCACCATCCAGAAGTGTTTCAGAAAAGCCTTTAATTGACGTGATCGGTGTCTTTAATTCATGTGACACGTTAGCGACAAAGTCTTTTCGCATCTGTTCTAGCTGCTTTGTTTCTGTCACATCATGAAAGACAAGAACAATCCCTTTCCATTCATCGTCTGTACTTAAGATCGGGACACCATCGACTTGGAAATAACGGCGCTCGATGTCAACAGCGAGACGTAAAAACTTTCGGACCTTGGTTTCTGTCATGAAAATTTCGTCTATTAACTCAATAATCTCTTCATGGGTAAAGGCTTCATGATACAGCTTGTGCATGTAAATATGTTTTTGCACTTTGAATTGCTTGCGGAATGTTCGATTGACTAAGTGGATATAGCCCATTTTATCAATCAAAATAATCCCCGCTCCAATGTTTTCAATGACTGTTTGCAGACGATCTCGCTGCATTTCGCCAGCGCTTGTCATGTCTTGAAGACTTTCTGCCAGACGCTTCATTGATGTATTGAGTTCACTTGTTTCAATGATCAGCTCTTCATAGTTATTTGTATCATAGTTCCCTCGTTCAAGCTGTTTGGCCACCTTTGTGGCATAATCAATCGGCTTTACATACTTCATCGACATGCGATAGCCAAAGAAGACGATGATAATGATGGCCGAACCAAGACAAAAGGCTAATGCAAGCCAGAGCTGGCCGTCAATCTCATTCAAAGGCTGGAATGAAGCATGCAGAAATAAATATCCCGCCGGTTCGTTTTGTTTCATCATTGGAAGTGCATAATGAAACAGCGCATCCTTCTCATCCTCAATGAACGTTCCTTTTGTTTGGAGCTGCTCACTTTTCAGTGTGTTTAAAATGACAGCCCTTTGTTCTGCTTGACCCGTTGTATGTATGATATTCCCCTTCACGTCCACAATCGACGCATTCATATCGAGATGCTGCTTTGCTTGATTAAGAATCTTCTTGTTTTGCTCCGCATTCAAATCTTCAACATTCATAGAAGAAAGGAGAAAACTCGATTCCTTTTCCATTCGTTCGGTTAATTTTGTTTCATAGAAAATATGAAACATATGATCCAAGAAAAGACCAAGCGCAACAAACACAATAAACAAGAGAAAAATGAGCCCAGAAAAAAGGCGGGTTCTCACTTTACTCATTTGGCTTTGGCTCCTCCAATTTGTAGCCTAAGCCTCGAATGGTTTTAATATATGTTGGTTTTTTCGTGTTCTTTTCAATTTTGTCCCGCAAGTGGCTGATATGCACATCCACAATACGAGTATCACCTGCAAAGTCATAATTCCAAACCGCACTTAACAATAGATCACGCGTAAGGACACGGCCTTTATGCTTAGCCAAATAAAGAAGCAGTTCAAATTCCTTTGGCGTAAGCTCTAGACGTTCTTCTTGGAAATAGACTTCGTAATGTTCAGGTAAAATGCGCAGGTCTCCAATTTTGATTTGGTCTGCAATGATCTCTTCCTTCTCTTCTTGCACGGGAGCCGGCTGAGATTGCTGTGCTCTTCTCAAAATGGCTTTTACCCGAGCACCCACTTCTCTAGGACTGAAAGGTTTTGTCATGTAATCATCGGCTCCAAGTTCAAGACCGAGCACCTTATCAAATTCATCGTCCTTTGCTGTCAGCATTAAAATAGGGAACATCATTTTTTGAATTCTCAGTTGTTTGCACACTTCAATGCCGTCCATTTTCGGAAGCATTAAATCAAGCACAATCAGATCAGGCTGTTCACTTGCTGCTTTTTCAAGCGCTTCTTCTCCGTCTCTTGCTGTGACGACATCGTAGCCCGCCCTTTCAAGGTTATAGCTTAGAAGTGTTACAATTGATTCTTCATCATCCACAACTAATATTTTTTTATTCATGTTGTGCCTCCAATTAGTGATTTCCCCTGCATCCGGTTTTTTGTATCTTATGTGAAAAGCGAGAAGTCATGCTTTCTCTTTCATTTTAACGAAAGCTTAACAAGAGAACAATTTAAAATTTCGACAATATTGGCTTTGTAAACAAAAAGAAGACTCCTCATATGAGAAGCCTTCTTTTTTATTCTTATTAAGACAATACTTTCATGACGTTCTTTACAGATTCAACAGAACGGTCAAGCTGACTTCTTTCTTCTTCTGTCAGCTCAAGCTCGATGATCTGCTCAAGACCGTTTCCACCTACGATTGTTGGAACTCCAAGGTAAATGCCTTCGTAGCCATATTCACCTTCAAGGTATGCAATCGTCGGCATGACGCGGCGTTGATCTTTTAAGATCGCCTCAACCATTTCAACGAGTGAAGCAGCAGGTGCATAATACGCACTACCGTTACCTAATAGGTTGACGATTTCACCGCCGCCTTTTCTTGTTCTTTCAACAATTGCATCAATTCGCTCTTTAGGAATTAATGTTTCCAGCGGGATACCGCCTGCATAAGAGTAACGTACAAGAGGAACCATGTCGTCCCCATGTCCGCCAAGAACAAAGCCCGTCACATCTTTCACAGATAGGTTTAATTCTTGAGCAACGAACGTACGGAAACGTGCTGTATCAAGAATTCCTGATTGTCCGATGACTTTTTCTTTTGGTAATCCTGATTCTTTATAAACTGCATATGTCATTGCATCAACAGGGTTTGTTAACACAACAATGATCGCTTCTGGAGAATATTTAACGATTTCACGTGTCACACTGCGCATGATTTTTTCATTTGTTGACACGAGGTCGTCACGGCTCATTCCCGGCTTTCTTGCAATTCCTGCCGTAATGACCACGACATCAGAACCGGCTGTATCTTCGTAGTTAGAAGTTCCTGTAATATTCGCATCGAAGCCTTGAACAGGGCTTGCTTCCAGCATGTCAAGTGCTTTCCCTTTTGTCGGGTTCTCAAGCTGAGGGATATCCACTAATACGACATCCGCTAATTCTTTTTGAGCTGTTAGAAATGCTGTAGTTGCTCCAGTAAAGCCTGCTCCGATGACAGATACTTTTTTACGCTTGTTTGCCATTTCCTTTTTCCCCTTTAACTTTAAAGTTTAAGAATCAAGACAAGTTTTTGATGAGCTCGTCAGCAAACTCAGAACATTTCACTTCTGTTGCACCGTCCATTAATCTAGCAAAATCGTACGTGACGACTTTAGATGCAATTGTTTTTTCAACAGATTGAATCACTAGATCAGCAGCTTCTTGCCATCCAAGGTGCTCAAGTAAAAGCACGCCTGATAGAAGAACAGAAGATGGATTCACTTTATCAAGACCAGCGTATTTCGGTGCTGTTCCGTGAGTCGCTTCAAAAATAGCGTGTCCTGTTTCGTAGTTGATATTTGCACCAGGTGCGATACCAATTCCACCAACTTGTGCTGCAAGTGCATCAGAGATGTAGTCTCCGTTTAAGTTCATTGTTGCGACAACATCGAACTCAGCTGGACGAGTTAAAATTTGTTGAAGGAAAATATCTGCAATGCTGTCTTTGACAATGATTTTGCCAGCAGCTTCTGCTTCACTTTGCGCTTTGTTTGCCGCATCTTTTCCATCTTGTTCTACAATACGATCATATTGTGCCCATGTAAAGACTTTGTCGCCAAACTCTTTTTCAGCCACTTCGTAGCCCCAGTTTTTGAAGGCTCCTTCTGTAAATTTCATGATGTTTCCTTTGTGAACAAGCGTCACAGATTTACGGCCTTGGTCAATCGCATATTGGATCGCTGCTCTGACAAGACGAGATGTTCCTTCTTCAGAAACTGGTTTGATTCCGATACCTGATGTTTCTGGGAAACGGATTTTATTCACACCTAATTCGTTTTTCAAGAAGTCGATTAACTTCTTCACTTCGTCTGATCCTTTTGCATACTCGATTCCTGCATAGATATCTTCAGTGTTTTCACGGAAGATGACCATGTCTGTGTCTTCTGGACGTTTCACAGGAGATGGTACACCTTTGAACCAGCGAACTGGACGTAAGCATGTGAATAAATCAAGCTCTTGTCTTAGTGCCACGTTCAATGAACGGATTCCTCCGCCAATTGGTGTTGTCAGTGGTCCTTTGATCGCGATTAAATATTCACGAATGTCTTCAAGTGTTTGCTCTGGAAGCCACTCGCCAGTTTTATTGTAAGCTTTTTCACCTGCATATACTTCTTTCCAAGTGATTTGCTTTTCACCTTTATATGCTTTTTCTACAGCTGCTTCAAGAACTCTTGATGCTGCTTTCCAAATGTCAGGACCGATTCCGTCCCCTTCGATAAACGGGATAATTGGATTATTTGGTACATTCAATACGCCGCCAGTAACTGTAATTTTTTCGCCTTGTGACAATGATATTACCTCCCAGGTTATGTAGTGAATATTTGAAACTTCCAAGCTTGATGTCTGCAAGCCAAGAAGTTTTTCACGTGATTCGTTTTTTGTTGATATGGAGGCTGATTGGTTTAGATGGATCAGCCTCCGCTATTCTATAAACATTAGTCTCTTTCACTGATCGGAACAAACGTTTGAAGATCAGGTCCAATATAGTCAGCTCTTGGACGGATCAGACGGTTGTTGTCATATTGCTCTAAAATGTGAGCAATCCATCCAGAGAATCGGCTGATCACGAAAATTGGTGTAAACAAGTCATGATCAATTCCAAGACTGTGATAGACAGAAGCAGAATAAAAATCAACATTTGGTGGAAGATTTTTCTCTGATGTCACGATTTCCTCTGCGCGTACAGACATTTCATACCATTTTGGCTCGCCTGTGAGATTTGTTAAGCGCTGGCTCATTTCTTTTAAATGTTTTGCACGCGGGTCACCCTGGCGGTAAACGCGGTGGCCAAAGCCCATAATTTTCTCTTTCTTCTCTAGCTTACCATGAATATAGGAATCTACGTTTTCAACTTCGCCAATTTCTGAGAGCATCTTCATTACGCCTTCATTCGCGCCGCCATGAAGTGGTCCTTTCAATGCGCCGATAGCCGCTGTTACACCAGAGTAGATATCTGATAGTGTAGCAACACATACACGTGCTGTAAATGTCGATGCGTTTAATTCGTGATCCGCATGTAGAATGAGCGCTTTATCAATCGCTTCAATTTCTACTGGTGAAGGCTCTTCGCCGTTTAGCATATATAAGAAGTTTGCAGCATAGCTGTATTCTTCTTTTGGCTGTACAGGCTCAAGTCCCTTTCGAATACGTGAGAATGCAGCGACAAGTCCAGAAATTTTCGCTTGTAAGCGAATGGCTTTTCTGTAATTCGCTTCTTTGTCCATAATCTCTGATTCGTCATCAAGTAAACCTAATAAGGATACCGCTGTACGAATCGCAGACATTGGATGAACCCCATCCAGCGAATAAGATTTAAAGTGCTCAATGATCTCTTGCGGAATATGAGCATTTTCATTGAGCTGCTGCTTTAACTCGCTTAGCTCCTGCTCATTCGGCAGCTTTAAGTGCCATAACAGGTAGACAATTTCTTCGAAAGTCGCTTTTTCAGTTAAATCATCGATATTGTACCCTACATAAGTAAGAGTATCATCAATAATTGAGCTTACGGATGAAGTTGTTGCCACGATACCTTCAAGACCTCTTGTTGCTGTCATGTTCAATCTCCCCTTTTTAAAAAGATTCCCCTTCGTTGCAAAATTCTCGCTTTTTGAAAGCGCTATCCAACCAAAATAGGCTGGCAGGTTTAGAAAAGAAAATGCTTACATTTACCTATACGGTTAGAGCGCTTTTAGCCTCATATCTCGTGTTTGATCAATGAGTTCAAAATTAAGCCTATTCCCATTATAAACAATAATCAGACATTTGTTAAATGTTTAACTATAATTTTTTTTGATATTTTTTTTTCCAGCCTTCCGGTTCGGGCATGGAATAAAGGGATTTTGCTTCTTTTAATATATTTAATTATGTTTTTTTGCAAAAGCTCATGCCAGAAAAAAATCAAAAGAAAGTGGCATGAGCCACTCTCTTTTTAACCGCTGAAAAATTTCACTGCTTGCATCGCTAAATAGGCAATTCCAGCACCAATCAGCGGGCCAACAGCCACACCTTTGAATAAGCTGACTGCCAAAATCGTACCGAATACAAGTGCTGCTGTGATATGCGGATCGTTTTCGAGTAGCACAATGCCGTTTTTTGCAATTAATGCTACTAATATACCCGCTCCAAGAGCTATCCAAGCATAGGAAGATTTCATCGCTTCTCCAAGTTGTTTAAATCCAATGTCCCCTGTTGCGATCGGTACAAGCACAGCGATCGTGATGACCGTCACACCCCAATTGATACCTTTTGATTGCAGAACCGGGAATATTTTTTGATCCAGGCCAATCAGCTTAATGGCAATCAGCACAGAGACCGCTAAAATTAACGAATTGTTTTTTGCAATAAGTGCAATAACGAGTAAAAGAACCAAAAACAAATTTGCTTGAGTAAACATACGCCGCTCCTTTCTTTCTTTTTATTGCGACCTTTTCATATTACTAATCTTTTTGAATAAAATGAAGTATCGGACATGCTTGTTTTTTGGAGGGGATTGTGTGAATCACACTTATGTGGGCATTTTTTTGCGAAGTTTGATGATTTTCAGCATCGCCGTTTGTGCGGTTGTTTTTTTATATCAGTCTTTTCCGTTTTTATATCCATTTTGGATTGCATTTGCCGTGTCGTGTTTGATTCATCCAGCCGTATGCAAAATCGAAAACATGACCGGGATGCCAAGAGGTTTTGTTGTCATCATTGTGTTATTACTCTTTTTAGTGGCAGCAGCTGGATTCATGACACTTTTAGTGGCGGAAATCATTTCAGGAAGTGCTTATTTAGCAAAGGTCCTGCCAGGTCATCTTGATCAACTGATTGGGATCGTGGAACGTTTTTTCACAGATCAGATTTTGCCTTTATATCATGATTTGACTGCTCAATTTAATACACTTCAAGCAGGTCAAAAGGAATCGATTTTAGGACAAATCCAAGCACTTGGTGACGAAGCAGCGGCAAAAATCGGGACTTTCCTTTCAAAAACTCTTGAATTCATTCCAGCTTTTTTAGGTCTTTTGCCTGACGCAGCAGCGACGCTTTTATTTTCCGCACTAGCGACTTTTTTTATCACAAAAGATTGGTTTACGTTAAAAAAATATGGTTCTCGTATCTTTCCCGCCAAATGGATGCTTCATACACGTGCCATTTTATCTGAAATCAAAAAAGCCATTTCTGGCTTTATGAAGGCCCAGCTTCTCCTTGTTGCCATGACCATTGGGATCGTGCTGATTGGACTTTTCATCTTAAAGGTCGAGCATGCGATTGTGATTGCTCTATGTATTGGTCTAGTTGATTTACTTCCTTACATCGGGAGTGGCACCGTTTTTCTTCCGTGGATCATTTACTCCGCCATGACAGGAAATCTTTCACTCGCCATTGGACTAGGCATTTTGTATATTGTGGTGCTCATTCAAAGACAAATATCAGAGCCAAAAGTCTTAAGTAAATCAATCGGTCTTAATCCTTTAGCAACACTTGTGGCGCTGTTTGTCGGGTTAAAATGCTTTGGTTTTCTTGGACTTGCACTCGGTCCCGCTTCTCTTGTCGTTTGGCAGGCGTTTCGTAATGCAGGGGTTTTCAGAGACCTTTATCAGTACATTCGGTATGGTGCGCAAAAATAAAAGAGACCTGATGCGAAGGTCTCTTTATCGTATAATCGTATAGCGTTTGCGATTGGACATGTTTCTAAGCCAGCGCTCAAAGAGCGGTTTGATCCGTTTTCTTGTCATGGGAATGAGCAGCACAGCCCCAATCAGATCAGAAAGGAATCCAGGTATGAGCAGCAGCAAACCACCGATCAGAATGCAGAAGCCATCGACAATGGTGGCCCCTGGCATTTTGCCATACTGTAAATCTCGCTGCACTTTCTGAAATGCTTCTATTCCTTGTTTTCTTGCAAAGTAAGCACCTAATGCGCTTGTTAGCACAATGAATAGCATCGTTGGTAAAATACCAATGATGTTACTTGAGATTAAAAATAAACTAATTTCCACTGCTGGGAACAGAATCAATAATAGTAGAAAATATTTTTTCAACCATATCACCTCATGGGGTCTCTTTCATCGAAAGCTGTTTACTTTTTTTAGTGTAACATAAAAAAAAAGAGGAGTCAGATAACTCCCCTCGTGTGTGATTTAAAGGACGCTTGCACGGCCTTTGTAGATCGCTCCGCGTGCTGGATCTACTGTAATCTCTTCGCCTTCTTTTAGAAGTGTTGTGGCACTGTCAAGACCGACAATGACTGGAATTCCAAGACTAAGCCCAACGACTGCTGCATGGCTTGTTAGACCGCCTTCTTCCGTGATAAGGGCAGACGCTTTTTCTAAAGCACCCATCATATCACGATCTGTGCAGTTTGCGACAAGAATCGCACCATCATACATTTTTTCCTCTGCTTCTTTTCCGCTTTGTGCAATAACAACCGGTCCAAATGCAGATTTGCGGCCAATTCCTTGACCCTTCGCAATGATGTCACCGACAACATACACTTTCATTAAGTTCGTTGTACCAGCTTCTCCAACCGGCACACCAGCTGTAATGACAATCAAGTCGCCATGTCTTACATAGCCAGATTCAATAGATTTTTCTACTGCATTCTCTAGCATTTCATCAGTAGATGACGTATTTGATCCACTCTTCGCAAATACACCGAATACGAGAGATAGCTTTCTTGCTACTGATTCGTTTGCTGTGACTGCAACGATTGGTGCTTTAGGTCTATATTTTGAAATCATTCTTGCTGTATGACCACTCTCAGTAGGTGTCACAATTGCTGCCACATCAAGCTTCATAGCTGTGTGCGCAACAGATTGACCGATTGCATCTGTAATGCTGACCTCTACTTCTTCGCTTCTGCGAGAAAGGATTGCTTTATAGTTAAGTGCTTCCTCTGAACGTGAGGCAATGTTGTGCATCGTTTGCACAGCTTCAACTGGATATGTTCCTGCTGCTGTTTCACCAGATAGCATGATCGCATCTGTACCGTCAAAAATAGCATTTGCCACGTCACTTGCTTCCGCACGTGTTGGACGCGGGTTACGCTGCATGCTATCCAGCATTTGAGTTGCTGTGATGACAGGCTTGCCTAAACGGTTGCATTTTTTGATTAGCATTTTTTGAACAAGTGGTACTTCTTCTGCCGGAATCTCTACACCAAGATCTCCACGCGCAACCATCAGTCCATCTGATACCTCAAGGATTTCATCGATGTTATCAACGCCCTCTTGGTTTTCAATCTTCGGAATGATTTGAATGTCAGTTGCGTTGTTCTTTTCAAGTAGCTCACGAATTTCAAGAACATCAGAAGCTCGTCTCACAAAAGAAGCTGCGATGAAATCGACACCTTGTTCAATTCCAAACAGAATATCATTGGCATCCTTTTCTGTAATACCCGGCAAGTTCACACTCACACCTGGTACGTTGACACCTTTTTTGTTTTTCAGTGTGCCTGTATTCATTACTTTTGTGACGATTTCTTTTCGGTCCTTATTTAATTCTTTTACTTCTAGACCAATCAGACCATCATCTAATAAAATGGTTGAGCCCACTTCTACATCATGAATTAAATCTTCGTACGTCACACTGATTTTTTCAGTGTTTCCCACAATGTCTTCCATACTCACGATAAGATCAGCACCAGCAACTAACTCAATTGAGCCGTTTTCAACTGTGCGTGTACGGATCTCTGGACCTTTTGTATCAAGAAGGATCGCAATGTCCTTGCCTAAAGTTTTACCTGCTTTGCGAATGTTTTCAATACGTGCACCATGCTCTTCAAAATCTCCATGAGAGAAGTTTAGTCTGGCTACATTCATTCCTGCTTCAATCAATTCAGTCAGCTTTTCAATGCTTTCACTTGCTGGACCGATTGTACAAACGATTTTTGTCTTTCTCATTACTGTTCCTCCTAAGGTCTTCTCGTTTTATATAGAGAGCTCTTGTGAAAGTCGGTACATATTTTGATCGACTGTATGCTTTTTATCTAAGATGTCTAAAATATCGTGATGAACGAGTTCGTTGCTTTGTATGCCTACACAGCGTCCGCCTCTTCCTTCAAGAAGAAGTTCTACTGCATACGCTCCTAGGCGACTTGCGAGCACTCGGTCAAACGCACTTGGAGAACCTCCACGTTGAATATGTCCTAAGACAGATACACGCGTTTCAAGGCTTGTCTCCTCTTCAATTCTCTTACCAAATTCGACACCGCTGCCTACGCCTTCTGCGACGATGATGATACTGTGCTTCTTGCCGCGCTCATGTCCTCTTCTCAATCTGGCAATAATTTCGTCCATGTCATAGTCTGCTTCAGGAATCAAAATCGATTCAGCTCCGCCTGCAAGACCTGACCAAAGGGCAATATCACCTGCATGTCTTCCCATTACTTCCACTACGTATGTACGTTCATGAGATGTGGCTGTATCACGAATTTTATCAATGGCATCAATGACTGTATTTAGTGCTGTATCAAAGCCAATAGTGAAATCAGTACCAGGAATGTCATTGTCAATCGTGCCAGGGACACCTACACATGGAAAACCGAGCTCTGTTAATTTCTTCGCTCCCATGAATGAGCCATCTCCACCGATGACAACAAGTCCTTCAATACCGAATTTTTTTAAGTTCTCAATCCCTTTTTCACGACCTTCAACTGTCTTGAATTCAGGACATCTTGCCGTGTAAAGTTTTGTTCCTCCACGATGAATGATATCGCCTACTGAACCTATTTCGAGTTTCTCAATTTTACCGTTAATTAGACCTGAATATCCATTATAAATACCGTAAACTTCTACATTATGGTAAATTGCTTTCCTTACAACTGCGCGCACAGCTGCATTCATTCCTGGGGAATCCCCACCGCTCGTTAAAACTCCTATACGCTTCATCTTTTTCACCTCAGAGACCATATATGAATTAAACATACCATTTCCACTGCTTGAAAACAATCATGAGCAAAACCGGATGTTTTCAATACGAATTTCTAAAACCGTACTTATTATACAATTAAATAAAATGTTTTTAAACAAAAGTTAAGAAAGTCATGAAAGCACTTTGTTCAAAAAACAGTTGATTCAATTGCTCTAAACCTTGTCAAATCAACGTTTTCAGACGTTTCAAATTTTATGAAAACAAAAGAAAATTATTTTCAAATAGCGCTTACATCAGATCGTTTTGATGAAAAAAGACGAAAAAAATAAACGCCAGCCAAAAGGCTGTACGTTTATTTAGTTTACCCCAATATATTGATTTTCAATCGATACTTTACCGATTGCTTTGTATTTTTGATATCTTTGTTCGACTAATTCTTCAGGCGATTGTTTGAGCAAAGATGTAAGTGACTGTTTTAATGTTTTTTCAATGTAGGCTGCTTGTTGTTTCACGTCTCGGTGTGCTCCACCTTGCACTTCTTTAATAACATCATCTATAATATCTAATTCTTTTAGGTCTGGAGCGGTAATTTTCATTGATTCTGCAGCTTTTTTCGCAAGTGATGAGTCCTTCCAGAGCAGTGCTGCTGCACCTTCAGGTGAAATCACTGAATATGTTGAGTTCTCTAGCATAAATAGGTGGTTTCCTACGCCTAAGCCTAGTGCTCCGCCACTTCCGCCTTCTCCAATGACAATACAGACAACCGGTACACGAAGTCCTGCCATTTCGAAAAGGTTTTTCGCAATTGCTTCACTTTGCCCGCGTTCTTCAGCTGCTTTACCAGGATAAGCTCCTTTTGTATCAATAAAGCAAATGATTGGACGATTAAATTTATCTGCTTGTTTCATCAAGCGCAATGCTTTACGGTAACCTTCTGGATGCGGCATCCCGAAATTACGGCGCAAGTTTTCTTTTGTGTCTTTTCCGCGCTGATGACCAATGACTGTGACAGGAAGTCCTTTAAACGTAGCAATTCCTCCAACGATGGCTTCATCGTCGCCATAAAAACGGTCACCGTGACATTCGAAAAAGTTATCAAACAGCTCTTGAATGTAATCGAGAGTTGTTGGGCGCATCGCATGACGAGCAATTTGTACTCTGTCCCACGGCTTTAAATTTGTATAAATGTCTGTTTCAAGCTTACTCAGACGCGTTTCAAGGCGCTCAATTTCCGCACTTAAATCCATCTCTGAGTTTTGTGTGAACTTTTTCAATTCATCAATTTTCGCTCGAAGTTCAATGACAGGTTTTTCAAATTCTAGTTCTCCAGCCACTCTCGTTCACCTCCTGTGCTGTGTAATGCTAAGATTTGGCCTAATGTTTCTTTCATTTCTGCACGGTGAATCACAGCATCTAACTGACCATGCTTCATTAAAAATTCAGCCGTTTGGAAGTCCTCTGGTAGGTCTTCACGAATGGTTTGTTCAATGATTCTGCGACCAGCAAAACCAATTAATGCACCAGGCTCTGCAAAGTTGTAATCACCGAGAGACGCAAAACTAGCTGATACACCGCCAGTTGTCGGATTGGTCATCACAGAGATAATCAGACCTTGATCCTCGCTGAATAGCTTTAATGCTGAACTTGTTTTTGCCATCTGCATCAGACTAAGAATCCCCTCTTGCATTCTTGCTCCTCCAGATGCAGTGAAGATGATAAATGGCACCTTGTCCGCTTTTGCTTTCTCAATAGCTAATGTAATCTTTTCACCAACGACTGAGCCCATGCTGCCCATACGGAACGTGGCATCCATGACAGCAATGACAGCACTTTGACCTTTAATTTCACCTTTTCCTGTTACGATGGCTTCATTCAAAGATGTTTTTTCTCTGTCTTTCTGAAGCTTTTCTTCGTAGCCTGGGAAACCGAGCGGGTTCTCAGAAATGAGGTGACCGTTAAATTCTTCAAATGTGCCTTCGTCTACAAGGCTTTCAATACGTTGTTTTGCATTCATTTGCAAATGTCTGCCGCAATTCATGCAAACACGTAAATTTTTATCTAGTTCTTTGGTGAGCATTATTTTTTTACATTGCGGACATTTGGTCATGATGCCTTCAGGCACATCTTGACTTGCCTGTTCAGAGGGTACAGATGCATATTTTTTCTTTTTACTGAAAATATTCTTGATTGACAAATGACTACCTCCCTTTTTGAAGGGTTTTTTCTTTACACGCACATCCACTATTATAGGACATGTCATAACTGTACCGAAACTATTGTACTTTTTTTGTCAAACGCTGTCATCCTTCATTCAATTTTTTCAGTGGGGAATTGATGAGAAATGAGTATAGGTTTGGGGCGCTGAGTAGTTGGTATATGTGAATTGTGAACGTCTACAAAAAAATCTCATTTAGGATGAAAAAAATTTCGTGTAAGAGAGGAAATGGTGCACGTTTTTCCTCCAAATTCAGAAAGAACGTGCACACTTTTCCAATTCGATTACTCGCCGATAATCGTTAATTTTCTTGTTTTTTCTGCAACAGCTTCTGGGTCTACTTTGATTCTTGAAACGCCCGTTTCCATTGCTGCTTTTGCCACTGCTTTGGCTACCGCTGGCGCTACTCGTGCATCAAATGGTGCAGGGATAACGTATTCCGCTGACAATTCTTCATCTGATACAAGGGAAGCAATCGCTTCAACAGCTGCAATTTTCATTTCTTCGTTAATGTGTGTCGCACGTACATCAAGCGCTCCACGGAAAATACCAGGGAATGCAAGGACGTTGTTCACTTGGTTCGGGAAGTCAGAACGGCCAGTTCCTACAACACTTGCACCTGCTGCATGTGCGTCTTCTGGCATGATCTCTGGGTTTGGATTAGCCATTGCGAAGATGACAGGATCTTTTGCCATTTTTCCAACCATTTCTTTAGTTAAAGCACCTGCTACTGAAACGCCGATAAAGACATCTGCGCCTTCAATCACTTCTTCTAAAGAACCTTCTTTACGATCTTGGTTCGTGAATTTAGCTACTTCATTTTTCACTGCATTCATACCATTCGGACGGCCTTCATAAATAGCGCCTTTTGTATCACACATGATGATATCACGTACACCGAAATGATAAAGAAGTTTGATAATCGCAATTCCTGCTGCTCCAGCGCCGTTTGCAACCACTTTAATTGAAGACATTGATTTTCCAGACAGCTTCAGTGCATTCACAAGTCCTGCCACTGTTACAATCGCTGTCCCGTGCTGATCATCGTGGAAAACAGGAATGTTTGTCTCTTTTTTCAAACGCTCTTCAATGATAAAGCAGTTTGGTGCTGCAATATCTTCAAGGTTCACGCCGCCAAACGTCGGCTCAAGAAGCTTCACTGTTTCAACGATTTTGTCTACATCGTTTGTTGCAAGTGCGATTGGGAATGCATCAACACCTGCAAAGCTTTTGAATAAGACAGCTTTTCCTTCCATTACTGGAAGAGATGCTTCTGCCCCAATGTTTCCAAGCCCTAATACAGCACTTCCGTCTGTGACAACAGCGACCATATTGCCTTTCATTGTATAATCATACACTTTGCTTGTATCGTCATAAATATCTTTACATGGCTCCGCTACACCTGGTGAGTAAGCCAAGCTCAAGTCTTTCGCATTTTTCACTTGTACCTTTGATTTTGATTCGAGTTTGCCTTGATTCTCTTTGTGCATATGTAATGCTTCTTCTCTTAATGACATGTGATGAACACTCCTTCAAGTGGAAAATGATTTAATGAATTGCTAAGTTGATAAGCACATACTTGGCAGTTTAAATACACAGAATCTTTAAAATGATAACACAATAGGTGAAATTGTAAAACATATTCAGACGATTTGTCATCATTTAATCACAACGTTTTGTTCACCTAGCAGCTCTTTTAACTGGAAAATGACCGCATGATCTGCATGAACTTTGTATGCATCTGGAAGTCTCATCGTCTTTTTTTGCTTTTCATAATACAAATAGACATCTGCTTCTCCCCTGTGCATGGAGATTACTCGCTTCACTTGTTCTAGCAGCTCCTGCGTATGATTCTCTTCTTTGACTCGAATGTAGACAGATTCTTTTCTTTTAGAGCCCATCTCTTCCAGTAGAACAGCTTCTTGCACGATGATTTGACTGCTCTCATTTCTGACATCTATTCTGCCTTCAACATAAAGCATTGCGCCCTCCTCAAGTAAGGGGGACAGCTTTCTAAATTGCTCTGGAAAGACGACACCTTCCATTTCTCCCGTTTCATCCCCGAATGTGACAAATGCCATCGATTGTCCATTTTTTGTCCGAATCGATTTCACCTTTGTCAAAAGACCACCCATTGAGATCTTTCGCTTTATATAGGAAGAAAGTCTGATGATTTCCACCGCACCATTCTCTCTTAAGCGATCTCGATACGCTTGTACAGGGTGATTTGATAAATATAACCCGAGTGCCTCTTTTTCAAATTGCAGGAGATCAACAAGCGGCAGTTCGTCTATCTCCGCATATTTTGGCTTAATGGAGAACGTTGTATCCCCAAGAAAGTCCAGTTGATCCTCAGGTGTTAAAAATGACACATGGTCTAACGCAATATCTATCGATGCTAATAACGAAGCACGATTTGGATGAAGCTCATCCATTGCCCCTGAGAAAATGAGGGCTTCAATCGTTTTTCGGTTGACACTCTTTGTTGATACCCTTGCGCAAAAATCAAATAAATCTTCAAATGGCTTTTCCTGTCTTGCTCTGTATATATCCTTTACAGCTGACACTCCGACATTTTTGATCGCTCTTAAGCTGTAGCGGATCTCCCCTTTTTCAACCGTGAATGGAAATTCGCTCTTATTAATAGAAGGCTTCAACACCGATATCCCTTTTTCCTTTGCCTCATAGAAATATTGAGCCACTTTGTCTTCATTTCCAATCACACTCGTTAAAAGACCGCACATAAAATATAACGGATAATGCGCTTTTAAATAAGCAAGCTGAAAGCCGATCATGCTATATGCAACAGCATGGCTTCTATTAAAACCATAGTTTGCAAATTTGACGATTAGGTCATAAACGTCATTTGCAATGTTAACAGGATACTCCTTTTTTAGGCATCCTTCAACAAAATGGCTTCGCTCTTCATCAAGCACCTTTTTATCCTTCTTTGAAACGGCTCTTCTTAGTAGATCGGCCTCGCCCAGCTTAAAGCCTGCCATCTTTGCTGCAATCAGCATGATTTGCTCCTGATAGACGATGACCCCATATGTATCCTTTAAGATGTCATACAAATCTGGATGCGGGTAGGAGACTTTCACTCTGCCATGCTTTCGGTCGATAAAGAGCGGGATATTCTCCATCGGCCCCGGGCGGTATAAGGCATTGACAGCCACGATATCTTCTAGACTAGAAGGTTTCAGTCGCCTCAGCACCTGACGCATACCTTGTGACTCCAGCTGGAAAATCCCCGTTGTATCTCCTGCTGATAACAAATCAAACGTTTTCTGATCTTCATATGAAATGTCACTAAAGTTAATGTGGACGTTTTCCTGTCTTTCAATCTGGTTTTTAATGGATTCAATTAATGTTAAGTTTCTCAAACCTAAAAAATCCATTTTCAAAAGACCGAGATCTTCTAAATAATTCATCGCATATTGCGTCAAATACACTCCATCATGGCCTTCTTGAATAGGCACGACTTGTGTGAGCGGCTCCTCACTTAGGACAACGCCGGCTGCATGTGTTGACGTATGTCTTGGTAATCCTTCTACCTTTAAAGCGGTTTGAAACACTCTTTGCAGCTCTTCAGATTGCTGGAGCAGTGTTTTTAATTCTGAGGAGACTGTCACCGCTTCTTTCAGTGTCGTTCCTGGCTTTGATGGGATAAGCTTTGCAAGGCGGTCTGCTGCTTTTGAATCAATTCCCATCACACGTCCGACATCTCTTAAAGCTGCCTTTGCGGCAAGTGTTCCAAACGTGACAATTTGCGCCACATGCATATCCCCATATTTGTCTTTTACATATGAAATGATTTCATCTCTTCTCGTGTCAGGAAAATCGATATCTATATCTGGCATGCTGATGCGTTCAGGATTTAAAAAACGCTCAAATAAAAGCCCGTGACGGATCGGATCGACATCTGTAATAAACAGAACATACGCAACTAAAGAGCCTGCTGCTGATCCCCTGCCAGGACCTGTGACAATGCCATGATCATGAGCATACTTCATAAAATCCCACACAATGAGGAAATAATCACTGAAATTCATTTTTTGAATGATGCTCAGCTCATACTCAAGCCTTTTGATATATGTGTCATTTGAAGCAATCTGTCTTCGTTTCATGCCTTCTTGGCACACTCTTCGTAAAAATTGATCAGCTGTTGATTGATCAGGCGTCGGATAGGTTGGCAGTTTCGTCTGGCCAAGATTTAAATCGACCTCGCAGCGGTTTGCAATCTCAACCGTTCTTGCCAGCAATTCTGGATCATCACCATACCACTTCATCATTTCTTCGATCGATCTGAAATGCTTGTCTGCTTGGTCTTCCTCAATTTCTGATAGCTGCTGGCCTGCTTTAATGGCTTTTAAACATGTATATGCGGTTTTGTCCTCTTGATGGATATAGTGGACATCACCTGTTGCCACAAGCGGGATGTTCGCTCTTTTTGAGAGTTCCCTTAGCTTACGAGAAAGCTCTTCGCCCTGCTGAAACGGCTGAACGGCTAAATACACATGTTCCTCACCAAAAAGATCTTTTAAATGGCTGGCTGCATCCCTTGCTTCATCTAGCTGATTATGTTGCAGCAGCGTTTCAATATAGCCGGATACGCCTGGTGTGATGGCAATAAGGCCATGATGATAGGCTTTCAGCCATTTCTCTTTCAGGCCGGTTTTTGATTTTGATTTCAAGACACTGCTAATTTTGATCAAGTTTTGATAGCCTTCATTGTTTTTGGCAAGGAGGATCAAAGGATAAGCCTCTGTCTCTTGTTCATCTATGAAGACAGAAGCTGTTAAACCGATAATCGGTTTGATGCCATGTGTTTTACATTCCTTATAAAATTCAACCGTTCCATACATCACATGGTCATCGGTAAGAGCGAGCGCTTGATAGCCAAGTTCTTTCGCCTTTAATACGAGCTCCTTGACCTTCGCTGCACTGCTCAACAAGCTGTATCCACTGTGGACCTGAAGATGAACATAGGACATGCTTAATCCACTCCTTTCGTCTAAATTCATTCTTTCATTATAAATCGCGATGCGGTGAGAAACAAATGTTCTTTCTTTTCCGCTCGTTCATACTTGTCCAGCATTCGCCATATATTGAATAGAGTGAGGTGGGAAAAATGGATGTGAAGGAAGCCTTTATTCCAAACTTTATTAGCTGTTATTTTATCGCACTAGGGGTTATTTTGGGCGGTGCCATTATAGGCGGGGTAGGTGCATATTTATCTGGTCAGCCGCCGCTATCAATTATTTCAAGTCTTGCCAACCGCTTAAAAATTTGGGCACTTGTTGCGGCAATCGGTGGAACTTTTGATGCGGTTTATAGTTTTGAAAGAGGGATTTTCGAAGGGAACACACGTGATATTTTCAAGCAGATCTTGCTCATTATCTCTGCTATGGGCGGTGCGCAAACAGGGTATCTCCTGATTACGTGGCTCACTCAGGAGCATGTGTCATCATGAGGGTGCCTGAGCTGTATAAACGTCCAGGCTGGCAGCGTTTTTTTGCTGGGATGATGTTCGGCGCAATTATCAGCTGGCTGATTTTTCTCTTTACGTATGGCACCTTTCAGGAGAAGCAGGTGACACTGCTCAGAAGCCAGCAGCACCATATGGACAGTCTGAAAGAACAAATCACACTCTATCGGGAAGATTTGCATAAATTAAATGAAGACAATAAGCAGCGTCTGCTTATTCAGAGCGTAGACGTTCACCTCGTCAACCGTGAGCAGTACAAAATCCCGGAGCCAGATACCTTGAAATTTGAAGATCAGGTGAAAGAAGATATCTCTGAGGTGATCACAAAGGATATTGAAAGTGTCTATAAAACAAAAGAGCTCTTAAAACGGACCGTGGAAAATAAAGAATATACGATTAGAGAAAAGGCATACCGCGCCAAAGTCACCGAACTGACCATCTATACAAAGCTTTCGCTTGAAGTGCGTATTTCCTTCGCTGAATAATAGATGATGTGGAATTTTTATGAATTTCTGCACTCAATGATCGCTTTTCACTTGTTATTTTTATACACTAAAAGAAGAACGAGATGATCATAAGAAAGAGGTGAGAACAATGGAGGTTTACAGCTATCGTCAAATGGCACGAGACAAAGCAAGCCGGATTAAAGACGGCATGTGTGCTTATGCTGAGACAGAAATGATGGCCCATTTAATTAAAAAAGAATTAAAGCATCAAAATCTCCAAGCCTATGAAGATTCAACTGACATTGGCTGCTGGTTTATCCCTGTATCCAAGTAACCCTTTTCTCAAAGCTCAAAAAAAGAGAGGGGGACTTGAAGCCCCTCTCTCACGATGATGATTTACATACTTCTTCTAAATCACGCAAAATCTCATCTGCAACTGCCCAATCATATATGGACGCACCGGCTGCAAGCGGGTGACCTCCGCCATGATATTTTTTAGCAATGGTGTTAATGACGACGCCTTTTGAGCGGAATCTCACACGAATCTGATCGTTCTCTTCCACAAAAAAGACCCATGCCTTAATCCCTGCAATATTTCCAAGTGTCCCAACAAGCTGTGAGGCTTGCTGCGCTGTTGTTTGGAACGACTCCAAAATGTCACGTTTAATAAAAACAGAAGCTACGCCATTCTCTGATAAAGAGATATGTTGAAAAATATAGCCATTTAATTTCACGACATTCAAATCCGTCTCATACAATTGATTGAAAAGGTCTGATGATGAAAACGGATATTCGATGAGTTCACCCGCATATTTGAGTGTCTTTTTCGTTGTGTTTGGGAAAAGGAAACGGCCTGTGTCTCCTACAATGCCGGCATAAATGAGTTCTGCCGCCTTTGTATTCAGCTGATATCCTTCTTCTTTCCCCTCTAAATACAGCTCATAAATCATTTCACTGACAGAGCTTGCTTCTGTATCAACCCAAAGCAAATCACCATACGGATCTTCATTCGGATGATGATCAATTTTCATCAGTTTATCGCCCATTGAATAGCGCTGATCATCAATTCTTGCTTGATTCGCAGTGTCACAGACAATGACAAGGGCACCTTTGTACACTTCATCCGGCACGTCATCTAATTCATATAAAAATGAAAGAGATGGCTCAGGGGTTCCTGTTGCATAAATATTTTTTTCTGGATAGGTGGCACGCAAGATTTCCGTAAGGCCGCACTGTGATCCATATGCGTCTGGATCAGGTCTTACATGTCTATGAATGATGATGGTGTCATATAATGATATGGTTCTAATCAGTTCTTTTTTCATAAATACTCCTTCTTATGCGATACTCTTTTTATTATTAAATCATAATCTACCCAGACAGAAAAGTGAGGAATAGACAATTTATTCTAGTAAGCAAGCCTATTTACGTTTAAAATAGGGTTGTAACCACTTACAATGGAGGCTTGGCACATGCTTGTTTTGATTGTGTTTATTATTTGTTCTGCCATGTTTTATTTATACTACAAAGCAAAGAATGTCCGTACGAACCGGCCGGTCGAAAAGAAATTCTGGTCTGCCAAATCAAGTATGGCACTTGGCTGCTTTGTCCTGCTCTTCGGTGTGAATCAATTATTTTTAAACCGCTCGTCACTCGCATTTGTCATTGGGTTTGTTTTTGTTGCAGTTGGTATCGGCAGTACATGGGCCGGATATAAAGCCTATAAGCACTATCTTCCGCTCTTTTTAAAGGAAGGCGAAAAAGACCACGCATAATAGAGAAAGGGCTAAAATGAACTTGATTTTAGCCCTTTCTCTTCTTTTCAGCGTGTTAGAAAACCTTTGCAGTCTAGGAAGGACAGCTACTTTTACGGAGCGAATTTGTCATTCGTGAGCACCAGCACGCAGGACTGATAAAGAATACGAGGGTTTGTTTACACGCTGAAAGGGCGCATTCATGCCGCCCTTTTTTGCCATTTATCCTCTCTCCATCAGCTGCACCATCAACATCGCTTTGCCTACAATATTTGACTGATGGTAAACTTCCACTTCCAGCTTTCCAAACTTGCGCCCAACTTCTAAAATATTCGGTTTGATCTGTATCGTGGATTCCATTTGAACCGGTTTTAAGAAATAGACAGAAAGACTTTCTACAATTAGTTCGCCTTTTTTATGAGACTTTAAGAAGCGGTTGGCTGATTCGATTAAAATTTGTGTAAACACACCATACGAAATATTACCGAGTTGATTTGTCATTTGTGGTGAGACTTCATATTGGTACACCGCATCTGTTTTTGGTTTTTCTGTCTCAGTCTCCTTAAATCCTCGTGACACGACATCATCCAACTTTTCACCGACCTGCGGCTGCTTTTGAATCATTTGCAGCGCCTTCAGCACGTCCTGACGGCTAATCATCCCAATCAGCTTCGCATGATCATTTACAACTGGCAGTACCTCAATACCTTCCCACACCATCATTTGTGCAGCTGAAGCGACAGATGTTTTGCCAATAACGGTCAGCGGATTTTTTGTCATCACCTTTTCAATCGGTGTAGAACGGTCATGGCCTGCAATATCCTTTGAGGTCAAAATGCCGTGAATTTTCATTTGATCGTCTGCTACCGGGAACCGGCCGTGCCCGGTTTCATAATTCTTTTCATACCATTTCTCAAGTTTGTCTTCTGGCGATAAATAGACGGTCCGTTCAATTGGCGTTAAAATATCCTCCACAAGCACAATTTCTTTTTTAATCAACTGGTCATAAATGGCCCGGTTAATGAGAGCCGCTACGGTAAATGTATCGTAGCTTGTTGATAAAATGGGCAGCTCAAGCTCATCTGCGAGCTGAATAATTTCATCATCTGTTGAGAATCCGCCCGTGACCAGCACAGCCGCTCCCGCCTCTAATGCTTGCCGGTGAGCATTGATTCGGTTTCCGACGATTAACAGGTTGCCTGCTGCTGTGTATCGCATCATCGCATCCAGTTCCATTGCACCGATGACAAATTTATTTAACGTTTTATGTAAGCCGGCTCGTCCGCCAAGTACCTGACCATCAATGACATTGACGACTTCCGCATATGTCAGCTTTTCAATATTTTCTTTTTTCTTCTGTTCAATTCGAATGGTACCGACTCGTTCAATGGTGCTCACGAACCCTTTATTTTCAGCATCCTTAATAGCCCGGTAAGCCGTGCCTTCACTGACTTTCATTTCTTTCGCTATACGCCGGACAGAAATTTTCTCTCCGACATCCAATGAATCAATATACGATAAAATTTGCTCATGCTTTGTCGCCAATCCCGTTCACCCTTTTTGTTTTCAGCGTTTTCATCTATATTTCATTATAAAGGCAGGAGGCTTTTAATAGCAATTTGTCTTTTACACGAGCACAATAAAGGCAAACAAAAAAACCGGCTTTTTTGTGCCGGTTTTAGATGGGGGAAATCCGAGATAAGTCCAAAAAGCGCCATACAAATGTAAAAAAATGAAAAAAGAACACAAAGGCCCTCCATTAAGCTGTTTTAAACCCTAACCCCAGCCTTTCATCTAAACTAAAGGTTCAGGCAGTTCTTCTAAATCAATGATGTAATCGTTCCTTAAGATAAGGACTAAATACACTTAGGTCATCCGGGTCTATGTTAGTTCCAAAACTTATTCCCCAAAACAAAGTTCCATCTAAACAAATCAAAACCTTTTTGAAAAGTCATTAAAATTTACATGTTCCATCTGAACAATAATCATCGAGCGACGGCTCTAATTTATGCTCTTCAGCCTTAGCCTTCGCGTAATCTTCTTGCCAAACATTTTGTAATGTTTCTAAAAATACTTGGCTAGGTTGCGCTCCTGAGATGGCATATTTGTCATTCACTACGAAAAAGGGCACACCTTGAATCCCAATATTCGATCCCTCGGCTTTATCAGCTGCAATATTCTCGTTATATTTATCATTTACTAAAACATCCAAAGCTTCGTTGACATCAAGACCTATCTCACTTGCAAGTTGAACAAGTGTTGCATGGTCACCGATGTCTAGTGAATCCGTGAAGTGAGCTTTCATAATACGCTCTATGAACTCCTTCATTTTACCTTTCTCTTTTGCATAATAAGAAAGACGATGTGCATCATATGAATTTGTAGGAATCATTTTATCCATTTGATAATCTAATCCAACTGTTTTCGCTTGTTGCACCATGTGATCATTTAACGCTTTTGCTTTTTCATATGGGATACCATGTTTTGAAGATAATACTTGATGGATATCCATCCCTGTATTTTTTTTCGCATATGGATCTAATTGAAAACTACGAAATACGACTTCTACCTCTTCTTTATGTTCAAACTGTTCTAACCCTATTTCAAATTTACGTTTGCCAATATAACAAAAAGGACAAACATAATCCGACCATATCTCAATTTTCATTTTGAATGCTCCCTTTTAAGCTGATTTAATTATTATAGACAATGGGCATTTTTCTGTTCAATTGGCTTTGCTGAGTAGCGGCATATATGAATTTCACCACATTTTCCCTAGTGACGGACAGTTTAGCCTACCAATCGCCGAATGAATAATCATAAGATTGCCCTTTGTGTTTGACATTAGGATTATTCATTCGTACAACCGTCCTATCTAGGTTCGATTGTTTAATTATTCCTTCCATCTTCTTCATTTTTGGTGATTGATGCCGGATTATACCCCAATGGAGATATCTTGTTCACTACACCCTTTCTCTTGTTATAAACAAAAGTACAGTTTCAAATTACAGGAGGCAAGCCGGGATCGATCCCTGTCATATCAACGGATACATCCCACAGTCGCTTGGCAAGCTTCGGATCTTTCGCCTCCTCTGAGCGGGAACATTCACGGGAAGGTCCCCGCAACTCGCCTAATCCTGACGGCCCGTAATAGCCGCCTGGCTTTATCTTCCCTGTGGCTGCGTGCAACGCGCCCCAGGCACCCATGGCCGGTTTGGCAAAGAACAGGCCGATCAACGGCATCATTACTTTGCCAGCCATGTTATCGCGTCCAAGGTCCGTTCCCACAAGGCCCGGGTGACAAGCCACGACTGTTACTGGTGATCCCGCCGCCCGCAACCGCCGGTCCAGCTCGAAGACGAAGAGCATATTCGCGAGCTTACTGGCGCCATAGCGCGGGAGCCATTTGTAGCTCTTTTCTGCATTAAGGTCTTCCCACTCGATTTTCGCGTCTTTGTGTTGACCGCTACTCGTGACGACGATGCGCGACCCAGGCGTTTCCATGAGCTTGGGCAGCAACAGCGTGGTGAACGCGAAACAGCCAAGGTGATTGACGCCGAACGTCAGCTCGAAGCCTTGCACAGTGTGCCTCAGTTTCGAACCTTGCACGCCGGCATTGTTGATCAATACATCGATGCGTGGTTCCTTGGCGGCCAATTCAGCTGCACTCCGCACACTCTCCATATCCGCCAAGTCGAGGGGCAGGAAAGCTAGGTCCGCTCCCGGGGTCTTCCTCCGAATCCGATCCATGGCTTCTTTCGCCTTCGCATGGTTGCGGCAGGCCAGCAGCACACGTGCACCTCGTGCTGCAAGCACTTGCGATACTTCGAAGCCAATTCCAGTATTGGCCCCGGTGACGATGATGCATTTGCCCGATTGGTCAGGTACATTTTCATCCGTAAATCCTGTGTGACCGCTTGCCTCAAAAATAGTGATGTTCATGGTCTTCTGCCTCCTTGTGTTATGATAGGTACTATTTTATTTATTAACAACCAATTGTCTTTTCAATTTTTGGGTATGATTCTGAATGATCACAATAATTAGCTTGATAAAACCCTCCCAAAAAAACATGTGTTATTTAAGCAACATACGTTGTATAATTGATGATAAGATGAAAAAGAACTATCAACAACCACCAAAATGGCTAACATGTTGTTTACCCAACACTTCTAATGTATTGTCGTTTTTAGACAAGATGATGAACCCTAAAAGGAGAAGAAAAAATGATTATGCCAAAAAAAGATCCGAGAATACTTCGTACAAGACAATTGATTGTAGTCTCTTTTCTTTCGTTAGCTAGTGAAAAAGATTTCAACCATATAACGGTACGTGATATCACAGAAAAGGCTACTATTAACCGGGCTACATTTTATGCGCACTTTGACGATAAATTTGATTTGTTACATTCTACAATCACCAATACATTTACAGACAAATTGAAAAAAAGACTCAATGATCACGATGGATTCAATGAAAAAGTCATTGCAAATATTTTTCTAGCCATGTGTGATCACCATAAAGAGATAAGCGACCTATGTCCTAAAGGTTATCAATCTTTAGGAACTATTATCGAAAGTAAAATTAAAGAGGAGTTACAGAAACTAATAGCTGATCTTATGCTAAAAGGAACTAACAACATCATCGAATTAGAGGATAAACAAATGGTAACAACCCTATCTACTATGCTAAGTTGGGGGATTTACGGAGCTGCATACACATGGAATAAGGATGGAAGACTTATTTCATCAGAAGAGCTAGTGACTAAGACCCTGCCTATCTTTAAAAATGGCATGAGTAAATATTTCTTTTAAAGAAACTTATGTTAATTATCAAAAGTAGCGATAAACTTTTGGTATTAACTGTTTGATGATAATAAGTTAAAAACTCCAGTCATCGTAATTTAACAATCCGGTACTATTGTTGAATAAAACTTAGATTTTCAAACGACTTTATTGTTAAATTTTTAGTGTAGTGAAGTATCTTACATCAAAAATTAAATAACTACAGTTTTAACCCCGTCCTAAATTTAGAACGGGGCTATGCATGTTTGAGACTTTAAAATTAAATAACTTTATTGCCATATTACAGGAGGGCTTATACGGAAAGCTAAAAGCATAATAAGGGCTTATGTACTTTTATTTACATTTTCTTGCATCTGCATGGCGCTTTTTGGACCTTATCTCGGACTTACCCCTAGATTATTGGCAAAGGGCTAAAATGTACTCTATTTTAGCCCTTTGCCTTCTTTTTAGCGTGATAGAAAACCTTTGCAGTCTAGGAAGGTCTAGCTCAGGAGCGGAGCGAATTTGACATTCGTGAGCACCGGCGCGCAGACCTGACAACGAATGCGTGGGTTTATCTACACACTGAAGCCAATATTTGTGTGCCGGTTTTTCTGCATATTGATTAAATATCGATGGATTCTCCGCTGTTTAATACGTGACCCACGCCGCCATGCAAGCTGTCTGCAAACGCATGAGGATCTTGCTCAATCGGCGGGAATGTACTGTAATGAATCGGTACGACTTGTTTCGCACGAAGCCACTCTGCTGCGATTCTCGCATCGTCTGGTCCCATTGTGAAGTTATCACCTATTGGCAGGAAGGCGAGCTCAATATGATTCAGCTCCCCAATGAGTTTCATATCCGAGAAGAGAGCCGTGTCTCCAGCATGATAAATTGTTTTGCCTTCAGCAGTAAATAAAATACCGGATGGCATCCCTGTATACGTAATCGTTTTGGATTCTTCATCAATGACCGCTGAGCCATGGAACGCTTGCGTCAGCTTGACTTTACCAAATTCAAATTCACGTCCGCCACCAATAGAAAGCGGGTGTGTCTTCACCCCTTGCCAGCCTAAATAAGTGGCAAGTTCGAATGGCGCAATCACGAGTGCGTCATTGTTTTTAGCGATTTCAATCGTGTCTCCGACGTGATCTCCATGCCCGTGCGTGAGCAAAATCACATCTGCTTTCACATCTTGCGGTTTGATCTCTGTATGCTTATTTCCATTTAAAAATGGATCAATCCAAATATGGTATCCGTTTGTTTCAATGTGTACGACTGAATGTCCATGATATGTAGCTTTCATGTAAATATATCCACCTTTCGAATTTGATCTCATTTTGTCTATTCCCTCTATAAAAAGCTGAAAAACTTAGTGCCTGTGAATTACATTAAGACCACCTGTTGCTTCAATGACGGTTCCTGTAATGAGGTCTGAACGGTCATCACATAGAAATGAAATGATACGACCGATATCCTCACCTGTCCCAGACCGACCAATCGGTGTTTCATCGTCTTTTATCTGACGTGCTTCCTCTATCGTTGATTCTTTCATGTCTCCAACGATTTTACCTGGACACACCATATTAGCGGTGATGCCGTTTTCGGCTTCTTCAATCGCAATGGTTTTCGTCAATGACGCAAGGCCCACTTTTGCCGCTCCGAAAGCTGATCTGTGCATCCAGCCTGGCGCATGGTCTGCTCCTTGGAAGCCATATGTGATAATCCGGCCAAAGCCTTGTTTTCTCATCATAGGGATCACCATTCGGAACAAATGGAACACTGCGGATAGGTTGCCTTCCATCATTTGATACCATTCGTCTTCAGAGTAATCCGCGAGTTTTTTTCGTTCAAAAATATAAGGTCCAGCATTATTGATCAAGGCATCAATCCGCCCAAATCGCTCTGCTGCCAGCTCGACCATGTTTTTTAAATCTTCTTTGTTTGTCACATCGCCTTGGACAAATTGAAGCTTTTCTTCGTATTCTTGCAGTTCTTCTTTCATCTGCCGGACAGCTTCATCATCACTTCGATAATTGACTGTCACAGAATACCCCATATTCAGTAAAGACTCGGTGACTTTCCTGCCAAGTCCTTTAGAACCCGCTGTTATTAATGCGTGTCGCACACAATCTCCTCCTAAAGCAAAGGTTGCAAGTTCATGTGTTTCTTTTGTTATCTTTACTTTACTATAAACCGGCTTCCTTCGCACTTTTGAACCCTTTAACAGTGAGGGGAAAACCGTATAGGGTGATTCATCCACTTTTTCATATCCCATGAACCATGGATATCGAGAAGTAGCGAAACAAACCGATAGCATTCTCTCACCTCATGAAGCTGGCGAGGAAGCGGGCAAATCTCTTCATACCCTAATTGAACCGCTTGTGCAGCTTCTTTCGTCAAAAGGTATTCGAGTGCAATCAAATCAAACGTAGCTGGTCCAAATACGACATATTCCGTATCAACTAGACTCGTCACTTGATCATCGTCTTCAATATATTGCGATGGGTCTAAATCAATTAAAATGAGACTGGCTGCATCAGGAGGACTTAGCTTTTCAAGCTTTTGCTGCACCTTTTCTGCATAATTCTGATATTCAGGCTGATCAGCGTAATAGTGGCTGATGAGTTTGGAAACTGCCTTTTTTAACAGCGCATGGAATTCTCTCAAATGTCTCTTTTCTCCCCCGTATACTGCACCGAAAAAGTTTGTTTGATATGAATGAAGATGTGCTAGTTTCCTCCCGTAATCCCTATAGAATTGTGCTGAACGGCCCTCAAAAGATGTTAAAGGGATTCCTTCTACTTTTTCCATGACATAAAAGTGTTTCCCCGCCTTCTTCACTTTACGAACAACTTTCGGAATATGAAAGGAATTCGTATGAGACAGCTTTTCATTGATTTCATCAAGATGCTCCTGTACAGTACGGGCATCTACTCCATAAATCATGTTGATCCCAAACACAAATTCACTTTCTTCTCTTGCAGTTTTTGGAGATTTCACTACATATTCCGTTTGGTCTTGTAAGGAAATCAGCCACACATCATTAGCCCGGCCGTCGTATGGTTCTCCTAACGTTTTCACTGATACGATAGGCTGATCAAACAAAGCCTGAAGCGTTTTCTTCATGAACTGTTGTCACTCCTTATTCAGCTTGACACTGGTATGCTTTCATTTTCTCCAGTGAAGATCAATCTCCTTTTTCCCATGAAAAAAACCATCCGTATAAACGAATGGTTTTGGCGAATTACGCTAGGCAGGCTTTTGCTTTTTCTAAAGCGAGCTGAATTTGTTTAAATCCAGTTCCACCTGCACTTGTTCTTTTTTCAACAGCAACATACGGATCAAGAACAGTGTAAATGTCTTGTTCAAAGAGGCCGCTTGCTTCTGTAAATGTTTCAAATGGAAGGTCACTTAAATAGATGCCTTTTTGAATGCACGTATACACAAGCTTCCCAACGATTTCGTGTGCTTCACGGAATGGCATACCTTTTTTCGCAAGGTAGTCTGCCACTTCGGTCGCATTTGAGAAATCTTCTTTTGTTGCTTTTTTCATGACATCTTCGTTCACTGTCATCGTTTGAATCATGCCTGTGAAGATTTGCAGGCTACCAGCGATCGTTTTCACCGTATCAAACATGCCTTCTTTATCTTCTTGCAAGTCTTTGTTATACGTAAGCGGCAAGCCTTTCATAATCGTGAGCAGTCCCATCAGGTTGCCATATACCCTGCCTGTTTTTCCGCGGATCAATTCAGCCATATCCGGGTTTTTCTTTTGCGGCATCATGCTGCTGCCTGTTGCGTACGTGTCATCAAGCTCAATGAATTTGAATTCTTGAGAGCACCATAAAATGATTTCTTCACAAAGACGTGAGAGGTGCATCATCACAAGACTGCTATTAGACAAGAACTCTAAAATGAAATCACGATCACTCACACCATCAAGGCTGTTCTCGTAAATATGGTCAAAGCCCAGAAGCTCTGCTGTATATTCACGATCAATCGGGAATGTCGTTCCTGCTAACGCCCCGCATCCAAGTGGTGACACATTAATCCGCTTCAATGAATCTTGAAAACGCGCTTTGTCCCGCTCAAGCATCCAAAAGTAGGCGAGCATATGATGAGCAAAAGAGATAGGCTGTGCACGCTGTAAGTGCGTATATCCTGGAAAAATCGTTTCAACGTGCTGTTCAGCTTTTTCTACAAGTACTGTTTGAAAAGAAGAGATCAGCTCAATGATATGCTCTACTTGGTTATTCAAATATAAATGCATATCGGTTGCGACCTGATCATTCCGGCTTCTCGCTGTGTGCAATTTGCCGCCAAGCGGACCAATCTCATCAATGAGCATTTTTTCAAGGTTTAAATGAATGTCCTCATAATCTACTGAGAAATCGAGTTCATCCGCCTCTGCCTTTTCCATGAGCGTATTCAGTCCGTCTTTGATTGCAGCGGCCTCCTCATCACCGATGATACCGCATTTATTCAGCATACTTGCATGGGCAAGGGAGCCGGTCAGATCTTCTTTGACTAATTGTTTGTCGAAATGAATGGATGCACCAAACTCATCGACCCATTTTTCTGGTGTTTTTTGAAATCGGCCTCCCCAAAGCTTTTTCATGCTTTAACCTGCTCCTTTTTGTTCACGATGCTGTTTACTTTTGTTGGTAACCCCCAAAGGTTAATAAATCCTACAGCTGCATCATGATCGAATTCATCTGCTTTTGTGTAAGTTGCTAGATTTTCATCATAAAGTGAATATGGTGATTTACGTCCTTCTACAATGGCATGGCCTTTAAATAGTTTCACACGTACAACACCTGTTACGTTCTTTTGCGTTTCTTGTAAGAATGCATCTAGTGCTCCTTTAAGTGGTGAGAACCATAAGCCGTTGTATATTAATTCAGCCATTTTTTGTTCAACGATTGGCTTAAAGTGTGCTACTTCTTTGACAAGCGTTAAGTCTTCAAGTTCTTTGTGTGCTTTTAACAATGTAACTGCACCTGGGCACTCATACACTTCACGAGATTTGATTCCAACAAGACGGTTTTCAACATGATCGATTCTGCCTACACCATGCTGGCCAGCAACTTCATTTAAATGAAGGATGAGATCAGATAATGAATACTGGATTCCGTCAATAGCTGTTGGTTTTCCTTTTTCAAACGTGATTTCAATGATTTCAGGTGTGTCTGGTGTTTTTTCAAGTGGATTTGTCAGATCATAAGCACCTTCTGGCGGCGCTGCCCAAGGATCTTCTAAAATACCACATTCGTTACTTCTGCCCCAAAGGTTTTGGTCAATTGAATATGGGCTGTCTAAGTTAATCGGAATTGGAATCCCGTGCTTTTGTGCATAGTCGATTTCTTCATCACGAGACCATTTCCATTCACGCACTGGTGCAAGAACTTCTAGGTCTGGATTCAATGCTTTGATTGATACTTCAAAACGAACTTGGTCGTTTCCTTTACCTGTACATCCGTGTGCAACGGCTACGGCATTTTCTTTCTCTGCGACTTCCACTAACTTTTTGGCAATGAGCGGACGAGATAGTGCAGACACGAGTGGGTATTTCCCTTCATACATCGTGTGTGCTTGCAGTGCAGCAAGTGCAAATTCTTCAGCAAACTCTTCTTTTGCGTCGATCATGTAAGATTGAACAGCTCCGACTTGAAGTGCTTTTTGTTGAACGAATGCTAAATCTTTTCCTTCACCTACGTCCAGGCAGCAAGCAACAACTTCGTAACCTTGCTCCTGTAACCATTTAACTGCAACAGAGGTATCAAGACCTCCGGAATATGCTAATACGACTTTTTTATTTTGTGACATGTTTGAAAAGCTCCTCTCGCTTGTTTTGATTCTGTGAATGTTTTTTTTGCATAAAAATAAGTTTTAATTTATAAACATGCATTTAGTATGTATACACTGTAACAAGGAAAAATTGTTTTTTCAACCCCTTTATGAAAAAAACTCTGCCAAATTTTCTTGGCAGAGTCATTTTGGGCTATTTTTGATCTTTTTCAAGCTCTCGCAAGACATGAGGAAGCTCTGGAATAATGAGTTTGGTCATGGCTAACCGAACTGCTCCGGTAGAGCCTGGTGTGGCAAAAACGGCTTTTTGGTTAATCACCCCTGCCGTCGCTCTAGATAAGATAGCGGCTGATCCAATATCTTCTGTATAGCTCAGCATGCGAAAAATTTCTCCAAAGCCCGGCAGCTCTTTTGAGAAAAGAGGTGTAATGGATTCAATCGTGACGTCCCTTGCTGCAATACCAGTTCCCCCGTTTAACAAGACGGCATCAATCTTCGCTTCACTTGTTCCTTCTAAAACGGCATCTTGAATCGCTCCAATGTGATCTTTCACAATATCGTATGCAAGAATAAGGTGCCCTTGTTCTTTGAGCAAATCAATCATTAGACGGCCGCTTTTATCTGTTTCTTTTGTCCTTGTATCACTGACGGTAATGACTTTTACATGAAGCCTCGTTTTCGCTTCGCGTTTATGTTCTTCGACGCTCATATCTTCACACCGCTCCTTTCATATTGCTTCACATTATAGCATGCTGATTTCAATAGAAAAAAGCCCTTTTCCGCTGAGGAAAAGAGCTTCAAAAGGATGTTACGCTAAACGCATAACGTCTCTTGCAATCATAACTTCTTCGTTCGTTGGAATCACGATGACTTTTACAGGAGAGTGAGGGTAGCTGATGAATGCTTCTTCGCCTCTCATGTTGTTAAGAGATGGATCCCAATATACGCCCATGAATTCTAGACCACGAAGTACACGTGCTCTCACTTCTGAGCTGTTTTCACCGATTCCAGCTGTGAAGATGATGGCATCTACACCATTCATTCTCGCTGCATAAGAACCGATGTATTTATGAATACGGCTTGCAAAAATATCTAGTGCTACTTCAGCACGGTCGTTTCCTTCTTCTGTCGCTTCTTCGATATCACGAAGATCACTTGAAAGACCAGACACACCTAAAAGACCACTCTTCTTATTCAAAGTAGAAAGTACTTCTTCAGCTGTATGTCCTGTTTTCTCCATAATAAATGGAATAAGGGCAGGGTCAATGTTACCTGAACGTGTTCCCATTGCAACACCCGCAAGTGGTGTGAAGCCCATTGACGTATCGATTGATTTTCCGCCTTCAACTGCTGCGATACTTGCACCATTTCCAAGGTGGCAAGAAATCAAACGAAGCTCTTCAAGAGGACGGCCTAATAGCTCTGCTGCACGCTCTGTTACGAACTTATGGCTTGTCCCGTGGAATCCGTATTTACGAATACCAAAGTTTTTGTAGTAGTCATACGGAAGGCTGTATAGGTAAGACTGCTCTGGCATTGTTTGGTGGAAAGCTGTATCGAACACAGCAATCGCTGGTACGTCAGGCAGAATTTGTTTGAATGCTTTGATTCCTACAACGTTTGCAGGGTTGTGAAGTGGTGCAAGCTCTGAAAGCTGATCAATGTCTTTGATGACTTCATCTGTTAAAACAACAGAATCGCTGAATTTTTCTCCGCCGTGAACGACGCGGTGTCCTACGCCATCAATTTCATTAAAGTCTTTGATGATGTTAAATTCAATTAGTTTTTCAAGCAGCATTTTAACCGCTACTGCATGATCTGGAATATCTGTGACTTCTGTTTTCTTTTCTCCATCTACAGAAATCGTGAAGATACTGTTGTCCATTCCGATTCTTTCAACAAGACCTTTTGTTAAAACGGTTTCTTCTGGCATGTCGAACAATTGGAATTTAAGAGATGAGCTTCCTGCGTTGATTGCAATAATTTTGGACATTACTGTCGCTCCTTTTACTCAGTTGTTATATAAGGTTTCACGTTTTTTCGGTGCTATATTCAACCTGTTTGAACGGGTCTTTTATAGTTTAACGATAAGTCCGAAAAATATCTGACTTTTTCATTTAAACATTGAAAACTTTGCATTTCAAGTACACCTTCGAACTGTTACCGCTTACATCAATAAGTCGTTATTTTCTGAATAATAAAATAGCCAGACATCACTCTGGCTATTCTTTCGTTTCTTTTTCTTCTATAAACCATTGGTCTAATTTTCTCATGACGCCAACCATTGCTTCCTTCTGTGAGAAAGATGGCAGATTGGCAAATAGCATACGTTTCGGTGCTTCGAGCCCCTCTTTTTTCTTTTGCATCACAAATAAGCTTTTGGCATGCTTTTTGTCTTTGAACATAGAGACTGGCAGCTGAATTAACGCATTCATATATGCATGTTCTTTGATGAAATCCTTTAATTGTACGCTTTCTTTTCCTTCAAACAAATCATTTGGAATGATGAAGAATAAGAAGCCGCCTTCTTTCGTATAACGAAGACTTTGCTCAATGAATAAATAATGCGCAAAGGAATGACCTTCTTTTGCCTTTAATTCATAGTCTTTAGCGCGCTCATCGTTTGGATAAAACCCGACAGGAAGACTACATACAGCAACATCTGCTGGTGAGATAAGAAGCGGCTCAAGGCTGTCCTGGTGGAATAGCTCTACTTCTTTTTCTTCTAAGTTCGCTTGTGCCCACGCAATTTTAATGAGCACGTCATCAATTTCAGAGGCAAAACCGCGTGTTGTTTCTGCTGTTACATTGTTGAGGACCGCAAGCAGTAAATTCCCTGTTCCCGCTGCTGGATCAAAGACAACCAGCTCTTTTTGTCCTTCTAAAAATTTATTGACCAAATAGCTGACAAACAGACCAATTGTATCAGGTGTCATCTGCCGGTTTGGATGTGAAATATCCTTTTGTCCTTTTAATACGGCGAGCTGAAACGCTTTACGAATCTGCTCATGATCATAAGAGGTGAAATCTGCTTTCTCTATTAAATCTTTTAGTAAACCGTTTCGATCATTTGCCTGGAAAAAGGCTTCTCCTGCTTCTGCCAATGCTTCAATATAGGAAATGTTCTGTTCCTTTTTTAAACGAATTGAAGCTGTATCGAGCAGCTCAAAAATCGTACTCACTTGATCTTTCTGCAATGCTTTTCTCTCCTCGCTTTGTTAAAAGCTATATGTTCTCATTGAAAAGAGCCCCAGTATGAAGCCGGAGCTCTTGTCGATGCTGCTTTTATAACAGTGATTTCGCAGCCTCAATGGCTTTTTCATAATTTGGGTGATTGGTTGCTTCGCTTACGTACTCAGTGTAAACCACTTTTCCGCTTGGGTCTAATACGAAGACCGCACGCGCCAATAAACGCAATTCTTTCATATATAAACCAAACGCTTCACCAAATGACATATCTCTATGATCAGATAATGTTTCAACATTTTCAATTCCGTTTGCTCCGCACCAGCGTGCTTGTGCAAATGGTAGGTCTGCACTAATGGTATAGATATTGACCGGACCTAAACCGGCTGCCTCTTCATTGAAACGTCTTGTTTGTGCGTCACACACACCTGTATCAATAGAAGGAATCACTGAGATAATCGTCACTTTTCCTGTTAAATCAGAAAGTGAAACTTCCCCTAGTGAGTTCGTTAATACCGTGAAATCTGGAGCCTGCTCGCCTACTTTCACTTCATTTCCTACAAGCGTTACTGGGCTCCCTTTAAATGTGATCGATGCCAAAACAATTCCTCCCTTATCAAATGTATGGTTCTATCATAGTAGAGAAAGCAAAAAACTGCAAAGCCTAATCGTCCATTTTGAAAAAAAAGTTAACTGCAGGGCAGCTAACTTTTTAAAGGTCTATGTCATCTAGTTTTCGTTCTTTGTGACGATGCTCCCGTTCATCCTTCTTAAACATGTGCTGAAGACGTTCAATTGCTTGAGGAGCAGAATCCAATATTTTATCGAGCAGATGTGTGTGTTCATCCAAATGAAGCATTCTTACGCCATTTGTTCCCACAATTAAAAAGGCGATTGGTGTAATCGATACTCCCCCACCGCTTCCGCCTCCAAATGGGAGTCTCGGTTCTTTTCGTTCTTGTTCATCAGACCGTTTTTCTTTCTTTTGGTTACCGTTGAATTCACTGCCGCCGGCTGCAAATCCAAAACCAACCTTTGACACAGTGAGAATGACACTGCCGTCAGGGGTTTCGACTGGATCGCCGATGATCGTGTTCACATCAATCATTTCTTTTAAGTTTTCCATCGCTGTCTTCATCAGACCTTGGATTGGATGATCTGCCATTTTCGGGTTCCTCCTTAAACAGATGATTCATTCTTCGTTGCTTGAAGAGAGGCATTTTTTCTCGCCTTTCTCCCTTTTAACCAATGGACAAGTAATCGAATGGCTGCAAGCATAGCATGTCCAATCCGAAAATAAGCTATACATGCAAAGTGTGTCTGTGATACTTTGTGCTGAAAAGCGGGAATCACTTCATAGACGGGTTTGTGCTTAAAGGTGAGATGCTCCTGCATAAAGGCAAGAAGTGCTCCTTTGACTGACCACACACCACCGGCTGCTACACCTGTTAAAGCTGCGTCATGAAAACCAATCCATGTGGACCAGTGAAATGAGACGATTTTTATATGAATGAAAAACGTTCGCATGATCCGGTTTAGATCGACAATTTCTTTTGTAATACGCTCCATTTGATGAAGGATTTCCTTTACATCACGTTTTCCCACTTTTTTATGCATGGTTTCTTTTTCTTGATTAGGCGTTTTGGTGCTGGCCATTTTCTTTTCACGAATATCAATCGTTTGATCTTCCGTATTCACTTTCACCATCGGAATGTCTTTCTTCAGTCTGACGATTCCATATAAGGTGATGATCTTCACCGCAATATGGTCATTGTCATTTGCATGTGAATAATCCAGTGAAATGGTCACTTTCATAAAGATCAATAAGATCACAAGGAACAAAAAAGCTGCGATCCAAACGTACAGCACTGTGCTCACTTCCTCCATAACAAATGATGCTTCCACTACGATTATGGCTCTCCTTCTGGATTTTATACCCAATCACCAAAAAAAAGAGTTTGACCGGTACCTGGCCAAACTCTCTTTGATTATGCGTTTGATTCTGTTTTTTCATATAAATGTTCATGAACAACCACTGTATCTGCAAAGTAGTCATGAACCCCTTGCTTTTTCGGCGTGAACCCAACCACGGCATAGAGAACAAAAAGCGTATTAATATATCGCCCCACAATTTCTCTAAAGAAAATGACATCCCATGGCAGCTTCTTCTCCGGCTGAAGTGAGACGACTTTGATTCCAAACACCATCTTTCCAAGTGTTTGTTGGAAAATCTTCGTCATGATCGCAAAATAAAGCAGAAAGACAATTGTGGTTGTGACGGAAAATGGGGAAAACCAGCCTCCACCTTTTGACCAGCCAAAGAGACTAAAGATTGGAGAAACCGTCAAATGGTTAACACCCCATACGACGAGCCAATCTAGGATAAATGCCCAGAATCTAATCCAGAAACCTGCAAAAGCCTGCGCTTCAATTGAAGTGCGCTTCGCAAGAGTCGGCCTTGATTCTCCCTCTTGGCTGCGACTTTCCGTTACTTCATCGAATGTAGAATCCATCTATGATCCCTCCTTTATTTTGAATAGAGATACATCGGTTTAGACCCATTGGAGCCAGCCAGTGTTTCTTTTAAGTTCAGAAAATCAATTTCGCTTTTAAAGAGCTTACTTGCACTCATATTGAAGAGAGAGTTCCAGCCGAAGCTTTGAGAATAGCTGATCACTGTCGCTCCTTTTAACCCTTTTTCATTTTTCTTCATTGCTTTTAGAGCATCTTCATAGTATCCAAGCTCATCCACTAATCCGTTCGATTTCGCCTGTGTTCCGTCATAGATTCGGCCGTCAGCAATTTTCTTGACGTCCTGCTTAGACATGCCACGTCCTTCTGAGATGACTTTCACAAAGCCTTCATAGGAGTTGTCAACCATGCTTTGCATGATGTCTCGCTCATCTTTTGTCATATCACGATTTGGGGACATGATGTCTTTGAATTTTCCACTTTTAATGGTTTCATATTTGATGCCTAAATTATCTGCCAGCTTTGCATAGTTCAAACTTTGCATGATGACCCCTAGAGACCCTGTTAACGTTTCAGGTGAAGCAAAGATTTTTTTCGCTGGAGTGGATACATAATAGCCGCCAGAAGCCGCCATTGAACCCATAGAAACATAAATTGGCTTCTTCGCTTTCTTTACTTCTTCTAATTTTTTATGTATTTCAGCACTTTCATAGACACCGCCGCCAGGAGAGTTGACGCGCAGCAAGACACCTTTCACAGACGCATCGTCTTTTGCTTTATCTAATTCTTTTAAGAACGCACGATGATCATATGCTTCCCCGCCTAGAAGGCTGGATGCACCGCCGTTATCTTGAATCGTACCATTAATCTCAAGTACAGCAATTTTACTCGCACCGCTTCCATCTTCTAGTACCTTTTCTTCGATTTCGTCCCCGAATTGATAGCTCATCTTATTATCATTGAAGCTTTCATACAAGGCAGTCGTGATACTAATCACAATCGAAAAGCCGAAAACACCAAGTGCAATGATTAAGGCTACCCATCTTTTCGCATTCATTTCTTTCTCCTCCTTTTTGTCTCACTTCGTTCATACGAATACACACATGAAATGTTTCACAGGAACTGTGGTTTTTTTACATTTCATTTCAACATATGATAGCATCGATGTGAAATGACGATCAACTTTACATCTTCTATCATTTGCTCATCATGACGAAAAATTGGCGATTTTATCCTCTTCCTATATCTAATAGCTCAGACCATCTTCACAACGAAACGCCCAGACCTCTCTTTCTTCCAAAATGAGCTATTAAATTATGCTCAAAGTCAGCGTTGTCTAATCACTTACAATGACTCATTTCTTAAATGGAAGCCTCTATCATGATGAAGCGTCTTTCTAATATTTTTACTTTCATATGAAAAAAGTGTAAAATGTGAACAAGGGTTTTCTATGTAAGCCCTTTACTACTCGAAATCTATTTTTGACAACAAAGGGGAGAACGTCAATGACAGACAATCGTCGCAATGTATTTTTCTTTTACAAAAAAGATCATGAATTGGATGGACACATTTCTTCTCTGGAGAAGCTCGCTACCGATCAAGGCTTTCATGTCGTAAAGCGTGCAGAAGATGCCCATATCATTGCTTCAATTGGTGGAGATGGTACATTTCTTCAAGCGGTTCGCAAAACGAACTTCCGGGATGACTGCTTGTATGTAGGGGTATCAAAAACAGAGAATTCGCACTTATACTGCGATTTTTCGTTAGAACATTTTGATAAAATGATTGATGCCATGAACACTGAACAGATTGAAGTGAGAAAATATCCGATCATCGATGTAAGCGTTGACAGTACAAACCAGTTCCATTGCTTAAACGAACTGTCGATCCGCTCTAGCATCATTAAAACATTTGTCATCGATGTGTATATAGATGATTTCCATTTTGAAACCTTTAGAGGCGACGGGATGATTATTTCCACTCCAACCGGTTCAACGGCCTACAATAAATCGGTCAACGGCGCCGTGGTGGATCCGATGCTTCCGTGTATGCAAGTAACCGAGCTGGCATCGCTGAATAACAACTCATACCGTACACTTGGAGCTCCTTTCATTTTAAGCAGTGACCGCAAGCTGACACTAAAGGTTGTTCAGGACGGTAACGACCATCCGATTATCGGTCTTGATAACGAAGCGCTAGGTACAAAACATGTCAAACAAATTGATATTGGCCTTTCTGGTAAAGTGATCAAAACGGTCAAATTAAAAGATAACTCCTATTGGGAAAAAGTAAAACGCAGATTCCTTTAATCAAAAAGCTCCTTTAAGGGGCTTTTGTTTTCTTTTCAGCGTGATAGAAAACCTTTGAAGTCTAGGAAGAGTGAGCACCGGAACGGAGCGAATTTGACATTCGTGAGTACCGGAGCGCAAATCTGACACCGAATGCGAGGGTTTGTCTACACGCTGAAAGCTCCTTTACGGGGCTTTTTTCATGCCTTTTCATTCAAGGTCATGGTGTCTTTGAAAAGATATGGTATGATGTCACAAGTATACATGTACGAAAAGGAGAACACGATGCCATTACAACATTTTGATCAATATCCATTAAGCGATGAATTGAAACAAGCGCTAGAAGCGCTTCATTTCCATACACCTACACCCGTCCAGCACGAGACCTTATCCGTTGCTTTTTCAAAGCAGGATCTGATCGTCAAATCTCAAACTGGCAGCGGCAAGACGGCAGCCTATGGTCTGCCGATTTGTGAAATGGTCGATTGGGCTGAAAATAAACCTCAAGCCCTCATCCTCGTTCCAACGCGAGAACTCGCCATGCAGGTCAAACAGGATCTCACAAGTCTTGGACGATTGAAACGAATTAAAGCCGCAGCCATTTATGGAAAAGCCCCTTTTCAAGCTCAAAAAGTAGAGCTTGCACAAAAAAACCACATTGTGTGCGGAACACCGGGACGAGTCTTGGATCACCTTGAGAAAGGTACTCTTTCCTTAGAAAACCTTAAATTTTTTGTATTAGATGAAGCGGATGAAATGCTGAACATGGGGTTTATTGATCAAGTCTCTTCTATTATTCAGTATCTGCCGCCAAAGCGCATGTCAATGCTGTTTTCAGCGACCATGTCTGATGAGATGAAGAAATTAAGTGAACAGTTTTTACATTCACCAAAAGTAATTGAAATTGCACGGGAAGAAACGTCTGTACCACAAATCACTCACACCGTGATTGAAACGGAGGAAGAAGCGAAATTCTCTCTTCTTCAGCGTACGATCGTGATTGAAAACCCAGATAGCTGCATTATTTTCTGTAATACACAGGACCGAGTGAACGAACTCACAATGAAGCTGGATGAATGGGATGTGCCTTGTGACAAAATTCACGGAGGCATGAGGCAGGAAGACCGCTTTGCTGTAATGGATGAATTCAAAAACGGGGAATTCCGTTATTTGATCGCAACCGATATAGCAGCCCGAGGAATTGATGTCAGTGATATGACACATGTCATTCATTACGACTTGCCATATGAAAAAGAACGCTATATTCATCGGACCGGAAGAACTGGCAGAGCGGGTAAAAGCGGAAAAACGATTGCGTTTATGACAAGGCACGGGCAGCAGCTCATTGAAGAATTAAAGCAGGAAGCTGGCATTCATTTTCAGACTCATCCTTATCCTACAAAAGAAGACGCAGAACAGCATGTAGAAAGCTTTGAAGAAAAGATTGAAACGCCGATTCAAAAGGAAAATAAACAAGCTGGCGTTGAAAAGGATATTATGAAGCTTTATTTTAACGGCGGGAAGAAAAAGAAACTCCGGGCAGTTGATTTCGTTGGAACAATCGCCAAAATAGATGGCGTTGCGTTTGATGACATTGGGATTATTACCATTCAGGAAACGAAAACATATGTCGATATTTTAAATGGCAAAGGCCCTCTTGTGCTAAATGCCATGCGCCACACAACGATTAAAGGCAAGCAGTTAAAAGTACATGAAGCACGTGCATAAAAAGTGAAGGCTAAGCGCCTTTACTTTTTTTATTTAAAATAAAATAAGCTTACAACCCTTGAACCATCAGCCTTTCCCGCGTCCAACATGACAAATGTCATATTGAATACATGATGGGTGCTACTATGAGCATGACACCTTTCCTTCTATACTTTGAAGTAGAAAGAAACGGAAAGGACTTGAACGTTCATGACGACTTCAACAAACACACAGCAGCAAGCCACTTTAAGAAAACAAGTTGGCCAATTCTCTGGTGCTAATTCGAAAAAAAGTATCATTCAACTCTTTAATACATTCATTCCATTTTTGGGGCTTTGGTTTCTTGCCTATTATAGCCTGAACATCTCCTACCTTTTAACCCTCTTCTTTGCGGTGATTGCAGCTGGTTTTTTAGTACGTGTCTTTATTATTTTTCACGACTGCTGCCATCAATCCTTTTTTAAACAGAAGCCGCTGAATCACCTGTTCGGTTTTGTAACGGGCGTACTCACCCTTTTCCCTTATCTTCAATGGCAAAGAGATCATTCAATTCACCATGCCACAAGCAGTAATCTAGACAAACGAGGTACTGGCGACATTTGGCTCCTGACAGTCAAAGAATATCAAGAAGCATCAGCTTGGACGAAATTTCGCTACAGATTTTACCGTAATCCTTTTGTGATGTTTATTTTAGGACCGATCTTTGTTTTTCTCTTAAAAAACCGTTTCAACGTCAAAAATGCTCGTAAAAAAGAGCGCTGGAACACGTATTTCACAAACGTGAGCATCATTGCACTAGCAACTGCAACGTGTCTTCTTTTTGGCTGGCAGGAGTTCCTGCTTGTCCAAGGTCCAATCTTCCTGATCTCAGGATCAATCGGCGTATGGCTGTTTTATGTGCAGCATACATTTGAAGATTCTTACTTTGAAGCAGATGAACATTGGAATTATGTGCAGGCGGCAGTAGAAGGCAGTTCTTTTTACAAATTACCAAAGCTTCTTCAATGGTTAACAGGCAATATCGGCTATCACCATGTTCATCATTTAAGTCCGAGGGTACCGAATTATCACTTGGAGCATGCACATGATCATAGTGAGCCGCTTCAAAATGTTCCAACCATCACTTTAAAAACAAGTATCGAATCAATGAAATTTAGACTTTGGGATGAAGAAACGAAAGCATTCGTTACCTTTAAAGAAGCACGGCAATCTAAGAAGATGCCCGCACCTGTCATTAAAGGAGACATTCTGAAGAAAAATGCATAATTGGTGCAAGCTCTTTCTTACTCTAGAAGGAGCTTGTTGCCATTTACAGGATGCAACCGTAAGTTGAATTTGATAAAGTAAGGAAAAGAACGAAAACGGAAAAGGTGGCACACGGATGAAAAAACAGTTTAAAATTCAAAAATTGCATGGGATTTCCCCCTATATATGGGCCATTTTTTTCATCCTGCCCTTCTATTTTATCTTAAAGACGCCTACGACTTTAGGTATTGTCATTGGCATTATTTTGAACGTGGTTTTTTTCGGAGTGTATCGTTTTGCCTTTGTCGCAAAAGGCTGGTCTTTATATGTCTTCGGTCTTTTATTGATTGCGATTTCTACAGGCTATGTGATGCTCTACAGCTATATTTATTTCGCTTTTTGCATCGCCTATTTCAATGGGCACATTAAAAGAAAAGTCCCTTTTTATATCTTATACTATATTCATCTAGGGAGCGCCGCCGTAGCAGTGAACTTTAGCTTGATTTTAAAAAAGGGATGGTTTCTCACACAAATTCCTTTTGTTGTGATCACACTTATTAGCGCCATTCTCCTCCCTCTCAGCATTCGAAGCCGAAAAGAACGTGAACGCCTTGAAGAGAAATTAGAAAATGCCAATGAACGGATCGCCGATCTTGTCAAACTTGAAGAAAGACAGCGCATTGCTCGTGATCTACATGATACACTTGGACAAAAACTCTCTCTTATCGGTTTAAAGAGTGACCTTGCCCGTAAACTCGTGTATAAAGACCCTGAACAGGCACGCGCCGAACTAAAAAGCGTCCAACAGACAGCTAGAACGTCTCTAAATGAAGTGCGGAAAATTGTTTCTTCCATGAAAGGTATTCGGATCAAAGATGAAATATTGAACATCAAGCAAATCCTTGAAGCCGCCGATATTGACATGATTTATGATGAAAAGGAAGCGCCGAAACACATCTCTCTTCTGAACGAAAACATTGTGAGCATGTGCATCAAAGAAGCCGTAACGAATGTCGTCAAACATAGCGATGCCACTGTCTGTCAAATCACCATTCATCAAAAGTCAAAGGAAGTTGTCATTACAGTTGAGGATAACGGCACATTTAAAGGCGGTGATCCATCCTCTCAAACGAAGGGACATGGCCTTTTAGGAATTAGAGAAAGATTGGAATTTGCAAATGGACGCCTGCACATTGAAACAAAAGACGGGACGAAGCTGATCATGAGTATTCCAAATGATTCAGCAGCGAAAGATAAGGAGGAAATAAAATGATTAACATCTTTATCGCAGAGGACCAGCAAATGTTGCTCGGTGCTCTTGGATCTCTTCTTGATTTAGAAGACGATATGACGGTTGTTGGAAAAGGCACTAACGGCCAGGACGCGATTGATTTTGCTCAAAAACACCCGGTCGATATTTGTTTAATGGATATTGAAATGCCCGGGAAATCTGGGCTCGACGCCGCTGAAGAACTCAAAAAGTCTGATGTGAAGATCATCATTTTAACAACCTTTGCCCGTTCTGGCTATTTTCAAAGAGCACTGAAAGCTGGCGTTAGCGGCTACATGTTAAAAGACAGCCCAAGCGAAGATTTGGCAAGTGCCATCCGCAGCGTGATGAAAGGGAAAAAGGTGTACGCCCCTGAATTAATGGAAGACTTGTACAGCGACGAAAATCCTTTAACTGAAAGAGAAAAGTCTGTTCTAGAACTCGTCGCAGACGGAAAAAACACAAAAGAAATCGCCAAGGAACTCAGCATAAAAAGCGGCACTGTCCGAAACTACATATCCGTTATTTTAGATAAACTAGAAGTCAAAAACCGAATTGAAGCCATCACTCGTTCCAAAGAAAAAGGCTGGTTTAAATAAGAAAAAAGATCAGGTCAGACACTGCCTTGATCTTTTTTTCTTTTTATCAGAATTCCTCTATCCACTGCTAAAATATCATTGACAACAAACCTCACTTCTATGGTATGATATCTGAGTGATAATAATTATCATTATCACTCATACAATCAAATACACGGCTGATGTGCCGATTTCAAAGGAGTTTACATTCATGAAGAAAATATTGTTCCCTCTGATGCTCATCTTCGTACTTGCGTTGAGCGCATGTGGCAATAGCAGCAACTCTTCCTCAAATAAAGGAAAGCAATCAACGTCATCGGACACGATTACATATCAATCTGAAAATGGACCTGTGAAGCTGCCAGCAAATCCAAAACGTGTTGTTGTTCTCGCCTCTTATACAGGAAATGTCTTGTCACTTGGTGTGAACCTTGTGGGCGTTGACTCTTGGTCAAAAAAGAATCCACGTTTCAAAAAAAAATTAAAAAATGTGGAAGAAGTATCCGATGAAAATGTAGAAAAAATCATGAAGCTAAAACCTGATGTCATCATCGGTTTAAGCGGTGCAAAAAATGTAGAAAAACTAAAAAAAATCGCCCCTACCGTTTTATTCACGTATAACAAAGTCGATTACCTTCAGCAGCATATTGAAATTGGAAAAGTCTTAAACAAAGAAAAAGAAGCAAAAGCATGGGTCAAGGATTTCAAACAGCGTGCAGCTGAAGCTGGCAAAGAAATCAAAGCAAAAATTGGTGAAGATGCAACCGTATCTGTCTTTGAAAGCGGCACAAAAGATCTTTACGTCTTTGGAGATGCGTGGGGACGGGGAACAGAAATCCTCTACCAAGCAATGAAACTAAAAATGCCTGAAAAAGTAAAAGAAAAAGCATTAAAAGCTGGCTATTATGCGGTATCACAAGAGGTCATCCCTGAATTTGCCGGAGACTATATGATCATTAGCAAAAACAGCGAAATGGACAATTCTTATCAAAACAGTGAAATCTATAAGTCCATTCCTGCTGTGAAAAAACATCGTGTGTATGAAGCAAATGCGGAAGAGTTTTACTTTAATGACCCGCTCACACTTGAATATCAATTATCATTCTTTAAAAAGCACTTTTTAGGTAAATAAACTGAAGCAAGGGATCTCTTCCCTTGCTTTTTTGCTGTCTGCTTCTAGCGGGAGTGCCTGTTTTCCGCTACAATGATGTACAAGTAATTCAAAAAGTGTGGTGCTCGTTTTGTTTAAAATTTTGCTGATTGAGGATGATACAACCCTCTTCCAAGAAATCAAAGAACGTTTAGTCAACTGGTCTTATGATGTGTATGGGATCAACAATTTTCAACAGGTCATGCAGGAGTTCACTTCCATCCAGCCTGATTTAGTCATTATTGATATTCAGCTACCAAAGTACGATGGCTTTCATTGGTGCCGGATGATTCGGCATCATTCTAATGTGCCCATCATCTTTCTTTCCTCTCGTGATCATCCTGCTGATATGGTCATGTCGATGCAGCTTGGAGCTGATGATTTTGTACAAAAGCCCTTTCACTTTGACGTTCTCATCGCCAAAGTAAGTGCTGTTCTTCGCCGAGTCCATGATTATAATGCGGAACCAGCCAACTTAAAAGTCTGGTGCGGCGCTACCCTTGATCTCGAAAATAATACAGTGACAAATGAAAACGGTGAGGTTGAATTAACAAAAAATGAGTTTTTTATTCTCAAAGAATTGATTCAGCATAAAAACCATATCGTCAAAAGGGAATCTCTCATCCAAGCTTTATGGGACGATGAACGATTCGTGAGTGACAATACACTCACTGTAAATGTCAACCGCCTTAGAAAAAAACTAGACGAAATCTCCCTTGGCGCCTTCATTGAAACAAAAGTGGGTCAAGGTTATCTTGCAAAGGAAAAGGATGATCAATGATGCTGCAAGCATTTCTAAAAGAACGAAGAAGCTGGATCTTGTTCTTTCTTAGTTTGCAGCTTCTCATTCTCTTTGTTGCATATTTGGATACAACGATTCCACTAGCTTCTCTTTTTTATATCGTGCTTTTGTCTACATTACTCTTCATTGTTTTTCTTTTTTTTCGTTATCGGAAAGAAACTGCTTATTACATGCAACTGAAAGAATGGGATGAAAACATAGACCATCAAATACGTCTCAAACCCTCTTCCCCCTTTGAACAAATTGTACAGGAGGCAGCGTCAGAGCAAATCGACCGATACCGCCAGATGACGGCTAAGCAAAAGACTGCGCTGGAAGAAGAAAAAGATGAACTGCTCTCATGGATACATGAGGTGAAAACGCCGCTCACGGCGATGCACTTAATGATTGACCGCATAACAGAACAGCCGCTCAAATCAAATATGACATATGAATGGCTTAGAATACATTTACTCCTTGATGCACAGCTGCATCAAAGCAGGATCCAACATATTGAAAATGATTTATTTATTGAAAAACTGGATCTCCAAAACATGCTAACGAAAGAAATCAAAGCGCTCCAATCGTGGTGTATGCAAAAAGGAATTGGCTTTGACCTTTTATTAGAAGAGCGAGACGTATTAAGTGATACAAAATGGTTATCCTTTATGATCAGACAAGTGCTGACAAACGCCGTCAAGTACAGCCAATCATCTGACATTATCATCGAAAGCAAACAAATGAACGAACAAGTGGTGCTCACCATCACAGATCAAGGCAGAGGAATTGACCCAAGAGACGTGTCCCGTATTTTTGAAAAAGGCTTTACCTCCACAAGACATCACAATGACACGGCCTCCACAGGCATGGGGCTCTATTTAACAAAAAAGGGAGCTGACGCTCTTCATATCACAATCGAGGTCAACTCCACATTAGATCAAGGGACAACTTTCACCTTTATCTTTCCGAAAAAGAATGATTTTGTGCATATTGCAAGCATGTGAACATGCAGTTCAAGAAACCCAATCTCTTCATTCAACGATGCATTGAAGAGATTGGGTTATTTTATACAGCCATATCACGCTACTTCACGGCACATTTCTCCTAGCTGTTTCCTTCTATAAATACTCATTAGCAGCCCGACTGACATCATTTCTAGAAGAATATGAGATCCCCCATAGCTCATAAAAGGCATGGAAACTCCTGATATAGGCAATAATCCAAAGTTTGTGAAAATACTTAAGATAAATTTTGCTGCAAATGTGGTTGCCAAACCAATCATTAACATCTTGCCATAAGCAGATTGAACTCGTTTCGCTGTATGAACTACTCTATAAATCAAAGTCACAAACAAAATAAAAACGGCCAATCCTGCAAACCATCCGAATGAATAAATGATATACGTCAACATCCAATCAGTGTGAACATCATACAATGCGTACGGATTTATCTGAAAACCATTTGAGCTAAATTCATGAAGTGAGTATTGGTAAAAGTGGGACATATCAGCTTGATAAAGAGAAAATAATTGAACAATGAGATAGACAATACCTGCTGCTGTAAACGGAATAAGCTGTCTCATTCTTGCATGAGATACATACATCATCGTTATGCATATGACCATAAAGGTGATGGTTGCAGAAAGAGATCCGACTATATGTAATAAAATAATGGGTAAAGTGACAATCGCTAACCCTAACCAAGACTTAAAACCATTCTTCCAGTTCCAAGATTGGTAAATGCCCGCTAACGAAATAATCATCAGAAATGGAAAAATTTCAGTCAGATTGATCGATCCATTATTTAAGCTTAAAAAGAGAATACCGTTCACTCTTGTCCCAATCATCATTGTAAGAATCAGCATTCCAATCGTTCCTATATATAAATGCCAAGAATAGGGTAAAAAGCGCCGATAATCAAAAGCAAACAGCCCAAACATCAACGCAAGACCAAATACATAGTAAATGAGACTTTTATAAAAGATATTCGTGTCTTGAAAATGAAGTAAATGAGAATGAAACTGAAAATAATACATCACAAACAGCCCAAATGAACAAGTAGCTAGTACAAGAAGTATCGTTTTAAAGTCCACTTGAGTTTTGTGTGTTTCATGGAGCTGCATTCCGAGTATGGCTGCATCTCCAATTTGATCGAGCGCTTGATTTACCGCCTCTTCTTCTGACATGCCCGCACTTACCGCTTCCTCTTTCAGCGTGTATAAATGATCACGAAGCTCAAGCTTTATACTTGCATGTACGTCTTTATTTTTGATTCGTTTACACACATTTTTGATATATTGTTCAAACTTTTTCTCTAGTCCCATACGACTTTCTCCCCATTCAAAACGCCATCTACTGCATCTTTGAAGACAGTCCATTCTTCCTTCTTTTCTTTCATAAACGCTTTGCCCTGTTCATTAATCTTGTAATACTTCCTTTTTCGATTGCCATTCCCTTCGCCCCAGTAAGACACAATGAATCCTTTCCCCTCCAAAGTGTGCAAAATAGGATAAATGGTTCCCTCTTTGAAGCTAAAAATCCCTTCGGATTTCGACTCTAATTGCTTAATCATTTCATATCCATACATCGGCTTTTCATTTAGCAAGCTTAAAATAAGGGTAGCAGTACTCCCCTTTAGAAGCTCTTTACTCACTTTCATCCATCGTCACCTCTAATACATAGATTTACTATGCATATATTTGATATGCATATCTTACATGAAATCACATACTCTGTAAAGGTTCATCAGAAAAAACAAGAAATTTGATACATCATCGCGAAAAACAGATAAAATAATTGAATAACAATCTGAATTCTACATAAGGCTTTGACATATAAAACAAGCATGTGACAACAATGTCACATGCACGCCTGTTTTGTTCGCCAAATCGCAGGAAGTCTGATCGGCTTCTTTTTATACTAGAGATATCAATTAAATAAAAAAGGGGTTCGACAGATGAACATTTTAGAAGCTCGTAAATTATATAAAAGCTATGGAAATAAATTCAATAAACAAGAGGTGCTGAAAGGCATTGATTTGACGATAGAAGCTGGAGAATTTGTCAGCATCATGGGGCCATCAGGCTCGGGGAAAACGACCCTTTTGAACGTATTGTCATCGATTGATCATGTGTCCAGCGGATCGATTCGGATCGCAGATGCAGAAATGACGCAAATGAAAGATCAGCAGCTCGCTGAATTTAGAAAGAAACAGCTTGGCTTTGTTTTTCAGGATTATAACTTACTTGATACACTCACGGTTAAAGAGAACATCCTCTTGCCATTATCCATCTCCAAAACGCCTAAAAAAGAAGCTTTTGAACGCTTTCAACAGCTTGCAGAGGATATGGGGATTTATGAACTAAGAGACAAATATCCAAATGAACTGTCTGGTGGACAAAAGCAACGGACATCTGCGGTACGTGCCTTTATTCATGAACCAAGCCTTATTTTTGCTGATGAACCAACCGGAGCACTTGATTCCAAATCTGCGTCTGACTTACTGAACAAGCTGCAAGAATTCAATCACAAGCGCAAAGCAACCATTGTCATGGTGACGCATGACCCTGTTGCAGCCAGTTATTCAAGACGAGTGATTTTTATCAAAGATGGACAGATCTATACACAATTGAATAAAGGCGCATTAGAGAGAAAGATGTTTTTCGAGGATATTATGAAAACGCAAGGTGTTTTAGGCGGTGTGAAGCATGAACATTAATCAGCTCGTCTTCCGCAATCTGAAGAAAAACTTAAAAAATTACTATTTATACGTGTTTGCACTTGTATTTAGTGTGGCGCTCTATTTTTCCTTTGTCACCTTGCAGTATTCACCAGCACTTGATGATGTGAAAGGGTCTATTAAAGGCGGTGCATCCATTAAAGCCGCTTCTATTCTGCTGATCGCCATCGTCGGCATCTTCCTTTTATATGCAAATAGCATTTTCATCAAACGTAGAGGAAAAGAAATCGGTCTCTTGCAGCTCATTGGAATGACGAAACAAAAAATTTCCAAGCTGCTCCATGCAGAAAATTTTATCCTCTATATGATTTCGATGGCTATTGGAATATTGGCCGGATTTATCGGTTCAAAGCTGATGCTGATGGTTCTATTTAAAGTCACAGGTGTTCATGCAATTGCCAATCTTCATTTTTCTGGCACGGCTCTTTTGCAAACAATCATCGTGTTTCTCTTGATTTATGTTGTCATCATGCTAAGAAATAGACGTTTTATTCAGAAGCAAACGATCTTAGCTTTGTTTAGAACAACCTCTTCTACAGAGCAGCGTATTAAAAAAATCTCTGTCTTTGAAATCATCATCGGGGTTCTAGGCATTGCCTTTATCAGCTCAGGCTATTACATTTCTTCTCAGCTTTTTAATGGCTCATACACATCGATGTTTTCGTTATCTTTAGCCATGATCTATATTTTAGGTTCTGTCATTATTGGTACTTTCCTTTTCTATAAAGGCTCTGTTTCATTTATTGCCAATATCGTACGAAAAAGAAAAAATGGCTACCTTGCCATTCATGAAGTCTTGTCTTTATCGTCGATCATGTTCCGTTTAAAATCAAATGCATTGCTGTTAACGATTATTACTACCGTATCTGCACTTGCCATCGGTTTGTTATCACTCAGCTATATTTCCTACTACTCAGCAGAAAAAACAGCTGAACAGCAAATTCCAGCACATTTTGTCATGGGATCTGAGAAAGATGCTGGCACATTCACTCGCGCACTTTCTGATCAGCATATTGCCTATGAGAAAAAGCAGTTCGAGGTCATTCAAGCCGATTTTGATGCAAATCAAATCATCGATACGAAGTTAAGCAGTGTGAATAAAGCTCCAGGAGTCTTAACACTACCTGTGATCAGCGAGAAAAACGTACCAAATATTCATGTAGAGAACAACGAAGTCATGTTAAGTGGCTACAATGATTTATTGAAAAAATTCATGCCGATTAAAAGCTCTGGTGATGTGAAACTTTTAATAAAAAAACCAATTGATTTAAAAGTAATTGATATGAAAAAGGATCATTTAATCTCTTACCAGTTCACTTCTGGCGGCCTACCTGTTGCTGTCGTCAGTCAAAACGTCTTTGAGCAGCTTGATCAAAACAAAGACCCTAAGCTGCAGCGTGAGAATAACCAATATATTGCGATCAATATAAAAGATGAAGGAAAAGTTGAACAAGCCAATGACGTCTTTATGTCTGTGAAATTGAGTGATGAAAGCATGTCTAGATTTGCTACCACTCAGCAGCAAAAACAAACCATCGGACTGATGATGTTTGTAGTCGGATTTTTAGGCCTCAGCTTCCTTGTGACATCAGGCTGTATTTTATACTTCAAACAGATGAATGAGAGCGAAGAGGAACAAAGCTCATACACGATTCTGCGTAAGCTTGGTTTTACGGAGACAGATCTCTTAAAAGGCATTCGGCTCAAACAGCTTTTCAACTTTGGCATTCCGCTTCTCGTCGGGCTCTTGCACAGCTACTTTGCTGTACAATCTGGCTGGTTTTTATTTGGCAGCGAACTGTGGACACCTATGCTGATTGTCATGGCGATTTATACCGTTTTATACTCAGTCTTCGGATTCCTATCTGTCCAATATTATAAAAAAGTCATTAAAGAATCGTTGTAAAGTATTCCCCATAGGCAGTGGCCTATGGGGATATTGCACGTCATTTTGTTGATTCAAACTGATGCGATAAAATATGATCTCTTGCCGCATAAGCTTTTTGTTTGATCTCTTCTAAGTTCACTCCAACTAGCTTCCCATTTTGTTTCACTGCTTTTCCAGCCACATAGACAGAGTCAACATTTGAAGGGTGTGCCGTTTGCACAACTGCCCCAGCCGGATCTGTCATCGGAAGAAGATTCATGCTTGTCCGATCGATCAAGATAAAATCAGCTTCTTTTCCAGGTGTGAGTGAGCCGATTTTGTCATCAAGCTTCAAGGCACGAGCCCCGTTTATAGTGGCTGCTTCAAGCATTTGCTGTGCAGACAATCCAAGTTCAGGTCCTGGCATCGTCCCTTCCATCAATAAAGATTGATTTTGAATCGCCCGCTCCGCCTGTAGTCCAAATTTCATTTGGGTAAATAAATCTCCGCCTGTCGCTGTCACCACATCTACACCAAGCGTTGGCAGAACGCCATTTTCAATGGCGAGCCCTGTGACAGGATATCCGTGTCCCATCATCATTTCAATCTCAGGTGTAATAGAGATGGAGCTTCCGCTGTCAGCTAACATCTTCATTTGATCTGCATCAATTGCATTGATATGCACCATATTCAAATCAGGCCCGAGCAGCCCTGCTTGATGAAGCCGCTCAATCGATCGATCCGCCGCTCCCCAATTTCCAAAGCCAATGTGCATACTGCATAATGCATCTAGTGATCTCGCTGTTTCAATTTCAAAGACGGTCGTCTCCCATGAAGAAAATTCAGGTCCACGAATGGCAAGTCCCATCGTCAACAGCTGATCCGATGATTGAAAATGTTTTTGTTTCACGCGGGCTGCGTCTTCCATATTCGTGAGCGTACTCTCTCTGTCCCAATACGCTGCATCTCCAGAGGTACCAAAACCAAAGACCGCTCGAATACCCGCATCTTTTAAACCTCCAATGAGTTCTTCTGTATGATCCATAGAATTGATCATCGTCCAGTCGAAAAACGTGGTCACTCCTGCATCTAATGCCTCTAATGCGCCTAAATAATTAGCAATTCGATCATCTGATGGACGTCTCATCGCCCCATAGTTGCCATAATAAATTTTGCTCAAGTACGTTTGCAAAGACCAATCTGTTCCGATTCCCCGTATAACAGATTGCCACACATGACGATGGGTATCCACAAGCCCTGGCATGATGACCATGTCAGACGCATCAACAACATCAGCACCGCTTACTTCAATCGAAGGTCCGACTTCTAAAATATGTGCCCCTTCAATTAATAGATCTCCCTTCTCCAGAAAACCTAAAGATGGATCAAGTGTGATAAGAGCCGCATCTTTAAACAATGTTTTCTTCATCCATATCCCCCTTTTCAAATAAAGAGAATGAGTCACTCACTCTCTCTGTCATTTTAAGACATAACAGGTTCAAATTAGAAGAAAAGTGACTCAAGGAATGTGGTTTTATGAGCTGATATTCCGAAAATAGTTGTATATCCGTTTTAATTTCACGTCATGCTTCCCTTTTGGACTTTCCATCATGCCAAATTCAAAGAACTTCACCGGTTTAATCCCGACATATTGCAAAAGAGCTCGTTTCATTAACACCTTGTGGGCATTTTGCAAAAAGAAGAAAGGGTAGTGGGTCGGTCCTTGCATTGTCGATACACATACAGCCCTCTTTCCTTTTAACAAGCCTTCTGGAAGCAGCCCGCCTGTTTGACGGTAAGCAAAATTCGCTGCAAACATGCGATCAATAAAACCAAGTAGCATGGCTGGCGGCCGCCCCCACCAAATCGGATAAACAAACACGATGTTGTCTGCCCATTTGATTTTCTCTTGATATTCTTGAATCTCAGGGTCCTTATGCATATCACGTCTTTTTTTCTCCTCATTAAAAATAAGTACAGGATCAAATTTGTCTTGGTATAAATCTATGATTCTCACTTCTTGAACATTTGGATTTTCTTCACTGCCCTTTAGGATTTCTTTAAAAAAAGCACCATTTAAACTATTGTGATGGGGGTGAGTATAAATAATGAGTACATTCATGGCTTGTCTCCTTTAGTTATCATTTGATAACAAAAAGCATACACTCCTCTTTTTTAGTTGTCAAATGATAATTGTTTTTTGATAACAAATTTGGTATGGTACGTAGGAGGTGAAAAATGATGAAAAACCCACATTTTTTCAAAGAGTTTGTCACATTTGCTTCTACTTTTTCTGAGCTGAAACACGCCATGATGAACAAGATCAAACCATCTGATCTAACCACTCTACAATATTTGATTCTGGAGCAGTTAGCCATCAGTGAGCCGCTAACACCTAGTGAAATCGCCGATTGTCAGCACATGTCTCTTCCGAATGTCAGCAGAGAATTGAAAAAGCTTCACGAAAAACAATTCATTGATAGACAAGAAGATAAAGATGACAAGCGAAAACATGTCATTATGCTGTCTAAAAAAGGCCGTGCGTGTATGGACAAAGCATTTCAACAAATTGAATCCATGCTCATGGACAGCCTTTCTTCCTCTGACCAAAATCAAATGGATGATATCGTACAAGCTCTTCGTCTATTAAATCAAACCATCTTCAAAAAATGATCGAATGAAAAAAGCATGAGCGTATCGCTCATGCAAATGATTTTTGAACACATTAGTAAAGAGATGCTAAAAGATACGTGATGAAACCTACTATTGGAATAATCGGGATCATCAGCTTCAATGTTTTATTCGTATTCTTATATAAATTCCACAACAAGACTGGTACACCAAACGTCAATGTATCAAAGACAGCAAGCACTGCCCCTTTACGCTGTTCTTTATGAGCCATTTGAAAACCTCCACATCCAATAAAATACATTTTTTATAGTGTAGCATACATTCTATTTTGATCATTTCCTCCAGGTAATTGAATCGTCAGTATGTCTGAGATAAATGAACGGGGTGTAACCGATGCTTGCCCCGAGACAGTAGACAACAAAAAAACGCCGGATGTTTTCCATCCAACGCTTCTTCAAATGACATGTTCAACATCACGTCTCTTTTGCTCTATGTATCCTTTATCCAATAAGCTGATAGGCGATATATAATGCAACTAGCCAGATCATGACCGCAGAGGCTTTATTGATCCGGTTCATCCACTTGCCGTTTGTATCTAGCTTTCCTAACATTTTCCCGAGAAGGGCAAGACCCATAAACCATAACCACGAGACAATGATACAGGCTGCGGTAAATGCCACCTTTTCCGCCCCATGATATTGAAGAGAGTTCGTTCCTATCACTCCTATTGTATCGAGAATCGCGTGAGGATTTAAAAGTGAAACGGAACAGGCAAATATGATTTGTTTTCTCATAGGCATCAAGTCCATCTTTTCTTGATTACCTGTTGCGGAGCTCGTGTTCCAAACTGACCATCCCATATAAAGTAAAAAGAAAAATCCAATGATAAAAAGACCCATTTGCAAGATAGGAATGGTGAGTACAACAACCGAAACCCCAATGACAGCTAAAGTAATTAAAAGTGTGTCGCAGAGAGCAGCTGTAATGACCACAGGCAGTACGCGATATAATCGCGGCTGAAGGGCTCCTTGCTGAAATACAAATACATTTTGTGCGCCCAAAGGTAAAATAAGGCCAAAGGCAAGCACAATCCCATGAATTATCGCAATCGACATTTTCAGAACATTCTCCTTTTCAAGTCATCCTTACACATTTTAACATAAAACATCATGAACGAATTTTACATATTTGATTTGTCCAATAAAAAAAGCGCTGGATGATTTTCCATCCAGACGCTTATTGTTTCTACTGTTATGATGATTTTCGTGCAAGCTCTCTTTCTCTCAGCTCGACACGTCGAATTTTCGCTGACGGAGTTTTTGGTAGCTCGTCAATGAATTCGATTTCTCTTGGATATTTGTACGGTGCTGTTGTATTTTTCACGTGTGTTTGCAGTTCTTTAATCAGCTCATCGCTTTGTGCAGATGCATCACGCAGGACGACGTATGCTTTCACGATTGATCCTCTGATTTCATCTGGACTTGCCACAACCGCACATTCTTTCACTGCTGGGTGTTTAATGAGTGCATCTTCGACTTCAAATGGACCAATTGTATAACCTGAGCTGACAATGATGTCATCCCTGCGGCTTTCAAACCAAAAATACCCGTCTTCATCTTTTTTCGCACGGTCACCGGTAATAAAGTAATCCCCACGGCGCTGCGCCTTTGTACGCTCTGCATCTTTGTAGTATTCCTTGAATAAAGCCGGCGTTTCAAGATGAACGGCAATGTCACCTATTTCTCCTGGAGCACAGATCTGGCCATTCTCATCAATGATCTCTACTTCATTGCCAGGTGTTGGTTTGCCCATGCTACCTGGCTTGATGTCCATTCCTTTCAGCACCCCGACTAGCAGCGTGCTTTCTGTTTGCCCGTAACCATCTCGCACTTCGATATCGAAATGTTTTTTGAACGTATCGATGACTTCACGGTTGAGCGGCTCTCCCGCAGAAACAGCACTATGCAATGTTGGTAGCTCGTACTGACTGAGGTCATCCACTTTTGCCATAAATCGATATTCTGTTGGTGTACAGCATAGAACATTGATTTCATTTTTTTGAAGCAGCTCTAAGTACGTATTCGGATTAAATTTCCCTCCATAAACAAAACCTTCTGCTCCGCTTCCTAAAACAGATAAGAGAGGACTCCACACCCATTTTTGCCAGCCTGGTCCTGCTGTTGCCCATACTTTATCCCCTTCATTAATGGAGAGCCATGCTTTGGCCGCAGTACGTAAATGTGCATACGCCCAGCCATGTGTATGAACAACCCCTTTTGGGTTACCTGTTGTGCCTGATGTATAAGAGAGAAACGCCATGTCTGTACGTGTTGTGTCTGCCAATTTCAACTCGCTTGACTGCTCTTCCTTTTGCGCAACAATGTTTGTCCAGCCATGATCATTCTCACCAATCGAGAATGTTTTGAAATCTTTTGGCTGATTGGTTCCTTCAAACGATTGAATGAATGATGCGTAAACAATCGCTCCTTTTGCTTCTGCATGTTCAATTCGGTAATCTATATCTTTAGCGCGAAGCATTTCTGAACAAGGAATCACAACCATTCCTGTTTTTAAAATGGCTAAATAAATGCTGTATGCCTCTAGCATACGAGGCACCATCACAATGATTTTATCGCCTTTTTTAAAGCCTGCATTTAATAGAACATGACCAATTTTATTCGCCTCTTCCACTAATGTTGCATATGTCACATGTGCTTCATGGCCATTTCCGTCCTGCCAGTGCAGGGCGATTTTCTCCTGGTCATGACTGAACGCTTCAATCTCACTGACTAAGTTATATTGTTCTGGTGCAATTAAGTCTTCTCTTTTCATGGTACAGCTCCTTTTAGCCTCTTTCTATGAAACGAATCATGTTTCAATTTACCTATTCTAACACTCATAACTGAAAAATGCTTGAATTAGGACCTACTCCTAGTATTATGCCATAATTTTTTCATTTCGTCTTCTTTTTTAAAAATATTCTAACAATTTATGTACAAAAAAAAGAGCGGGAATGAACCCGCTCATAAGCCATAGCTTTTTAATTGTGTGTCTTAGAAAGATCCGCCACCCATATGTTGTTGAGCGTAAGATACAAGACGCTTAGTGATTTCTCCACCAACTGATCCGTTAGCGCGAGCTGTTGTTTCTGGTCCAAGGTTTACGCCAAATTCTGAAGCGATTTCGTACTTCATTTGGTCGATCGCTTGTGCAGCGCCTGGAACGACTAATTGATTAGAACTGCTTTGTCTGTTTTGTTGAGCCATGTGTTCTCACCTCCTTGTGAATATAGAATGTGTAGAAACACATGACTTCATGCGATTGATTTTATGGTAATTATTATGAAATTTTTTATTTAGAATAAATCAGCGAATTTGTCAGCTGCTTTCTTTTCATTTGTGACAACGATTGTTTCGATCTGCTCCACTGCCTCATCAAGCATTGGCTCGAATTCAGCAAAGCTTTCGTAGCGTTCTACTTTTTCAAGCTTTGGTTTTGTTTTTGGAGATGGCGGCGTAAAGATCGTGCAGCAATCCTCAAATGGCTGAATGCTTGTCTCATATGTGCCAATTCGTCTCGCTTCTTCGATAATGTCATTCTTATCCACGGCAATCAGCGGGCGAATGATCGGTGTGTTTGTGACATGATTAATGGCATACATGCTTTCAAGTGTCTGACTTGCCACTTGACCAAGGCTTTCCCCTGTAATAATGGCAAGCGCATCACGCTTGGCTCTTATTTTATCTGCAATTTTGAGCATCATTCTTCTCGTTGAAGTCATCGTATAGTTTTCTGGTACTTGTTTGTGAATGAGCTCTTGGATTTTCGTAAAAGGAACGATGTGAAGCTTGACTTCGCCTCCATAGGCAGCTAAGCATTCCGCTAGATCAATGACCTTTTGCTTGGCACGTTCACTTGTATAAGGTGGGCTAAAGAAATGAACAGCTTCAATTTGAATGCCTCGTTTCATTGCCTGATAGCCGGCCACTGGGCTGTCAAAACCGCCAGAGAGCATCAGCATCGCTCTTCCACTTGAACCAACTGGCAGTCCGCCTGCACCTTTTACATCTTTAAATGTAATGTACGTCGCGTGTTCTCTTATTTCAATTCGCAAGTGAACATCTGGCTGTTTCACATTAACGGTTAAGTTGTCTGTATTCCTTAAAACATGTCCACCAATTTCTCGGTTCATTTCATTTGAATCAAGCTCAAATTGTTTATAAGAGCGTTTCGTTGAGACCTTAAATGTATTTCCTTGTTTATACACTTCCTGAACCGCTGAGAGTGCCGCTTCTTTGATGGCATCAAGATTTGTCTCACATTTCACAGCCAGGCTAAAGCTTTGAATGCCAAATACACCTTTAAGCTGTTCTGAAATCGGTTCAGGATCTTCTCCGTTTAGCATGATCGTAATGCGGTCTCTGTCAGATGCATACTTTAATGCTTCAAAGTCTTTTAATACAAACCGGATATGCTGTCTTAGTTTTTCGATAAATTTCTTTCTATTTTTCCCTTTTGTTGAAATCTCACCAAAACGGACTAAAATATGGTCATACTTCATGTTGTTATCTCATTCCTTTTAATTTTTTCACACTTTGTGCGATCGATGTGATGATTTGTGGCGCTAGCTCTGGTCCTTGTCCATATGTCAAACTGATTCTCATGCTACTTTTGGCTGCTTCTTCTGATTTTCCCATCGCGAGCAGGACACGGCTTGGTTCCTTTTTCTTAGCAGAACAAGCAGACGTTGTCGAAACGTAAATGCCTTCTTTTTCGAGCATATGCAGAAGGACTTCGATCTGAATACCTGGCACTGAAAAATTCACAATGTGCGGTGCGCTATGCGTCAGCGGTGTGTTTATGACGACGCCTTCTATCTTTCCAAGCTGCTGCTCTAGCTCCGTTTTTAAGGCGATCATCTCATCATGATGCTTGTTTAAATATTCAAATGATTGCTTTATGGCTTTTGCTAAACTGACAGCTCCAGCAGGGTTCTCAGTCCCTGAGCGAAGGCCTAGTTCTTGCTCTCCTCCTGTGATAAAAGGTGCAAGTACGATCTCTCTCTTTAAAAAGAGGGCACCTGTTCCCTTCAGGCCGTGAATCTTGTGGCCTGACATCGTTAAAAGATCAATATCCATCCCTTTAGGCAGCGGAACCTTGCCAATTCCTTGTACGCCGTCAACATGAAAAATCGCCTCTTTGGCATACTTCCGAATGATGCTGGCCGCTTCCTCTATCGGCTGAATCGCGCCTGTTTCATTGTTTACATGCATGAGACTGACAAGCACTGTATCAGGGCGAAGCACTTCTTTTAAATGCGTCATATCTGCACGGCCATGCTCATTTACTTGAATATAGGAAATATCAAAGCCAAATAATGTTTTCAGCTGTTCAAACGATTCGATGACAGATGGATGCTCAATCGCTGTTGTGACAATATGTCTGCCTCGGTTCATCTTGGCAAGAGCAGCCCCTTTGATGGCAATGTTATTTGCTTCTGTTGCACCTGAAGTAAAAATAATCTCATATTGTGTAAAACCTGTATAGTGAAGGATTTGTTTTCGCGTTTCACTTAATAGACGGCTCGCATCAATTCCAAGTTGATGCAGCGAAGACGGATTCCCAAAGAAACGCTCACTCACTTGCTGATGTACTTGTAAAACCTCTGGATAAGGCTTTGTTGTAGCACTATTATCAAGATAAATCATATCTTAAACTCCTTACAAAAAAACTTAAAAAATAAATGCATTTATATGTTACCATAATGAAGTCAGACAGAGAATTTTCTGAAAATGGCAGTTGACAACTTTTTATTTTCACTATATCATCCATAGTGCAATTGTCATATAAACACCTAAATTGTCAGAATATTTAAATTTGACACAATACACTGATTGAGGAGGGACTATTTTGAATAATAGTTTAAGTATAAAAGAGACATTGGCTATTGGACTAATGCTTTTTGCATTATTCTTTGGTGCAGGAAATATGATTTTCCCGCCTGTTCTTGGACAATATGCTGGTGAAAACGTATGGCTTGCCATCGGCGGATTCCTACTTACAGGCGTAGGTCTTCCACTATTAGGGGTTATTGCTGTCGCCCTTACAGGTACCGGCGCCAAAGGTCTTGCCGATAAAGCACACCCTAAATTCGGGACTATCTTTACCGTTATTCTGTATTTATCCATTGGACCATTTTTCGCCATTCCGCGAACTGGTACGGTTTCGTATGAGATTGGATTAGCTCCATTTCTCTCAGGTGCCCAAGCCACTTCATGGGTACCACTATTCATCTTTACCGTAGTGTTTTTCACTATTTCATACTTGCTTGCGTTAAATCCTTCAAAGCTGGTTGATCGTATTGGTAAAATTTTGACACCGATCTTATTAACTGTTATTGCTATTATTGTCATTAAAGCCATTGCTACGCCAATGGGAATGATCGGTGCTCCAGATAAAACATATGAGGCAAATCCGCTTTTCACTGGATTTTTAGAAGGCTATAAAACAATGGATGCACTTGCTTCTATCGTATTTGGAATCGTCGTGGTGACAGCTGTTAAGGACAGAGGCATCACAGAGCGAAAATCTCTTGCAGCAGCTTGTATTAAGGCAGGAATCGTAGCAGCTGTTGGACTGGCACTCGTGTACATTTCACTTGCTTATGTGGGTGCTTCAAGCCCCGATGCCACGGGAATGGTTGGAGCAAATGATGGCGGCAAACTGCTTTCACTTTCTGCCAACTTTTTATTCGGTTCTGCTGGTAACATTGTTCTTGGCGCAGCCATTTTATTCGCTTGTTTAACGACTAGTGTTGGACTTATTTCATCTTGTGGAGAATACTTTTCAAAGCTCTTCCCAGCACTTTCTTATCGTACTGTCGTTCTAATTGTTTCTTTATTTAGCACATTCGTTGCAAACCTCGGACTGGCACAAATCATTTCTCTGTCGGTGCCTGTACTCGTAGCGATCTATCCACTGGCCATTGTCATTATTTTATTATCGTTCCTTGACCGCTGGATTAACGGCAGAAGAGTCATTTATATCACTTCTCTCATCTTTACTGGTTTCTTTGCCATCACTGATGGATTATTAGCTGCCAAAGTGAATCTAGGCGGATTGCCTGGCATCTTGAAATCAATTGTTCCGTTTTACGATTTAGGCATTGGCTGGATCATACCAGCTATTATCGGTGCTCTGATTGGTGTACTTATTTCCATGTTTACCAGCCCACCAAAGCAACTTGCCTCATAATCATCACAAGCCAAAACATCCCCTTCCAAAGAAGAAGGGGATGTTTTTTTATTGTTCTTCATATACTAAAATAGAAAAATTCATGACTTTTGTACGAAAACACATGTTGACATCAGGCGTACATCCTTTATAATTAGTGATTGTTAATGATGAACGGTTACCTAGCAACTAATTAACAGAATATTTCAACATAATAATGGAGGCTTTAAATGCAATGAAGGCAACTTTGTCGACGAAAGATACGGTTATCATAGGTTTTATGCTGTTTGCTCTATTCTTCGGCGCCGGTAATATGATTTATCCACCAGAGCTTGGGCAATATGCTGGGCAAAATGTGTGGAAAGCAATGGGCGGATTTTTATTAACAGGTGTCGGTTTACCTCTTCTAGGGATTATTGCAATCGCTTTGACAGGTCGAGATGCGAAAGGATTAGCTGATAAAGCTCACCCAGCTTTTGGAACAGCGTTTACCGTCATTTTATATTTATCCATCGGGCCACTTTTCGCTATTCCTCGTACAGGAACGGTTTCATATGAAATTGGTGCACTACCCTTTTTAGCTGGTGTACCAGCTTGGCTCTCACTTCTTTTATTTACACTGGCCTTTTTTGGTATTACGTATTATCTTGCACTAAATCCAACGAAAATTGTGGATCGTGTAGGGAAAGTGTTAACACCGATTAAATTTACGATCATTTTGATTATTATCGTCAAAGCCATTTTGACACCGATGGGCGTCATTGGCACACCTGATGTGTCCTATAGCAATGGATCATTTTTCAAAGGGTTTTTAGAAGGCTATAAAACCATGGACGCTCTTGCATCTATTGTGTTTGGAGTTGTTGTCATCAACGCCATTAAAGGACGTGGTGTAACAAGTAAAAAAGCACTCACATCTGCTTGTATCAAAGCAGGCCTCATTGCAGCTTGCGGATTAACATTTGTTTATCTATCACTTGCTTATTTAGGCGCTTCAAGTACACACGCGATTGGTTTTGTTGGAGATGGCAGTAAAATCTTGGCTCAGTCTTCGCAATTTCTTTTTGGCAGTTTAGGTAATATTGTGTTAGGCGCGGCGATTACGGTTGCCTGTTTAACCACAAGTATCGGTCTCGTGACATCGTGCGGAGAGTATTTCTCAAATTTATTACCTAAACTTTCTTATAAAATGGTCGTTACACTCGTCACATTATTCAGTTTTATCATTTCAAATTTTGGACTTGCTCATATTATCGCTTTTTCAGTACCTGTGTTAACTGCGATTTACCCGTTAGCGATTGTGATTATCGTCTTATCACTTGCTGACAAATGGCTTGGTCATAGAAGACCTGTGTATGTCCTTACTTTGATTTTAACTGGCTGCGTCAGTCTATTTGACGGCTTAGCAGCGGCGAAACTGCCGATTGGTCCTGTGAAAGATCTCTTTCAAACGATCTTGCCGCTATATGACCTTGGCATTGGCTGGATTGTACCTGCCATACTCGGAATCGTAATTGGATTTGTTATCTCTCTATTCACTTCTTCTGCTTCAGAAGAACGCCAAAAGCAAGCTTCATAACATGGAAAAAGCTGAAGTCCTAAAATGGACTTCAGCTTTTTTATTGATGCTGATATTCTTTTTCTTGCTGAGTTAAAAGCTTCTGAACGGCTCCAGGTGATGCTTTTTCGACAGCTGCTGCTGCCACATCAAATGAATCGTTATAATCATAGGCATAAAATCTTCGTTCTGCCTCTTTTAATTGCTCTGAAAGAATGTGGTTTTGACTTCTAAACCGGTTGCCGTATTGTATAATCCGTTCAATTTGATCCACTTTACGAAGCATGTCATGTGTTTCATCAACGACATGTCTAACTGTTTCAGAGGCTTCTTTTAATTGTTGGTTCACTGCTGGCATATTCAGCGGCAAATTCTCTAGCTGCTCCTGCACTTGCTGAATCATCTCCTGCGCTTTTTCAGCACGGTCTTTGATGTCAGCAGGTACACCTGGAATGTTGCTTTTGTGCAGCTGGCGCACTGTATCTGTCAGCATGGTTTTAAGTTCAGCCAATGTTTCTCTTGCCTGTAATTCTTCTTTTCGTAACGATTGAAGGTGATCTTTAAACGCTTCATGAAGCGTTTTTGCATCCTCAATAAAGGTCTCAAGCTGATTGATTTCATCCATTAATAATGTGTATGCGACATGGTCACGATCAAGCTTCTCTCGTATTTGCTTCATGAGCTTTTCAATTTCTTCTAATCGTTTTTCGAAGGCTTTCTGCTGATCCAGCTCTCCCGCTGTCAGCTTGTAGCTTTCTTTCACAAGAGCCGTTTCTGCCTTTGTCTGCGTGTGGTCTTGTTCAAGTTTTTCAAATGCCTCGGTCAGCTCAGGCATTTTGCTCTTGATTTCCTGACCTGCTTCTACTTCTGCTTCTAGCTGATCATACAGCGTCTGAATCGCATCATCAATCATTTGCAGAATGCTTGATGCTTCATCTAAATTGAGTTCATCAATCAGCAGTTTCTCCGCCCGGGTCAGCTGTTTATTCAAGTTCTCCAGCTCTTTTGTGATCTGGATGTGCTCTAGCTTGTAGCCTTTGTCTGTCATTTCTTTATAACCGTCTTTCAGCTTCGTCAGCTGACCTGGCACCGTTTGTTTGCAGTCTGCGATGAGCTTCGGTACATCATTGATATATAATTGCAGCTGATCGAGTCTGCGGTCTTGCTCAAGCAAAATTTTCCTTGCTGTCATGTAGTTTCCGTTTTCTGTTTCTTCCTCGTACTGCTTGATCCCTTCCCAGGCCTCATCTAAGTCCTGCTCCATTTTGTCATAAAGGGTGCCGTATAAATGGCTGTAAGCAAGTAGATTTTTTCGTACCGTTTGATATTGCTCTTTGACCTTCTCGATGTCTTTTCGGTTTTGCTCTTCACTTGTGACAAGGTCTGCAATCTCTTTTAAAATGTCTTCGATGTTTGAATCAGCAGCGGTGAGCAGATCTCCTATATGTGCAAGAACTTGCTTCGCTTTGGAGAATCGATATTTATCAGAATACTCCTCTGCATCATATAATAGCTCCTCTACCTTTGGAAGATGGGCTGTGACGATATCGTCCCACTCTGCACGCCATCTTTCAAAAAACTGCTCTGTTTCTCCGGTCATTTTTAAATGTTTGATTTTTGAAATTTCTTCTACAATTGATCTGTTTAAAATTTCAATTTTCCATGCTTCCAATCGGTCAATCTCTTTATATATATTTTTTCTGAGGAAATAACCGACTGAAAACAAAGCAAGCAAAATGACAATTAAACCGATGATAAACTCCATAATGAGCCCCCTTGTTGTGATCTAAGTGATGTCAGGGTAGTGTCCCGAGTAGACCTGAGAACCCTTTCGTGTCCGCTTTGCATTTGTTTTTTATAAGCAGGATTGTATTTTTCCCAATACGATCCATTCACGGTTTTATGTATGTTTTTTCAAGAAAGTCATTCAGGCTTTCTATCATTTGATCACATGTATTGATGTGACCTGTTTTTATGTATGCGGAAGCTGTCGTTTTCATTGTTATTATGATACCATGTAACCAGCATTTTTGGTCATGATTTTTCATTATTTTCGCTGATAAACATGACGTTTTTCAAAATATCGACAAGAGGTGACGACATGTTGAAACAAGATGCACATTTACATACGCCATTTTGCCCGCACGGTACGCTTGATCCTTTTCATTCTTATATTGAAAAAGCAATGAAAAAGGGATTTGATTCCATCACCTTTACCGAGCATGCCCCGTTGCCTCCTTCGTTTCGAGATCCAACGCCTGAGCAGGATAGCGCCATGAAGCTTCGAGACCTTGAAGCCTATTTGACGAAGCTGGATCAGCTGAAACAGGAATACAAAGGACAGTTAATAGTAAAAACTGGGCTTGAGGTCGACTATATCAAAGAGTATGAAGAGGAAACAAGTGCCTTTTTAGACTGCTACGGCCCTGAACTAGACGATAGCATTTTATCTGTTCACTTTCTTCCTGCTGGCAATGATTATATTTGTCTTGATTTTGATGAGCACGCCTTCAAGCAGCTGATCAGCATCTATGGCAGCACCGAACACGTCTATCAAAGCTACTATGACCAAATTCATTCTTCTATTCTATCATCTTTAGGTCCATATAAGCCAAAGAGAATCGGTCATATCACCCTTGTCCAGAAATTCAAACAACTTTTCCCATACGAAATGTCGCCAGAACTATGTCAAATGGTCACCCTTTGTCTTGAAGAAACGGCAAAAAAAGGCATGTCCTTAGATTTTAATACATCAGGTCTTCGTAAAACATATGCCAGAAGTATCTATTTAGATCCATGGATGATTGATCTTGCAAAACAGAAAAAAATTCCGCTCATATTCGGGTCTGATGCCCATCAAGCGGAAGATCTCGGGTATGCCTATGATCAATTTGAAGACATCATGAGTTTCAGGTGAGGATCAAGTGCCGATTCGTTTGGTTCTAACAGATGATGAAGCGACCGGCTCAGTTCCTTATAGTACGTTTGATAAAAGTAAGGCTCGTTTGGGTTGATATAAAGCACCTCTGTTAAATAATGCGGCTGTAAATATGGCATCATCAGAAGTGATTTTAGCTGGATCATAAATGATGAGAGTGACAGCTGCTTACAAATCACATGGGTGCTTTTTCCTTTTTCAATGATGAGCTGAAACAAGTATTTTTCCTTTGTTAAATAAGTGGACATGATTTCCCTGATCAGCGTTGAATCAATGGTCACCTCTCGATAAACGAAACGGGTTAATTGACGATTTTCATGCTGATAAGATAAAATATCAAAAACCACATGAAGTAAACATTCTTTTGCATGACGGTTTTCCATGTGCTGGATGTGCGATTCAATCATCTGAATATAGCCTTCATAAAAATCGGATACGAGCTGCTCGAGCAGCCCTCCTTTTCCTTGAAAGTAATAAGATATATGGGCAACGTTGACGTTTGCTTCCTTCGCAATCTCACGGACAGAGGTTCCAGAAAATCCTTTTTGGTTAAAAAGTCTGATGGCAGCTTCAATAATACGGTCTTTTGTTTGCACGGTTGTTGATGTTTTCATCCGCTCACCCCTCTTCATGTGTACATACTTCAAGGTGAAGGCGGAAGTTCCTTTAATCATTGCTCGACAAATCCCACATGCGAAGCGCAAGTTATGTATTTTTGAGATAGAAAGTAGGAGATTTTCATGTTTCATGTCGAAAAACAGTCTGGTGATCCATCGAAAGACTATCAATTACTCATCAAGCAAGTAGAAGCGATTACGGATGGTGAACCTGATCTCATTGCCAACCTAGCCAATGCTGCGGCGCTGCTTTATCACTCGCTTCCTGAAGTCAATTGGGCAGGATTTTATTTAGCAAAAGGCGGAGAGCTTGTGCTTGGTCCATTCAACGGACTGCCCGCATGTGTACGCATTCCTTCTGGAAAAGGGGTTTGCGGTACAGCTTTTGCGACAGGTGATGTACAGCGTATCGCTGATGTCCATGCATTCCCTGGTCATATTGCATGTGATGCAGCATCGCAATCTGAAATTGTGATCCCACTTAAAGTAAATGGACAAATCATTGGGGTACTCGATATTGACAGTCCAGTGAAAGATCGTTTCAATGAAGTGGATGAAACGTACTTAGTTCAATTTACAGAGGTTCTCCAAAATGCGTTATCAGCCTCTACTGATGCGTCATGATGCGTGAAAAGCAGACAATGTGTCTGCTTTTTTATTTTGTTTTCTTTCTCGGTAAAAGCCGGCCGTGTTTGACATTCTCCTCTTTAAATAGGTTGACTTCTCCTATCTGGCGTCATATAATAGAGTTTGTGTGAAATATGGCAGCCTTTTTGTTCGGCTTTTTTGTATCATTTTGTTCCTTCTATATGGAGGTGCATCTTGTAACTCCCTGCTGCTGGAGCGAGGATGCATGAAAACATAATGACGGAAAAGACAAAGAACAGACGGTTTTTATTTTTCACAAATAAAAACAATAAGGAGGAGTCACATTATGGCTCGCTATACAGGTCCAAGTTGGAAGATTTCCCGCCGTTTAGGCATTTCATTAAGCGGAACAGGTAAGGAACTTGAAAAACGCCCTTACGCTCCAGGCCCACATGGTCCAGGACAACGCAAAAAACTATCTGAATACGGTTTACAATTACAAGAGAAGCAAAAGCTTCGTCACATGTACGGTGTCAACGAACGTCAATTCCGTACACTATTTGACAGAGCTGCTAAACTTCCTGGTAAACAAGGTGAAAACTTCATGATCCTTCTTGAAACTCGCCTTGACAACCTAGTATACCGTCTTGGCCTTGCTCGTACGCGCCGCCAAGCTCGTCAGCTAGTAAACCATGGTCACATCCTTGTTGATGGAAGCCGTGTAGACATCCCATCTTTCTCTGTGAAACCAGGTCAAACGATTGCTCTTCGTGAGAAATCTCAAAACCTTGCAGTTGTGAAAGAATCAGTTGAAGTGAACAACTTCGTACCTGAATACCTTACTTTCGATGCTGAAAAGCTTGAAGGAACTTTCACTCGTCTTCCAGAGCGTTCTGAATTAGCGCCTGAAATCAGCGAACAACTAATCGTTGAGTTCTACTCTCGTTAATTTCATGACTCTCTCAGAGAGTGATCAAACAAACCCTAGAGACCTTGATTGTTCAAGGATTTCTAGGGTTTTTTGTTTGGTTTTTTGTACGATACTCTCTAGCTACAAATAACTTATTTGCACACAAGAAAATTAGAACACCGATTACTCTTTACTCTTTTTCGTTTTCCTCTTACAATTACATTTACTGGATAACTCACAACTTAAAACAATAATGTAAGGAACGTTAAGGAGGAAAACAATTTGTCGATCATTTCATTTATGTTAGCACTTATGCTCATTTCAATTGTTATCTATGCGGTTTTGAGAAAGACAAAAGTTGTCGATGAAGCGCCTGGAGCTATCGCTGAAATTCTCCTCATTTTACTCATCTTTTTTTCGATTAGTTTTGTCATCATCATTCCAAGTTCTGTACTTTATGTTGTTTCATTAGGAGTGAATTTTCTTTTTGGAGAATATATTACCTATGCATCATTTCTTTCATTATTGACCTTCTGTCTATTCGTCAGTGGGATTGTTCTTTTTTGGTCGATCTTTTTAGTATTCATTGGTAAAGGAATTTCCTCTTTGCTAAGATTTCCTCAATGGTTCACGTTTATCTTTGAATTTTTACTCTCATGGATCGTTGTGCATTTCTCAATTAAGTTTGTACTTAATATGAACATAGTCAATGTCTCAATTTGGGAGCACGGCACACTCATTTTATCTTTCTTTGTCAGCTTCTTATTTATTGGAATTGATCTTATCTACTCAAGTATTGAACAACGAAAACAGCCGCTGGATGAACAAGCAAAAAGCTCCTAGAGATGATTTCTAGGAGCTTTTGCTTGCCCAATTTGTGATCAGCTGCTCAGTTGTCAGGATAGTCGCAAATTCGTCATGCAGTGTTGCAAGTGAAAGGCGATGGATCGTTTCTGGTTCATAGTATGTACCGGTTTGATCTGCGAGTCCAAAGGCGGCTGTTGCATCCGAAATGAGGTATGTATTAAAGCCTAGGTTTCCACTCATTCTTGTTGTGGTAGATACGCAGTGCGGTGTTGTGAGTCCAGCAATCACAACAGTGTTGATCTCGTTTGATCTTAGTTGTTCCTCTAAGTTTGTACCTATAAAGCTGCTGTTGACTTTCTTTTGTATGACCATTTCTTCATCTAACGGTTTAGCGATCTCTTTGAAGGAGTGCCCTTCATTTGCTGGATGAAATAAGGAGTGCGGCTGATCCGATGTATGCTGAATATGAATGACTGTCCATCCTTTTTCTCTCCAAAACGTCAATAGACGACTGATGTTCTTCTCTGCATCTAGGTTATTCCGTTCTCCCCATTTTTCGTGCTCGAATGCTTTCTGTACATCGACCATAATCAAAGCCTTTTGATGATGTTGCACAAATACCCACCTCCGAAGATTCTCGTTCATTATATGTAGTGTAAGGAATGGCGATTGATTTGTACATGTTTTTATTTGGCTATGTACGATGTTTTGTCTGTTTTTGCAGTAAAAAGACAAACCACACACTGGCTATTAAGTAATAGATACCAATGATGGATGTACAATTAGATATGACTTCTGCCCATTGCACTGATTTGACGATTGCCATCCAGATCATATAGATGATCAGAAATGAACATGGGAAATAGAGAAAGTAGCCTAAGAAAGCATATTTGAGTTTTTGCGTCATCTTTTATCCTCCTAAAAACCTTCTGCAACACCTAGCAGATTCTATATAACCATGACATCAAAAAAGACAGCACAAATCGCTGTCTTTTTTATTTTTTAATTCGTATTCTGTCCTCCGCCATTCAATCCTTCTTTCACATAGCCTTTGACTTGGCTTGAGGTTAATAGACCGATATGTCCAACGCCGTGGATGAGGACATTTCTTGCGCCAATTAAACGCGAAAGGCTGTTGACGACGATGAGATCGGCTGAGCTATAGACGGATGTGTAAAGAATTTTTTGATTTGGATCGGTGCCTGGTAATGCTCTGAGTGAAACGAGTCCATTCGCTCCACCAAGTGTGACGACGTTTTCAATTTTATCTCCGCCGTCTAGGTTCTTAATATAGTATAACGTGTTCGCACCGCCCATACTATGAGCCACAATATCTACTTTTTTGGCGCCCGTTTTGGCTAGTACATCTTTGACGAATCTAGAGAGCCTCGGGCCATTGTTTAGGTTATTGCCTGTTTTGTCTATGAAATCGATTGCAAAAAGTTGGTTTTGATCCCATCCCTGTGATACTAAGTATCGTTTGATCGAAGCAAAGTTATAAGACGCACCACCCATGCCATGCACCATCACAACCGGATTATGCGTAGCCGCTTTGACTTCTTTCGGCTGGATGAAGGCCATTGAACCTAGCACTAAGGCAAGGGCAACAAGAATTTGCAAACTCTTTTTCTTAAATCGAATCACTTTCATTCCCCCTTATTCATCTTATTTGACTCTATTTTATACAAGAAAAATATGTCAGAAAAGTGAACAAGGTAATGTTTATGAGATGATTTTACAGAAATATAAATAATCATAAAGCACCTTGGACTTTTTTAAATTAAAACAAAAAGACTACGAGCCCCTCTATCTTTCATATATAATGTGAATAGACAAAAGGAGGTTCTGCTAGATGCTGTTTACTCAAACACCTGCACTACCCTATTATGCCGTGATTTTCACATCAAAACGAACAAATGTCGAGCAGAAAGAATACGCCGTGGCTGCTCAAAAAATGGAAGAATTAGCGAAAGAACTAGACGGGTTTCTTGGAATAGAAAGTGTACGAGATGAACATGGTGTTGGAATCACTGTCTCTTACTGGGATTCATTAGCAGCCATCAAAGAATGGAAAGCACATACAGCACATCAGCGTGTTCAAAAAAAAGGAAAAAAAGATTGGTATGAATCCTATACAACCCGAATTTGTAAGGTAGAACATGCTTATACAAACGAAGATTCACTCCTTGAGTAAGAAACAGACAAATGAGAGAAAACCGCTCTGTAAAAGCTGAATTCCTACTTCTGAATAAAAAAGAAAAGCACCTCAATGTATATGAACATTTGAGGTGCTTTTCATGATACTTACTGTTTCATAAGGATTTATTTATACGTCACAAGGAAATATTTCTTTTTCCCTCTTCTTAAGACCGTAAATTGGTTTTCAATTCGGTCATCTGCTGAAAGGACATAGTCTTTGTCGGTTTGCCTCTCTCCGTTGATGTAGACGGCACCGTTTGTGATATCTTCACGTGCTTGACGTTTTGATGGAGACAGTTTTGATTCGACAAGAACATCAACCAGTGTTAATTCTTCTGCACTGTCTTTCTCCATTGATGGCACATCTTTAAAGCCTACTTTCACTTCTTCTGCTGTAAGAGATTTGATCTCGCCTTTAAATAGCGCATTTGAGATGTTGACAGCCTGTTCTAGTGATTCACGGCCATGCACAAGTGTTGTGACTTCTTCTGCCAAACGGCGCTGTGCTTCACGTTTTTCAGGTGCTGTTTGCACTTTTTCTTCGTAAGATGCGATCTCTTCTTTCGATAAGAACGTAAAGTATTTTAAGTATTTCACAACGTCACGGTCATCTGTGTTGATCCAGAACTGGTAGAACTCATATGGAGATGTTTTTTCTTTATCTAACCAGATGGCGCCGCCTTCTGTTTTCCCAAACTTCGTGCCGTCTGCTTTTGTCACAAGCGGCATTGTGAGACCGAATGCTTTTGCGCCTTCTGCTTCAGACTTACGGATCAACTCAAGTCCAGATGTGATATTTCCCCATTGGTCACTTCCGCCAATTTGCAGCTTACAGTTTTCATTTCTGTAAAGGTTCAAGAAGTCTAACGATTGCAGAATCACGTAGCTGAATTCTGTGTACGAAATCCCTGTTTCAATACGGGAGCTGACGATATCTTTTGCGAGCATGAAGTTGACACCGAAGTTCTTTCCAATATCACGAAGGAACGTGATGACATTCATTTGACTGATCCAGTCATAGTTATTGACGATGACAGCTGGGTTGTCACCTGCTTCAAAATCAAGGAATTGAGAGAGCTGGCCTTTGATTTTCTCTGACCACTGTTCGACGATTTCTGCTGGGTTTAGTGAACGTTCTGCTTTTTTGAAACTTGGGTCACCAATCAGTCCAGTTGCGCCGCCAACAAGTGCAATCGGATGATGGCCTGCTTCTTGGAATCTGCGCAATGTTAATATTGGCAGTAAGTGACCAATGTGCAAGCTGTCAGCTGTTGGATCAAAGCCGGAGTATAGCTTGATTTTTTCTTCTGCTAATAATTTTGTTAAACCTTCTTCATCTGTTTGTTGCTGAATTAATCCTCTGAACGATAATTCTTCCATCAATTGACTCATATCCAAATCTCCTTTTTTTACAATTCAACATAAAAAACGCCCCTTCGAATGAACGAAGGGACGATATATATCGCGGTACCACCCTGCTTAAAAGACAAAACAACACGTCTTTTCACTTACACTGATAACGGACAGATCCGTTCTTTCACTAATCAGGCAACATGCATGCTCCTTTTCGTAAAAGCGGTTCGTGAGGGTAATTCGAATATCTCTTTGTACTGACTCGCACCAGCCGTCAGCTCTCTTGGACAGGGAAAGATGATTCTACTGAATCTCAGTCAAAACCTTTTCGTATTCAACTAAAGTCATTTTTAACATACTTTTGATATCAAGTCAACTGACGGAAGCGATTAATCTTCCATTGTCGAGAGATCGCCAGCAGGTAAATTCAGTTCCCACGCTTTTAGCACACGTCTCATAATTTTACCGCTGCGTGTTTTTGGCAGTTTGTCTTTAAACTCAATTTCTCTCGGTGCTGCATGTGCAGCGAGTCCTTTTTTCACAAACGTACGAATCTCTTCTTTCAGCTCATCTGTCGGTTCGTATCCGCTTCTAAGCGCTATAAATGCTTTAATAATTTCACCGCGCACAGGATCTGGTTTTCCGATGACACCAGCCTCTGCAATGGCCGGATGTTCCACCAGTTTACTTTCTACCTCAAATGGACCGACCCGCTCTCCTGACGTCATAATGACATCGTCGACACGTCCCTGGAACCAGAAGTATCCATCTTCATCCATATAAGCTGAATCTCCTGAAACATACCAATCTCCCGGCATAAAGTAAGATTCATATTTTTCAGGATTGTTCCAGATCGTATGCATCATAGACGGCCAGCCCTTTTTGATGGCAAGGTTCCCCATCCGGTATGGCGGAAGTTCATTTCCGGCATTATCTACAATCGCAGCTTCAACGCCTGGAATTGGTTTCCCCATCGAACCTGGTTTGATATCCATGCATGGATAGTTACAAATCAGTTGTGCACCTGTTTCTGTCATCCACCAAGTGTCATGAATTCGTTTACCAAATACAGCGTCTCCCCAGCGGATTACTTCTGGATTAAGTGGCTCTCCTACACTTAACACATGACGGAGTGAGCTGAGATCATATTTTTGAATGAGATCGTCTCCTGCTCCCATCAGCATTCTGAAGGCTGTCGGTGCACTGTACCAAACGGTCACACCAAGCGATTCAATGGTTTCGTACCACGTATCAGGATTGAACCTGCCGCCTAAAATGACATTCGTCGCTCCATTCAGCCACGGAGAAAAAATACCGTACACCGTCCCTGTTACCCAGCCTGGATCAGCTGTACACCAGTAGACATCTTCTTCTTTCAAATCAAGTACCCATTTACCCGTCTGGCCTTGCTGCACCATTGCGCCATGAACATGGAGCACACCTTTTGGCGTACCAGTGGACCCTGACGTGTAATGAAGCAGGTATCCATCTTTTTCATCCATCCACTCGATTTCAAGTTCCTTCGCTGCCTGTTCAAATGCTTCTTCAAAGTGAATCGTCCGCACATCACCTGCATCCTCTTTTTCACCGCCGACAATGATGACGGATTCAAGCTTTGGAAGTTCTGCAAACGGAATCCGCTCAAGCAGATCAGGCGTTGTCACAATCACTTTTGCCTCACTATTTTCTAAACGATCTTTGACGGCACCTTCCATAAATGCCTCAAATAACGGACCGACGATCGCACCAATTTTGACAGCACCAAGCAGTAGAAAATAGAGCTCAGGTGATCTTGGCATAAAGATAAACACGCGATCCCCTTTTTGCACATGTGCCTGTTCTCTTAATAGATTTCCTGCTTTGTTTGTCTTGATTTTCATATCCCTGAACGTATACTTTTCATCCCGCTGTGAATCTTTGTAGTGAAGCGCCACCTTGTTTTTACGAAACGAGTCCGCATGTCTGTCAATCGCTTCATAAGCTGCATTTACTTTTCCTGTTTCATACCAAGAGAAATTTTTTCTCGCTTCCTCCCATGAAAATTCTTTGTATGCTTGCTCATAATCATTTAAATGATAGTCCCCTTTTACTGATGGTAGCGTTTCCACTTTCATCAAACAGTCCCCCTTTGCATACGTTTACAATGACCATTATAGTATAGATGACTTTTTTTCTCAATTTTTAAAAAACTTCTGATGAAACCGTTTTAATTATTGCGAGATTTAAGATAGAATAGAGACGACTCACTAGAATTTGAGGCGGTGGATACGTGGAGCATCCTAAAACTTATTATTCAAAAACCATTGAGCGAGAAACAGGTTCCATCCTGATTGAAGGACCGGTACCTGCATCAGAGCTTGCGAACTATACGTTTCATGAAGGACTAACGGCATTTCGCACGCCTGAGGAACAGAAACAAGCACTTGTTGAAATAGCAGATCTTCCTGAAGGACGTATTATCATTGCTAGGGTGGATGAGCTTGTCGTAGGCTATGTCACGTATTTGTACCCTGATCCGCTTGAACGCTGGTCAGAAGGCAACATGGACAATTTAATTGAGCTCGGTGCCATTGAAGTCGCTCCTCCATTCAGAGGCTGCTCACTTGGCAAGCATTTACTGGATGTGAGCATGATGGATGAGCAAATGGAGAATTACATTATCATTACAACTGAATATTACTGGCATTGGGATTTAAAGGGGACAAAGAAAAACGTGTGGGAGTACCGCAAAATGATGGAGAAAATGATGAACGCCGGCGGTCTTGTCTGGTTTGCAACAGACGAGCCAGAGATTAGCTCACATCCAGCCAATTGTTTAATGGCCAGAATTGGAAAACATGTGAGTCCTGATTCGATCGAGCGTTTCGATCGTCTTCGCTTCCATCAGCGCTTTATGTATTAACGTTCAATTCGTTTTTTTGGCAAAGGGGATTGGTAATCATGATGATTGAACAAATTATGGAGCGTGATGTGATCACGCTGCGAAAAACCGATACGATTGAAGAGGCCATTCAAAAAATGAGTGCACATCACATTCGGCATATTCCCATCGTATCTGAGCAGGTATCTGTCATTGGGATGGTGACAGATCGGGATATTAAAAATGCCAGTCCAAGTATTTTTGAAACAGAGAAAAGGCAGCTTTTTATTCAGCGGCCGGTTGAAGACATCATGGTGCTAGAGACGATTACCGCTCATCCGCTTGATTTCGTTGAGGAGATTTCAAGTGTCTTTTTTGAACACGGAATTGGCTGTCTTCCCGTTGTGAGACGCGGCAAGCTTGTAGGGATCATCACAAAAACAGATTTACTTCGTACGTTTGTAAGACTAACAGGTGCAGATCAGCCTGGATCACATTTAGAGGTTGAAGTAGCGCAAGTGACAGAGGGTCTTGCAGACATTACGTCCATTTTAAAAGAGCAGCATATTCAAATGCTGAGTGTACTCGTGTACCCACATGCCAATGAAGCCTCTAAAGTGCTCGTCTTCCGCCTTCAAACGATGCATGCAGATCATGTGATGAAGCTGATTCGTGCAAAAGGCTATAAAGTGCTCTGGCCTATGGAGCAGACGATCAAATGAAGGAAGCGACCTTTGTTTTTTCACCATCTTTTCAAACGTACCAGTTTCACCAAGATCATCCCTTCAATCAGCTTCGCGTCTACTTAACTTATGATCTTCTTCAAAAAATGAAGGCATTAACGGATGATGAGATTGTCGCACCTCGTATGGCGACGCTGGAGGAGTTAAAGCTTGTCCATACAGCAGACTACATTCAAGCAGTACAGCGGGCAAGTGAAGGAAAACTGTCCACCGCAGAGGGGGAACGTTATGGTCTTGGCACTGAGGATACCCCGATGTTTGCAGGGATGCATGAGGCAGCTTCTCTCCTAGTTGGCGGGACATTAACAGCGGTTGATCAAGTGATGCTTGGACATTCGCAGCATGCGCTCAATCTTGGCGGCGGGCTTCACCATGGATTTAAAGGGCGTGCTTCTGGCTTTTGTATTTATAATGACAGCTCTGTGGCCATTCAGTATATTCAAAAGACATATGGCGCTAGAATTTTATATATTGATACAGATGCTCATCATGGCGATGGTGTACAGTTTAGCTTCTATGATGATCCAGAGGTATGTACTGTTTCCATTCATGAAACAGGGCGCTATTTGTTCCCTGGAACTGGACAAGTACAGGAAAGGGGTCATGATAAAGGCTATGGCTATGCATATAATATCCCGCTTGACGCATTTACAGAAGACGAATCATTTTTAGAAGCCTATCGAACAGCAGTGACAGAGATTGCTGCTTTTTTTAAACCAGACGTCATTTTGACGCAAAATGGAGCAGATGCCCACTATTATGACCCTTTGACACATTTATCTGCTACCATGAAAATATATGAGGAAATTCCTAGAATTGCCCATGAGCTGGCGCATCAATATTGTGATGGAAAATGGATCGCTGTGGGCGGAGGCGGCTATGATATTTGGCGTGTCGTCCCAAGAGCATGGAGCCGCATTTGGCTTGAGATGAAAGGCATCACACCACCAGATGCGCTTCCTCCGGAATGGATTCGGGCATGGGAAAAACAATCGCCTGTTCCGCTTCCATCCACATGGCTAGATCCTGACGATTTATATCCACCGATTCCAAGAAGAGCAGAAATTACAGAAAAAAATGCACAAACGGTAGAAAAAGCACTCATGCCTGTTCGACGAGAAAAGAAAAAGGCATAAAAAAAAGCAGGCGTCCACTGATCAAGTGAGCCTGCTTTCTTTTTTATTTCGTCGATTGTCTTTCTTCGATTCTATGTGGCAATTCAACAATTTGATCTTCTACTTGTTCTTTGTTCATGAGTTTTGTCAAAAGTCTCATCGCAACAGCGCCAATATCGTAAGTCGGCTGAACAACTGTTGTCAATTGAGGGCGTACCATGAGGGATAGTCTTGTGTTATCAAAACCAATCACTTCTAAATCTTCAGGAATTGATACGCCTCTGTCCTGCGCTCCATGAATGACACCTAGCGCCATTTCGTCAGTAGCTGCAATTACAGCCGTCGGCTTGTCAGATTGCTCAAGCAGATTAGCCAGCGCTTCAATACCAGAGTCATATGAGTAGTCTCCTTCAGCAACAAGCGCTTCGTCAAACGCGATACCAGCTTCTTCAAGCGCACGCTTATAACCAGCAAGCTTTCTCATAGAGTTAATTGGTTCTGACATTGGTCCAGATACAAACGCAATTCGTTTATGTCCTTTTTCAACTAATAGCTGAACTGAATCATAAATGGCTTGTTCATAGTTAATGTTGACTGATGGTGTTTGTGCCTGCTCTTCAACAGATGCTGCAAGTACAATGGGTACAGGAGAGCGCTTAAATTCTTCCACATGCACATCTGTAATGTTTCCGCCCATAAAAACGATTCCATCTACTTGTTTGCCAAGCATTGTGTTTAACAAATGAAGTTCTTTATCAGTATTTTGGTCTGAGTTGCTCAAAATAATGTTGTACTTGTACATCGTTGCAATATCTTCAATTCCTCGTGCAAGCTCTGAATAGAAAATACTTGAAATATCAGGGATGATGACCCCGACTGTTGTGGTCTTTTTACTTGCAAGGCCTCGTGCGACTGCGTTTGGACGGTAGCCGAGACGATCAATTGCTTCAAGCACCTTTTTTCTTGTTGTTGGTTTTACGTTTGGATTACCATTAACAACGCGTGATACCGTTGCCATACTTACGTTTGCTTCTCTTGCTACATCATATATTGTAACATTATTCACATAAATCACTCCTTCAAATACACTTCATATCTATAGCATTCACCAATTGGATAGAGACATGTCAGATACGAGGAAAATAATATCCTATTTGTCATTAAAACGATGAAAAGAGACACATAATTTTTCAATCTACATCAAAATGACATTCTTTTATGAAATTATACACGTTTTTTCTTCATATGAAAACGTTCCCTTTCTTTTTATAACTAAATTAAACAAACTTTAATGAGCTTGTTACCTGTAAATTGAATCATATTTCACCAAAAATCGTCGTGAACGTCAGCTATGACAATGATCTTAGCAGATTCTATCGAATTTTAAAAATGAAAACATTGTGAACAAGCATATTTTTAGCTTGCAATGTGCTCTCTTCCTTTCATTGCCAATCTTAATCGTATTTTTTCATGAAAAAACCGCCGGGCTGTCATCCGGCGGCTTTTCTATTTATGGTTACGCGTGAATGTTGACAAGTGGTCTTAACGCATCTAACCATTTTTCGAATTGTGGAATGTCCATTTGCTGCGCTGAATCAGATAGGGCAACAGATGGATCTGGATGCACTTCTGCCATCACACCGTCTGCTCCAATCGCAAGAGCTGCTTTAGCTGTTGGAAGGAGTAGATCTCTGCGTCCTGTTGAGTGTGTCACGTCAACAAAGACTGGTAAATGTGTCTCTTGTTTCAAGATTGGCACAGCCGAGATATCTAGTGTATTTCTTGTGGCTGTTTCGTATGTGCGGATGCCTCGCTCGCAAAGGATGATTTGGTCATTTCCTTGTGCGATGATGTATTCAGCTGCATTGATGAATTCTGAAATTGTTGCTGCTAAACCGCGTTTTAAAAGAACTGGTTTGTTCACTGATCCAGCTTCTTTTAAAAGCTCGAAGTTCTGCATGTTACGTGCTCCAATTTGGATGACATCGATATGCTCAATCGCTTCTTCAATATGAGCAGGATTCACGATTTCACTAATAACTGCAAGACCGTATTCATCTGCTACACGTTTTAGAATTTTTAGACCGTCTACGCCAAGTCCTTGGAAGTCGTATGGACTTGTGCGAGGCTTAAATGCGCCACCACGAAGAAGTTTTAGTCCCTGCTGTTTCGCTGCTGCCGCTACTTCTGCAACTTGCTCGTAGCTTTCAACGGCACATGGCCCAACGATGAAACGTTGTTTTCCGTCACCGATCGCTTCTCCATTGATATTTACAATTGTATTTTCTGGTTTTTTCTTACGAGAAACAAGAAGTGCTTTGCTGTGGTCATCTTCTTGAAGCTCTAAACCTGCTTTGAAAATTTCTTTGAAAATATGTTGAATCGTTGAATTTTCAAATGGGCCATCATTTTCTTCAAGAATTTGATTAAGCATTGTGCGCTCTCTGACAGGGTCATAACGGTTGACACCTTGCGCTTCTTTTGCCTTTCCAATTTCTTTTACAATGTTTCCTCTTTCATTGATCAGTTTTAAGATTTGAAGATTTAGTTCATCTGCTTGCTGTCTCAATTGTTCCAATTCATTGTTGCTCATTTTTGTCATCCTTTCCTCTGCCCGCTCTCGCTTTTTATTTTTGATCTCTTATAATAGGGTTTATTATAAACAAAGATTTCGGAATTGTCACGAAAAAATTCTTTATTACCCAAACGCTTTTAAGCGATAAAGTATTATGTGTAAGATTATAGCATACTTTTGATGCAAGTAAACCTTTTTTATAAAAAAAACGTCAGCAATCGCTGACGTTTTTCTACATGTTATGTTCAAGCGCTTCTTTTGTAATGCTTGAGTGAGAAGCATGCCACTTTACTTTGCCACCGCTAAAGATGAGTGCCTGCGGGCTTTCGTGCTTGATCCCTGACTTTTCAGTCACATAGGATGAAAGTTCTCTTGTGTTTTGAATTTGCAAGAAATAAGCAGGAACATCCTCATGTTCTGACGCAAACGCTTCAAACTCTTGAAAAGCAGCTTGGCTGATTGGACATGTCAAACTGTGCTTAAAAAAGACAAAGGTTCCGTCTTGATTCGTTAGTTGATCAAACTGTTCTTCTGTTTCTATGAGTTGTTTAGACATGATGTGCTCCTTCCTAACTTAAGCAGCGAGTTAGCCTTTCGTAGATTGTTCTACTTTTTCTTTGACATCTTTGATGCCGTCTTCAATGTCTGCTTTTGCTTCTTGTGCTCTTACTTTTGCTTCATCTGCTACATCTGAAGCTTCATTTGCAATATTTGCTGCAGCATCTTCTGCTTCGCTTTTTACTTGTTTAGCTTTTCCAGCTGTACGATCTTTTATGTCTTTTACTTTGTCTAAAATCTGGTTTGACTGCTCTGCTACGAGCTGAGACAATTCAGATGTTTTGTCTTTCGCAATCGTCACATATTCAGTGCCTTTTTCCTTTGCATCTGTTGTAAGACGATCTGTTTTTTCTTTTAGGGCATTCGCTTGGGTGTTTAAATCATCGCGAAGCTCTTTCCCTGACTTTGGTGCTAAAAATAATGCCGTTGTTGCACCGATAATGCCACCGATAAGTGTTCCGATCAAAAAGTCTTTGCTATTGATTCCGTCTTTGCTCATGATTATTCCTCCTATGCGAAAATGGTTGTTTATTGTTGTTTACGCTGTTTCCATTTTTTATAGATTTCAAGTGCTGCGTTACTCCAGCTTACCACATCCGTGACTTTCTCTTGATTTCGTTCAACGGATGAAGAAACCGCACCAGCTGCCTGCTTTATGCTTGTATTAAATTGGTTGATCGAGCCACCAATTCCCTGCACCGCATCCACAACTGTGTTAAGTTTTGCCGATTTGTCTTGAATATCTTCAGCAAGCTGATTGGTCTTATGTAGCAACTGTGCTGTCTCTGTGGTGATGCCTTGCATCTGTCCTTCAAGACCTTCTAAAGTTGATGCGACATTCTTTAATGTCAGCTGTAAGGATTTCAATGTTTTGGACAAGTAGATGACAAGAATGAGGAAAGCGATTGCGATGAGTGCAACGCTTAAATAGAGAATAATAATCATCTGATACCTCCTTTGCTGCGGGCATATTCAATTCAATACCCTCTCGTTGTATCATTCAAACATCGCCTAGAATGACCGATTGAATAATAATTCTACACTTATTCGCCAATTCCTGTCCACAGCGAACGAAAAAAAGCGGCACATCTTGTCACATTTAGCCCCTTTGTCACATTTTATTCAAAATAAAAAAGCGCCGATTGAATCGGCACTTTTTGACAGGCAATTATACTGCGACTTTCTCATAAGCACGAAGATACTTTTGAATATCTCCTGCTCCCATAAAGACCAAGATCGCATTTTCATGTGCTTTCAGCACAGATGTCTCTTCTTCTTCAATCAATTGGGCTTGCGGAATTTTTTCCCGCAAATCTTCAATGCTTAGTTTCCCAATGTTTTCACGAGCTGAACCGAAAATATCACAGAGGTATACATAGTCTGCTTTTTTCAGACTGTCCGCAAATTCACTTAAAAATTGCTGTGTACGAGTGAAAGTGTGCGGCTGGAAGACTGCTACAATATCACGGTCTGGATACTTCTGGCGGGCTGCTTCGATCGTGACTTCAATTTCAGTCGGATGGTGCGCATAGTCGTCAATTAAGACTTGTTCACCGACTACTTTTTCATTAAAGCGTCGTTTCACACCGCCAAATGTCGTTAAAGCACCTTTGATGAGCTCTACATCAATGGCCTCATAGTGGCATAATGCAATAACCGCTAATGAGTTAAGGACATTGTGGTTTCCGTAAGCAGGAATGTAGAAGGTATCATAAAACGTATTACGTACAAATACATCAAATGTCGTGCCTTCTGTGTTTTTCACAACATTTCGTGCTTGGAAATCATTTTCTTCATTGAATCCGTAGTACACAACAGGTACTTTTGCTTGGATCTTGAGAAGATGCTCGTCATCACCGCAGGCGATGATGGCTTTTTTCACTTGAAGTGCCATGTTTTGAAACGCATCGAACACGTCATCAATATCCGTGAAATAATCAGGGTGATCAAAATCAATATTGGTCATGATCGCATAGTCTGGATGGTAGCTGAGGAAATGTCTGCGGTATTCGCACGCTTCAAATACAAAATACTCGCTGTTTTCTTTCCCCATTCCAGATCCATCACCGATTAAGTAGGAAGTTGGTTTTGCCGCTTGCATCACATGTGCAAGCAGACCTGTTGTCGATGTTTTACCATGAGCACCCGTAATTGCAACGTTTGTGAATGAATCCATGTATTCTCCAAGAAATTTATGATAACGAATGACAGGAATCCCTTCAGAAAGAGCACGCTCAATCTCAGGGTGTGTATCTGGGAATGCATTTCCTGCAATCACCGTCATCCCTGGCTGAATATTATCTGGGTCAAATGGAAGAATTTTAATATTTCGTTCTTCTAATGCTTTCTGTGTAAAGATATGTTTTTCGATATCCGATCCTTGGACAGTATACCCAGTATCATGAAGAATTTGGGCCAGTGGACTCATACCTGTCCCTTTTATTCCAACAAAATGATAAACAGTCATAATTGTACCTCCAACAAACGTCTATCTGACTTACAGTATATGACGCTCATTTCAATTTGCAACTTGTGATTTTTGTCTCTAGCTGATCACAAATCGCAGCTCCAAATAAAGATTTTTTTCCGATCTTCCTATTCTAATCAATATTAACTATGATTAGTATCCGACAACTTTCCCATTTCTAACACCTGCTTTCGCTCATTTTCGTTAAAAAGCGTTCAGACAGGCATGCGAAAAGCGTCCAATTCAAAAATTGCACCTATGTGCTATCATACCATGTTTATCAAAAAAATGAAGTGGTTTGTTTAGATCAATTGTTCTAAGTCACTCAGTGTCATGAGGACCTCTCTTGGCTTACTGCCTTTTGCCCCAGAGATCATTCCTTCACGTTCCATCATATCAATTAATCTCGCTGCTCGATTGTAGCCAATTCTAAATCTTCTTTGCAAACTGGATGTACTAGCACTATTTTGCTCGATGGCGAATCTGCATGCGTCCATAAACAATTCATCTTCGTCTGTAATGGCAGAGCCTTGGAGCATCAATTCTTCCTGTTCAAAAAGGAACACAGGTTTGCGCTGTTTTCTCACATGCGCTACCACTTCATCAATCTCTCGATCTGATACAAAGTTCCCTTGCAGCCTTGTCGGTTTGCCAGAGCCATTTTCTAAGAACAGCATGTCTCCTTTTCCAAGAAGCTTTTCAGCACCTGCCATATCAATAATGGTTCTTGAATCCACTTGGCTTGAAACAGAGAAAGCAATTCTTGTTGGGATGTTTGCTTTAATGAGGCCTGTAATGACATCAACAGAAGGTCTTTGCGTCGCAATGAGTAAGTGAATCCCGCATGCTCTTGCTTTTTGGGCAATTCGGCAAATGCTTTCTTCGACTTCATTTGGTGCGACCATCATTAAATCAGCCAACTCATCAATGACAACGACGAGATATGGTAGTTTTTCACCCATTTGTTTTTCTTTCACCAGTTCGTTAAATCGTTTGATTTCTCTCACACCAGAGTGTGCAAACAGTTCATAGCGTCTTTCCATTTCATCTACTACCCATTTCAAAGCACCTGTTGCTGTCTTGGCATCAGTAATAACTGGGCTCACAAGATGCGGAATGTGATTATACGGCGCCAGTTCGACCATTTTAGGGTCGATTAACAGCATTTTCACTTCATCAGGTGAGGCTTTAAACATCAGGCTTACGAGAATGGTATTAATACAGACACTTTTCCCTGAACCTGTTGCTCCGGCAATTAAGCCGTGCGGCATTTTTTGCAAATCAACCACAACGGGCTGACCGGAAATATCCAATCCGAGCGCTGCCGTTAATGGAGATGGGTTGTCTCTAAAAGCACTGCTTCTGATCATTTCTCTTAAGAAAACCATTTTACTGTGAAGGTTCGGCACTTCGATTCCAATCGTGTTCTTCCCAGGAATCGGCGCTTCGATGCGAATATCTTTTGCTGACAAACTGAGTTTGATATCATCTGACAGGTTTGTAATTTTGTTCACTTTCACGCCTGGTTCAGGATGCACTTCAAATCTTGTAACAGAAGGACCTTGCGTCACATGAACAACACTTGCTCTGACATTGAAATTTTTCAGTGTGGCATTGAGCAGTTCTGCCCGTTCTTTCACCCATGTTCCGTCCTCTTCTTTTTGTGCTGGCGGAACGTCTAGAAGGGCTAAACTCGGAAATACATATCCTTGTGCATCTGCCGTTTTCTTCTGTCCTTGCACGCGCTGATCACTTTTTAACATCATGACGTTAAAAGGAACGGTGGGGGTTTGACCGCTTGAGCGCTTTGGCTGTGGAGAAGACGGTTTTGGTTCTTCACGTTTTATTTCAGGCGTTTCTTTAGGTGTTTCCTCAAGTTCTTCTGCCCTATCCCCGGCGATCTCTGCTTGTCCAGAGTCAGCAAATTCATCTGATGCTTCTTCAACTGACATGACTTCATCATCTGTTAATTTTTCTTCCGGCAGAGAATCATCATCTTGCGAATCTTGTATGTTCACCGGTTCTTCTTGTTCAAATGCTGCCGCTGACACGTCTGCTTGACTTTCTTCTATCCATGCAGCCTCTGTTGTTTCCTCCGCAGCCTCTACTTCGTTCTCTTCCAGCACCGCAGTTTCTTCTACTGGGCTTTCTATCTCCATGTCGAGTGCTGGTGATGCGCTTTCAGCTGTTTCAAATGTAAAGCTCTCTTTTTTTTCAGCATCATCTTCAAGCGGAATCATCGGCTCTTCTTGTTCAACGGTGACTGCCTGTTCTTGCTCCATCTCTAGAGGCGCTTTAGATGCTTCAGCTTGCTCCATATGTAAGAATGCTTCCGGATCGTCTTCAGTCTGTGATAAAACTTGATCTTGATCCTCTGTCTCACTGAAAGGCTCGTCATATAAACGTTCCATCGTTGATTGAACGTGATCTTGATAAGCGAGTTCCTCTTGCAAAGTAAGCGGCGTCGTGACAGGTTGCTTCTCTACTTGTTCTTCTGTTTGGGCTGACATCATGTCTTCCATACGTTGTTCTTTTCGTATAGACGGGATGTTCATTTGCTGTCTTACATTCCGTTCACGCTCTGCTTCTTCTGATAACAGTGTGACACGCTGTGACGTTTCTGCTGCCGATTTCATTTTGACAGAAGATGTGTCTTCTTTGGCTGCCGCATGTTTTGGACGCATATCCTGGTGGTAGCCATAGATGGGTGAAGGGATTTGCTCTGGTTTAAAAGGCTTTTTATTAAGATCAGGCTGCACTGTTTGTTTTGGCTGATAGGTCGTCTGCTTTGCCTTTGGCTGACTTGGCAGCGTGCGCCTTCTTTCTTGTTGCTTTGCTGCCTCACGTGCAGGTTCATCTGGAACGAGAGGAAAGCGGAAATTGCCTTTTGGATATTCATAATACACTTTCGTATCTTCAACTTTTTTATATTCTTTATGCTGTTCAACAGCTGGCTGCTTTGGTGCAATCGGACCTGTTTCAGGCCTCTCAGCTTTTTCTTCTTTTTTTTCTTCTCCTAAAAATACACTAAAAAATTTATCTAACCAACTCATCATTTATCACTCACTTTAACTCCCCTTACGTTTTCTTGGGCGATTTTTAGTATACCATTGCTTTTTCATGCAGAAAAGCGAGAAAAGTGCTACGCTTTGCTGTTCATGCTGTCTGTAGATGAAAAAAAGTCACTAAGTACGTACTTAGTGACTTTTGGTATAACACATTCTTCGCTCATTTGTACCCGTTTATGGGAGGTTACGCTTCAAATGGTTCGCCAGCTTGGCGGCTTCCTTCTAGAACAAGGATTCCTTTTTCAGCAGGCGCATTCGGAAGATCTAATTCTTTTGCAGAACAAATCATTCCGCTTGAAGGAACACCTCTTAGTTCAGCATCTTTGATCACCAAACCGCTCGGCATCACAGCACCGACCTTTGCAACCACAACATATTGACCTTGATCAACGTTTGGTGCACCGCACACGATTTGTAAGGTTTCATCGCCAACATCTACTTGGCAAATGTTCAGTTTATCTGCATTTGGATGTTTTTCTTTTTCTTTCACATAACCGACCACAAACTTAGGTGATAGATCCACTGTTAATGTTTCACTGACACCGTTGCGGTTTAAAATTTCATTGATATCTTGAACAAGCGTTTCAGAAAGCGGTACAGATCCGTTTTCTTCAATTTTCATGTAAGTAGATGCATTGAAAATATTAAAACCTGTTGTTTCTTTTGTGTCTTGATTGAAGATTCTTACGACATCTCCAAACGTTTCATGACCTACTTCTTCTCTTGTTACATCTTTCAATGAAATAAGGAGTGTGTCGCCGACACCTTCTGCATTATAAAAAACGTTCATTCTTCAAAATTCCCTTCTACTGCTGTTTTGGTCTGCTTTTTGCAAGAATAAAGATCGGTTCAAGCTTGCCTTCGTCATATAAAAATGACAAGGCCGTAATCGGAACCGTGCCGCTGGCGAAGAAGCTCATCGACATTTGCCCTAAAATATCATAGCCTGATTCATTGCGTACATCTGCAATGATGAACACATCTTGATGGGGAACGGAAATGGCCATTTGCCCCTCTACTTTTTGCGCGTATTCTTGTAAAATCGATTCATTTAAAATTCTGCTTGCATCGTACCCGTCGTTTGCACGGAAAAAATAAAAACGGTTGCCCGCCACTTCATCCATTTTCACGACAGTCTTTAGTGAACGGACGTTAAAACTTGCGGTTTCTCTGATTCGTTCTTTTGTCCAGTTTTCCTTTTGCAGCATCTTCTCGTCAATTAATCTGTAGGTGCTTCCAAGGTCAAGTGCATAGTAGATTCTTGTCTCTGCTGTATGCTCATCAAAAACGAGCGGAATCTCATCACTTGATGTTTCTGGAAAGGACGTTGAACGAATGACCGGATAAATGTGCTTCTCTTTGCCTGAGATGTGCTGCGCTTCACCTTTCATTGCGCTGAGCGCCTCTTTCACATAATAAACGATCTCATCCAGTGTTTCATCAGGCTTTACTTCCCACTTTGCAATAATCGGCGGGAGCTCAAGCGTGATGCCCTTTCCTGTATGTTTATCTTCCACACGAAGCGTATCTTTTTCCCTGTCGAACTGGTGTATCCAGTTGTCGTTCGTCAGACGGCTTTTCAATTGATTGGCAAGCTGTCTTGATGTCATTTTCGCCATGATAAGACTCTCCTTTCGTTATTTAGAAAGAGAATCTGTTAAAAATGCTTCAATCTCTTCCTTTGTCTTACGATCTTTGCTGACAAAACGGTTGATCTCTTGTCCGTTTTTAAAGACTAAAAAGCTTGGAATTCCGTAAATTTCCCACTCTGCACAAGTGTCGATGAACTGATCTCTATCCACATAGAAGTATTCAAATTCTGGATAGTTTGCTTCAAGCTCTGGCAAAAACGGCTCAATAAATGTGCAGTCCGGGCACCAGTCAGCTGAAAATAGTAATACGGTTAAGTCTTCTTGAATCACTTTTTGTAATTCTTCGTTTGATTCAATTTTTTTCATGTTTGATTCCTCCAGTTTGTATACTTAAATCTCCGAATTGTATATAGCCTTTCTTTCTCATCCATTCTGATACTACCAAACTAATCACTGCCGGGCCAACGATATGCAAGAGAGCAATAGCGAGGAAAACGGAAGGATGAAATCCCATGACTGTGAGTGTCATGAGCTGGCCGACAAGTCCGCTCGTTCCCATACCCGCTCCTGCCGCATTATTGACCATCCCAAAGCCAATGATACCAATTGGTGCAAGAATCAGTCCTGCAATCGTCGGCGGAATGAGAATGAGCGGATTTTTCACAATGTTCGGCAGCTGTAGTTTTGATGTACCAATGCCTACCGCAGCAAGACCGCCAAAACGATTTTCCCTAAATCCTGCAGCAGCAAAGCCGACCATCTGCGCGCAGCAGCCAATCGTCGCCGCACCAGCAGCAAGACCGCTTAAATCAAGCATCAGCGCAAGCGCAGCACTTGAAATCGGTGAGCTAAGAGCAAGTCCAACAATGGTTGCAACCAGCATGCCCATGATGAGTGGACTTTGGTCAGTCCCCCATACGATCAGCCTGCCGAGCCCTGTCATCACCGCCTGAATCCCAGGGCCGATGAAAGCAGCGGTGAGAAAACCTGTGATAATGGTCACAAGCGGCGTTAAAATAATATCAATTCTTGTCTCACCACTGATGAGTTTGCCTAATTCCACACCAATAAGAGCAGCCACGAAGCTTCCAGCAGGTCCCCCAAGCTCTGCTCCGGCGGCACCTGAAACAACACTTGCGAAAATAATTAAAGGAGAAGCGTTTAAGCGATAAGCAACCGCTACGCCAATTGCTGGTCCCATCAGCCCCATTGCGAGCGTTCCCATTTCCACGATGAGAGGAAATGATAACAGGCCGCCTGCTGTTTTTAAAATCAGCCCTACCACTAATGTAGCAAATAGACCTAAAGCCATATAAGAGAGTGCATCAATAAAATAGACCTTTGGCGAAAGGGAAATACCCTTTCTTTTTAAATAAGTCATCAACGTCGTCTTCCTGCTTTCTCATAGGAAAGACGAAGAGGCCTGTCCTTCCCATTATATGTAGTCTTCTTACGATGAAAAATAGTCTCTACCATGAATATCATAATCATATTTTTTTTGCTTTATCAAGCACTTCTTGTGTAACATGAAAAGAAACAGGGCAAACCTTTACTAAGTTTGTGCACAAGGAGGAGATTGTTATGCAATTAACGGTTTATTTAGCTGGAGAAATTCATAGCCAGTGGCGTGATGAAATCAAGGAGAAAAGCCAATCTTTGAAGCTGCCAGTGACGTTTGTTGGTCCAATGGAGAATCATGACCGATCAGATAACATCGGAGAAGATATTTTAGGCGGGCAGCCAAATGCCATCTTGAAAGACGATGCGGCTTCTGATTTGAACAATTTCCGCACCGAACTATTATTAAATAAGGCAGACGTTGTCATCGCCCGCTTTGGTGAGAAATATAAACAGTGGAACACGGCAATGGATGCTTCTTCTGCCATCGCCAAAGGAAAACCCCTTATTTTGATTCGTCCTAAAGAATTACATCATCCACTAAAGGAACTATCAAACAAAGCAAATATCACTGTCGAAACAGTGAATCAAGCAATTAAGGCGTTGTCATACGTGTTTGAACAAGAATAAGAAAAAGGGCTAAAATGAACTTGATTTTAGCCCTTTTTCTTCTTTTCAGCGTGATAGAAAATCTTTGCAGCCCTAGGAAGGTCGAGTACCGGCGCGGAGCGAATTTGACATTCGTGAGCACCGGCACGCAGGACTGACAAAGAATGCGAGGATTTGTCTACACGCTGAAGGCTGTGCTCTTAAAAGAGGCAGCCTTTTTCTTATCGTTTACACTTGTTGATAAATCGAATCCACCGTGCTTTGATCACAATTTTTCACAAGACGAACAATTAATTCTTTTGCCGCTGCATAATCATCCACATGCAAGACAGAGTTACTTGTATGAATGTAACGCGCACATACACCAATAACAGCAGACGGTACACCTTGATTTGAGATATGGACACGTCCAGCATCCGTACCGCCTGGCGATACGAAATATTGATATGGAATATTGTTTGTTTCGGCTGTATCGAGGACAAATTCTCTCATGCCTCGGTGCGTAATCATCGTGCGATCATAAATACGAAGAAGTGCACCTTTTCCAAGCTGGCCAAATTGTGATTTGTCTCCCGTCACATCATTTGCGGGACTCGCATCTAGAGCAAAGAACAGATCAGGCTGAATCATATTCGCAGCTACCTCAGCCCCTCTGAGCCCTACTTCCTCTTGGACGGTTGCGCCTGAATATAGCTGACATGAAAGAGCTTCGTCTTTTAATTCTTTCAATAATTCAATGGCAAGTCCGCACCCATAACGGTTATCCCAAGCTTTGGCTAAAATCTTTTTCGGATTGGCCATTGGGGTAAAGACCGTTGCAGGAACGATTTGCTGCCCTGGGCGAACACCAAGCTCTTTCGCTTCTTCTTCACTGTCTGCACCAATATCAATCAGCATATCTGACGGTTTTACTGGTTTGCTTTTTTGTTCTGGTGTCAGAAGGTGAGGAGGTGTGCTCGATACAACGCCCGGAATTGGCCCGTGATCCGTATGAACATCCACACGCTGCGCAAGCATCACTTGACTCCACCAGCCGCCAAGTGTTTGAAAACGAATCATTCCGTTTTTCGTAATGGATGACACCATAAAGCCGACTTCATCCATATGACCAGCCACCATAATCTTCGGCGCGTTCTCTGGGCCTTTGCGGACACCAAACACTCCGCCAAGACGATCCTGTATGAGTTCATCGGAATATTTCTCAAGTTCCTTTTTCATAAAAGCACGCACATGGTGCTCATTACCTGGAGTTCCTTGTAGTTCTGTTAAATTTCGGAAAAGTGACATTGTTTCTTCGTTCATTTGACAGTTACCCTCATTTCTATGTAATGACCATATAAATTCCTATAAAAATAACACTCACTTTATACTATAAGAATTCTTTCGGTTTTCCAAGTATCTCTCCAGAAATTTTGAATATGCTTTCAAGTATTCGGATTTCTTAACATCGCTGGACAAGTTTTGTATAATGGAAAAAACAGCAATACGGAGGTGCAGCACGTTGAAGTTAAAACATGTTCTGATTGGTGCGAGTATTGGCGTAGCCGCTGCAATTGTTGCAAAGAAAGTCTTTTTCCCGACGTATATCTCGTCTGAAAAAGCGTTAAAAATTGTGAAATCCGCTTTTAAACAGCGCGGTCCGATTGATGGCTCTTGGATTTATACTGTACCAGAACCGTATACCGTAAATGGTGAAACGATTGATGTGTACAAATCTGGCATTACACGCTCCGCCTTTGGCGAGCTGGAACAGTATGAAGTCATGATTGATGCAAAAACAGGCATGATCGTTGATGTCATTGATTCTGTTGCTTAATAAGAAAGCTTCGCAAAGACAAGTCCTTGCGAAGCTTTTTTTAGATGGCTTTGATTTTTTTGTATACAGGGTGCCACATGGCGTCTTGCACAGCCTGAATGAGGTCATCAGGGGTTTCTTCCGCAATTCCTTCGTCAATCGCTGCTTGTGCCACACGGACAGCCACTGTCGCTGAAACCGTTCTGAGCTGATCAACACTTGGAAGCATCGCAGCACCCGGTTTTCCGACATTGACCATGCTCGCAATCGCTTCAGCACTCGCAACAAACATGCTGTCTGTCATGAGGCGGGCTTTACACACAATCGTTCCAAGACCAAGCCCTGGAAACACAAGAGCATTATTTGCCTGCCCTATTTCATATGTCACACCGCCATATTCAACTGGATCAAACGGGCTTCCCGTTGTGACAAGCGCACGTCCTTCTGTCCATTCAATGAGATCTTCCGGCTTTGCCTCTGAAAGAGGTGTCGGGTTTGACATCGGTAAAATCGCTGGCCGCTCTACATGTGACGCCATTTCTTTCACTATTTCCTCTGTAAATGCCCCACCTACAGTTGAGGTACCAATTAAGATCGTAGGTTTCGCCTGCTTCACGACCTCTAACAAATCAATTGAATTCTTTGGACCATTACGTGCATAATCCTTCACTTCATCAGAACGTCTTGCATACGGCTTTTGGAATGGCTGAATGTCGGGTGAATCATCTGTGAGCAATCCCGTTTTATCAATACACCAGAAATGATCATATGATTCCTCTTCTTTGACACCATCTCTCACGATGGCATCACGAATTTGCTCGGCTATACCAATCCCTGCTGTACCTGCTCCAAAGATCACGATTCGGTGATCTTTCAGCGGAACCTTCGATGCTTTTGCACAAGCAAGAACGGCAGCAAGTGAGACGGCTCCAGTTCCTTGAATATCATCATTAAACGTACAAATACGGTCCTTATATTTTTCCAAAATGGCGCGCGCATTTTTTGTACCGAAGTCTTCCCAGTGAAGAAGTGCATTTGGAAAAGTCGCACGGGCAAGCTCAACATATTGATCAATAAACTGATCATAGCGCTCTCCTCGAACGCGGGAGTGCTGATTTCCCACATAAAGCGGATCATTTAAAAGGCTTTCTTGGTTGGTTCCAGCATCAAGCACCACTGCCAGTACACGGCTAGGATCAATACCTGCTGCGGCTGTATAAACAGCCAGCTTCCCGACTGAAATGGCGATTCCGCCTACACCCCAGTCACCGATGCCTAAAATTCCTTCTGCATCTGTTGCGACAATGAGATCAATTGATTCATCTACTCCGTAAGATGCAAAAATTTCTTCCATTCCTTCTAGGTCATCAATGGATAAATAAATTCCTCTTGGCTTTCTATACTCGTGGCTGTAACGCTGAATCGCTGTTCCTACGGTCGGTGTGTAAACAATCGGCAGCATTTCTGCCAAATGCTCATTTAATAATTTATAAAAGAGCACTTCATTTCTGTCATGAAGCGCAGTTAAATAGACATTTTTCCCAAGTGCGTCTGGCTGTGCTTTGAACTGTTCATATGCACGCTTTGCTTGATCTTCTAGTGTTAACACCTTCGGCGGCAGAAATCCCTTTAACCCAAGCTCTTCCCGCTCTTCCTTTGTAAATGCGACCCCTTTGTTTAAATAAGGGACAGACATGACTTCGATCCCTCTTAACGGTGTCTCGATGACATCACCATGTACACGATAAAATTGATTCACCTGCACTCTTCCTTTCACAAGTTCATTTTGTCGTTATTTTGTGTGAAAGGTGAAAAAACATACAGATGATCTTTTATCTTCCGGTTTCTCTTTTGACCTCATGGGTCATTGCCCCGTCTTCATCCCACTTTACAGCACGGTAGATGGCATCATGATAAAACAAGTACCATGCATTGTTTTCTTCGGCAAATGCCTGCCATTTTTGCTTCGCCGGGATCGAGGTCATTGGATAATCATCGTATGCCAAGACCCAAAGCGGGTTTTTATGAGCGTGTGTCGGCATGATATCCGCTAAATGAATAGCTGTTTCTCCCTGACTTGTGAGCGTTAAGATGCTATGCCCATTGCTATGTCCACCTGTATGATGCAGGCGAATGCCTTCTGTTACTTCGATGCTATCTTCAAATGTCATGACTTGATCGGCAACAGGCTCCCAGTTTTCTTTCCAATATGTATTTCTTGAGCGGATGTTCGGCGCTCTCATTTCGTCCCATTCAATTTTGGACGTGATGATTTTTGCCTGCTGAAAAACAGACACGAGCTCATCGCCTTCACGTTTTGTCAGCCCGCTTGCATGATCAAAATGCAAATGAGTCATTAAGACGTAATCTATATCAGATGGGCGCAAACCGAGAGCCGCAAGTGATTCTTCTATTTTCGTTTCCTCTGTGACGCCATAATTGCGTTTTTGTTTCTCTGTCAGCTTCCCTGACCCGATGCCGGAATCTACTAACAGATGAAGACCGTTCCACCGTATGAGCATTGGATCACACCGTAATTCAATTTGATTTCGATCATTCACAGGGTATTTTTTTGACCATAATGGCTTTGGCACCACGCCAAACATGGCACCGCCATCCATGTGTGTATCTCCCCCATTTAACCAGAACAGTTCCATTTCACCTATTTTCATTGTCTCCATTGCTGTCATCCCTCCTTTTTCTATCGTAGCAAATACAAAGGAAAATCGCATGTGCTAATCTTTTTATCAAAAAAAGCTAACCGCAATCGTTCGTTGCAGCCAGCTTTGTTCGCTTGTTATTCAGGGAATTTTACTTCTGATCGATAGATCGGTTGTCCCATGGAAGAGAATTTCTCTTCATATTCTGTCATGACATTTCCTTCGAGACCATCCTCATGTAAATCAAGGCTCACATATGTTAAAAGGAGTCCGTAAGACGAAAAACTTTTCAAGGAATATTCAAATAGTCCGCGGTTATCGGTTTTGAAATGTAATTCACCGCCGGGACGGAGGATCTGTTCATATCGCTTTAAAAAGGCTTTAAACGTCAACCTACGTTTTTCATGCCTTGATTTTGGCCACGGATCAGAGAAGTTCAAATACACCCGATCAATCTCATTTTCCGCAAAGACATCTGTCAGTGTCTCTGCGTTGATGTTTAGAAGCTTTACGTTTTCTACATCTGTTTCTTTGATTTTATCGACTGCCGTCACAATGACACTTTTAAATAATTCAATGCCGATATAGTTTATCTCAGGATGAAGCTTGCCCATTCCGGCAATAAAGCTCCCTTTTCCTGTACCGACTTCTATATGGATTGGATGATCATTTCCAAACAGCTCATGCCAATTCCCTTTGTATTGTTCAGGGTTGGCTAAAGCAATATGAGCATTTTCAGCTAAGTAATCATCCGCCCATGGTTTATGTCGCATTCTCAATTTGATACACCTCTATTTTCTTTACATTTTATCAAGATACCATGAAACATAAAGAGCCGCAAGACAGCATCTTATCCGCACATATGAAAAAGACCAGCTGCTAATTGGGCTGGTCTGCTTCATGTATAAAATCAAAGCTGAATGCACAGTTTAACCACATAAATGACACGCCCTGAAAGGAGCATACGTATGGGATTAAACCGCCAACATCAGCTTCAATTAATCAAAGATATTTTAACTGATCACCAGCTGGATTGCTGCGGGACTGTTGCAGAATATGAACAGGTGGGACGCGTGATTCAATTAATGCTGGCAAAAGAAGATTTGGATGCTGACGTTCGTCAGCTACTAACAGATATTTATGATTACAGCCAAAAAGGTACCTCTGTCAGTTCAATTGATGCACATATCGAAGCGCATCAATCGCATCTATCTGACTGGCTCGAGAACATTCCACTGTCTTAATGGATGTTTAACCGTTTTAAGAGTGCATGTAGCTCGGCTTGCACTTCTTTTTGCGCCTTTTCATTTCCTTTTCTTTTATGCCAAACGACAAACGAGACGGTTTCAGCCAGCACATACCATGCCATGCGTTTTCGCAAGTTGTCGGTCAGCGGAGCACCATACATAGAGAGCCAGCTTTCCCAGTTCTCTTCTTCAACATAATGGTATAAGAGCGGTCCAAGATCAATCGCTGGATCCGCAATCATTGCCCCGTCCCAATCAATTAAATAGAGCTGGTTTTCATCTGTCAGCAGCCAATTATTATGGTTGAGGTCACAATGGCATACGACCTTATCCTCGAAATGAACTGCCTCCACATGTTTCTCTAAATACTGGATGGCGCGCGTGATATCATGTGAGTCAATCTGCTCTTTTAAGATCGATGCCTTGAGATGCATCAAGATCGATGCCGGGTCAAGCGAGTGCTTTTCTAATCGTTTCAGCATATCGAGCAGCTCTTTTGATGTATGAATTTTTCTTAGCTGCTCCGCTACAGGACGGTCATTCATGTCCTTTGGCTTCAGCTCTCTGCCGCTCAGCCAGTGCTGCGCAGTGATGACATCCCCATTTTCCATCCGTTTTGTCCAGACAAGCTTCGGCACAATGCCTTCAGCTGACAAAACCGCAAGAAACGGTGACGTATTGCGTTTTAAAAATAGCTTTTGGTCATTGTGTGTTGCGAAGTACGCATCTCCTGTAGCGCCTCCAGCAGGAGAGATGTGCCATTCGCTACCTAATATTTGTCCCAACCAGTTCATATCAATTTTCAACCCATCATTTCTTAAAATATTTTAAATCATGCTTTTTTAGTCGACAAAATTCAGCCGATTGAGATCAATTGGCTGTTTATTTTTTATTTATATGATCATAAAAACAAAAAGGACAGCTATTGAGAATGAGATGCTAAACAATAGCCGTCCTATAGATTTTATCGCTACCTTCTTATACTCGTCAAGCAAAACTAGAAAAACAGGACAAGAACCTTATGAAAAGGGAAGTCTTTTTTCATGTTTCTTTTGCTCGTGCGCACACTGGCTGCTTCTTAGCCACGTAATTTTAACGATCGCTCACTAGCCTTAACAAACACTGGAGTGGCGCCAATCACTTCTCCATCAGCGTGAAATAGGATTTTTTCATCTGCCTCCAAGTAGGCTTCTTCATGCTGAAAAAGGGTGACTCCCTCCATTACAAGGTGCTTTTTAAAAACCATTGCACTTAAAAATAAGAGGACTTTCAATGGATTCAAATCCGTGACAACGATTGTTTGAAATCCTGATTGCCTCGCACTTGCTTCCGGCGCTGCTTCCAGCCCGCCTCCATAATATGGGTGATTACATACGATCACAAACCACACTTGGCGAAAAACTTTTCTCTCATTTTCAATAAAAAGAGCAAGGTCAAACGGTTTGAAAGACCATAACGAATGTAGAAAGGACAGCGGGTAGATGATAAATCCGAGTTTGAGTCGGTTGAGCCACTTTTTCCCTCTAAAATGGACCGTTCTCTTCAAGACATGCGCATCAAAACCAACACCAATATGATTGAGAAAAAGAACAGATTGCGGACTTTCTGCATGATCTTGAAAGGAACCGAGAGAAAATGTTTTCGTCAGCATCCTCTTTTGTTTTCTCACTTCTTTGATCACATCATGACGCTGGATGCCCAGCCCCTTCGCAGCATCATTCCAATGACCTGCTGGGACAAAGCTTAGCTGCACATGATCAATTTCTTTTAAACCATTCAGTACTTCATGAAATGTGCCGTCACCGCCAATGACGATCAGCCGTTTCAATCTGTCGTCTTGCATAGCGCTAATTTGTCTCGCCAAAACTTCGGCATGTCCTTCATGCTGGGTAAGAAACGATCTGTATGAGATCTCTACCTTTTGTAATTCTTTCTCTATGCTTCTCCAAGTGCGGAGTCCTTTTCCTTGTCCTGCTACTGGATTGACGATAAAGTACCATTCATTCATATATTAGCTCCACTCAGGTCTCATTTTTTGGTGACCTTGATATGCCTTTAATCGAGCCATTCCTGCCTTCTTTTGCTGTCTGATTCACCATAAGCGAGCAATGCCTTTGTCGCTTTGAATTGCTGGTGCTTTGTCGGCGCCGTGTTTTTCCGCTGCTTGTCAAACCAATCCTCCGCTTTCTTCTTATCGACAACCTCCATCCCGAATGGAACTTCGGGCAAATCAATATACGAGGTGCGGCTGATGAGTATTTTTTTCACAGGAAGCTCTACACCACTTTGCTGTAAAATTTTTGACACAACAGTTCCAGAGCGAAGAAGGCTTGCACAAGGGTTTAAAACGGATTGAACAGCTTTTCCCGTCGCCCGCTTTTCCCAAAAACGTTCCTTCGATCCAATATATACGCTGTCTGGCTCTGCTTCTAAGAAAGATAAACAGATGACTTCAAGCGGTGTAATGAGCACTGGACACAATTCCATCTCAGCTTTTTGAATGAGCAGCACCGGCTTGTACATCACAAAATAAGAATCTGGCAGCTGCCTTGCAAGCATCCGCAGCTTTTCATCATAGCGAATGTGATGGGAGACAGTTGAAATATGAGAGATCGTCGAGCTGGCCCATTTTAACTGAACATCGTAAAGATGATCTTTAAAAAAGTGAATCAGCTTCGTTTCATCGGTAGGAACGTTTGTAAAGACACCTTGTTCTATATCTGTTGGCTCGTTAAAAAGACTCAGGTCCCGTTCCTTTTTCATATCGGCTTCTTTTTGCTTTCTTTTTAAGGAGAATTTCTTTCTCTTTTCTTCCTCTTGTTCAGGTGCTTGCTCGATGGCTTGGTCAGCCTGCTTTTGCACCTGCTCTTTGGAAGCCTTTTTTAACTCGTCCCATCTTTGTTTTTTCAACCGAATAAACTGATTGATGTAATGATGCGGGTCTTGTTCATATCGTGATATATAATCTTGGATTTTAATAATTTGCGCCATCTGCTGCTCACTCCAACCTCTAGAATCATTTATGTAGTGTAAATTGTTTGATCGCGTGATAACGCGGGGTTTCTTTTAGACGGATTTCAAATAAAGCGATACTAGAAACCTCCATCGAATATGGTTCTTTCCGTAAGGGTGCTTGTTCTATATAGGACTGTTCCCTATTCCATTTGCGCGCAATCGTCATATGTGGATGAAAGGGTCTCTTTTCGACAGGATGACCTGCTGTCAAAACGGCTGCTTTCACCTTTTCTCTTAGATCCATCAATGGCTTACTTTCACTAGGCTTTGCAAAAAAGACTCTCGGCCGCTCCTTTTGGCCAAATATCCCTACTTCATTCAGCTTGAGCGGGAAAGCAGACACCTCAGGAGACAGCTGTGCAAGTAGCTCAGAAATCTTATTTAAACGGTCCTCTGGAATCGCACCTAAAAACACAAGGGTGACATGATAATCAATGGGTGCTGTCCATTTTTGAAAGGAAAGTCCGCTCCTCTTGTCTATATCCGCTTTCATTTGATTCGCGAGTTGTTCAGGGATTGGAATCCCGATAAAATAATGACGGCTTTCGGCCATATTTTCACCTGTCCTTTTTAACAAACTTTACGAATCCCCATTGATGATAGTATAACTAAAGTAATGCGGAATGAGAAGAAAGGGTGTCACATGATGAAGGTTGCACAAAATATAGCTGAATTAATAGGTCATACACCACTTGTAAAATTACAGCGCCTTCAGCCAGAACATGGCGCTGCTATTTATTTAAAACTGGAATCATTTAATCCTAGCGGAAGTGTAAAAGATCGGGCTGCTTACAATATGATCCTTGAGGCAGAAAAACAAGGAAAGCTCACAAAAGGGGCAACGATTATTGAACCAACAAGCGGGAATACAGGAATTGGCTTAGCGATGAACGCTGCTGCAAGAGGCTACAAAGCCATTCTGATCATGCCTGATACGATGACCCAAGAAAGAATCAATATTTTAAAGGCATACGGCGCACAGGTCGTCTTAACCCCGGGGGAGGAAAAAATGCCAGGCTGTATTCGCAAGGCAGAAGAATTAGCTGCTCAAATTCCTAACAGCTTTATTCCCATGCAATTTGACAATGGTGCGAACCCCGATGCTCATAGAGGGACAACGGCTGTAGAAATTATTGATGCAGTGCAACAGATTGGACAGCCGCTTGCCGCTTTTGTCGCAACTGCTGGAACTGGCGGAACCATTACAGGCACTGGAGAGGAACTCAAAAAAGCATTCCCGGAATTGACGATACATGTGGCAGAGCCAAAGGGGTCTCCTGTTTTATCAGGCGGGAAACCTGGCAAACATAAGCTTGTTGGCACAAGTCCAGGATTTATCCCACAAATTTTAAACGAACAGGTGTATGATGAGATTGTACAAGTGAGTGATGAAGATGCTTACGACATCACACGAAAGCTCGCCCGTCTTGAAGGTATTTTAGTCGGTCCATCATCTGGCGCGGCATGCTATGCAGCCATTGAAGCAGCCAAGCAAATGCCAAAGGATCACATTGTCATTTGTATGACAGCAGACACGGGTGAACGTTATTTATCAAGTGATGTGTTTCAAGATTAAAAAAGGAACAGGGCATATGCTCCTGTTCCTTTCAGATTGTTGACAAAGGGCTAAAATGAACTTGATTTTAGCCCTTTGTCTTCTTTTCAGCGTGATAGAAAACCTTTGCAGCCCTAGGAAGGACGAGTACTGGCGCGGAGCGAATTTCACATTCGTGAGCACCAGAGCGCAGGACTGACAAAGAATGCGAGGGTTTGTCTACACGCTGAAAGGAACAACTCAGACCGTCTTGACCTCAGTCTGTTCGCCTGTCACAAGTAAAACTTGTTCATCAGTGAGCGGGCATAAAGAGAGCGTATTTTGATCTTTCTCTATGATATGCTGCGCGGCTTCACCTAAATAAGGATTGTTTATATGCGGTACCGGATAGCTGTTGATCTCATTGAATCCTTCAAAGGAAGATAACTCTAGCGCTTTCTCCTGATCATCCATCAGTGAGATGTATTCAATGCTTGGCGCCATGATAATACTCCCCGCGGATTCTCCGATATACAGCTTGCCTTTGCCGATCTCTTCTTTCAATACACGATCGAGCCCGTGCTTTCTTAATTCTTGCAGCAAATAAAAGGTATTGCCGCCAGATACATACATGACATCATTCTTCCTAATGATCTGTGTGATCTCTTGAACTGTTTGCCCGGTCAGCTGAACAGTCTCTATACGCATTTCTAATTGATGAAAGGCTTCTTTTGCTGCATCGACATAGTGCGTGACTTCTTCCACTTCACTGGCTACCGGAATGAATGTCACACTTTTTCCTTTTAAGGTGCCGCCTGCAAAGTCAGACAAGAGAGAATAGCTGTCTTTGAATGAAGAGCATAAGAACATTTTTTTCACGGTGAATCCCCTCTTCTCTTTCCTTTTTTATTTCGCCAATTCATACATGGCTTGTGCATATAGCGCAGTTGCTCTTAGTAAATCATCGATTTCGATATATTCATCCTTTTGGTGTGCGCAATCAGGTCTTCCTGGGAATAAAGGACCAAAGGCAACGCCTGCTTCTAATGACCTTGCATACGTTCCTCCCCCTATTGCAATAAGATGGGCAGGATCTCCTGTTTGTTCTTCGTAAACGCGCTGTAATGTTTTCACAAGTGGATGGTCTTTTGAGACGTGATGAGGAGGACTGTCATCAAATTTCTCAATCGCTGCCCCTTTTATTCGTTCAATCCCTTTTTTGACTTCCTCACCGTCCGCTGTCACGGGATAGCGGACATTCAGCCCAAGCTTCGCTTCTTCGTTTTGCGAATAGCGGATTGTGCCAACATTCAAGGTCAAGTCACCACTAATATCATCTTTACAAGCGATGCCGAGTTTTTGTCCTCTTGTGTCTTGATCAAATAAAGCATTTATTTGTGATGTAAAAGCGAGCCCTCTTTCATCTAATTCATGCGCACATAAGAAATTCGCCATATGAATGCCCGCATTTGTGCCATTCGCCGGCTCCATTGCATGAACTGATACACCTTTTAATGTGAATGTCAGTCCATCTGCTGTATGATTTGTCTCACCGGTTAACTGATTTTCCGCAAGATAGGCTGCAAAAGCCGTTTTTAAGGCTTCAGCATCGTGATCATTTGCTGCTGCCACAATCGCGCGAGCCTCATCTGGGACCATATTGAGACGCATGCCTGATGTGAATTGCTTAAGGATGTAACGCTTGTTTTCTTCTGATTGTTCGTATGTAAAGGATACGATGGCATCTATGATCCCTTTTTCAGCATGAATAATTGGAAAATCAGCATCTGGCGCAAACCCAATTTGCGGCATCGCCTCATGCTTGAAATAGTGATCGACGCATCTCCAATCGCTTTCTTCATCTGTGCCAATGATGATTCGAATCTTTTTCGACAGCGGCAGACCGGCATCTTTTAACATTTTCAATGCGTAAAACGCCGCCATGGTCGGCCCTTTATCATCAATGGCTCCTCTTGCAAAGATTTTATTTTCTCTTATGTCCGCTGAAAATGGCGGGGTTGTCCAGTCGTCTCCCGCAGGCACGACATCCACATGGCATAGCACACCGACGATATCTTCGCCTTCTCCATATTCAATATGACCAGCATAACCATCAACATTTTTCACTTTGAAGCCCTCGTCCTGCCCTTTTTTGAGCATATACTGAAGAGCCTCATCCACTTTTTCACCGAACGGTTTTCCTGCTGTGCCGCCTTCTTCATCCAAGACACTTTCAATTTGTAAAAAAGATTGTGTATCCTGAATCAAACTGTCTTTTTTTCGTATGACTTCTGCTTCCCAATTCATTTTTCCATTCCTCCTTGAAAAAAGGTTGCAATCCACCCTTAAAGCGAATATTATATTAAGTGTTTTGTAATAATGTTCGTAAATGGAGGATTTTATGTTTCAGTTAAAAGAGAACCAAACCAATATAAAGAAAGAATTACTCGCTGGTATGACGACATTCTTTACGATGGTATATATTGTAGCCGTCAATCCAGGAATCCTTTCAGATGCAGGCATTCCTTTTGACCAAGTCTTTACTGCAACCATTATCGCTGCTGTTGTCGGTACACTCTGGATGGCACTCTTTGCAAACTATCCGATTGCCATTGCACCAGGTATGGGGCTGAATGTCTATTTCACCGTCACTGTTGTCGGTGGTGGAGGTCTCAGCTATCAAACAGCATTTAGTGCGGTATTTGTTGCTGGAATACTCTTTATTATTTTATCGTTAACATCCCTTAGAAAACAACTCATTGAGGCGATTCCAGATAATTTAAAGTACGGGATTACAGCAGGTATCGGATTATTTATTGCATTCATTGGGCTAAGACAGTCTGGAATCATCACTGCTGATCCACAAAATCTTGTGAAGCTTGGCAATTTAAGCTCACCTGTTGTCATTTTGACACTCGTTGGTTTAATGATTTCTGTCATATTGATGGTTCTTCAAGTGAATGGAGCGCTGTTTATCGGCATGTTAGCAACCACGTTAATTGCACTTGCAACAGGTCAGCTTCATTTTCCTAAAGTGTTAGTGGATACCCCAGCACTGCCTGAAGGAATGCTGATTACAAATCCATTCGCTGCGTTTGGCGATGTGTTTTCCCATCACTTGTATGCTGTTGTCTTCTCCTTTTTACTTGTGACGATTTTTGATACAACAGGAACAATGATCGGGGTTGCGGAACAAGCAGGTTTAATGAAAAATGGTCATCTCCCAAAAGTACGCAGAGCCTTACTTGCTGACTCTGCTGCGACGACAATTGGCTCAATGTTTGGAACAAGCCCAACCACAGCTTACATTGAATCATCATCAGGAGTTGCTGCTGGCGGAAGAACTGGACTGACCTCTTTAACCGTTGCTGCATTGTTTATTGTGGCTTTGTTTTTTGGTCCGCTCGTTCAAGCCATTTCGTCTTTGCCGTCCATCACTTCACCTGTCTTAATCATTGTCGGCTGTTTGATGATGAATTCAGTGTCACGTATTCGCTGGAATGAGCTTGACGAAGCATTTCCTGCTTTTCTTGTGATTCTTTCCATGCCGCTGACATCTAGCATCTCTACAGGAATTTCACTAGGATTTATTTCATATCCACTTGTGAAGCTGGCAAAAGGAAAATGGAAAGAAGTGCATATTCTTGTGCTCATTTTTGCCGTCTTATTTTTCTTGCAGCTCTTTTTCTTAGAAGGATAGCCAAAATAAAAAGACACATTTCTCATTTGAATGTGTCTTTTTTGTATGAATGATTTTTTATTTTGTAAATTTTCTGTGTTTATTTTTTGATCTTTCTTAAGTGGTAAACTTCTTTATACGCCTTGTGTTTATTGGGTTGTAACCGGATTCAAATCATGATATATACCATAATTTCATTCATGAAGACAAGTTTAAAAACACGTAAAGTTGACTTTTTGGTGGAACTAGATGCATAATAACGTGTATAATAGAATAAAACATTAAGAAACACGAACATTTACCATTGTTGCATGTCCTTATGTCGCAGTTTTAGTGTAGTAAGTTGTGGTTAGTCAAGTCCATCCGATCTTATTGATAGGGAGTGGTTTTTTGAAACCTTCAACAAACCGTATGATGACTCGAATAAAATCAGTTTATATGTTCATTCAAGAGAAAGGTCTTGTGACGACACAAGAACTGGTTGATGAATTCGGGATCACACCTAGAACCATCCAAAGAGACTTAAACGTGCTTGCCTATAACGATCTTGTTCATAGTCCAAGCAGAGGCAAATGGGAAACAACGAGAAAAAAAGTAAAAATATCATCATAAGCGAATAATGAACTTCCATATAACAAAAAGAACCGGCGGTCGCCGGTTCTTTTCATTTTGTTGATAAAGGGCTAACATGAACTTGATTTTAGCCCTTTGTCTTCTTTTTAGCGTGATAGAAAACCTTTGCAACCCTAGGAAGGACGAGTACTGGAGCGGAGCGAATTTGGCATTCGTGAGCACCAGCACGCAGGACTGACAAAGAATGCGAGGGTTTGTCTACACGCTGAAAGAACCGGCGATATCGCCGGTTCTCAGATTGTAGAGAAACTCATGTTTTTCTACAATCTTTTTTATTTTCATCGTAATGATGATGGATGAGATTGAATGAAAAAGGCCTCCCACACA